>NZ_AZUY01000101.1 GCF_000513935.1 Mesorhizobium sp. WSM3626 | reverse complement strand
CGTGTCGCCGCCGCCGTTCGAACTGATCGTTGGCGCATCGTTGATGGCTGTGACAGTGACGGTGGTGTGCTGGACGGCGCTGAGGGCGGTGCTGTTGTTAAGTAGGACCGAGATGCTGTCGGAGCCGTAGTTGGTGACCGCCAGGTCGGCACCGCCGACGCCGTCCAGGTCGCCGATGGCAACGTTCCACGGCCGCGATCCTGTCGCAAAATCTACTGCCGCCGCGAAGGTGCCATTGCCATTCCCGAGCAGCACCGAGACATTGTTGGAACTAACATTGGTTACAACCAGGTCGAGCTTGCCGTCGCCGTTGAGATCGGCCGTTCTGACGCCAAACGGGTCTGTTCCGACCGCGAAATTCGTTGCGGCGCCAAAGCTGCCAAGACCGTCGCCAAGCAGCACCGAAGCACTGTTGCCGTTCAGGCCGACGAGATCGAGCTTGCCATCGCCGTTGAAGTCACCGACTGCGATGGATCCTGTTGCGGCGAAATTGCTTGCGGCTCCGAAGGTGCCGTCGCCGTTCCCGAGCAGCACGGACATATCGGCGGAGTCCGTATTAGACACCGCGAGATCCAGCTTGCCATCGCCGTTCAGGTCCGCAAGGACGCTTGAGTAATGCGGCCCGCCTCCTACGGTGAAATTGGTTGCGGCCGCGAAGGTGCCGTCGCCATTCCCGAGCAGCACCGACACTGTCGAGCTTTGGTTGCCGGTGACCATGTCGAGCTTGCCGTCGCCGTTTACATCCCCAAGCGAGACCGACCTCGGATACGTTCCGGTGTTGAAGTTGGTTGCTGCGCCGAAACCGCCAAGGCCGTCGCCGAGCAGCACCGAGGCGTTGCTGGAATTGACGTTCGAGGTGACGAGGTCGAGATTGCCATCACCGTTCAGATCGGCCATCTCAACCCAGGTTGGGCCTATCCCGGTCGCAAATATCGTCGCGGGGGCGAAGCCACCCTGGCCATCGCCGAGCAGCACCGCGACGTTGTTGGCATCGACGTTCGCGGCAACGAGATCGGCCCGACCGTCGCCGTTCAGGTCACCCATGGCGACAATGAAGGGTCCGCCAATCGAGGCTTGGACAGAATATTGAGTCTGTCCTTGATACAGATCCCCCGTTACCGGCGTGCCGTCATTTAGCTGCCACTCGATGGTGCGGGTAGTGTTGCTGCCGAAGTCGGTCGGATTCTCGCTGGTAGAAGAGAAGGCAACGGTGCCTAGCACCTGCTGGTAGTGGGCGAGCGTGTCGCTGCCGGACAGAGACAGGGTCTCGTTCGCCGCGTTCCAGGTCGCGCTGATACTCGTGCCCGTGGTGAGGGCCGCAAGAACGTCGCCCGCAAGGCCACCGGCGCTGATGCGGACCGTTGCACCAATGAGAGTCGTATTGTCATCATCCGAGATTGCCAAGCTCGGCGAGAGTGTCTGCGCCGCCGCGTTCTCCGTATACGTG
>NZ_AZUY01000100.1 GCF_000513935.1 Mesorhizobium sp. WSM3626 | reverse complement strand
CGCTGTCCCGGTAGCACCTTTCGCGCATGGTCGTGAGCGACGATGCTCGGAGCCTTTGAGGGCTTCGACACATGACGATTTCAGAGCTTACGCTTAAGTCCAGGGACGAGGATCCGGTTCGACGGCTTGAGATATTCACGGGTTCTGGACGGCGGCGCGAATGGTTGCTCGGAGGAGAAGGCGCGGATCGTGGCGGAAAGCTACGATGCTGGCGAGACCGTCAGCGCGGTGGCTCGGCGACATGCATTGGTCCGCCGGTCCGCGCGTGTGCCGTTGGCGAATGCGCCGGCACCGGAGCCGTTGTTTGTTCCAGCAGTGGTCGCGGCACAGGAGCCCGAACCGGCGGGGAAGCGCGCGAGATCGACACGGAAGCGGAAGGCCGCGCGAGAAGCCGGCGTGATCGAGCTGGAGATTGACGGCGTCGCCATGCGGGTCGGTCGTGGCGCCGACGCTAGGACGGTGGGGCGGTGATCCGTGCGCTGAAGGCGCCGTCGTGATCGGGCCGACGGGTGCGGCCAAGGTGATGGTTGCGACGAAGCCGGTGGACTTCCGCAATTATGTGGAGCGCTGGATTATGCAGAGTAGGCCGCAATCAAGCCAACTTCAAGGTGTTAGAGCGCTCAATCGCTTTCTTGCTCGGCATAATTTTGTCGTCTCTCGACGTCATTTGACCTTGAGAGGGGACCACATTGTCAAAGTCGAAGGAAGTTATGCTCGAATGCACGCGATTGATGGACCCGGGCGCCTTGCGACCGTTCGTGGAAGCGTTCACGAGCCGATTGTTGAGCCTGGGACACACCCGCCTGACGGTGTCAGGCTACGAAGCCTCGGCTCGTCACTTCGGACATTGGCTGCAAAGCGCCAAGATCGCTGTCGCGGAGATCAACGAGGATACGGTTCGCCGTTTCGCGCGACATCGATGCCGCTGTCCCGGCGTGCGACGAGCCGATCGCCTGTCCGCCAAATACGTGAACCGGGCGCGGCGGTTCGTGAGTTTTCTGGCGGAATGCGGGATCGTGACGCCATGGACGCAGGATGAGCCGCGTGCCCACGACGACCATGTCCTTGCATTCCAGATTTGGCTGAGACGGCACCGGGGCATTTCTGAGCGCACAATCGATCGCCATGGCCGGATGGTGATGCGGCTGCTTCCCGCTTTGGGTCCCGATCCAAGGCATTACGATGCCCGCCTCATTCGGCAAGCGATCCTGGGGGAAGCGCAGCGCAATTCGCGGGCAAACCTCAAGACGATGACGATGGCGCTACGGGGCTACCTCAGATATTTAGCAACCCAAGGCCTATGCCGGTCGGGGCTTGATCATGCGATCCCGACGGTGCCGCAATGGCGGTTGGCGGCCTTGCCGCGCTACATCTCCACGGCGGAGGTCGAGCGGGTTATCGCGTCGTGCGACATCACGACGCCAATGGGCGTCCGCGACCGCGCAGTGCTTCTCCTGCTTGCACGTCTCGGCCTGCGCGCCGGCGACATTTCGGGCATGCGCC
>NZ_AZUY01000099.1 GCF_000513935.1 Mesorhizobium sp. WSM3626 | reverse complement strand
AGGCCGCGCGCCTCGCTGGCAATGGCGGACATGCGATCGCCATAGGCGACACACGCGTTGCTCCTGCCGGTGTGCTTGACAGGCTTCTCCGGCGGTGGAGGTGAAGCGATCGGCTGGGATGGCGTCGTGACACAGGATGTGCCGGACCAAACCGCTGAAACAACTTGGTCGGATTTCCTTCGTGCCCTGACCCTGAAACAGTATTTGGTGTTCGGGTCTGCCGAGGTCCGGAAGCCGACATTGTTTATTGTGCTGGTCTCCTCCTGGTGTGGTGTCGTGTGGTAATCGAAATAGGAACGTATCCAACATTGCCCCAGTTGCGTGTCGCCTGCGCAGAAAACCGGCGGCGCGTACTTGTTCCCATTTTTGGTCATCTCGACCTCGAAGCCGACCAATTCGGGACGCATTCCGCCGATCGTGAAGAGGGATCCCGCCGTATTTTTCCAACTCAAGCAAAGGTCCAATGTTGTTTCGCCGCATAGCCCTATTCTCGGATCCGTCGGCGTTCCCGGGCGGTCGCGAGCGAATGCCGGGGTGGCGATTGCCGCGCATGACATGACCATAAGGCCGACGACCGATATCCGCAGAACTGACATGAGGGGCATTGTGCACTCCAAGACCGGTTGAATTGGTGTGTTGATAACCGCAGCTGAAATCCCGTCACGTGTCGTGAGGCGAAGCTCCCACTCGCCATCTGTTCCCAGACCGCGTCACCTTTCCAACACGCACTGAGCTGAGAGAGGCTCCACGGTCATCGCCCCGTCCGGCGCCCCGCTTTCCGAATCGTATCTGAGCCTGAAATCGACAAAGGCATCCTCGCCGCTCGACTCGTCCCTGTCGGCGAATAGGCCAATCCTCAGTCCCACTACGACATCGACGCCCCCTGGTGCCGGGGCGAGCTTCTGCAGGCACGCATCGCGCGCGGTGAGGAAAGCGTGGTTGTCGTCGGAATTTGACGCCGGATCGCGACTTTTCTCGATGTACGCTTCGAGATCGGCGCGAACCGGCAGCTTAATGCGGACTTTGTCGGTGCCATCCAGAGCCTCGCCGGGCGGTCTAACGGTGATCGAAAAGCTTCCGAAAGGTCCGGTGACCGTTACCGGGCCGGCCTCGTCCCCTGCGTACACAAACGTAATCGGTACAGCCCAGCTGGGGTTCATGACGTCGGCGCGCCCACATGTGAGCTTGACGTTAGCAGCTATTGTCACGTCCGATAGCACGAGAACCCCAAACATTACTAACGGCGGCAGGAGCAATCGGCCGATGGTGTATCCCGTCAAGGTCGCGTACGCCCCCCTGGCAGTCGCGGCCTTGATCGGCGGCTCCAATCCGAACGGCGCGACGATGCCCGAGCGCCACCCGCTATCTCCGTTTCGGCCTTTTTCGGCTATCATTGGGCGCCTTTCCCGGCTACTGCCGCGTTCCGTTCCAGCTGCCTTCGATGGCGTCGGGATTGTTGCCGAAATTGTAGCCGCCCGCGAACGACTGGCCATCGCTGGAGAGCGTGAACTTGCCGCTGCCGCGGGTGCCGTCCTTCTGGATCCAGGAGAAGCGCAGCACGTTGCCGCTCACCTTGCCGGTGATTTGCCCGGCGCTGCCGTCATTACCTTGGTAGCGGCCGGAGACGCCGTTGCCGT
>NZ_AZUY01000098.1 GCF_000513935.1 Mesorhizobium sp. WSM3626 | reverse complement strand
CAGACAGTCCCCGATTGCCCATGGAAAACCAGCGCTATTTAGGGGTGGCCGGCCTGCCGCGAAAGTCACATTGCATTTCGTCCGGTGTAACGGACGCTTCTGGGCGGAGCGCGGTCGCCGACCGGACAGTCATATTGAAAGATCGTACCACCATAACCAGGCTCAACACCGCGGATGGGCGGATCTGGCTCCCTAGGTAACGGCTCGCTGGCCGGCCATCAGATCCCGGAGGTCGGCGAATTCGCAAATCGGCTCGAACGCTCTTGGCTTCACCGACATACACCTCATGGCCAGTCCCCCTGACCTCCGGTCAGAAATTTGATCTCACCGCTTTCCATGCCCCTACACAATACGCATAACTCACAAGCTGTGGACTGCCGGACAACCGCTGAGCAGTTGCGCTAAGGGGATTGCGCCGCTGGCGCGGCAAAGTGCGCGGTCCACGTTGAAGGCTCCTCTGCGAGGTCCACCGTGGCCCCCACCGAGGTCGACCGCGAAGACGACCTCGGCCCGATAAGGCTTACGCAGTTGACCTACGTCACGTCCATGAACCTCATCGTGTCAAGTCTCTGGTTCTGTCGGTGCCCATGAGTTCCGCTCGCGCGCTATTGTAGGCTTGGTTGATAAGTTCCCCGGTCTCACCAATCGTATCCGCTTGCTGATACGTCCAATCTGGTTGCAACTGCCGGGATCGAGCGTAAATTGCTTCGATGCTCCTATCCAAATCAGGGTTTTGCGGCTGCTGCATGGCATGGCCGGAGGCCTCCGGAAACGACTCGTAGAGAGTCCGAATATAATCACTCTGTGCAAGCATCGCGTCTACTCGATCTGATTGCTGTTCGCTCAAATAATCGCGTCCTTTTTTAAGGGCCGCGCATGAATTTATCAGAGCTTCCGCCTGTCCATTGCCGAAAGTTTCAGCAAGTTCGATCGATCTATCAAGAAGACGCTCCCTATCTGCCTGGCCAAAGTCACCTATGTGGCCTGCTATGTTTGAAAGTGCCAGAGACTGACCCAACGCGCTATTCATGCCGAGAACTTTGTCGACCGCAGCTGATTTCCTCGTTGCAGTTTGAAACTTGGTTATGGGGCCGACGGGGCAATAGCGTTCGTGAAAGGGCTGGGACACCGGAACATGATTGTTTGGCGGTATTGCCGCTGTAAACATGCGCTCAGCTGAATCGCCTAGCCGGTTGAGCCGTGTGTGAAATTGTCCCGCATTGCTTGTCGCGAACTCGCCGCCGACTGACGCGCTCACCGACCGAAGACCGTAAAGGTTGTTCGACGTTTCAACCGGGTCGTCGGTGGCTGCACTCCTCCCCACGTCCCCCAGTACGCCACTCGGCATATCAGAGAATTGCGTGTCTGCACCCTCACCCCGGGTTGAACTTTCAGGTCTATTTCTACGGGTACGGCGTTCCATCGCTCAGAGTCCTTACGTGGTTTTCTCTACTACTTGAGGCTATCACCCAGGAACGGCCTGCTGAACTGATTTCGCGTTACTTTTGCAACCTAGCGACTGCGGGAAATTGAGCTTCCAAGCAGCGCGCCGCGTTGGCCGCAGCAGGAAAAGATGTGGGTTCGGCACTGCCTGCCTCCCTCCCTAGGGCGTAGTGACGATTTAACTACCTGAGCCAGATAGCGATAGCGGCAAGTTTGACAAAGCCCATGAAGTTGGCGAGCAACTTGTCGTATC
>NZ_AZUY01000097.1 GCF_000513935.1 Mesorhizobium sp. WSM3626 | reverse complement strand
ATCAGCCACCGCATCAAGAAATGCGCCTGGAATGACGACTATCTCATCAATGCCATCACTCATATGCGATAGCCCTGCCGTTCACGGGGAGAAGGTGCCCGACGGGCGGATGAGGGGCAGCGCGACCGCCGGTGCTCAGTTCACCGTGCGCCTTGTCCCCGGCAGATCGAGCGAGAAGGCGGGGATTGCGATGTCGAACGTCTCGCCGCGCTTGTTGCGCATCGTGTAGCGTCCGACCATGATCCCGGACGGTGTCGAGAGCGGGCAGCCGGACGTATATTGATAGCTGTCGCCGGGATTGAGCTCCGGCTGGTCGCCGACAACGCCCGGCCCGCGCACTTCCTCGACCCGGCCGGCACCATCGGTGATGTGCCAGTAGCGCGACAACAACTGCACGAACTCGTCCGACTGGTTGTCGATCGTTATCTGATAGCCCCAGACATAGCGGTTCTCCGAGGGATCCGAACGGTCCTCGAGATAGAACGGCCTGACCTGCACTTCGATGTTGCGCGTCACGGCGCGGTACATGAGCGGCTCCAAAACAATCCGACGATTTTCGACGCTCCCGGAGAGCAGGTCAACGTGCGCGTCTTGTCGCGCCCGGCCTTGAACCGCAGGTGCCGGCAAAGAATGTCATTTAAGTGACACACGACAATGGTGGTGTGCACGAACCGGGCGACTCGGCGCTCTGTCGAACTGTTGAAAACGGCCACGATGCGGGCCGCCTTTCCGGAGTGACCAGATCTCGATGGAACTCACCTTCATAGCCGCCTCGCTTTCGACCGCTCTCATCCTTTCAAACGCCGCCAGCATTTCGCTCGCCGCCTCACGGTTGAAACGGCGAAGCACGATCGCCCCGCCGGCCGGCAAGTCGCAACCGGTATCGATCGTCGTCCCGTCGCGTGGCGTCGAGGCGTTCACGCATGAGACGCTGGAACGCGCCTTCGCGCTCGACTGGCCACGTTATGAGCTGATCTTCTGCGTCGCCCATGCCGACGACCCGGTGGTCAAACTGATAAACAGGGCGATTGCCCGGTTTTCCAAGGTGCCGGCCCGGCTGCTGATCGGCGATGACCGTGTCAGCGCCAATCCAAAGCTCAACAATTGCGTCAAGGGCTGGGAAGCGGCGCGCCACAGCTGGGTCATCCTTGCCGATTCCAACGTCTTGATGCCGAGGGACTATGTCGAGCACATGATGGCGGCATGGCGGCCCGACACCGGTCTTGTCTGCTCGACGCCGATCGGTTCGCGACCCGAGGGTTTCTGGGCCGATGTCGAATGCGCCTTCCTCAACACATTGCAGGCCCGCTGGCAGTATGCCGGCGAGGCGCTCGGCCTCGGCTTTGCCCAGGGCAAGAGCATGCTGTGGAACAAGCCGATGCTGGACGCCAATGGCGGCATTCGCGCGCTGGCCGCCGAGATAGCCGAGGACGCCGCCGCCACCAAGCTGGTCAACGGCCTCGGCCTGCGCGTCAATCTCGTTGCGGCGCCCTTCGAGCAGCCGCTCGGCCAGCGTACCGTTGGCGAGATCTGGTCGCGCCAGGCCCGCTGGGCGCGCCTGCGCCGCGTCACCTTCCCGCTGTTCTTCGCGCCCGAAATCCTGACCGGCGCGGCGGTGCCTCTCGCGCTGGCGCTGGTTGCGGCGGCGAGCGCGGGCGTCAGCCTCTGGGCAACCGCGATTGCCGTGTTGGCGGCCTTCTACCTTCCGGAATGCGCGCTGGCCTTGTCCAAGGGCTGGCATCTGTCGCCGCGCATGGTCGCGGCGATGATCGCGCGCGACGTGATGCTCCCGTCCATCTGGGCGCGCGGCTGGCTCGGTGGCGCCGTCGACTGGCGCGGCAACGCCATGACCATCCGCACCAAGGCCGCCGAATTGGAGGAGACGCCGTGGCGCGCCTGATCGCCGCGGACGACGCTCCTAAGCAGCTTATCTAGGGCGTAGTGACGATTTAACTACCTGAGCCAGATAGCGATAGCGGCAAGTTTGACAAAGCCCATGAAGTTGGCGAGCAACTTGTCGTATC
>NZ_AZUY01000096.1 GCF_000513935.1 Mesorhizobium sp. WSM3626 | reverse complement strand
ATACGACAAGTTGCTCGCCAACTTCATGGGCTTTGTCAAACTTGCCGCTATCGCTATCTGGCTCAGGTAGTTAAATCGTCACTACGCCCTAGGGCTAGAAGAGTTCGGAGCAGCAGATTCGCCCCTTTTTCGTGTGGTGCTGACGAGTTTCCCGGCGCCCTTCTCCACGCCGACAAGTGGCGCCAACTTGGCGAATGCGTCGGCCCGGCTGCTTCTGCGGCCGGGCCTGTTGTTTCGCGGACCGTGCTGTCACCTAATGATTATGGGACTGCTGGAAGCCGGCCGCGTCGTATTGAGATACGCTCTTCGGATTTTTCGAGTTTTGTGGCTGGGTGCCAGCGTAATGTGTTCCGGCATTCCCATCCGGGTTGAAGGCTGAGCCCGGAGCAGAGCTGGCGTGGCCGGGGGTCGCACTTCCTGTTTGAGCAGTTCCGATTTCTTGGCTGGGCTGACCTGTCGTGCCCGTCACCGTGTGGACATTGGTGGCCAAAGCCATGCTGGTGGAACCTATGAGCAAGCCTGCCATCGTCGGAATGAGGAGATGTTTCATGATCGTTCTCCCAAAAGCATTTGATTTTGGGTGCTCGGGGTTCATGTGAGCACCCGGCGAACTAAAGTTAGAACGCTCTTCGGAGCACCATTCATCCCGACTATCGCAAACTGTGATCTGTTTGTTTCACCGTGACACGCTTTTGGCGGCTTCGGTCTCCCGGTCCTTTAAGGCATCAGGTTCTTTTAAGGCATCAGGGAACAAGAGCCTGTGGATTCCAGTTAACTGGATATGCCGGCCAAGATCAAAGAACCGCAGCCGAAGCCCGCCCCGCAGCCACCCATCGGTCGGCCGGACAAGGCAGCACCGTCAGAGCTTGAGCATATCGATCCGCCACCGCGAGACGTGCGAGAGGCGCCGGCACCAAATCCCAATGGCGACAAGAAAGCCTAAGCGCCGACACGCGAACGCGCCTGCTACAGGCGCATGCGATATGACAGCAACCAGGGATCACTTCATAAGGACTTGATCTTCTTTTTTAAAATGATGGTGCCCAGAGGCGGCTTAGGGGACTAAAATCGAACCGGAGTCGGAGCCTGATTTCTCACTGATTTGTCAGGTACTTAGCCAAAACCCACGTTGCGGCCTCATCCCGCTGTTGTGGACCTCTTGCGGAGCAAATGTGTACCGCGCGGCCATGATAATCGAGGGGCGGATAGGCGCAAGGGGTATCCGTCACTCGAACGGTCCGACTGGGTCGGCCTCGGCGCTCCCGGTGAACAGCCGCATGCGGGCATTCACGTCGTCTAGGTAACCTATGCTCGTTTCCAGCACCGTCTCACAGAGCGAGAACTGGTAGTGGGACGGGTTGCTGAATGATATCTCCTGTTCGTCAACTCGCATGAAGCTGACCGGGTAGGAATGAACCCAGTTGGATAGGTACGACTGCTGGAATTCAAATACGTCAACGTTCCAGCCGGCCTCGCGAGCCGCGCCCCTCGAACCATCAATAAATACCAACTGGCCGTTATTGAATTTCTCAGCCCGCTCTGGTTCGTAGCCCAGCTTGGCCGAGAGGTCCTCGATCTTGCTTTTCAGTTTCTCCTTTGCTGCGGCATAGTTTTCAAAGAAGCTTGTATCTCTCGGCTGGCCGGCAAGCTCTATTGCCGTCAGAAACCTCTTTCGCGTCGTGAGGTCGTGAAGGTACAGGATTTGTCGCCGCAGGTCCCATTCATTGGCGGTCAGCGACGGCTCCGAGATGTACTTCGTCATCAGCGAAGCGTCGATAATGGCGCGGCCGAGGGTGGCTACGGAGAAGTGGTCCAAAAGTGTCTCACCCTCCGGCGAGCCCTGATATTTCTCAAAGATGGCCATCACTGACAGGCAATGAGCGATTAATTTTGCAAACACAAAGAGCGCCCTGTTCTGACGACCGGTGTGGACCACAGCTATGGCGCTGTCGGATATGGTCACGGCGTCCTCGACGACAGCATCGAACCTGTCGAGGGTAGCCAACATCGACTTAAGCGCCGCTCGGGCCTCGGTCCTCTCGTTCAACACCTACCCTCTTGCCAACGTTCCAAATCGGTAGGAACATACTCCTAGATGGGGCGACACTCAACAGGAGGTCGCAATGGTCCGACGCAACAAGCCTAAGCAGTTATCGAGCGGAGAGCTGGAGCAATTCATGACGGCAGCGGAGGCACTGCATCACAGCATCGTGGGGCCACGCATCTCGCCCCAGTGCAACCACTACAGGTTCATGCAGGATTTGCATGAAGAGCCTCCCGCTCCGTAGAGCCGAGAAGGCGCTTGAACTCGTTCTTCCCAACGAGTGCGGTAACTCCTCGGGGGAACCTTCTCCGGTAATGCCAAGTGCCGGCGTCAGTCTGGACTACGTGCTTCAATACAAGCCCCATTGTGGACCTCCGGTGTACCGGAATGGACCGCTAGAAAGGCGAAGCCCTGAAATCGTTGAGAAATACGGCTTTCCGGAGTGCCCTTCCCGAGAGATGGGTGACAGTTCATTCCGGATAGATGGGTTACACTTTCGGCCGTTTGCAAGGAGAGCAAGGTGCGTTGGAAGGAGTGTAACGTCATGGAAGAGCGGCTGAAGTTCATCGCCCGTCTGCTGGACGGCGAGAAGATGGCCGTGCTTTGCCGGGAGTTCGATA
>NZ_AZUY01000095.1 GCF_000513935.1 Mesorhizobium sp. WSM3626 | reverse complement strand
TTCTTCGAACAGTTCATGGATGCCGCGATCCGACGGGTGGGCCGCTTCCGTCCGGTTCCACGTCTCGAGAACAAGCTCGCGCTCGGACGCCGACAAAAGACCGGTCCGGCCGACCGGGCCTTGCCTTTCTGCCACCAGACCCCGCAGCACGACTTCCAGATACCCGATATGCCGCCCGACCGTTTCGCGATCGAACAGCGCTGTCGCGTAGCCAAGTTCTCCGACAAGCTCATTGCCGATCTCGGCCAGTTCCAATTCAAGATCGAACTTTGACACCTCATAGGCCACGGCGGCAGGCTCGATTGTGAGGCCGGGCAAAGCGAGGCGGTCTTCCTCCGGAGGCTGCCAGGTCAGCAACACCTGGAACACCGGCGTGTGCTCCAACCGCCGCGGCGGCTGCACGATCTCGACCACCTGCTCAAACGGCAGATCCTGGTGATCCTGCGCGCCCAGGGCCACCGAGCGCACACGCTCCAGCAGGGTCGCGACATCCGGCTCCCCCGACACGTCGACGCGCAACGCCAACGTGTTGACGAAGAAGCCGATCAGTCCTTCGACTTCCCGACGTCCGCGATTGGCCGTCGGTGTCCCGATGACGATGTCCTCCTGGCCCGACAGACGCGACAGAACCACCGCCCATGCCGCCAGAACCACCATGAATGGCGTCACCCCATGCCGAAGGCTCAGGCGCTTCAGTTCCCACGTCAGCTCCGCATCAAGCCGAACCGGCACACTTGAGCCGACGAAGCTCTGCTGGACCGGACGCGGACGATCCGTCGGCAGGTTCAGCACCACCGGCGCATCCTGCAATGCATCCCGCCAGTACTGGGCCTGCCTGGCTTGACGCTCGCCGCTCAGCCATTGCCGCTGCCAGGCCGCATAGTCCGGATACTGCACCGGCAGCTTACCCAGCGGGCTCTCTTCGCCGCGGCTGAACGCGGCGTATAAACTCCCCACTTCCTTGAGCAGGATACCCATCGACCAGCCGTCCGATACAATGTGATGCTGCGTCACAAGCAGCACATGCTCGGTATCGGCCACATGGATCAGCCGGGCGCGTACCAATGGGCCCCGCTCGAGGTCAAACGGTGCCGTAAACTCCTCCTCGCTCAGCGCCGCAAGACGCGCCTCGACATCCTTTGCGCCCCGCAGGTCGTGCTCCACCAACGGCAGCCCCTGCTCCGACGCCAGGAACGCTACCCATGCCTTGCCATCCTGCGTCGCGAACACGCTGCGCAAGGTCTCGTGCCTCGCCCACACTTCATCGAGGGCTCTGCCGAGCGCTGCCCGATCCGGTTCGCCGCGCAGATGCAACGCCAGCGGGACGTGATAGGCGGCGCTTCCGCCCTCGATCTGGGACAGGAACCACAGCCGCTCCTGCGCGTAGGACGGCGACAGGACGCCGGATCGATCGACACGCGCGATTGCCGGCAAATGATCGGAGCCGGATCCGGCCAGATGCTCCGCCACCGCCGCCGCGACGCCAGCAAGGCTTGGCGCGTCAAACAGCGCCGTCAGCGCCAGCTTCACGCCAAACGCCTGCTGCATCCGGTTGACCAACCTGACGGCCAGCAGCGAGTGGCCGCCGAGTTCGAAGAAGCTGTCCTGACGTCCGACCCGCTCGACACACAGAAGCTGCGCCCACAACCCGGCAAGGATTGTCTCGACCTCGCCTTGCGGCGCCTCATACGCCTGCCGCGCATAGGCCTCTTCGTTCGGCGCCGGCAGCGCCTTGCGATCCAGCTTGCCGTTCGGCATTAAGGGCAAGGCGTCCAGCGCCACATAGGCTGCAGGCACCATATACTCCGGCAGCAGGCTGCCCAGATGCGCCCGCAGCACCGCCGCAAGATCGTTGCCAGCGTCGCTCTTCGCCTCGTCCTTGGCCACCACATAGGCGACCAGCCGCTTTTCACCCGGCGTGTCCTCGCGTGCGATCACCATCGCTTCACGCACCAGCGCGTGCTCGCCAAGCCGCGCCGCAATCTCTCCCGGCTCGATCCGGTAACCCCGGATCTTAACCTGCTCGTCAAGGCGCCCCAAAAACTCCAGATTGCCGGCGGCGGTCCAGCGCACAAGGTCGCCTGTTCGGTACAGCCGGGCTTGCGGATCACTGCTGTAAGGGTCCGCCACGAACCGCTCCGCCGTCAGCTCCGGCCGGTTCAGGTAGCCGCGCGCAACACCCCCACCGCCGATATAGAGCTCACCCGCGACGCCGATCGGAAGAGGCCCCAGACCCGAGTCAAGGACGTAGACTTTCTTGCTGGAAATCGGTTTTCCGATCGAAACGTAGCTGCCCTCCGCGACCGCCTTCAATGACCCGCTCAGATCGAAAGTCGTGGCAGTTACCGTTGTTTCGGTCGGCCCGTATGCATTTAGGACAATACAACCAGAATCAATCAATTTCAGCTTGCTTACTGAAAACGCTTCACCGCCGACGATAAGAAGTCGAAGATATTTCGTCAGATTCGGATGGAAATACGATGGCGTTATGTTGGCAACCGTTATCGAATTCCGTACAATTTCCGCCTTCAATTTTTCTGGTGACCATATTGCGTTCGGGCGAATGACCAGAGCTGCGCCCGTGATTAAAGCTGAAAATGCCTGTTCGATCGAAGGGTCGAAATTCGTGCTCGCAAATTGGAGCACCCGATCGGCAACGGTAATCTGATATTTGTCGACGCTAGCGAGAATATGCTCTGCCAACCCTCGATGCTCGACCATGACGCCCTTGGGCTTGCCGGTGGAGCCCGAGGTGTAGATGACATAGGCGAGATGACGCGGTGTCAGGCCAAGCGCGCGGGGGTCGGGATCGGT
>NZ_AZUY01000094.1 GCF_000513935.1 Mesorhizobium sp. WSM3626 | reverse complement strand
CAGACCATCTCGGGGCTGGAGAACTTCACCTATACGGTCACCGACAGCGTCGGCAATTCCACCACCGGCACCGTCACCGTCAACATCATCGACGACGTGCCGAAAGCCATCGGCACGGCCCAGCTCACGGCAAATGTCGATGAGGACGGCCTCCACAATGCCCAGTCTGTCGGCAATGTCGACAATTCCCAGCCCGGCGAAGTAGCCGGGACCAACTCGGCCATTGCCACAGGCGCCGCCGGTGCCTTGAATCTTCTCGTCGATTTCGGTGCGGACGGTCCGAACCCGACATCGGCCTTTGGGCTGGTCACGCAAGCTGCTCCTTCCGACTCCGGCATCGACTCGAAGGGCGCGGATGTCCTGATTGTCTCCGACGGCACCACGCTCACCGGCTATGTCGATATCGGCGGCGGAGCCGGCTACCAGGCGGGCACGGACAGACCGGTGTTTACGCTGACTGTCGGCGCCGACGGCTCATACATCTTCACGTTGATCGATCAGATCGACCATCCGACGCTGAACGGCGCCGTGGGTGACAATACGGAAAACACGCTTACGAATGGCGGGATCGACTTTTCGTCTTTCATCATTGCCAAGGATGGCGATGGCGACACCGTCGAACTGGCGGCCGGCACGTTCAAGGTCCAGGTGCTCGACGATGTTCCGCAGATCACCGCGCGGGATGCCGCCACCACGACGACCACCACCACGGAAACGATCGTCTACACGCTGCAGGCCGGTAACACCGATGTTCGCGGCATGGACGGCGCCGGAAATCACGACATCAAGCTGTCCGGCGTCGACGTCAATGAGGGCGACAATTCCGTCAACACCACCGGCACCAAGATCGGCGTCGGCGACGGCCAGATCATCGATGGATACGAGACCCATCCAGGTGTGACCGGACCTGAAATCCTGACCATGGATTTCGTCAACAACCTCGTGGTCACGGCCGCCAATCCAAATCCGCCGATCATCACCGATAGCGGTTCCTATGATGTGTCATCCGTCGCCTTCACCATAGACGTCGCCGAAGCCAAGGGCATCGAGAGTGCGGTCCTGTTCATCGGCGCTAAGGATGGCGGCGTGTTCGAGCCGTTCACCGTGACGGTCAATGGCGTGCTCACAGCCGGCACCGCCGTCTTCGAAAGCGGCGTGCAGGTCGGCTACGCCTTCGCCGGGGTACCGGATGGCGCTACCGTGGAAGTCGTGGGCAGCACCCCATTCGATCAGCTCAAGGTGGGCAACTACAACAACTTCACGTTCGATTCCAATGCGGGCGGCACCGATGCCACCTTGAGCGGGGGGAATCCGTTCAAGATCTTCGGCATCGAGGCGAAGATCACGACCGTCACGACACAGACCGAGGTCTTCCGGGTCAGCCATGACGAATCCGCCGGCGTCAACAATTCCGCCGACCCCAATCCGGCCAACGATACGGCCCTGCCCCCGCCGGCTCTGGTCCAGGAGGCTGACGCGCTCGGCTATGCGAAATCGTCGGCAAGCGCGCTCGGGCTCTTCAACGCCTCGGTCGGCGCCGACGAAAATGCCACGTTCTCCTTCGCGGTGACCGATGCCAACGGAAATGCGCTCGTCAATGTCGATTCCGGACTGAAGACGATCGGTGGCGCGACAATTCTGCTCTCGACGAACGCCGACGGCGTTCTCGTGGGGTCGGCCAACGGCGTCGACGTATTCAAGGTCTATGTCGACCCGACCGGCGCGGTCTGGATCGGCCAGTATCAACCGATCGCGCACAGCATCGATGGCGGCAGTGCGGCTGCCTTCGACGACATCGCGACCGTCGCCGCCGATCTGCACGTCAAGGCGACGATCACAGATTTCGACGGCGATTCGACCACCGCCGTTTCCCATGTCGCCCTGAGCGTCGAATTCCAGGATGACGGCCCGGCGGCCGTCAATGATCAGGATTCGGTGACCGAGGACGGACCGACGACGGCTGACGGCAATGTCGTTACCGGCACCGGCGGCAGCGACGCCAATAACACCGACGGCCACGCCGACCATCTTGGCAGCGACGGCTTCGGCGCGATCGCCTGGGATGGCGCTGTCACCAATCACGTCAACGGGATTTACGGCCAGCTGACAGTTGGCGCCGACGGCAGTTACAGCTACGCGCTCTATACGCAGGCCCAGAATCCGGCTGCCTATGCCGCGGTCCAGGGTCTTTCGGCGAGCCAGAGCCTGAGCGAAAGCTTCGGCTACACCGTGACGGACGGCGACGGCGACACTTCGCCGGCGTCCCTGACGATCACCGTCAACGGCGCCGATGACATCACCACCATTTCAGGCCTGACGCCTCAGGCGGATGGCGGCGACGCGACGGTCGACGAGAAGGGACTGCCGCCACACGGATCCAATCCCGCAGGGTCGGGAGAATTGTTCGACAGCAATCCAAACAACAATTCCGACCATTCGGAAACCGCCATCGGCACATTCGCCTTCACTTCGCCCGATGGTCTGGGATCGCTGCAGGTCGGCACGACTACCATCAGCTACGCCAATCTGGCCAATTCCGGTTCGGTTCCGGTCGTCATTACCGGCGGCCCGGCCTATGGCACACTCACGATCACGGGCTTCAGCGGAACAAACGCCGGTGGCACGGTCACCTACAGCTTCACGCTGACCGACAATGTTGCGCATCCGGGCGTGGGGATCACCGGCGCAGCTGACCAGCTTTTCGCCAACTATGGCGTTGTCGTCACCGACGAGGATGGCAGTGCATCGAGTTCGACGCTGTCGATCGCCATCAATGATGATGGACCCACCGCCCATGTCGACAGCGGCAATGTCAATGAAGGCGCGTTGCTCAGCGTTGCCGCCGTTGCCGGCGTGCTGGTCAATGACGTCGCCGG
>NZ_AZUY01000093.1 GCF_000513935.1 Mesorhizobium sp. WSM3626 | reverse complement strand
CCACGGCCAGGAAGGTGGCCCGCCAGCCAAAGGCTTCGCCAAGCGCCGTTCCAGCGGGAACGCCGAGGATATTGGCCAGCGTCAGGCCGGCGAACATCAGCGCGATGGCGCTGGCGCGCTTGTTGCGTGGCACCAGGTTTGCGGCGACGACCGAGCCGATGCCGAAGAAGGCGCCGTGGCCGAAAGCGGTGAAGACGCGCGCGGCCATCAGCAGCCAGTAATTGAGCGCGATGGCGCAGAAGAGGTTGCCGACGACGAACAGGGCCGCAAGTCCGACCAGCACGGGTTTGCGCGGCAAATGCGCGGTAGCCATGCCGACGATTGGCGCGCCGAAGACGACGCCCAGCGCATAGCCGGCGACCAGCAGGCCGGCGGCGGGAATGGTTACGCCGAGAGCGGCGGCGATCTCCGGCAGCAGGCCCATGATGACGAATTCGGTGGTGCCGATGCAGAAGGACGCAATGGCAAGCGCAAGGATCGGAATGGGCATGAGAGGTCCAGACTAGCTCGGGGACATTCGCTGGAGAGCCACGCATGCATCGTTCCAAACGAGAGGTCGTGCTGAATCAAGACGATGCGGTCGATCCAGTGACGTCGGATGTCCGACATGTGAGACATCGGACCCAATGCCGCGGGTCCATACCCGAGAGGAGGCTTTCCGGTTGAGGTGCCGAGCTGGTGCCGTTGTGGTGCCGACCAGCTCGAACCCTCATCGTTGCGACTAAGCCGCTGGAACCCGAACGGGAAGCCCCGCTATGATTGACCCATCTGCCGCGACCCTGCGACAAAGCATTCCACCAAGTCGCGCAAGAACGGCGAGACGGCAGCTAGTTTGCATCGGAATTTGGTACAGGTCACGGATGGCAACACGCTAACCGGCGCGTCCCGGCAGGCGGCGCTCGGACGGTCAGTCGAGTTGCCGGCCGACAAATGGGCCGTTCAGACACGTTTCGATCATCTTTCCGGTTGTGCTTGACCCAAATCAAGGCTTGTCCGTTCACGGCATGCTCTCGTCACCCGGATCGAAGGAGAATGCTATGGCGGCGGAAAGCTTTCTGGTGGTCGTTGGAGTTTACATGACAATGATGGGCTTGTCGGCTTTGGCAATCTCGTCATTCAGCTCGCAAGCCGTAGCTGTCCCATCGAACCGGCGCCGCGCCGCCACCATGGTGGGTTTAGCCGAGCCAAAATCCTGAAGCATCGAATATGAGGTGGCGGCCGGTGACCAACGGGATCATGAGCGCAGGGCCGGCTTCGTTCTGGTCCTGCAACGGCTGGCCTGCGACGTAGGGATGTTGTTTCAAGGTTGTGTGCCAGATCGTGAGAAAATCCACACCCTTGGTCCACGCTGCATTGCACTCCCGGACAAGCTTCGAGACGATATCGGCCATGTGTCACCTGTTGATTGGTTTTTTATAAGAATGGTGTGAACGCACGGGGCGGCATTGACCTGGATCAGGTCGCACCGAAATTTTTGGTCTTGAGAGGCAAATGTGGAACCTGGTCATCAGAAACGCAGTCGGGCCATTTCGCTGGTTAAAAGGTGTTCGCTTCGACCTGAACCGCGCGGGCATTGCCCAAAGATGACGGGCTTCGACATCATCGTTGTGGGGGCCGGTCCGGTTGGTCTGGCGTTTGCTGCGTCGCTCGGCGCAAGTAATCTCAAGGTCGCATTGATCGAACGCCGGTCGGTGGCAGATCTGGGGCAGCCCGCCTTCGACGCACGTGAGATTGCACTCACGCACGCTTCGGTCAAAATTCTACGCGACCTGGGCGCATGGGATGCCATTCCCTATTCGGAAAAATCGCCCCTGCTTGGTGCTCGGGTACTCAATGGATCGAATCCGTTCGCGCTGAGCTTCGATGCGCCTGCGGGATGCGAGAAACCACTGGCGATTCTCGTGCCCAACCATTGGATTCGCAGCGCCCTGTTCGGCGTTGTCCGTACACTGGAGCATGTAAGTATATTCGCTGGTTCCAATGTCGTCGCCGCCCAAGTCAAAGACGGTGGCGCGACGGTTAACCTCTCAGATGGTCGACAGCTCCAAGGCCGACTTTTGGTGGCGGCGGATTCACGCCTCTCTCGGCTGCGCGAAATGCTGGGCATTGCCGCCAACGTCAACCGGCTTGGTTGCTCGATGCTGATCTGCCGTGTACGGCATGAACTGCATCACCAGCGGATCGCGACGGAATGGTTTGATGACAAGCAGACGATCGCGATGCTGCCGCTTGCGACAGGCGTGTCGTCATTGCTTGTGACACTTCCCGCAAACGAGGTTTCCCGGCTCGTGCTGATGAACGATGCTGCATTCGTCGCGGAGATGAACCAGCGCTGTGGAGGACGGCTGGGTAAAATGTCGCTCGCCAGCAGCCGCCATGCCTATTCCCTCGTCACGACGTGGGCAGACAGGTTCTGGATGCCGCGGGCCGCTCTCATCGGGGATGCGGCCGTCGGCATGCATCCTGTCACAGCGCATGGCTTCAACATCGGGCTTGGCGGCCAGCATCGACTCGCGAATGGAATTCTGGAGGCTTGGCGCAAAGGCACCGATATCGCCGACCCAACCTTGCTTCGTCGATATGAAACCCGGCTAAGACTGAGCGCCGCGCCGCTTTACCACGCCACCAACATGCTGGTTAAGCTTTACACAGACGAGCGCCCGCTGGCGCAGGTCGCAAGGCATGTTGGCCTTCGGCTCGGTCAAAATCTGCCATTCGTCCGACGCGGAATTTCTGCCGTGCTGAGGCGTTAGACTAGCGCGGCAGGACGGTCGTTCCCATCAGCGCCTCGTCGATCGAGCGTGCGGCCTGGCGGCCTTCGCGGATCGCCCAGACGACCAGCGACTGGCCGCGGCGCACATCGCCCGCCGCGTAGAGCCGGTCGACGCTGGTCCTGTAGTCGCGGTCGTTGGCCTCGACATTCCTGGAGCCGCGGCTGTCCGTAGTGATCTTCATCTCACCCTCCAGTTCCGCCGCAACGCCCGCCATCGCCGGGCCGGCAAAGCCGATGGCGATGAAGGCAAGATCGGCGCGGATGATGAATTCGGTGCCGGCGATCGGCTTGCGCTTCTCGTCGACCTCGCAGCACTTGACGCTGGTGAGCTGGCCTTCCTCGCCGATGAATTCGAGCGTCGCCACCTGGAATTCGCGTTCGGCGCCCTCGGCCTGCGAGGACGAGGTACGCATCTTCGTTGCCCAGTAGGGCCAGACGGAGAGCTTGTCTTCCTTCTCGGGCGGCTGCGGGCGGATGTC
>NZ_AZUY01000092.1 GCF_000513935.1 Mesorhizobium sp. WSM3626 | reverse complement strand
AAACACCATCCCGAACTGCCGCCCCGCCTCAAGCTCTACAACCGCTTGATCGCGCGGCGCAGGGCGGCGGTGGAAACCACATTCGCCACGCTCAAGAACCGCATGCGTCTCACCCGCATCCGCTATGTCGGCCTCGTCAAGGCAACGGCCCAGATCATGCTCGCCACCATCGCCTTCAACATGAGACGATGGGCGGCGATCACGCCATAGCTGCGCCCGAAATCCGCCAAACGCCGCAAAGGCGCGGCTCCCAAACCCCGAAAAGCCTCCAAAGCAACGAAAATGGCCGCCCTCAATCCTCACAACACGCCTCCCGCAATATTGCGCAACAGGCCCCTTGTGGGAGAAGGTGGATCGGCGCGCCAGCGCCGAGACGGATGAGGGGTGTTCCAGCGGAGTGAGACGCTGGTTGTGATGCAGCCGATTGGCATCAGGACGCCAAGCTGGAGCACCCCTCATCCGACCTCGCTTCGCGAGGCCACCGCCCTGGGCGAGTCACGGGCCTCGCCCGCCCTTCGGCCCCAGAAGGGGAGAAGGAAAAGCAGCGGCGCTCTGCCCCCAATCACCTTATCTGGCGACGAACACGGCGCAACCTTGCGCCAAATTGCGTGCCGCTGCTCAACATCGACAAGAAATTTCGCGGACATATCTTCATCTTGAGCGCGGGAGGCCGGGATCGGCCGGCGCGGCCGGAACCAATGCCCGGATGACTTGCCTGGCGAATTCGCACTGGTCTGGACGCGCGGATGTGCAAATATCCGCACCCAGGCAACATTGGAGGAGTTTTGGTCATGGCCGATGCTGGGATGTTGCGTTTTCACGTTCCGGAGCCGGAAGTGCGGCCGGGCGGCACGCCTGACTTTTCCAACGTGACCATCGCCCAGGCCGGCTCGGTGCCGCGTCCCGACATCGACGTCGATCCGCGCACCATCCGCGACATGGCGTTTTCGATCATCCGCGTGCTGAACCGCAATGGCGAAGCCGTCGGGCCATGGGCCGGGCTGCTTTCCAGCGAGGAATTGCTGGAGGGCCTGCGCAACATGATGACGCTGCGGACCTTCGATGCGCGCATGCAGATGGCGCAGAGGCAAGGCAAGACCTCTTTCTACATGCAGCATCTGGGCGAAGAAGCGGTGAGCTGCGCCTTTCGCAAGGCGCTTGCCCCGGGCGACATGAACTTCCCGACCTATCGGCAGGCCGGCCTGCTGATCGCCGACGGCTATCCGATGGTCACGATGATGAACCAGATCTATTCCAACGAGGCCGATCCGCTGAAGGGCAGGCAGCTGCCGATCATGTATTCGTCGAAAGAGCACGGCTTCTTCTCGATCTCAGGCAATCTGGCGACGCAGTATATCCAGGCGGTCGGCTGGGCGATGGCCTCGGCGATCTCGAACGATTCGCGCATCGCCGCCGCCTGGATCGGCGACGGCTCGACGGCGGAATCCGATTTCCATTCGGCTCTGGTGTTCGCCTCCACCTACAAGGCTCCGGTCGTGCTCAACGTCGTCAACAACCAGTGGGCGATCTCGACTTTTCAGGGCATCGCGCGCGGCGGCTCGGGCACCTTCGCGGCGCGGGGCCTCGGCTTCGGCATTCCGTCGCTGCGCGTCGACGGCAATGACTATCTGGCGGTCCATGCGGTGGCCAAGTGGGCAGCCGAGCGGGCCCGCAATAATCTCGGGCCGACGCTGGTCGAATATGTCACCTACCGCGCCGGCGCCCATTCGAGCTCGGACGATCCCTCCGCCTACCGGCCAAAGACCGAGTCCGACGCCTGGCCGCTCGGCGATCCGGTCGTGCGGCTGAAGAACCATCTGATCAAGCTCGGCGTCTGGTCGGACGAGCGGCACGCACAGGCCGAGGCGGAAATCCTCGACACGGTCATCGCGGCGCAGAAGGAGGCGGAAAGCCACGGCACGCTGCATGCCGGCGGCAAGCCGTCGACGCGAGACATGTTCGAGGGCCTCTATGCCGAGATGCCGCCGCATCTCAGGCGCCAGCGCCAGCAGGCGGGAGTCTGAGCCATGCCAAGGCGGACCATGATCGAGGCCATCCGGGACGCCATGGACGTTTCGATGGAGCGCGACAGCAAAGTCGTCGTGTTCGGCGAGGACGTCGGCTTCTTCGGCGGCGTTTTTCGCGTCACCCACGGCCTGCAGGCCAAATACGGCAAGAGCCGCTGCTTCGACGCGCCGATCAACGAATCCGGCATTGTCGGCTCGGCCATCGGCATGGCCGCCTACGGCCTGAAGCCGTGCGTGGAGATTCAGTTTGCCGACTACATGTATCCGGCCTACGACCAGCTGACGCAGGAAGCCGCAAGGCTGCGCTACCGGTCGAACGGTGATTTCACCTGCCCGATCGTGGTGCGCATGCCGACCGGCGGCGGCATCTTCGGCGGCCAGACGCACAGCCAGAGCCCGGAAGCGCTGTTCACCCATGTGTCGGGCCTGAAGACGGTGGTGCCATCCAACCCGCATGACGCCAAGGGGCTTTTGATCGCCGCGATCGAGGATCCCGACCCCGTGATCTTCTTGGAGCCGAAGCGGCTCTATAATGGCCCGTTCGACGGCCATCACGACCGGCCGGTGACGCCATGGTCGAAGCACGAGCTCGGCGAGGTCGCCGGCGGCCACTATACCGTGCCGCTCGGCAAGGCGGCGATCCGCAGGGCGGGTTCCGCCGTCACGGTGCTCGCCTACGGCACCATGGTCTATGTCGCCCAGGCCGCGGCCGAGGAGACCGGCATCGATGCCGAGATCATCGACCTCAGGACGCTGCTGCCGCTCGACCTCGATACGATCGTGGCCTCGGTCAAGAAGACCGGGCGCTGCGTCGTCGTGCACGAGGCGACGCTGACGTCGGGCTTCGGCGCCGAACTGTCGGCGCTGGTGCAGGAAAACTGCTTCTACCATCTGGAAGCGCCGGTGGTCCGCGTCGCCGGCTGGGACACGCCCTATCCGCACGCGCAGGAGTGGGACTATTTCCCCGGCCCGGCCCGTGTCGGCCGTGCGCTCATCGAAACATTGGAAGCTTAGAGAGGCCTGAAATGGGCGAACACATCATCAAGCTGCCAGATGTCGGCGAGGGCGTCGCCGAGGCCGAACTCGTCGAATGGCATGTGAAGATCGGCGACATCGTGCGCGAGGACACGGTGCTGGCCGCCGTGATGACCGACAAGGCGACGGTGGAAATCCCGTCGCCCGTCGATGGCGAGATCCTGTGGCTGGGCGCCGAGATCGGCGACACGGTGGCGATTGGTTCGCCCATCGTGCGGCTGAAAGTGGCGGGCGAGGGCAATGTGAAGGCTGCCGGCAAAGAAGCGGCACCGGCCGCCGAGGCACTCGCCAAGCCGGCGAGCCCAAAGCCCGAAACCGCACCGGTTATCAAGGCAAAGCCCGCCGAGGCACCGGCGAAACCCGCGCCATCGCCGGCTGCCGCCAAGACCATCGCACGGTCCTCGGCCTCCGGCGTACCACGCCCGGAAGGCGAAAAACCGCTGGCCTCGCCAGCTGTCCGCTTGCGCGCCAAAGAGGCCGGCATTGATCTCAGGCAAGTGGCAGGCAGCGGCCCGGCCGGCCGCATCGGCCACGAAGACATCGAGGCTTTCCTGGCGCGCGGGCCGCAAGTGGCCAAGGCATCGGGCCTCGCCCGCAACGATGCCATCGAGGACATCAAACTGGTCGGCCTGCGGCGCAAGATCGCCGAGAAGATGACACTGTCCAAGTCGCGCATCCCGCACATCACCTATGTCGAGGAGATCGACGTCACGGCGCTGGAGGAATTGCGCGCCGCGCTCAACAAGGAAAAGCGCGCCGCCAAGGGAGGCGCGGAGAGGCCGAAGCTGACCTTGCTGCCGTTCCTGATGCGGGCGATGGTCAAGGCGATCGCGGACCAGCCCCAGCTCAATTCGCTGTTCGACGACGAGGCCGGCATCATCCACCAGCATGGCGGCATCCATATTGGCATCGCCGCGCAGACGCCGTCGGGGCTGGTGGTGCCTGTCGTCAAGCATGCCGAGGCGCGCGACATCTGGGAGTGCGGCGCCGAAGTCGCCAGGCTGGCCGAGGCGGCCAAGTCGGGGACGGCGACGCGTGACGAGCTGTCGGGCTCGACCATCACCATCACCTCGCTCGGCGCCATGGGCGGCGTCGCCACCACGCCGGTCATCAACCATCCGGAAGTGGCGATCATCGGCGTCAACAAGATGATGGTGCGGCCGCTGTGGGACGGCACGCAGTTCATCCCGCGCAAGATGATGAACCTATCGTCGAGCTTCGACCACCGCGTCATCGACGGCTGGGACGCAGCGGTGTTCGTGCAGCGGATAAAAGCGCTGCTGGAGACGCCGGCGCTGATTTTCGTGGATTGAGAGGGATGATGGGGTCGGTCTCGAACGGAAATCAATGCGCGGCGGGCGGATGTAAGCTCCCCCTTCTCCCCTTGTGGGAGAAGGTGTCGCCGCAGGCGACGGATGAGGGGTGTTCCAGGGAACGCCGACGTTTCACTCCGCTGGAACACCCCTTGTATCTGCACGGAGGAAACTTTGTGCGAGAAGAGCGACTGAGCCTCGAACCGGATGGCCATCCGATTCGAGGCTT
>NZ_AZUY01000010.1 GCF_000513935.1 Mesorhizobium sp. WSM3626 | reverse complement strand
AGGTGGCGATCACCGTCGGCATCAGTTTCCAGTCGGCCAGCCTGCCGCCTATGATGTTGCCGATGGTCATGCCGGCGCCGAACAGCAGAAGCACCCAGGTGACCGCCGCGGTCGATAGGCCCGACACGTCGGTGAGGTAGGGTTTGATGTAGGTGAAGACGGCGAACAGGCTGGCAGAGGTCAGCGCCGCGATCAGCATCGCCAGCCAGACCTGCAGCTTGCCGAGCACGCGGACTTCGGCGCGTAGGCCGCCGCCGCTCGGTTCCGTGACGTCGGACGGCACCAGCCAGGCGATGGCCGCGACCGAGATCAGGCCGATGCCGACCACGGCCAGGAAGGTGGCCCGCCAGCCAAAGGCTTCGCCAAGCGCCGTTCCAGCGGGAACGCCGAGGATATTGGCCAGCGTCAGCCCGGCGAACATCAGCGCGATGGCGCTGGCGCGCTTGTTGCGCGGCACCAGGCTGGCGGCGACGACCGAGCCGATGCCGAAGAAGGCGCCATGGCCGAAAGCGGTGAAGACGCGCGCGGCCATCAGCAGCCAGTAATTGGGCGCGATGGCGCAGAAGAGATTGCCGACGACGAACAGGGCCGCAAGCCNGACCAGCACGGGTTTGCGCGGCAAATGCGCGGTGGCCATGGCCACGACAGGCGCGCCGAAGACGACGCCCAGCGCATAGCCGGTGACCAGCAGGCCGGCGGCGGGAATCGTCACGCCGAGATCGGCGGCGACCTCCGGCAGCAGGCCCATGATGACGAATTCGGTGGTGCCGATGCAGAAGGACGCAATGGCAAGCGCAAGGATTGGCAAAGGCATGGGAGGTCCAGACTGAATCGGTTCAATTTGGAGACTGCGCGACGATCCCGACTGGGCGCAACAGACATTGCCGCAATGCAGCAATGCAGAAAGCGTGGAGCAGATTGAAAAACGGGCGCCGAGGCGCCCGTAGAGCGGCTCGGCGGTTTGCCAACGCTGAACAACTCCAGTCTCAGGCCAGCGGCTTGAGTTCCTGGGCTATCGTCGGCAGCAGCTCCGAAACCGTCGGGTGGATGTGCATCGCGCGCGCCAGCGTATCGACCGGCGCCTTGGCGTACATCAGGTCGAGCACGCAATGCACCGCCTCGTCGCCGCCGGGGCCAAGCACCGAGCAGCCGAGGATCTCCCTGGTGTCGGCATCGACGAGGATCTTCATGAAACCTTGCGTCTCGCCCTTTTCGACGGCGCGGCCGACGCGGGTCATCGGCCGCTGGCCGACCAGCGCGCGGCGTCCCGATTTCCTCACCGCGGCCTCGGTCATGCCGCAGCGGCCGAGCGCCGGGTCGATGTAGAGTGCGTAGGCCTCAATGCGATCACTGACCTTGCGCGGATCATTGTCGAGCAGATTGGCGGCGACGATCTCATAATCGTTGTAGGAGGTGTGGGTGAAGGCGCCCTTGCCGTTGCAGTCGCCCATCGCCCAGATGCCTGGCACGCTGGTGCGCAGCTGGTCGTCGACGACAACCGCGCCGCGTCTGTCGACCTCGACGCCCGCCTTGTCGAGGCCGAGATCGTCGGTATTGAGCGTTCGGCCCAGCGCCAGCAGCACATGCGATCCGATCGCGGGCGGCTTGCCGGCGGAGAAGGTCACGGCAATATCCCCACCATGTTTGACGAAGCCGATGTTGTCGGCGCCGACATGGACCGCGATGCCTTCGTTTTCGAAGATCGACAGGATGGCGGCCGAGACGTCCTCGTCCTCGCGGCCGGTCAGGCGCGGGCTCTTTTCGATGACGGTGACTTCCGAGCCGAAACGGCGGAACATCTGCGCGAATTCGAGCGAGATGTAGCTGCCGCCGACGACGATAAGGTGGCGCGGCAAAACGTCGAGATCCATCATCGACGAGTTGGTCAGATAGTCGATGTCGTGGATGCCAGGCAGGTCCGGCACCGAGGCGCGGCCGCCCGTGTTGAGGAAGATCTTTTCGGCGGTCAAAAGGTCGTCGCCGACACGCACCGTGTTGGCGGATTCGAAGCGTGCGTGGCCGCGATAGAGCGTGCAGCGCTCCATTCCGGCGATCCAGGTCTCCAGATTGCCACGGGCGTCGTTGGTGACCTTGTCCTTGCGCGCCTTGATCCTGTGATAATCGACCCCGACCGGGCCCGAAAGCGTCACGCCATAGTCGGCGGCGCGCCGAGCCAGATGCGCGGCATAGGCGCTGGCGACCATGGTCTTGGTTGGCATGCAGCCGGTGTTGACGCAGGTGCCGCCGACCAGCTTGCGCTCGATCAGCGCCACGCTCATGCCCGCGGCCGTCAGGCGACCGGCCAAGGGCGGCCCCGCCTGGCCAGCGCCGATGATGATGGCATCGAAGGTTTTCGCCGTCATGCCACCGCCGCCACGATCAGCAGGCCGCCGACGATCGCCACCGCGTCCTCGATGAAAGCCGCGGGCTGGTCCTTGCCGAAAGCGGCCGCCAGCCGGCCTCTCGCTTCGGCACCGCCCAGCGTGCCTATGACCGCGCCGATGGCGCCGGCGATCAGGCAGACGATAGTGGCGCCGCCGGCCGCGCCGAGCACCGCGCCGGAAAAGGCGCCGAGCAGGATGCGGGCGCCGAACTGCTGCGGCACTTTGCGGCTTGGCGTCGACGGCAGCTGGTCGGTGACCAGTTCGACGATGGCCAGGACGGTGAAGATGCCCACAGCCGCCCAATGGCTCATGAAGCTCGCCCAGCTGCCGGCAACCGGGAGCCAGCCGAGATAGGCGCCCCAGGCGATGGCGGCAGGTGCCGTCATGGCGCGCAGGCCTGCAATGACGCCGATCAGAAGTGCAAGGATGTAGAGCAAGCCGATCCCTCTCGATGCCGGGCCGGAACAGCCCTGAAACGGCAAGCTACCATAGGTCGGATATTTGGCTAGGCCGCAGACTCATGAGGGCAGCCACAGCGGATCGAGGCGAGTCAGTTGCCTGATGGAGCGTTGATCGCAAATTGCGCGGCGAAGGCCCTGATATAAGCGGGCCGAGCTTCCCCGCGCGCCACATAGGCGGCCAGGTTTTGGTATTCGTCCAGAATGCCTGACATTCTCAGTCGCAGCAGCACGGACACCATCAACAAATCGCCGGCGCTGAACGCATCATCGAGCCAGTCGGCGACGCCCAGGTGAGCCGAGAGACTGTCCAGCCGGGACCGAACACGGTTCTTAACCAGCGGCAAGCGCGCCTCGCTCCAGGGCTTGTCAGCTTCGAATATCCTTGCCGTGGTCAATTCGAGGATCGGCGGCTCGACGGTGTTCAGTGCGGCAAACATCCACGTTATCGCGCGGGCGCGGGCATTGCGATCCTTCGGCAGCAGGCCGGCATGCTGCTCGGCAAGATGAAACACGATCGAGCCGGTCTCGAACAGCGAGAGAGAACCCTCCTCATAGGTGGGGATCTGCCCGAAGGGATGGATAGCCAGATGGTCGGGCGCCTTCATCCTTGCAAAGGAAACAAAACGAACCTCGTAAGGCTGCCTCACCTCTTCCAGCGCCCAGCGAACACGGGTATCGCGCGCCAGTCCCTTGCCGCCATCGGGCGATCGTTCAAATGCCGTGATGGTGATTGTCATCGCAGTCGTTTCCTTGCTTTGGCGAATTTCTCCGGCTGCCTATCGAGGACGAACGAGTTACCCGGAAATCGACAGTGGTCTTGAACTATTTCATCGCCGGGCGCGGATCGCGAATGTCCGCTTGCGATCGAAGGTCGTGACGGCACGGTGACCAGTTCCGTCAAGCCGCCATCCCGGTTTATAAGTTCACGTCCTGGTCCTTGCCTCGGCGCTGTTCGCAATGATGTCAAACGGAGGCACTGCCATGGTTCAGAGCGAACGGGCGAAAATGGCGGCCGGCGAATGGTATACGTGCTTGGATGACGATCTTGGCGCGTTGCGCGGCTTGGCCGCGGATGCCGTGTTCGAGCATAATACACTTCCGCCCCGTCAACGCGGGAACGGGCCAGCCCTGCGGACACTGCTGGGCGGCGTGGGCGAGGGTGCCCGCATCGAGGCGCCGTTTCACTGTGCCTACGGATTCAACATTTTCCTCGGCGACCGCGCTTTCCTCAATGCCGGCTGCACCATCCTCGACACCGCTTTGGTGCGCATCGGCAAGGGAACGCTGCTTGGCCCCAATGTGCAGATTTATTGTGCCGAGCACCACAAGGAGCCGGCAGGGCGGCAGGCGGGACTGGAGATCGCCAGGCCGGTCACGATCGGCGACAATGCCTGGATCGGCGGCAGCGCGGTCATCCTTGGCGGCGTCAGCATCGGCGAAGGCGCCATTGTCGGCGCCGGGGCGGTGGTGACGCGCGACGTGGCGGCGAACACGACGGTGGTCGGCAATCCGGCGCGGGTGGTCAGTCGGGGCTGAGTTCGCTTACGTGCCCAATCAATGCAGCCGGGAGATGCGCCATGCGCTCGCCGACATCGGCCCGCCTGGAAAATTCACGCCGGTATTGCGCGGGCGAGGTCCGGAGCCGCGCGGAAAAGTGCTGGCGCAGCGATGTGGCGCTGCCGAAGCCGGCCTCGAAGGCCACGACGTCGATCGATTTGTCCGTGGCTTCCAGCAGCTGTTGCGCCAGTTCGATCCGCTGGCCGGTCAGCCAATCGCCAAAACTGGTGCCGATCGATTTCTGAAAACGGCGGGTGAAAGTGCGCCGTGTCAGGCCTGCGGCGTCGGCGACGCTGTCGAGGCTGTGCGTTTCGCCCGATGTCGCGCGAACCGCGTCGAGCGCCTCGGTGAAACGGTCAGCATTGGCGCTTTTTGCCACGGGACGCTCGATGAACTGCGCCTGTCCGCCCTGCCGGTGCGGTGAAAGCACGACGTGCCGGGCAAGCCGCAGTGCCGCCTCGGCGCCATAGCGGGCACGCACGATGTGCAGGCAGCAGTCGAGCCCGGCCGCGACGCCGGCGGAGGTGACGATGTCGCCGTCGTCGACGTAGAGCACGTCGGCATCGACTGAAATGTCGGGATGAAGGGCCTGCAACTGGTCAGAATAGGCCCAATGCGTGGTCGCCTTCCGTCCCGAGAGCAGGCCGGCTGCGGCGAGGGCAAAGGTGCCGAGACACAGGCCGACGATCAGCGCGCCGCGCCGGTGGGCGCGGCGAAGCGCTTCCTCGAGCGGTTTGGCCAGAGGCGCTTCGAGATCCTTCCAGCTCGGGATGATGACGATATCCGCGTCTTCGAGCGCGGCAAGCCCGTGCGGGACCAGGATGCTCAGCCCGGCATCGGTCCGGATCAGCCCTTCCTCGACCCCGCAGACACGGAAGTCGAAGCGTGGCAGGCCGAGGTTGGTGCGATCCGCGCCGAACACCAGGCAAGGCACGGAGAGATGGAACGGGCTGATGCCGTCGAAGGCGAGGACGGCGATGATGGGAGCGGTCATGGGGCGTTCCAGTGTGAGGGTGGATTGTCCCAATTCTTTCGAATGGTGTCAATCGGGCCACTGTTGATGCGCAACCCAGCAGGTTATTTTCGGCCCATCGCATTCAAGCCCGAAAGGAAACATCATGTCTGACCCAGCCAACACCGCGCCGCGCCGCGCGCTCGTCGTCATCGACGTCCAGAACGACTATGACGGCGGCAATCTGGCCATCCAGCATCCGCCGTTCCGCGACAGCGTCATCAACGTGGCGCGCGCGATGGATGCCGCAGCCGCTGCCGGCATCAAGGTGGTGGTCGTCAAGCAGATGGCGCCCGAGACGTCGCCGATCTTCGCCAAGGGCAGCCATGGCGGCGAACTGCATCCGGAGATCGCCAAGCGTGGCCGCGACCATTATGTCGAGAAGAATTTGCCGAGCGCCTTCACCGGCACCGACCTCGAGGATTGGCTGCGCGCCAATGCCGTCGATACGATCGCGGTCATCGGTTACATGACGCATAATTGCGATCTGTCGACCATCATCCACGCCGTGCATATGGGCTTCGCGGTCGAGTTCCTGTCCGACGCGACCGGCTCGGTGCCCTACGCCAACAGAGCCGGCTATGCCTCTGCCGAGGAGATCCATCGCGTGGTGAGCATCATCCTGCAGTCGCGCTTCGCCGCCGTGCTCAAGACCGCCGAATGGATCGACTGCCTCAAGACCGGCGCGCTGCCGGAACGCGACACGATCCATGCGTCCAACCAGCGGGCGCTGGCGCGCAGCGCCGCGTAGGACGATCGGCAAACAAAAGGGCGCCGCAGCGATGCGGCGCCCTTCTTCGTTGTCGGGACAAAAGATCAGAACAGGCCTTCGATCTGACCGGCCTCGTTGAGGAAGATCTTTTCCGAGGATGGCGCCTTGGGCAGGCCGGGCATGGTCATGACCTCGCCGCAGATAATGACGACGAAGCCCGCGCCCGCCGAAAGCCTGACCTCACGCACCGGCACGGTGTGGCCGGTCGGCGCGCCGCGCAGGTTCGGGTCGGTCGAGAAGGAATACTGGGTCTTGGCCATGCAGACCGGCAGGTTGCCGTAGCCGGCCTGCTCCCAGGCGTGCAACTGGTCGCGCACCGACTTGTCGGCAATCGCTTCCGTGCCGCGATAGATGCGCTGGACGATTGTGTTGATCTTCTCGAACAGCGGCATGGCGTCGGGATAGAGCGGCGCGAACTGCGAGGCGCCGGATTCGGCCAGCGCCACCACCTTGTTGGCGAGGTCCTCGATGCCCGCCGAGCCCCTGGCCCAGTGCTTGCACAGGATCGCCTCTTCTCCCATCGAGGCGACATAGTCCTTCATCGCCTGGATCTCGGCATCGGTGTCGGAATAGAAGTGATTGATGGCAACCACCGCCGGCACGCCGAACTGCCTGATGTTCTCGATGTGGCGGCCAAGATTGGCGCAGCCCTTTTTCACCGCCTCGACGTTTTCCTTGCCAAGGTCTTCCTTCTTGACGCCGCCATTCATCTTCATGGCGCGCACGGTGGCGACGATGACGGCGGCCGCCGGCTTCAGGCCCGCCTTGCGGCACTTGATGTCGAAGAACTTTTCCGCGCCCAGGTCAGCGCCGAAGCCGGCTTCGGTGACGACATAGTCCGCCAATTTCAGTGCCGTCGTTGTGGCGACGACCGAGTTGCAGCCATGCGCGATGTTGGCGAACGGGCCGCCATGCACGAAGGCCGGGTTGTTCTCCAGCGTCTGCACGAGGTTGGGCTGCATGGCGTCCTTGAGCAGGACGGCCATGGCGCCGTCGGCCTTGAGGTCGCGGGCATAGACCGGCGACTTGTCGCGGCGGTAGGCGACGATGATGTCGCCGAGGCGTTTTTCCAGGTCCTTCAGGTCGGTGGCAAGGCACAAAATGGCCATCACTTCCGAGGCGACGGTGATGTCGAAGCCGGCCTCGCGCGGAAAACCGTTGGCGACGCCGCCGAGCGAGCAGATGATCTCGCGCAGTGCCCGGTCGTTCATGTCCATGACGCGGCGCCACACGACGCGGCGGGTGTCGATGCCGAGCTCATTGCCCCAGTAGATGTGGTTGTCGATCAGCGCCGAGAGCAGGTTGTGCGCCGTGGTGATGGCGTGGAAGTCGCCGGTGAAATGGAGGTTCATGTCCTCCATCGGCACCACCTGCGCGTAACCACCGCCGGCGGCACCGCCCTTGACGCCGAAATTCGGGCCGAGCGAAGCTTCGCGGATGCAGACGATCGCCTTCTTGCCGATGCGGTTCAGGCCGTCGCCGAGGCCGACGGTGGTGGTGGTCTTGCCTTCGCCGGCCGGCGTCGGGTTGATGGCGGTGACGAGGATCAGCTTGCCGTCCTTGTTGCCCTTCACCGACTTGATGAATTCGGCGGAGATCTTGGCCTTGTCGTGGCCGTAGGGCAGCAGATGTTCGGTCGGGATGCCGATCTTCTTCCCGATCTCCTGGATCTGCTTTTTCCTGGCGCCACGCGCGATCTCGATGTCGGACTTCACTTCGGCCATGACGGCGTTCCTCTGGATTGGACGGTGGAGGGGGGGTGATCTCACTCGCAAGAAGGCTGGAGCCGGACGCGCGGGGCATCTAACCCTGTCGCTGCGGCGGAGTCAACTTTCATGCAACTATGTTTCCTATAGAGAAAATTCCTCTGCGGCGGGCCAACCTATTCCCGGTTCTTTATGGCTCCGCTTGCCGCGCCGTATAGAAGCCAGAGCAGGGGCGCTTCCGCCGTCTCAAAACAGCCGCACAATGCACGGAATGCGACAGACGCGACGGCGCAAATTCGCCATCGCTGGTGTTGCGGTGGGACAGCGCTACTGCGTCAGCACGTTGCTGATTTCGACCATGTTGGAGCGCACCCGAAGCACGTAGAAGCCCATCGTCGTCAGATGGGTCGGCAGCAGCCAGCCGTCCTCGCGGCCGTTGGCGATGATGAAGGGCTGGATACGCAGGGCCGACACGAACTGCGCGTCCATCGTATCCCAAAGGCTCTGCAGGTGCTTTTCCTTGATGACGTTCTCGAAGTCGGCCTGGGCGCCTTTCATCAGGCCGTAATAGGCATAGAGCTGGCCATAGGCGAACCAGTAGCGGTCGTCGGCGCGGGTGTCGAACCAGCCATTGTTGTGGTTCTCGGCGCGCTCCTTGAGGATTGCGGACGTCGAGCCGATGTCACTGGCGATGCGGTCGATATACTGCTTCAAATTGTCGGCGCGGGCATCGAAAGTGGCCTGGCAGGTGGCAAGCCGGGCATTGAACGAACGCAGCTTGCGCACCGCGTCGCGATAGTAGCTCGGCGTCGGCGTCTTCGGTCCAAACGGGCTCACGCCGAAGTACCAGGTATACTCGTCGAACTGCAGGTTGCCGCGCGCGTCCTGCAGGTCGGCATCGATCTGCGAAGTCGTGCGCACGCGGCCGAGATTGTCGGCAAGCTCGGTCGCCGTACGTCGCACCGCCTGATTGATGCCGCGCTGGAAAGAGGCCTTGTTGTCCATCCACGGGGTGTTGTCCCAGTCTATGCCGAACAGGCCGAGCTTGTAGAGGATCATCGACGAGATCCAGGCGTTCTGGTTGACGTTGAAGTCGGTCAGGTCGGCCGCCACCTGGGCGATGCCGGAGTTGCCGCAGGTCTTGGCCGTGTCGGTGCCGGCCCCGGCGGCTACCTGCTCACCGGCGGAAACGTTGCGCTTCTCGAAAGTATAGGTGTCCGGGTAGTTCGGGTTGAAGTTGTTCCACCACTGGGTGGCGTAGAAGAAGTTGGCGTAGAGGCCGATCAGCACCAGCACGGCGAGGCCGACTATCGCCTTGAGGATCCAGCCGCGCTGCGTGTACCAGCGGCCGGCCCACATGAAGGGCCACAGGATCACGCCGATCAACAGGCCGATGCCGCGACCGATCCACTGGAAAATCCGGGTGAAGAAATTCACGATCGGATCGAGCATGGCTGTATCACCCCCTCAACATGATGCCAAAAAGTTGCAGACTTTTTGGATAGCGTCATGCACCAAAACAACAAGTTAGAACGGAATGACGGTGCATTCGTTCTAGTCGGTCAGGCCGTAGAGGCGTGTGCGAAACGCCACCTTGTCCTTCAAATATGTGGTTTTCAGAACGTCCACAACATGCGATCGCCAGGCGTCGCTGAAGCCGTCATAGTCGTTATAGAAGCCGTCCTTGTTGAAGATGTAGCGCGAGACGAAGTCCGACGGCACGAAATCCGAGATCAGCCGGTTGGTCAGCCAGGCGTCGGGATGGTCGGGCTTGGCGCGGACCACCAGGAAACGCTGCTGCGGGAAGGCATCCTCGACCTTGAGATGGCCGAGCTGGGCGATCTCGCGTTTGGCGGCGTTGAGGAAAGGAAAATTCCCGTCCGAGGTGATCAGGTCGGCATGGCTCTGGATCCATGTCTGCAGCCAGACCTTGTCGACATCGGTTAAATTGCGGTCCGGCTCGGCGTCGCGGATCAGCGCGCGCACCACCATTTCGGCGCGATGCTCGAGATAGCCCGAGGCCTCGATCCAGGAAGCGCGCGGCAGTTCGATGCGGCCGGTGGCAGCCAGGAATTTGAACACCTTGTCTGCGTCCTTGATCGAGAGATAGCTCACCTGCCAGGGCCGCGAGCGGCGAAAACCGGGGGCGGCCGGATCGCTGATCACCGTCGTCATGTCGGGATCGACAAAGACATAGAGCCCGCCGAAATGGCTGGTCCAGTAGGCATTGTGGCGGAAGATCACCTGGTCCGGCACCAGCGCGTTCTCGCGGATGTCGCCGCAGACCTTGGCGAGTTCCACCATGCGGGTCAGCATGGCATCGTCGCGCCAGGCGTCGGGCTCCTGCTTCAGCCGGTCGACGAGCTTGCCGAGTTCGGCGGCCTTGCCCAGCACGTCTTCCGCCGACAGCACTTTGAATTCGACCTGGCTGATCGACAGCAGGTCCTCGATGTCGTTGACCTTGGGAACGGAATCCTCGATCTCGCCGTAGATGACGTCCTTGATGGTCAGCGCGTCGATGGCGCGCTGGTTCCTGGACATGAACTCGAACATCAGCTGCGAGGTGTTGGAGAAGGCGGTGTGCACCACCGGCAGGTCGATCTGCGACGGCGTCAGGATGATGAAGCGGCGGTTGACCTCGTTGGGATCGAGATAGTCGTAGTCGCCACACTCCTCGGCCACTTCGGGCGAAAAGCCGGTGCGGTCGATCTGGAAGCTCTTTAGCCTGGTGGGCTTGAGGCCGAAAGCAGCCAGCGCCTTGTTGTAACGCTGGATGAGATGCGCCTCGTCGACGGTGAGCAAACGGCCGTAGATGAGCTCGTTGTCGCGAAGGAGGTCGGGTTTGCGGGCGTGGGTCAATCTTCCTTCTCCCCGTTTACGGGGAGAAGGTGCCCGAAGGGCGGATGAGGGGCGCGGCTCTTCCTTCTCCCCTTGTGGGAGAAGGTGGATCGGCGCGCAGCGCCGAGACGGATGAGGGGTGCGCGAAGGATCGCCCTCCTTGCCAAGCTGGAGCACCCCTCATCCGTCGCCTTCGGCGACACCTTCTCCCACAAGGGGAGAAGGGAAGGCTGGCGCGCCTCACGCATTCCACAGACCCTTCTTCTTCATCTCCTCCATTTCGCGCGCAGCGCGTTCGCGCAGCCTTGCGTCACGCAGCAGCTTCTCCACCGCGGCGTCGTCCGATTTGTCGGAATAGCGGAATTCGGAATCGGCGTAGCGGTTGATCTCCTGCATGACCATGTCCATCGAGAACGGGCCGCGCAGTTCCTCGATCATCGCTTTCTTGTCGTCGTAGCTCTTGTGCATGAAAGCTTCCGGCTTTTCGAACCAATCGTCTGGAAGCTCGATGTCCATGGCGCGCATCTTGATGGCGTCGGTGACGTTCTTGATGGCGCGGCCGGTGAAGCGCGGTTCGGCGTCCTTGATCAGGTGCAGGTAGCTGCCGATGTCGGCCATGGTCTTGGGCGCGCCGTTTTCCTTCATGTAGCGCTCATAGACCCGCATCAGCCCGTCCTCCTGCGGCTTTTCATGCTCCTCATAAGCTTCGGTCACGGCGCGCTGGATTTCCTGCGCGGCGTAGAGCTCGTGCTTGCCCAGGGGGATCTCGTGGTTCTTGCCGGCGAGCAGCACGAAAATGTCGATATAGTCGTCGCGGGTCTGAGGCCCGTCGACCAGCCAGCGGGCGCCGGCGCGCTGGCGCAGTGCGTCGTCGACATTCTCCGGATAGTTGGAAAACATGCCGAACGAGCAATTGCCGCGCACCACGGTGGCGGCGCCGGCGAAGGCATCCATCAGCACGCCGGTGATCTCCTGCTGGCCGGCCGAGGCGCGGTCGTCGGAGCGTCTAGCGGCCACTTGGTCGATGTCGTCGATGGTGCCGAAGCCGATGACGCGCGGGTTCAAGACATTGTTGATGAACTGGCGGCAGTTCTGGCCTGATTTGCCCTGGTAGGACGAGATCTGGTCGACGCCGAAGTTCTCGTAGGCGAAGGGATAGCCGGCGACCTGGCAATAGCCGTTGACGAGGCCGGCGATCATCTGGATCAGCGTCGTTTTGCCGGTGCCGGGCGCCCCGTCGCCGATGAAGGTGAACAGGAAGCCGCCAAGCTCGACGAACGGGTTCAGCTCGCGCTCGAAGTCGTAGGCCATCAGCATCTTGGCGAGTTTGACCGACTGGTATTTGGCGATGTGATTGCCGACGACCTCTTCCGGCGTCTTGAAGGTCATCACCAGCGGCTTGGAGCGCTTGCCCGGCGCGACGTCGAAGCCGTCGAGGGTGAAGTCGTCGGCGTCGATGCGGATATGGGCGTTCTCGAACGGGCCGATGCCGTCGAAGCGGCCTTTGCGCGCCAGAAGTCCGTCGATGGCGACGCGGGCGAAGGCGCGGGCGCGGGTCATCAGGTCGGTATCGTCTGTCGAGCCCGATATCGCCTTGTCGAGACCGGCCAGGATCGATTTCACCGCGTCCTGCGGCGTGTCGAACAGGAAGTCCGGTTCTGGTATGTCGTTCGGCGCCTCGCCGTCACTGTCGATGAGCTGGAACAGGTAGGAGGCAAGGCTGAAAGCTGAGATATAGGCCGAGGCCGACAGCAGTTTCTTGAAGGTGGACGCCTCGTCGCCTTCGAGCGGAGCGCGGGTGTTCCTGGCCTGCAGGCTTTCAAGATCGGAGCCTTCGGCGAACACGTCCGATACCGCCAGCGCGAGCGCCGTGCCGCGCCGGGCGCGAAAGAGCAGCGTGTGCTGCGCGATGGTCAGCAACTGGTCGTCGGGATGGACGGCGCCGACGGTCTTCGACAGCTCGACCTCGCGCGTGCGCCGCACCGAACCGACCGAGACGGTGGAAACGAAGCGCCGGTTGGTGCCGGCAAGCGCGGTGCCGGATTCGCGCGAGGGATCTTCCAGCACGACGATGCGGGTGATGAAGCTTTGCGCGGTGGCGCGGTGCTTTTCGATAGCCGCTTCCGGGATGGTGGTCAGGCCGGTGTCCATGATCAGCTCCTTATCGGGATTACTTTCCCGCCTTCCGCAGAACGATCCTGCGCCTGACGCGCTGCGTCCAGATAGATGTCCAAAGTCTGGTCCAGCCTTTCGAAAAGCAGCTTGTCGAAAGCGACGTGCCCTCCGCCGCCCTGGTCGATCTCGAGCGCGGCAATGTAATCGGGGCGATCTTCGGGACGGATCGCTACCGGCGGGTATCCACCTCGCGCCAGCACCAGATTCATCAAAAGGCGTGCTGTACGCCCGTTGCCGTCATTGAACGGGTGAATGGCGACGAAACGCCGATGAGCCTCGAACGCAGTTCGTGGCGTGCTTGGCGCCGCGCTCAACCACCGGCAAAAAACTTCCATCAGCGCTGGAATCTCCACAGGGGCGGGAAAATTGAATACGCCGACATTGGTATTCACGTAACGGGCGCTGTCGGCGTATTGGCCAGCTATCTCCGGCTTGGAGTTCGCCACGACCAGATGATGAAGATTGCGGATGTCCGCCTCCATGATCGGATGGTCGTCTTTAGATGCGATTTCGAGTACCCAACTCAATGCGCGTGCGTGGTCGATTGCCTCGAGATGATCCTTGAGCGGCTTGCCACTGATCGTGATGCCTTTTTCCAGAACCAGGGCCGTCTCGCCCGCCGTCAGTGTGTTTCCCTCGATCGCGTTCGACGTGTACGTTATGTCGATACGCTGGCTGTGTTCCAAGCCTTCCAGGGCGCCGGGCCGAACTCTCCTCTTCAGCGCATCGAGCTGCCGCTTCTTGCTGGAGATATTAGCTTCGCCGGTCATTGCTGGCGCCTCAGTGCTGCGTGGCTTTTAATGACGCAAAGCAGGTTCCTAGACATCCGATATCACCTGCCCATTCGACAGGATGTGAACCTTGTAGCCGGCAAATATCTTTTGTGCTTCGCCCGCGGCGTAAAGCGCCTGATAAGCCTCGTGCGGGATCAGCGCGTGGTTTTCGTAGCTCGACACGCCCTGGCGAGCGGCCTCGAGGTCATCGGTGTTGATGAAGAATTCCTGCGTCGTCTTCTCGCTTGAGAACAGGCCCTTGCGGCCCGGCTTCTCGCCCTTGGAATAGACTTCCTGGATGGTCCAGGTCAAAAGCCAGGCGTTTTCGGGCTTGCGCACCTTGGCCAGCACTTCCGTCACCGTCGAATTGTTGTCGGTGATGCCTGCCGAGTAGAAGGGACCGAGCACCACCCGCCTCAGCTGCTTGGGGTGCAGTGGCTCGAAGTCTTTGTCGAGGTTGACGGCGATGGTCGCCGGCGACAGCGTATAGGCCGAATTTTTCTCGGTGAAATCGTCGAAACGATGGGCAAGTTCGGGGTTGAGCAGGCCGTCGACCGGCAGCGGAATGTCGACCTTGTCGTTGAGCTTGCCGCTCCGGTCGACAAGCTGGCTGACCATGCTGTCCGATGAATCCTCCACCGTCACCATGTAGACCAAAGGCAGGTTGGCGCTGCCGTCGAAGGTCGCCCAGTGGACCAGATAATAGGGCCGCGCCGTCTTCGGATTGACGGAAACCTTCGCAGTCTGCGCCAGCGTGAACGGACCGAAGGTCTGCTCGCTCTTGACGTCCTCGAGATAGAGCCGCTCGGCCATCGATTTCTGCAGCGCGTCGGGGAACTGCTTGTGGCGCAGGATGAAGTCGGCCATCTCCTCGCGCAGCTCGCCGGCCTGGGGAATGTTGGCGAGCCGGCCGTCGGCCTGGCGGCGGTCGTTTTCCAGTTCGAGCAGGTTCTGGAACACCGGGTAGCCGCTTTCGGCGCGCGAAATGCGGAACGTGTCCATAAAGCCCAGCCGGTTGCGCCAGCACGAAAAGGACTTGTCGAGCCGGGCGATGTATTCGGCAACGATCTTGGCGACGATGCCATGCCGGTAAAGCGGCGAGCGGTCGTCGCGCATGAACACTTCAAGGCCGCCGAGCGCGGCCGTGATTGCCGAGAAATACCGCGCCGCCGCGTCGTTTTCGGGTGTCATGCTGTCAGCCCTGCGATTGTCGCACCGGTGCGCGCGGCAATTATGACTGCACGTAGTTGGCCGAATTGTGCTTCTTCAGCACCTCGTCGAAGCGGCGGGCGAAGGCATCGTCGGCCAGCTTCTTGCGGCGCTGGATGTCGGCGCTGGCCACCATGTTCTTCTCGTGCATTTCGAGCAGGTCGCCGATGTGCTTCTGCGAGGCTGCGCCGATGCCGGCCATGGTTTCCTCGGCCGTGTTGTCGACCTGGCTGCCCAGCGTGTTGATCTTGTGGGCGACGTCCTGCTGCGCGGCGGTCTTCAAAGAATCTTCCAAAGCCTTGTAGAGCACGATGCGCTGCTCGGTATCGATGGTCAGCTTGTTGATCAGCGTCGACTGGGCGGCGATCTGGTTGTTGAGCGAATCGACGAAGGTCTGGAACATCGAGGTGTAGCGCTCCAGCGTCTGGCTTTCGGCCAGCAGCTCCTGTTCCTTGGCCTGCTTTTCATTGTATTCGGTGGCGAGCTTGGAACGTTCGCCCTCGAGCTGCGTGCGGTCTTTCTGGCTGGTCGAGGCGGCGATCTTGTTTTCGATGTCGAGCAGCATCGGATTGAGCTCCTCGATGCGCTTCTGCACGGCTTCGAGGTTCGTCATCGTGGTCTTGCGGCGCTCGATAACCTGCGACAGGCTGGCTTCGGAGGTCTTGTAGCGCTGGTCGAGAACTTCCTTCTGCGCCTTCAATATGCCGACGATGGTGTCGGACTTGGCCAGCAGTTCCTGCAGATTGCCGGCGAGCGACATGTTGCGCACGCGGTCGGTGCGCATGCGCTGCTTGCGCTGCGCCGAAAAGACGCCGACGAAGTTTTCCCAGCCGGTATAGTTCTTCATGCTCTCGAACTCGGCGCCGAAGACATTGGTGGCGTCCTCGAGGCCGATGATCAGGTCGGCGATGTTGCCTTCCATCACCTTCTGCTGCTTCAGCACATCCTCGATGCGGGCGTTCTCGATGTCGAAATTGGCGTCGCCGATCTTCTTGTCGGCGGTTGCGAGCGTGTCGAGCACGGTGCCGGATTGCTCGATCTTGGTGCGCATATCCTGGACGACCTGCTTGGTCTTGGCAATTTCGGCATCGAAATTCTGCAATGTCGCCATAGGGGCCTCCCGCTTCGGCTTCCGCTCGCTGGTTGCGAACAGCGGCGAATATATGTGGGGTATCAGGGGATTGAAAGACGTGAAAACAGTGCGCTGCGCGAAACAAATATTCGGCCGAACCCTTGAAAGGCAATGGAGCCGTGGTCATGGCGTGATCAACTGGCCGGCCAAGCCTGGTTCAGCTGATTTTGAACTTTCATGTCGGCAAAGCAATCAGTCCACGCCGAAGCAGATGGCTCCGAAACTTGACAATAACTGACCCTTCCAGCCCCACAGGCGGGCGCAAGCCAGTCCACTCCGGACGGCGTCTGCTCAGGGCTTGGGATCGGCCTTCAGATAGGCAATGACGTTGGCGATGTCGTCGTCATTGCTCAGCCCGCTGAAGGCCATCCTGTTGCCGGGCACCTTCAGCTTGGGCGATTTGAGGTATTCGGCAAGATTTGCCTCGTCCCAAACGAGACCGGCAGCGCCCGCGCTCTTCATCGCCTCGGAATAATAACCGAGGAAGCTTTCGGCGGTCCCGGCCGTGCGACCGACGACGCCCATAAGATGCGGGCCGACCTTGTCGCGGTCCGTGGCCGCCTCATGGCAGGTCATACACCGGTTGAAAACATGTTTGCCCAGCACAGGATCGCCTCCGGCCTGGACGGCAACGGAAGTGGCCAGGAGAAGAAGGCTGGCGGACAAGACGGCTCGAAGCATGGCTGACCCCGGGGAGTTCTGGCTGTGGCGGGAAAATAGGGCGCCGACCTTAACAAAGGCACATGGAATGGCGCGGCTGCAAGAGATGGCAGCCAACTGCCCGATGCCGGCGTCAAGCGGGCCCTCGTTTCAGCCGCTGACAAAGCCGATGAAGTCGTCGGGTGCCGCGCGGCCCATTTCCTCTTCCCAATGGCGGCGGCAGAGGGAGACATAGACGTCCTTGCCGATTGCCACCTGTTCGCCCTGGCGGGCCACCTTGCCGTCGGGACCGAGGCGCACGACCATGGTCGCCTTGCGGCCGCAGCGGCAGATGGTGCGCACCTCGCGCAGATCATCGGCGATCGCCAGCAGCGCGCGCGAGCCGGGAAACAGCTTGCCCTGGAAATCGGTGCGCAGGCCGTAGCACATGACGGGGATGTTGAGCCGGTCGGAGATGCGGGCAAGCTGCCAGACCTGTTCTTCCTCCAGGAACTGGGCCTCATCGACGAAGATGCAATGCACCGCCGTGTGCTGGTGATGCTCGGCGACGCGGGCGAACAGGTCGTCGCCATCGCGAAACATCTCGGCTTCCGCCTCCAGCCCGATGCGCGACGAAATCAAGCCGGTGTCGCCCATGCGGTAGTGACCGGCGACGAACAGCATCGTCGTCATGCCGCGTTCGCGGTAATTGTACGATGCCTGCAACAGCATGGTCGTCTTGCCGGCGTTCATCGTCGCGTAGTGGAAGTAAAGCTTGGCCATGCCGCCCTTTTAAGCCGACTTGCCGCCGCGCGGGGAGGGGCCGCGGCCGCATTCCCCTGAAAAAGCCGCCACTGCCGAGGCAGATTGCGCTTGGGCCTGGCACGGAAAGCGTCAGCGGTGTCGCTGATTGGCCAGCCAGCGCCGTTGATCGTGATTGTCTTAGTGCTTGAAACCACTTCAGAATGGTGTTTGGCTGACGAAACAAGGCGGGCACAAAAACCGTAACTTCGCTTCGCCAAAGAAATCGAAATGGGAGAATACAGATGTCGCGTATGAATTCCTTCGTCGCCGGCCTAGGCTTGGCGGCTTTCCTGTCCACGGGCGCGGCCTTCGCCGGCGATCCGGCAAGCTGCAAGACGGTTCGCCTCTCCGACGTCGGCTGGACCGACATCCAGGCTACCACCGGGCTGGCCTCCGTGCTGCTTACCGCGCTCGGCTACGAGCCGCAGGTGATCCAGCTCTCGGTTCCGGTGACCTATGCGTCGCTGAAGAACAAGGACCTCGATGTCTTCCTCGGCAACTGGATGCCGTCGATGACCAACGACATCAAGGATTACACGGCCGACGGTTCGGTCGAGACCGTCAGCCAGAACCTGGCCGGTGCCGGTTACGGCATCGTCGTGCCGACCTATGTCGCGGATGCCGGCGTCAAGTCGCTGACCGATCTCGGCAAGTTCAAGGACAAGTTCAACGGCAAGATCTACGGCATCGAGGCCGGCAATGACGGCAATCGCATCATCCTCGACATGATCAAGAACCCGAAGGACAATCTCGACGGGTTCGAACTGGTCGAATCCTCGGAGGCCGGCATGCTGACGCAGGCCGAGCAGTCGATGAAGAACAATGAGTGGATCGCCTTCCTCGGCTGGACGCCGCATCCTGTGATGGGCGCCATGAAGATCACCTATCTCGACGGCATGGGCGACAGCGGTTTTGGCGCGGCCACCGTCTCGACCAATGTGCGCAAGGGCTACATGACCGAGTGCCCGAATGTCGGCAAGTTCATCGCCAACCTGAAATTCAATCTGGATATGGAAGGGCAGATGATGGACGCCATCCTGAAAGGCAGCGATGCAAACACGGTGGCAACCGACTGGCTGAAGAAAAATCCAGATGCGGTCAAGCCCTGGATTGCCGGCGTGACCACCTTCGACGGCGGCGACGCGGCGGCGGCGGTCAAGACCGCGCTCGGGAGCTGAGCCGACTTTGATTTCGGCGTGACCGAAACAGAGGGCAGCCATTGTGGAAAGGCTGCCCTTTTTCGTATCCTGTGACAAGATGACGTTGCGACAATACGGGGCCGAAGGCAGAGCTCTGGCAAACGAGGGGTGAGATGGATCCGATTTCCAAATTCATGGTCGATCACAAGATCCCGATCGGCGCCTGGGGAAAGGCGTTCTTCGGCTTCCTCACCGACAATTTCGATACCGTGTTCAGGGCTTTTTCGAACGGCCTCAATTTCCTGCTCGACGGCCTGGTCGACATCCTGCTGATGGTACCGCCGGTGCTGCTCGCTTTGGTGATCGCCGTCATTGCCTGGCTGCTGCAGCGCTCGCGGCCACTCGCCATCGCGGTTTTCCTCGGCCTGATCTTCATCATCAACCAGAACCTCTGGAAGCAGACGGTGCAGACGCTGGTGCTGGTGGTCGCGGCCGCCGCGGCGGCGATGGCCATCGGCGTGCCGCTCGGCATCTGGGCGGCGCACAAGCCGAAGGTCTATCGCATCATGCTGCCGGTGCTCGATCTGATGCAGACGCTGCCGACCTTCGTCTACTTGATCCCGGTGCTGACGCTGTTCGGCCTCGGCAACGCGCCCGGCCTTATCGTCACCATCATCTTCGTCATCCCGACCGCGGTCAGGCTGACCCATCTCGGCGTCGTCTCGGTGCCGAAATCGATCATCGAGGCCGGCGAGGCCTTCGGGGCCACCAAGAGCCAGCTGTTGTGGAAGGTCGAGCTGCCCTCGGCGCTGCCCACCATCATGGCGGGCCTGACACAGTCGATCATGCTGTCACTGTCGATGGTGGTGTTCGCCGCCCTGATCGGCGCCGGCGGGCTGGGCACGGAAATCAACCGGGCGCTCGGTTCGCGCCGCATCGACCTTGGCCTTGAGGCCGGTCTCGCCATCGTCGTGCTCGCCATCGTGCTCGACCGGATGACCCGCATTGGCGTTGGAGGCAAGAAATGACCGTCGCCGTCGATTTCAGGAATGTCGATATCGTCTTCGGCGCCGACCAGGCCGGCTCGCTGGCGATGATCGACAAGGGCGCTACCCGGGCCGAGATACTCGAGAAGACCGGCAATGTGCTCGGCTGCGCCGGAGCCAGCCTGACCGTGCATGAGGGGGAAATCTCGGTGCTGATGGGCCTGTCCGGTTCGGGCAAGTCGACGCTGCTTCGGGCGGTCAACCGGCTCAACGTGGTGTCGCGCGGCCAGGTGCTGGTCAAGGACGGCGACCGCACGGTCGATGTCGTCACTTGCGACGAGCCGACCTTGCGGCGGCTGCGGCAGAAGCAGGTGGCGATGGTTTTCCAGCAGTTCGGCCTGTTGCCGTGGCGCACGGTGGAGGAGAATGTCGGCCTCGGCCTCGAACTCGCCGGCGTGCCGGATGCCGAGCGCAAGGAGCGGGTGCACAGGCAGCTCAAGCTGGTCAACCTCGACCAATGGTCGAACAAATACGCGCATGAGCTCTCGGGCGGCATGCAGCAGCGCGTCGGCCTGGCGCGCGCCTTCGCCACCGAGGCGCCTATCCTGCTGATGGACGAGCCCTTCTCGGCCCTCGATCCGCTGATCCGCACCAAGCTGCAGGACGAACTTCTGCAGCTGCAGGCGGAGCTGAAGAAGACCATCATCTTCGTCAGCCACGACCTCGAGGAGGCACTGAAGATCGGCAGCCACATCACCATCATGGAGGGCGGCCGTATCGTCCAGACGGGCGCGCCGGAAGACATCGTGCTGCGCCCCGCCAACGATTATGTCCGCGACTTCATCGCCAATGTGAACCCGCTCTCGGTGCTCACCGCCTGGAACGTCATGCGCGACCGTCGCGACCTCGAGCATGGCGACAATGGCTGGGTGTGGCTCGACCGGCGCAAGACGACGCGTTTCAAGATCGACGAGCACGGGCTGGTGGCGGCGGCCGAGCGCGACGGCAAGCCGGCCGTATGGGTGTCCTGCGCCGATGTCGAGGGCCAGCCGGAGGAGCTGGCGCAGGTGTTCTGGGCCAATCCCGGCACCTCGCTGAAGACCGTGATGCTTGCCATGCACCGCTCGCAGACGGCACCGGTAGCGCTGTTCGACGATCAGTCCCGCTTCGTCGGCGCCATCGGCATTCGCGACGTGCTGAGCGCGGTGCTGCGGCGGTAGGCCGGCAACGTCAACCGAAGGCTTTCGGGTCGCATCGGGAGGCGCCTTGAAACGGATATTGAACTGGCTGTCGACGGCGCGTGCGGCGCAGGCGGCGCTCGGCTTGCTGATCGTGATCGCGATCCGGTCGATCCTGGAGTTCTTCCGTGTCGGAGGCGCAAGCGGCGGGCCGATTGACGGCGCACAGCTCTTCTATGTCGAAGGGGGCCTTGCCGCGTCGATCGCGGCGCTGGCCGTTCTCGTTCTGCATGCATCCGGGCGGCACCGCTGGGCAACAATGCTCACGGCGGCGGTCATCATCGCGCTGTTGGCCTGGAAGATCATCGCGACAAGTTGACGTTCGATGCGGCCTGATCAGTCCTCAAGCCGCCAGCGGCAGGCGCAGCTCCGTCAGCAGGCCACCGTCCGGATGGTTGGACAGGCGGACTTCGCCGCCCGCCGCACGCGCGATGTTGCGGGCGATGGTCAGCCCGAGCCCGAGCCCACCGGTCTGGCGGTTGCGGGACTGTTCGAGGCGCACGAAGGAGCCGAACACGGCGTCGATCTGGGCCTGGGGTATGCCCGGCCCCTCGTCGCGGATGGCGAGCGTGATCGTGCCGTCGGAGCGGCGCAGGCTGAGATGCGCCTTCTTGCCATAGGTGACGGCGTTCTGCACCAGATTGGTGACGCAGCGCTTCAGCGCCACCGGCCGCGCCATGCAGATCAGGCCGCGTGAGCGGGTGTCGTCATTGTCGAACGAGACGTCCGGATAGGCGTCGGCGATCGATTCCACGAGCGACCAGAAGTCGATGCGTTCGCTCTTTTCCTCGTTCACCTCGAAGGTGGCGAAGTCGATCACCGAACTGGCGATGCTCTCGACATCGGCGAGATCATGCGCCAGCGCCTCGCGAACCGCCGATTTGCGCAACAGCTCCAGGCGCAGCCGCATGCGCGTCATCGGCGTGCGCAGGTCATGCGCGAGTGCGGCGGCAAGATGTTCGCGGTCCTCGACATATTCGCGCAGCCTGGTCTGCATGGCGTTGATCGCCCTGGCGGCGGCACGCACCTCACGGCTGCCGCTCTCGGCGATCGGCGGGCTCTTCAGGTCCTTGCCGATCCTGTTCACGGCGGTTTCCATCATCCGGTAGGGCGCGGTCAGCCGGCGCAGCGACCAGATCGACATGATCACCACCAGCCCCGCGATCAGCGCATAGAGCGGCAGGCTGTCGACGCTCAGGATCGGGCCGACGGGGGTGATCGGTTCGGTGAAGTTCAGCCATTGGCCGTCGGCGAAGCGCAGCGAGGCCGTCAGCTTGTCGCTCTGGGCGAAATCGGCGGCCAGCACCAGAAGGTCCCGCTCGACCTGGCCGATATCGGGCCCCGGCGCCGCGCCGCTGGCATCGTCTGCTTCGCGCGTCGCCGGATCGCGGCGCACGCGCGCGTCGGTGATGCCGAACTTCGACAGCCGGCCGACGAGGATATCCTCGAGCTCGGCCAGTTCGTCGTCGCCGGCGATCGAAGAGGTGACGGCGGGCGTGTCCGAGACGGTGAGCGCGTATGTCGAGTTGAACAGGCCCGCGGCGGTCGCCTTGCGCTCCTCCGGCGTGGCGCCACTCATCAACTGCACGAGCGAGAAGGCGCGGTCGTTGAGACGGTAGAGGTCGACCACGTCATTGGCGGCGGCGCGGTCGCGCGACACGATGTAAAGCGTCGCGACCTGGCTGATCAGCAGGCCGGCAATGACGATCAGCAGCACCCAGACAGGCAAGGTCTGCGGCAGGAAACGTCTCATTCGGAGGTCGTCTCGGGCAGGAACTGGTAGCCGCCGCTGCGCACGGTGAGGATCAGTTTGGGCGTCTTGGGATCATCTTCCATCTTGCGCCGCAACCGGCTGACCAGGATGTCGATGCTGCGGTCGAAGGAATAGTCGCTGTCGCCGCCGGACAGTTCGATGAGCTGGTCGCGGGTCAGCACGCGCTGAGCGCTCTTGACGAAGGTCTGCAGGAGGTTGAACTCGGCCATGGTCAGTTCGACCCTGACGTCGTCGGGCGCGGTCAGCCGGCGGCGCGAACAGTCCATGGTCCAGCCGGCGAAATGGTAAATCTGCTTTGTGGTGGCGCGCTTCGGCTCGGCGGCGCCGTTGCGCCGCAGCACGGCGCGGATGCGCGCCAGCAACTCGCGCGGGTCGAAGGGCTTGGGCACATAGTCGTCGGCGCCCATCTCGAGGCCGACGACACGGTCCGTTGTCTCGGTGACGGCGGTCAGCATGATGATAGGTGTCGTATACTGGGCGCGCAGGTCGCGGCACAGTTCCAGCCCGCTCCTGCCGGGCAGCATCACGTCGAGCACGATGAGATCCACCTGGGAACGGCGCAGGACGGCCTCCATCTCGGCGCCGTCGGCGGCAACCGAGGTGTGCAGGCCCCGCTTCTGGAAGAACTCCTGAAGCAGGTCGCGGATGCCCTTGTCGTCGTCGACGATCAGTATGTGTGTCTCGGATTTCACAGGTGCGCTGTCCCGGTTGCCGGCCAAGCCATGATTGGCTAGTCAGCCACACGATAGAATTCGGGCCATATGTTGGCCAGTACCTTGCTTTTCAAGGGAGAATGAATTCCGCCTTCTCCACATGGCGACGGTCTTGGCGTGGCCTGGCCAGACACAATCCAGAAACAAAATTCTACAATCGGGAAAAACTCCTGAAAAAGTAGGCCGGCATAACGGTGCCGTGGCGGTCAGGTCATCGGCTGCGACGCTAGTCTCCGGGTTTACGGATTAACCAATGCCAAGATTGTCGATCAGTTTGTTGGGAGTTCTGCTAGGCCTTGGCCTGCTCACTGCCGCTGTCGACCAATCGGATGCAAAGGCGCCGCTCACCCGGAGCGAACGGTGCGCCAATCTCAGCCACCAATTTGATGAAGCCCTCGAAACCCATGCCACGGCAACGCAGGTCACCGCGGCAAAGGCACTTCAGAGAAAGGGCAACCGGTACTGCGCCGCCAAGAAACAGGCGCAGGGCATCCGGATGCTCGCCAATGCTTTGAAGCTGCTTGGAGTGACACCGAACGACCCGGTCCAGTGACACTCAAAAACGACCCGCAGAAAAAAGGAAATGAAGCCATGAACAAGTCCATCCTGTCCGCCCTTGGTCTCGCCGTCGCTCTCGCCTTCTCGATGCCGGTTCTCGGCAACGCAGCCGCCACCACGACCGCTGCCCCGGCTGCCGCCACCACGACCACCGCTCCGGCTGCTGCCGCGATGACCACCGCTCCGGCCAAGGCTGCTCCGAAGAAGGTCGCCAAGAAGACCGTCTGCAAGGTGACCAAGACGCACAAGTGCCCGGTCAAGAAGGCCCCCGCGATGGCTGCTCCCGCGAAGGCGGCCCCTGCGAAGGCTGCTCCCAAGAAGCCCTGATCGGCTTCGAGGTTAGTTCAACTAAGGCCGCCCCAGCCGCAAACCGGCTGGGACGGCCTTCTGCCAAGGGCACGGTCGATAAGCTGAACACCCGGCGGCTTCCAGCCACGCATCTCGATCATGCTTAACCCGTTTGCAATGCCGGCCCTGTAGGACAATCCGCATGAAGAAGCGGCTTTCGTCCATTTTTCGCTCCATGGTGATCGGCGGCCTGGTTGCCACCGGCGTCGCCAGGGTGCTGATTCTGCTCACCGCCAGCCCCGTGCCGGACCCTGCAAGCGGGCGCACCGAGCCTTCGCTGTTCGCGCCGGCGATTTCCAGCAACTGGGATTACATCACGCCCGTGCAGGCGTGGCTTTTGATCGTACTCGCCGGCGTGACGCTGATCTGCGTTGCCGGATGGCCGATCGCCGCATGGCTGGAACGCCGGGCGGATGCCGACGCAAGTCGCCGGATCTTCGGCCGTCAGGGCCGTTGAACCGCGACAGACCATTTCCCACATGATCGTGAAGGACCGGGCGTGCCCGCCGACGGTCCGCAAATGGACGGTCGCTGCCACCCGTGGCAAAATGCGGGCTTAAGTTTGATCGCGAAACAGTCGGTTCGAATGCCTGAAATCACCACAAAACCGCGCGTCAAGGTGAAGCCGCAGACAGAGCGGCCGAAGCTCTACAAGGTCATCCTCATCAATGACGATTTCACCCCGCGCGAATTCGTGGTGACGGTGCTGAAGGGCGAGTTCAAGCTCAGTGAGGACCAGGCGCACCGGGTCATGATCACCGCGCACCAGCGCGGCGTCTGCGTGGTCGCGGTCTTCACCAGGGATGTCGCCGAGACCAAGGCGACACGGGCCACCGACGCCGGCAAGGCCAAGGGCTATCCGCTGTTGTTCACGACGGAACCGGAGGAGTGAGGAGCGGTCGCCCGCAGGGCGATTAGTCGACAACGATTTGTCGACTAAAGCGACGAACGCCCGGAGCCATAGCGGAGGGCAGGAGCAGGGCGCTTTTTCCTTCTCCCACAAGGGGAGAAGGGAAGTGCGCCCCGCTACCGTCCCTCGCGGTACCACATCGAGCCCATTGCCAGAAGCAGCAGGCCGAGGCCGAGGAAGCCGCCGAACAGCGGTACGCGCGACACGGCCTTCAAGACGCTGTCGTCGGTGGTGCGCAGGCCGATCCAGTCGCTGCCCGACGCTTCGCCGGCCGAACGCACCGGTACGATGGAAGGCAGCGTCACGTCGCTGGCCGTCGACGAGGCCAGCCGGCGCACGCTGCCGCCGGTGGCTTCCGCCGGCGCCTTCAGCCGCTCCTGCGTGGAGACGACGTCGGCGAATTCCGGCGCGTTGACCGGTCCGACATGGGCGAGCGCGGTGAGATCGCCATTGGCAACCTGGAAGAGGCCGATCTCGCTCGTCTGGACACTGCCGAGGAAGACGCCGGGTTCGGATTTGTCGAGCTTGACGGTGAGCGTCTTGCCGGACGGGGTGATGATCTGCGCCGGGCCGGGATCGTCGGCCATCGTCTGGCGGCGGATCTCCAGCACCATGCCGCGTCCCTCGGCGGTCAGCCGTTCTTCCTCGAGCTCGGGCTCCTTCATCAGCCAGTGGGCAATGCGCCGGTAGAGCTGGACATGCGGACCGCCGCCCTCGAAGCCGCGCGCCCACAGCCAGCCCTGATCGGACAGAAGCATGCCGACGCGGCCTTCGCCCTTGCGGTCGAGCAGCAGCAGCGGCCGGTTGTCGGCACCTTTCATCACCACTTCGCCTTGCGGGTTCTGCACGCCGATGGTGCGGAACCAGCGGCTCCAGTGCGGTGGCTCGGTGGCCGAACCGTCGAGGCCGCGCGTCACCGGATGACGCTGGCCGAGTTCGGTCAGGCGCGGGTAGAACGCCTTGTCGACCACTTCGCCCGTCGGCATGGCCGGCAGGGCCGACATCAGCGGCGTGCGCGCGATCGAAGCCTCGCCGGCATATTCGGGGCCGGCGGCGATCAGCAGCGCGCCGCCCTTTTCGACATATTCGGAGATGTAATCGTAATAGAGGATCGGCAGCACGTCACGGTGCTGGTAGCGGTCGAAGATGATGAGGTCGAAATCCTTGATCTTCTCGACGAACAGCTCGCGGGTCGGGAAGGCGATCAGCGACAATTCATTGATCGGCGTGCCGTCCTGCTTCTCCGGCGGCCGCAGGATGGTGAAATGGACGAGATCGACCGAGGCGTCGGATTTCAGCAGATTGCGCCAGGTGCGCTCGCCCGCATGCGGTTCACCCGATACGAGCAGCACGCGCAGGTTTTCGCGGATGCCGTCGACCAGCGCGATGGCGCGGTTGTTGGCATCGGTCAGTTCGCCCGGTTCGCGGTCGATGGCGAGTTCGATGATGTTGCGGCCGGCACTCGGGATGGTCACCTGCAGCGGCATGGTCTGGCCGACGGTGGCATGCTCGACCGCAACCTGCTCGCCGTTGACGGAGACGCGGACATCGACCGGTCCGGTTTCGTTTTCGGTCGAGATGACGCGGTATGTCATGTCGAGCGGCTTGCCGACAAGGCCGAAACGCGGCGCGTTCTCGAAACGTATGCGGCGGTCCTTCTCGTGCTCGTTGCCGGTGATGAGGGCATGCAGCGGGGCGTTGAAATCGGGCGTGCTCGAAGGCGTGTCATGCACCTCGCCGTCGGTGATCATGATGGCGCCACCGATGCGCGAGGGCGGCACGTCGCGGAAGGCGCCTTCCAGCGCGCCGAACAGCCGCGTTTCGGTGCGCTCCTCGGCGGCGTCGGACTTGCCGGCCTCCACGACGCGGACGTCGAACTGCTTGAAGCGGCCAAGACGCTGCTGCAGCCCGGCCACGGCCTCGTCGGTCTGTTTGGTCCGGTCGCCAATGTCCTGGCTCTGGCTGCGGTCGACGATCAGCGCGACGACGCTCTTCAGCGGCTCGCGCTCCTCATTGAGGAACACCGGATTGAAGAGGGCGGCGGCGAGCGCCAGCAGGGCGACGAAGCGCAGGACCGCGCCGCGCTGGCGAAACCACAGGCCTATGAGCGCGAGCAACGCCAACGGCACCAGCACCAGGGCCATAAGCGGCCAGGAGATCAGCGGTTCGAACGAGATCGACCAGTTCATGCCTTATCCTCCTGCATCGGGGGAGGATCGAACATCGTGAGGGGTCCAAGAAAACGCATCATCCTACTGCCCCAACCGTTCGAGCAGGATGGGAACATGCACCTGGTCGGATTTGTAGTTGCCGGTCAGCATGTACATCATGATGTTGACGCCGGCGCGCAGCGCGTAGACCCGCTGCATGGGGTCGGCCGGCACGGTCGGCAGCAGCGGATCGCCATTCTCGTCGACCGCCCAGGCGCCGGCGAAATCATTGGCGGTGATCATGATCGGCGACACGCCGTCGCCGGTGCGCACCGGCCGGTTGTCGGCATTGCTTGCGTCGAGCGATGCCTCGACCCAGAGCGGGCTGCCGGCGAAACGGCCGGGAAATTCGGGCAGGATGAAGAAGGACTTGGTCAGCACATGGTCCGACGGCACCGGCTCCAGCGGCGGTACGTTGAGGTTGCCGAGGATGTCGCGCAGCCGCTCGGTCGCCGGGCTGGTGGAATCGGCGCCGATGCCGTTGGCGAACTGGTCGCGCGTGTCGAACAGCACGGTGCCGCCCTGCTGCATATAGGCGTCGATGCGGGCGATCGCCGCCTGGCTCGGCATCGGTGCCGACGGGTCGATCGGCCAGTAGATCAGCGGATAGAAGGACAGCTCGTCCTTCGAAATGTCGACGCCGGCCGGCGCGCCCGGTTCGAGCGCCGTCTTCTCGATCAGGAAACGGGTCAGGCCCTCGAGCCCCGCGCGGCTGATCGAATCGACGCCCGGCACGCCGGTCAGCACATAGGCGATGCGGGTTTTTGAGATCGCCTCGATAGCGACCTGGTCGCCCGGCTTGGCATCGTCGGCGCGCGCGACATCGGCATGGCCGAACAGTGGGCCAAGCGCGATCAATACAGCGGCTGCGGTTGCCGTGGCACCAGCCCGGCGCGGCCGCCGCGAAAACAGGCCGCCCATCCACAACACCGCCAGCGTGTCGAGCAGCATCAGCAGCAGAGCCGCCGCGACCAGCGCACCCTTCAGGTTGCGCGATTCATCAAAGGCATACTGGACCGTGGTGACCGGCACCGACACTTGCGGGCGCGCCAGTGGCTCGAACGTGCTTGCGGCGTCGAGCAGATTGTGGGCGTAGACGCCGGTCTCCGAGCCATAGAGGCCGGGCGGGTTCTCGAAGGTGACCGGCAGTGCGCCGGCGCCCGGCACCAGCGGCCGCGCATCCGGTGTCGGCGGCACCAGCGAACCGTCGGCCGCGATCATGCGATAGGGCGCCAGCGACGTGGCGGCGGCTTCGGCATTGGCGATCGCCGCGCCCTGGTTGCGCGACAGCTGCACGATGCGGCGCAGCATCTCGACGAAGCTGCCCGAGATCGGCAGGTTCGACCATGTCGCCTCCGGCGTGACATGGAACAGCACCAGCGTGCCCTTGCCCTTCTTCAGTCCGGTGACCAGCGGCGTGCCGTCGGCAAGGGCTGCCCAGGTGCGCTCGACGATGTCGGGCGTCGGCTCGGCCAGCACCTGCCTGGTCACCGTGACCTCGGTCGGCGGCGCCAGATCGGCGAAGGGGCCGGCCTTGGGAAATTCGGTCACCGGCTGCGGCGAGGTCCATGACAGCGCGCCGCCGAGCGAGCGCTCGCCGGTGCGCAGGCGGACCGGCAGCAAATCGTCGTCATTGCCGGCGGCCGCCAGCCGTGAGCCGGCGAACCGCACCAGCGTGCCGCCATTGTCGACCCAGTCGACCAGCCTTTGCCGAACCTGCGCGGGAATGGTGCCGATATCGGCCATGACGATCATCGCCGGCTTCTGGTCGAGGATCTGCGGGATGGCGTCGGCGAGATCGGCGCTGGAGGGCTCGACCAGATCGGCGAAGGGCTGCAACGCGCGCCTGATGTAGTAGAGCGGCGACAGAAGCGGCTGCGCCTGGTCGGCCTCGGCTTGCGACAACAGCCCGACGCGGCGGCGTTTGGAGCTTTCGTCGAGCACGCGCACGGCGCCCGCATGGCGTTCGCCATCGAGCGCGATCGAGGCGAAGTCGTTGCGCAATTCGAACGGCACCGCCATGGTGCCGGTGGCCGTGGCCTCGCCCGGCGCGAAGGTCAGGGTCGCATCGGCGATGCGGCGGCCCTTGTCGTCGAAGGCGCCGGCGGTGACCTGCGCCGGGGCGGGATCGCCGGGCGCGCGGACGGCGGTCAGACCAAAGCCGTCGACCTGGTTTTCGGCTGATCTCAGGCCGGTCAGGGAAAGCCGGTCGGCCACCGCCCAGACAACGCGGGCGGCATTTTTCGACAACAGCGTGTTGAAAGCGGCCTCGTCGCCCTTGGCCGCCAGGCCATCCGCCAGCACGGCGACGCTGGCGCCGGGCAAGCTCTCCAGCACACCGGCGACGCGGGCATAGACGGTGGGCCGGTCGGTCGGGATCGGCCGCGGCTTGGCGGCGCGCAGCCGGTCGAGCGCTGCGGCGGCGTCGAAGGGGCCGATCTCCGCATTGGGCTTTTCGGCGGTGAAGGCGATGATAACAGGCACGCCGTTCGAGCCGGCGTCGTTGATCAGCCGCTCGGCGGTGGCGATGCGCTTGTTCCAGTCGGCGGCGCTGGCCCAGTCATTGTCGATGACCAGCGCAAGGGCGGCGCCCTCGGCCGGCAGCTTTTCGCGCGGGTTGAACACAGGTTCGGCCAATGCCGCGACGACGAGGGCCGCCATCAGCAGCCTGAGCAGCGTCAGCCACCACGGGCTACGCTGCGGGGTCTCCTCCCGTCTCAGCACACGGGCCAGGATCTTCAGTGGCGGGAACACCTCGGTTTGCGGCTTGGGCGGCGTCAACCTCAGCAGCCACCAGATCACCGGCAGCGCCAGCAGGCCCCACAGCACCATGGGAGCGCCGAAGGAGAGCGGCAGCCAGCTCATGCGACGGTCTTCCCAGGCTTACCGCCACCGGCGGTAATGTCAGGCTTGCCGCCACCGGCGGTAATGCCAGGCTGATTTCCACCGGCAATCATGCCGGGAGTGGCGCTCGGCCCGGCATGACCAGAGGTCAGCCCGGCATGCCCGCCATCGGCGGTCATTGCCATGTGCAGGCGCACCAGTGCGTCGGAAGCCAGCCGGTCGGTGTGGTTGACGGTAAAGCTCCAGCCGAGCCGCTTGCACCAACTGGCCAGTTCCTGGCGGCGGGCGGTGTAGAGCAAGCGGTATTCGTCGGCCAACATCTCGGCGCGGCCGGCGGTCAGCTTGTCGCCGGTCTCGGGATCGGTGAACTCGGTGCGGCCGGCATAGGGGAAAGTTTCCTCGGCCGGGTCGGCGACCTCGATCAGATGCGCGCGCACACCGTGGCGGGCGAGCACGTCAAGCCAGGCCATGGTTTCCTCGACCGGATCGAGAAAATCGCTGGCGATGACGATGTCGCAGAAGCGCCTGATGTCGGACAGATCGGGTTTTGCCGGCATCTCGCCGGCGTGCATGAGTTGGGCCGCGATGCGCTCGGCGCCGTTGCGGGCGGTGAACGGATCGGTCAGCCCCGGCCAGGCGATGCGCTCGCCGCTGCGTGACAGGAGCTCGGCCATGGCCAGTGTCAGCACCAGCGCGCGCGATTGCTTGGAAACGCCGGCACCCGTCGATTTGTAGAGCATGGACGGCGAGGGGTCGGCCCACAGCCAGACGGTATGAGCGGCTTCCCACTCGCGATCCCGCACATAGGTGTGATCGTCGCGGGCCGAGCGGCGCCAGTCGATGCGCGAGGAATCGCCTTCGACATAGGGCCGGAACTGCCAGAAATTCTCGCCGATGCCGCGCTTGCGGCGGCCATGCCAGCCGGCGATCACGGTGTTGACGATACGGCGCGCCTCGACCAGCAGGTCGGGCACAAGCGAAGCCCGCAACCGGCCGCGGGCGAGCGCGTCGCGCGTCGCTGCCGGAGCCTGGACCTCGCCGATACGCGCCATTAGGGTCTGGACCCGCTAATATGATCTAAATGGTGTGAGGCCATCTGTTCGGATACGCGGAGCGAAGGCGCAGGAAGCCATTCGGCTTTCAAGTCCTTCGCGACAAAGTAGGCGGGCAGATGGACCACATCCTCTGGACGCCGAAATGGCTGCAAGCTGCGTCGTCGAACCGCTTGGCCGGGGGAAAGACCCCGACCTTCGCGGTTCTCCTCGCATCTTTTTGCCATTTCAGGCGCCATTTCGATCATATTAGCGGGTCCCGACCCTAAACGCCTTTCACGAGTTTCGCCACGACGTCGCGCACGCTGGTGCCCTCGGCACGGGCGGCGAAGGTCAGCGCCATGCGGTGCTGCAGCACCGGCTCGGCCAGCGCCCTGACATCGTCGACCGAGGGCGCCAGCCGTCCGTCGTAGAGCGCGCGTGCCCTGGTGCACAGCATCAGCGCCTGGCTGGCGCGCGGACCTGGGCCCCAGGCGACATGCTTGTCGGTGTCGGCATTGCCCTGGCCCGGACGCGCCGAACGCACCAGGGTGAGGATCGCCTCAACGACGCTTTCGGGCACCGGCATGCGGCGGATCAGCGTCTGGATCTCCTTCAGCCGTGCCGGCTGCAGCACGTTCTGGGCTTTCGCGTCCTCGACGCCGGTGGTTTCCAGAAGGATGCGGCGCTCGGCCTCGATTTCGGGGTAGAGGATGTCGACCTGCATCAGGAAGCGGTCGAGCTGGGCTTCGGGCAGCGGATAGGTGCCTTCCTGCTCCAGCGGGTTCTGCGTCGCCAGCACATGGAAGGGCGAGGGCAGATCGTAGCGCGCGCCGGCAATGGTGACATGATATTCCTGCATCGCCTGCAGCAGCGCCGACTGCGTGCGCGGCGAGGCGCGGTTGATCTCGTCGGCCATCAGCAGCTGGGCAAAGATCGGGCCGGAGATGAAGCGGAAGGAGCGCTTGCCGGTCTCGTCCTGCTCCATGACCTCGGAGCCGAGGATGTCGGACGGCATCAGGTCCGGCGTGAACTGGATGCGGCGTGAATCAAGCCCGAGCACGACGCCCAGCGTCTCGACCAGCTTGGTCTTGGCCAGGCCCGGCACGCCGACCAGCAGCGCATGTCCGCCGGCCAGCAGCGCCACCAGCGTGCGCTCGACGACGTTTTCCTGGCCGAAGATCACCCGGCCAACCCCGTCGCGGATCCTGGAGATGTCGGCAAGCGCCTTCTCGGCCTCGGCGATCATGTCCGTTTCGCTGATCGGACTTTCCTTGACCATCACGCTCATGCCGCATCGATCCCTTTGGTTGGAATGCCATGGTTTGGAAATACTGGTCCGCACCATACCATAGACTGCCGCGATTCGGCCTCGCGGAGCGCCTATGGTTGAACTTAAATCACAGACTTAGGCTGACAAGCGGAACAACAGTGACTATTTCGTGACGATGACGGAACACCACGAACATCGCCAACAAAGCCTTACGCAGGCCACCGAGGCTCGAGGCCTCGAGGCGCTGATCTCGCGCGCGGCCCGTGCCGGCAAGGGCGCGGCGCCGGTCGAGCGCTGGAATCCCGACTTTTGCGGCGATCTCGACATGGAGATCAAGGCCGACGGCACCTGGTTCTACCTGGGCACGCCGATCGGCCGCATGCCGTTGGTGCAGCTTTTCTCTTCCGTGCTGCGCAAGGACGCCGACGGCAGGACCTATCTGGTGACGCCGGTGGAAAAGGTCGGCATCCGCGTCGCCGATGCGCCGTTCATTGCCGTCGAGATGGATGTTTCGGGCGAAGGCGAGGATCAGGTCATCACCTTCCGCACCAATGTCGGCGACGTGGTCGAGGCCGGACCGGAGCGGCCGCTGCGCTTCGTCGACGAGAACGAGACCGGCGGCTTGAAGCCCTATCTGCTGGTGCGCGGCAGGCTGGAGGCGCTGGTGGCGCGGCCGGTCATGTACGAACTGGTCGGGCACGGCGAGGAGATCGAGATCGACGGCAGGGCGATGTTTTCGGTGCGCTCGAAGAACGCCGTGTTTCCGATCATGCCGGCGGATCAGTTGGAGCGGTTGAGCGCATGATGGACCAGGTGTCGCCGGCACCGTTCTCATCGGCGGATTTTCGCGCGCGCTTTGCCGCGCAGCCGGACGCGCATGCCGGCGACGACTATGGCGATCACCGCTTCAATCCCGGCCATCCGCGCCTCAATCCGGGCAAGCCACTGCGCAACGCGGCGGTGCTGATTCCGGTGGTCGACCATGACGGCGAGGCGACGGTTCTCCTGACCAAACGGGCCGAAAGACTGCGCAGCCATTCCGGGCAAGTGGCTTTCCCGGGCGGCACGATCGATGCGACCGACGCGAGCCCGGAGGCGGCGGCGCTGCGCGAGACCTTCGAGGAGATCGGCCTTGCCCCGGATCGCATCGAGATCATCGGCCGCATGCCCGATTACGTTGCCGGCAGCGGCTATCGCATCGCGCCGGTGCTCGGCATCGTGCGGCCGGGTTTCCAATTGGCTCTGAACGTCGACGAGGTCGATGCCGCCTTCGAAGTGCCGCTGCGCTTCCTGATGGACGCCGCCAATCACAAGCGCGACAGCCGCATGTGGAACGATCTCGAATGGTTCTTCTACGACATGCCCTATGGCGACCGGCGTATCTGGGGCGTCACCGCCGGTATCATCCGTACGCTCTATGAAAGGCTCTATGCGTGAGTGTTTCGATCGCGGGCAGGGCCGACTGGCTCTCCGACAAGCATTTGCAGCGCCTGCTGGGCGTGCTTACCGAAGGCGGTGAAGAGGCACGCATCGCCGGCGGCGCCGTGCGCAACGTGCTGATGGGCCAGCATGTCACCGACATCGACATCGCCACTTCTTGCCTGCCGCAGGAAACCATTCGTCGCGCCGTGGCGGAAGGCTTCAAGGCGGTGCCGACCGGTATCGAGCACGGCACCATCACGGTGGTCGCCGGCGGCAAACCCTACGAAATCACCACCTTGCGCGCCGATGTGGAGACCGATGGCCGCCGCGCCAAGGTGTCGTTCGGACGCGACTGGAAGCTCGACGCCGAGCGGCGCGATTTCACCATCAACGCGCTCTACGCGGAGGCCGACGGCAGGGTTGTCGACCTTGTCGGCGGCATTGCCGACATCGAGGCGCGCCGGCTGCGCTTCATCGGCGATCCGGAGGCCCGCATCCGCGAGGATTATCTGCGCATCCTGCGCTTCTTCCGTTTCTTTGCCTGGTATGGCGATGGCCGGCCGGACGCCGAGGGACTGAAGGCCTGCGCCCGGCTGAAGGAGGGCCTCGGCCAACTCTCGGCGGAACGCATCTGGTCCGAACTGAAGAAGCTCTTGTCGGCGCCCGATCCATCGCGGGCGCTGCTCTGGATGCGACAGGCCGGTGTCCTGACCGCCGCGCTGTCGGAAAGCGAGAAATGGGGTATCGATGCGATCCACGGGTTGACCAAGGCCGAGAAGGACCTGAGCTGGGCGGTGGATCCGATGCTGCGGCTGGAGGCAATCGTGCCGCCGGATGCAGCGCGCATGAAGACGCTGGCCGAGAGGCTCAGGTTCTCGACCGCCGAAGCCGACCGCATGCTCCACTGGGCGCTCTCCACGGCCATCGAGCCGAAGACGACCGAGGGCGAACTGGCGAAAAAACTCTATCGCGGCGACCGGCAAGGGTTTGTCGATCGCTTGCGGCTTGCGCTTGCCGCGGCGCGGGTGCGCGCTGTCGAGGACAATAATGCATTGCTTCAAGCGGGCGGCTTTTCGCGCCTGCTTGCCTTTGCGCTCAAATGGGAAAGGCCCGAATTTCCGCTGCGTGGGGCCGATCTGACCGCGCTCGGCGCAACGCCAGGGCCGAAGCTCGGCGAAATCCTGAAAAATATCGAGGCGGAATGGATCGAAGCGGGATTTGCGCCTGATCGCGACGCGCTGCTCGAACGCGCCGCGCAGGCCCTTGAAACGTAGGCCAGAACCGCTGGGTCTCCGCCGGTGCCACCCTGCGGTTCCGTGCCGCTACTTGATCGACAGCGGAGCCAGGGCACGCGAAAGGCTTGCCTCGCCCTTGCCATAGACGGAGGCGCTATAGTTGGCCAGCGTGTCGGTACGGGCCGTATTCAGCAACTGGTTGGTGATCTGGGTCGGCGTTGCCCTGGTGAACTTGCTGCCCACGATGGCAGCGTAGCCGGCAACGATCGGCGCGGCGAAAGAGGTGCCGTAAAGGCCGGTCTTGTCCCCGGTGACACCCACGACCAGGAAATGGCTCTGCACAGCCTGGTTGGAGCCGGCGATGTTCGAGTACCAGGCCATGCTGGCCTTGTTCGACGTCGTGCCGTTGCTGTTGAGCGCGCCGACGAAAATCGCGGATGCCTTTCCGACCAGGGCGAGGTCAAGATAGTCCTGCTGGCCGCTGGTGACACCGCCCACGGCAACCGCGTCGTTGCCCGCGGCCTTCGAAACCACGGCCGTTCCCTTGGTGGCATAGGAGATGATGGAGGCTTCCTCGGCGCTCCATCCGATCTGGCTGGGGCTGTAACCCGCATTGGTGTACATGCCATAGCTCAGATTGAGCACGTTCAGGCCCGGCGACAGCGCGACCGATGAGCTGGTGGAAAAGTCTTTCGACCTTATGGTTGCCAAGGGCGCAACCATGCTGGCTTCTTCGCGGGTCCATTCGCCGTGGCGCTGGGTCTGCGTGCCGATACCGAAATTGCCGCTGAACTTCGATGTGCTGGAGAAATCGTCGACGATCGTGATGGTGACGCCTTGGCCCTTGTAACCGGCACGCCATGCGGCTCCGACATCCGGGTTCATCCAGCCCTGCAAAATCTGCGATGTAGCCGCCGGCAAGGTTGCGCTCAGGCATATGGAAGCGTTCGACTGACCGCCCCGGCAGAGCGTGGATAGCGGATCCGGACCGCCAGCTTCTTGAGCCGCCGCCATGGAGGCCGGCAGAAGGGCGAGGGCCGTGGCGATACCGAACTTCCAACGCGTATTTGACATGATCTTACCCCGGTTCAAACGGAATCTAGGACGGACGGCCGCGAATCTCCGGCGGCCACGCCACATCTCGTGCCCGGCCCCTCGCTATCAGAAAGTAACACGGTAATTCAGCCAGAGATGCTGGCTCTCCGGTTTAGCGTTAACCAGATATTTCAAGGTTTCCTCGGGCGCCATCTCGCTGGCGGCGAGCCGGCAATTGACGCTGTAGGTGCCCAGATCGCCATAATCGGCCTGGCAGGGCTTTTCGGTGAGCTTACCGCCGAAGGTCGTGGTGAACGACAGGGACAGTATGCTGTTCGCACTCGGATGCAGCTGTGTGAGGAAACCAAGCTTGAGGCTGGGCTCGATCCGATACTTCTCGCCTTGTTCCCCGGTGCCAAACCCCCAAAGAATACCGGTGTCCTGCGTGATCTGCGTCATCAGGTCCACATGCATGTCGACCCAGTTTGTCTGGTACCACTGATTGAACGATATCCGGCTTCCGGTCTGCAACTCATACCCGCCGTCACCCAGGCCTCTCGCCTTGTCGCTGAGCGGCGAGCCCTGGTGGATGTCGATGAGCGATGTCGCCCATTCCTGGGCAACCGCCGGCGGCGCGCCGAGAAGCGCCCACGGCAGGAGCGCCGTTGCGCACAAACTCGCACGATTGCCGAACTTTCCGCGCATCCGCGAAACACCTCGCCCCACCGATTCCGGACCAGTGCCTGACGGCGACGGGCTTCTCTGGCAGCCCCCGTAGTCTGGATATCAGTCTGACGATCGCACGGGTTCGGTTACCGCACGGTTTATTTTAGCTGGAACAAATATGATTTTTCGAGGCGCAGGCCATGCGTCGAAAGAAACCGATGCGACGCGCATTACCCGAGCGCCACCGCGGTTCTTTTGCTAGTACCGACAGCCCCCGCCGCGCCCTACGCCGCGTCGCGGGCCTTCTCAATTCGGGAGCGGATAGCCTCGATCATCGTCTCGCGGATGATCGTCTCGCCATGCGTTTCGCGCATATGCTCGACGGCACGGCGCATGACCTCGGCTTCCTCGTCGGCACGGGTGTGCCAGTCGCAGCCGGGAACCAGCGATCCGCAGTGGAACTGCTTCATGGGATTTCTCCTCTTCCTCCATGGAGCCGGATCGACTGCCCCGTAGGGACAGGCCGGAGCTCCGCATCTTCTTGGCCCGCTGTGCGGCCTCGGAACCGGACCACGGGCAGGGTGAAGACCATAACACAGATGGGGTGGTATTGGTTGCGGTCAACGGTGAAAAGGCGGAGCAGCGCTGCTCCGCCCTCTTTACGCTAGCCCTGCGGGCAGGCCATCACTTCACGATCTTGACTGCCTCGGCAACCTTGTTCTTGCCGCTCATGTCCCACGAAATTCTGACCTTCTCGCCGACCTTCAGGCCAGGATCCTTGAAAGTCTCGGGAAGCGTAAAAGACGATCCATTGTCGAGAACCAGGCTCTTGGACGCCGTATCGAAGGTCTTGATCGTTCCGGTGGTATGCTTGACGGCGGCGAACGCCACCGAACCGGAAGCAAGAAGGGCGGCCGCGGCGGCGGAAACAATGATCTTTCTCATGCTGATACTCCTGGAAGAGCGGGCATCCTTTTTCACGAAGATGATCCGCATCGTCTTTGGGCCGTCCGGTCGCGTCGAGTCGCGGCCCGCCTTGTTCCGACGCAATTCCGAAGGGAAAGCGGTTGCATTTCCTGGAATTGCCCTCAGGCAAACCACCGGCGCTTCCCGACCCAAATGCGACAAATAACCCAATTTTTTCAGATGGATATTAGACGAAAAAGATATTCCTGGCGTCACATTCCGCGCCCATTTTCGACAAATGGGACATCAATGCGGCTTCACGTCGCGCTCACCATCTTGTTACGGCCAGCGCACCTCCGGCGGCAGGCTGGACAGGATCGAGGCGACATTGCCGCCGGTCTTCAGCCCGAAGATGGTGCCACGATCGTGAAGAAGGTTGAATTCGACATAGCGGCCGCGGCGGATGAGCTGTTCGTCGCGGTCGCCATCGGTCCAGTTCTCGTTGAAGTTGGCGCGCACCAAATGGCCGTAGACGACGAGGAACGAACGTCCGACGTCCTGGACGAAATTGAAATCGGCGTTCCAGCCGCCCTTCTCCTCCGTCGAATGCAGCCAGTCGAAGAAGATGCCGCCGGTGCCGCGCGGCTCATTGCGATGCGGCAGGAAGAAGTACTCGTCGCACCACGCCTTGAATTTCGGATAGTCGGCGACGCCGGCGTTCTTCTCGCAAGCGAACTGCATGGCACGGTGGAAGGCTGTGGTGTCGGGATCATCCTGCGTGCGGCGGCGGTCGAGCACCGGCGTCAGGTCGGCGCCGCCGCCGACCCAATGCCTGGATGTGACGACCATGCGCGTGTTCATGTGCACGGCCGGAACGTTCGGGTTCCACGGGTGCGCGATCAGCGAAATGCCCGATGCCCAGAAACGCGGGTCTTCCTCGGCGCCAGGCATCTGCTTCCTGAATTCGGGCGAGAACTCGCCATAAACGGTCGAAGTGTGGACGCCGACCTTCTCGAAGACGCGGCCATGCATCATCGACATGGTGCCGCCGCCGCCCTTGCCCTGATCGCGCTCCCACGGCGTTTTTTCGAAACGGCCCGGCGACCACGAAGCCAGCGGCCCGCCGAGATCCTGCTCGATCTGCTCGAAGGTGGCGCAGATGCGCTCGCGCAGCGCCTCGAACCAAAGCCGGGCCTTCATCTTCTTTTCTTCGATGTCGGCGGGCAGCCCCGCCGGTATTTCAGGTCGTTCCAAGTGCCGTCTCCGGTTGCGGGGCGGTGAGTCGACAAAAGACTCGTCTTTTCCGGGCGCGATCCCTAATCTCTTAAGGGACAGGGTCAAGTCACTTTGGTTTCGCGCATGATCCTTTCCGAACCTCGATTCCGATTTCGGGGTCATGCGCCAGGTGCAAGGAGTTGTTTCGTGCGCACCCCGGCAAGACCGCCGCTGGATGGGCTGAAGAAAAGGCTCGACCAAAGCCGGGCCGAGCGCGCGCGCATGCCGCGCGACGGTTTCCTGCGCGAGACCTTCGTCCTGCCGCGCTCGGATGCCCGCCTCAAGGCCAAGGAATGGTTCGAACGCTTCCCCAAGCAGGCCTACTGGACCGAGATCGAAAGCTGGTTCGAGCGCCCGGGGGATTTGATCGAGTTTACGATAAGACGGCTGCCGGCGGCGGATTAGGATTTCCTCGCCCCGTTTGCGGGGAGAGGATGCCGGTAGGCGGGTGAGGGCGGCGCGAACCTTCGAGTGCTGGCACTGCCCCTCATCCGCCTTTCAGGCACCTTCTTCCCGTGCACGGGAAGAAGGAAGAACCAGCCGCCGCGCGCCAGTTCCCTCCCGGGCCAGCCGATCCTCCTTATTGCGCAGCGGGCATTTGTCGATCGACATGCAGCCGCAGCCGATACAGTCGGTCAGCCCGTCGCGCAGTTTCTTCAACTGGGCGATCTTGTGATCGAGCCCGTCGCGCCAGGCTGTCGACAAAAGGTTCCAGTCGTCGCGTGTCGGCGTCCGGCCCTCGGGCAGGGATGCCAATGCCTCACCGATCTCGGCCAGCGAGATGCCGACCTCCTGCGCCACCTTGATGATCGCCACCCGCCGCAGCACGTCGCGGCCGTAGCGGCGCTGGTTGCCTGACGTGCGGTGGCAGCGGATCAGCCCGCGGGCTTCATAGAAATGCAGCGCCGACACCGCCACACCGCTGCGCGCAGCCACCTGGCCGACCGTCAATTCCAACGCTGGTGCCATCTCGCAATTTTCCGCTTGACCTCAAGTTAAGTTGAGCTTGTAGCCAAGAAAGCCTGGATGTGCAAACGAAGGAGAGGCGGATGTGCGCCTGGGCAAAAATCACCGCGGACCGCGCTGCCGCCGATCCCCTAGCCGAGTTGCCGGATGGCTTCGCCCGCCACCATGGCCACGGAAAGGGCGACGTTGAGGCTGCGCGCGGTGGGCCGCATCGGGATGGTCAGCCGAACATCCGCCGCCTGATGGACTGGATCCGGCACGCCCGCGGATTCGCGGCCAAACAGGAGGATGTCGCGGTCGGTGAAGCTGAAGTCGGTGTAGGGGGTCGTAGCCTTGGTCGACAGCAGCACCAGCCGATCCGCGCGCGCCTTGCGCCACTCCTCGAAGGCGTGCCAGTCGACATGCCGGGTCAGGGCAGCCATTTCGAGGTAGTCCATGCCGGCGCGCTTGAGCGCCTTGTCGGAGAGCGGAAAGCCGGCAGGCTCGATTATGTCGACGCCAAGCCCGAGACACGCGGCGAAGCGCAGGATTGTCCCGGTATTGCCGGCGATGTCAGGCTGGTAGAGCGCGATGCGGAGACCACGGTTCACTTTCGCGTCCTTCTAATAAGTGGCAGATCGGCCACAGCTGCTTCGCGGTTTTGGAAATTCCTGGACCTGCGGGTGGCCATTTTCTGCGAAGTCGAGTATACGACCAGCATTGTCAACCCGAACCGATGGAGGGGTAATTCATGATGGCCATGCACATCCAGCGCCCCACCCGTGGGCTTACTTGCGCCCTGGCGGTTTCGGTACGACGTTTCTCCTGATCTTTTAGACACTTCCGCACCGATTTCCGCCGAAACCATACCCTGGTCTTCGAAGGAATCCTGCGATGTTTTTCAAGCTGCCGAAGGGGCCGATGGCCCCGTCCCAACGCGTCCCGACTGATCCGCCGCCGATCCCGCGGCACGATGTCGATCATCCTTTTCATCTCTATTTTCACACGGAGGACGGACCGATGTTCGATCCCTACAGAATACCGGGCTCGAGGAGCCTGCATATCCACCGGCTGCCGACCTGGGCGCTGCTGATCGGCGAGACCTATTCGTCGGCGGTTCATGCCGAAGTGCGCCGGCGTCCGCATCGCGGCATGCTGCCGGATGTCGATTTCTCGCACGCGGTTCCCGATCCGAGCCGGCCGTCGCTGGTGCGCCGGATCGTCCGGCTGATCCGGCCGGGCGCGAAGAACCGGACTGGTGGCGCCGTGTCGTCAGGATCGACAAAGGTGCCTGTCGGCGAAAAGCCGGCGAGCCCCTATATAGCGCGAAGCAGGGCCGACGCTCCGGATGATTCCGGAGCGTCGGCCCTCGACGCCATGCGGTCCGAGGACTTTGTACGTCGCCAAGCCGCGTAAGCGGAAAACAGATTTTACAGGCATGCCCTATGTTGTTGTTTAGCTGGTTTGAAAGAAGGCTCGATCCGTTCCCGGCCGCGGAACCGGTCGAGCCGCCCAAGACGCTGGTTGCCTTCTGCCTGCATTATACGCACGGGGCATGGCCCTATATCCTTGTCGATGCGGTGTTGGTGGCGGCCATCGCCATCGCGGAAGTGTGGATGTTCGGCTTCCTCGGCCGCATTGTCGATTGGCTGTCGGGGCAGAACCGCGAGACCTTCCTGCAGACGGAGGCCTGGAAGCTCGCCGGCATGGCCTTCATCGTCTTGTTTGCGCTGCCCGGCACGGTTTGGCTGCATTCGCTGCTCAACCAGCAGACGCTGATGGGCAATTATCCCATGCGCATCCGTTGGCAGGTGCATCGCTACCTGCTCAAGCAATCGATGAGCTTCTATCAGGACGAATTCGCCGGCCGCATCGCCACCAAGCTGATGCAGACCGCGCTCGCCGTGCGCGAATGCGTCATCAAGGTGATCGACGTCCTGAACTACGTCATCGTCTATTTCCTCGGCATGCTGTTGATCGTCGGTTCGGCCGACTGGCGGCTGGCGGCGCCGCTCGGCGTCTGGCTGGTCGGCTACATCCTGTTGCTGCGCTTTTTCATCCCGCGCCTGGGCAAGGTCGGCGAGGAGCAGGCCAATGCGCGCTCGACCATGACCGGCCGCGTCGTCGACAGCTACACCAACATCCAGACGGTCAAGCTGTTTTCCCATTCGCGCCGCGAGGCCGCCTTCGCCAGGGAAGGCATGATGGGCTTCCTCGACACGGTCTACCGGTCCATGCGGCTGGTGACGGTGCTGTTCGGCTCGCTCTACATACTGAACGCGCTGCTGCTGTTCTCGGTCACCGCCATCTCGCTGTGGCTGTGGATGGGGCAAGCGGTGACGATCGGCGCGGTTGCAGTGGTCATCGGCCTGGTGCTCCGGATGTGGGGTATGTCGCAGTGGATCATGTGGGAAATGTCGGGCCTGTTCGAGAATATCGGCACGGTGCAGGACGGCATTGCCTCCATCTCGCTGCCGCGCCTCGTCGAGGACAGGCCGGATGCCAAGGAGATCAGCGTTTCCAAAGGCGATATCCGCTTCGAGGACATCCGCTTCCACTACGGCAAGCAGAAGGGCATCATCGAAAACCTGTCGCTGACGGTGAAGCCGGGCGAAAAGGTCGGCATTGTCGGACGCTCGGGTGCCGGCAAGTCGACGCTGGTCAATCTCCTCTTGCGCTTCTACGATCTGGAGTCCGGCCGGATCCTGATCGACGGCCAGGAGATCGCCGGCGTGAAGCAGGATTCGCTGCGCGCCCAGATCGGCATGGTCACGCAGGACACCTCGCTGCTCCATCGTTCGGTGCGCGAGAACATCCTTTATGGCCGGCCCGATGCCAGCGACGACATGCTTGTCGAGGCAGCGCGGCGGGCAGAGGCGCTGGATTTCATATCGGCGCTTTCGGACCATAGCGGCCGCCATGGCTTCGATGCCTATGTCGGCGACCGTGGCGTCAAACTGTCCGGCGGCCAGCGGCAACGCATCGCCATTGCTCGCGTTATGTTGAAGGACGCGCCCATACTTATCCTTGACGAGGCGACGTCGGCGCTCGATTCCGAAGCGGAAGCCGCCATCCAGGAGAATCTCTACAGGCTTATGCAGGGCAAGACCGTCATCGCCATCGCGCACCGGCTGTCGACCATCGCGGCGATGGACAGGCTCGTCGTGATGGACCAGGGCCGCGTCATCGAGGAGGGTTCGCACGAGGAACTGGTCGCCAGGGGCGCGCTCTACGCGCAGCTCTGGCAGCGCCAGTCGGGTGGATTCCTGCTCGAAGACGGCCCCATCGACGCCGCCAACGACGCAGTTGTAAAGGGACAAGCCGCAGAATGATGGCCGCCGCATGATGACAGCCGTCTACCGCTGGTTCGAGACCTGGGTCTACCCGTTCAGGGAGCCGGCGAATCTTCGGCCACCGGCCAGCGTCGCCGGCTTCCTCCGGCACTATGTCGGGCAGGCGAAGTTCGCCTTCTTCGCCATGCTGGTCATCGGCGGCATCGCGCCGCTGGTCGAGGCCGGCCTGTTCTATTTCGTCGGACGGCTGGTCGATATTCTCGACCAGTTGCCCGGCGAGCGGAGCTGGCACGCGCTGTGGACCGCCGCCGGCCCCGAACTTATGTTCATGGTCGCGGTGGTGCTGGTCATCCGCACCGTGGTCGTCGGGCTGTCGGCGCTGGTCGACGAACAGACGATCACGCCCGGCTTCTACAATCTGGTGCGCTGGCAGGCGCACCGGCACGTCTCGCGCCAGTCCTATGCCTTCTTCCAGAACGATTTCGCCGGCCGGATCGCGACGAAAGTCTGGCAGGCCGGGCAGGCGACCGGCGACCTGATGGAAAGCTTCATCGAGGTCGTCTGGTTCATGATCGTCTATACGGTGACGACGCTGGCGCTGGTCGCGGGGCTCGACCTCAGGCTCGCGGTGCTGGTGGTGATCTGGATCACCGCCTTCGGATTTCTGGCCAAGCTCTATCTGCCGGCTATCCGCAGGCACGCCGAAGCGACGGCCGAGGCGGGCTCGATGATCAATGGCCGCATCGTCGATTCCTATTCCAATGTACAGACACTGAAACTGTTCGCGGCCGACGGCGACGACCGCTACATCAGGAACGGCTTTGACATCTATCTCGACGCATTGCGTCCCTTCACCCGCCGGTTGACTGGCGTGCGCATGGCGTTGACGACGCTGTCGGGCATCATGATCACGGCGATCGGCTGCTTTGCCGTCTATCTCTGGGTCGAGGGCTCGATCACCGTCGGCGCCGTCGCCTTCACGCTGTCGCTGGTGCTTCGCCTCAACATGCTGCTCGGCCGGCTGATGATGCAGATGAACGGTATCTTGCGAAACCTTGGCGTGCTGGAGAACTCCAAGGCGCTGATCTCGCAGCCGCTCGGCCTGACTGACGCACCGGGCGCGAAAGAGCTGGTGGTGACGGGCGGACGCATCGACGTGAAGAATGTCGAATTCCACTACGGCAAGGGGTTTGGCGTGCTGAACGGCATCGACCTTGTCGTCAAGCCGGGCGAGAAGGTCGGGCTGGTCGGGCCTTCGGGCGCCGGCAAGACGACGCTGGCCAACCTGATCCTGCGCCTCTACGATCTCGAAAGCGGCCGGATCACCATCGACGGCCAGGACGTCTCCGGTGTGACGCAGAATTCGCTGCGCGCCAATATCGGCGTCGTCAGCCAGGACACCGCTCTGTTCCATCGGTCGCTGCGCGACAACATCAAGCTCGGCATGCCCGATGCGACCGACGCGCAGGTGATCGCGGCGGCCAGGAAGGCCGAGGCCCATGAATTCATCCTGACCTTGCGCGACAACAGGGATCGCCAGGGCTACGAGGCCTTCGTCGGCGAGCGCGGCGTCAAACTGTCGGGCGGCCAGCGCCAGCGCGTGGCGATCGCCCGCGTCTTCCTCAAGGACGCGCCGATCCTGATTCTCGACGAGGCGACGTCGGCGCTCGATTCCGACATCGAGGCGGCGATCCAGGAGAATCTGACGCGGCTGATGGAGAACAAGACCGTGATCGCCATCGCGCACCGGCTGTCGACGATCGCGGCCTTGGATCGCCTTGTGGTACTCGACGGCGGCCGCATCGTCGAGCAAGGCACGCATGACGAACTGGTGGCGCTCGACGGGCTCTATGCCCGGCTGTGGAAGCGCCAGTCCGGCGGCTTCCTCTATCACGAGGAAAGCGTGCTGGAAGAGACGCGGCCGGCGGAGTAGGCGCATGGGTGGATCGCCGGAGGAAGGCCCGCAGATCGGCCCAGAGATCGGCTATGTCCTCAAGCGTTTGCGACCAACCGTGGCGGCCTTCGACGCGTTGAAGGAAGAGAGCCGGCTGGAAGGCTACTGGATGCTGGTGCGCCTGGGGGATGGCTGGGCAAGCGGCCGCAACAAGTTCCTGAAGCGGGGCGAGGGACTGTTCGGGATGTGGCATGGCCGGGAACTCGCCGGCGTGTGCGGGCTGAACATCGATCCCTATTTCGAGGGCAGGGACCAGGGCCGGGTCCGGCACCTGTTCGTCAGTGCGCGCCACCGCCGCAACGGCCTTGGCCGCATGCTGGTCGAGACCGTGATCGGCCGGGCCGGCCAATATTTCGCTGTGTTGAACACCCGCGCGCCGCCGGAAGCCTTCGGTTTTTATGAACGGCTTGGTTTTCAGCGCGTGGAAGGCGAAGAATTCGTCACCCACCGCATGGTGTTCGGGAAGGAGAACTGAAATGTCCTTGCGTCCGCCATCTCATCTTGCCGCCGCGTCGGCCGCCCAAGCGGCCTTCGACGCCCTTGGCCATGAAATCCTCGCCGAGAAGGCGGCGGCACTCGGTCGCGCGGGGCATCGCGTGGAAGACACCTTGGCCCGGCTGCGCGACAATGGCGACGACGAGTTGCGCCCCCGTCTGCTCAAGGAGGCGGCCGCCGCGGTGCATGGCTATTTCATCCAGCGCGAACTGTGCGGCTTTCGCAAGCATGACGCCGTGATCCGCGAATACAACATCCCGAAAGCCGTGCTGGTCAGGCTTGGCGCCATGTAGAGTTGGAGTTTGCCGAGCTGATTTCCCTGTGGAAGCGCGCCAGGCGGGCGGCAAGCGCTTCGGGATTTTCATCGGCAACGAAGTGTCCGCTGCCGGCTATGATGTCGCCCTCGACATTTGAGAGCCCGGCTGCGCGCAGGCCATCGACATAGTCGCCGATGGCGCCGGACTCGGCCGCACCCCTCAGATACAGCACCGGAACCGCAATCGGTTTCGCGGGCCGCGCGGCATTGACCTTGGCATCCTCGGGAAAAGCACGATACCAGTCGAACCCCGCCTGGAGGCTTTCCGGCCGTGAATAGGCCTTGGCGTAGATTTCCCTAGCGTCGTCAGGGATCGAGGCTCGATCCTTCGAAAGCACATTGAAGAAGAAGTCGAAATAAGCGCTCTGATGGCCGCTGACCAGCGTTTCCGGCAAGGCCGGGACGGCATGGAAGGCGAAGTGCCAGATCCGCGGATCGCGAATGACCTTCTCCCACGGCGCGACGCCTGGAATGACGACATCCATGATCGCCGCGCCGGAAAGGATGTCCGGATGGTCTCTCAACAAGGCAAACACGATCTGGCCGCCGACATCATGGCCGGCGGCCACGAGCTGGCGTAGTCCGCAAGTCTCTGCGACGCCTCTCATCAGTCTCGCCAGGGTTCTCTTGTCGCCAGCCCCGGGCAGGCCTTGCGAGCCGCCGATGCAGGGCAGGTCAGGGGCGACGACCCGGTAGTCGGCCGCCAACCGGCCGATCACCCGCTCGAAGGCGTAGGAGCTTTGCGGCCATCCGTGCAACAGGAGGAAAGCCGGTGCTCCGGCAGGGCCTGCCTCGCGTAGGGTAAGGCTCAGTCCTTCGATTTCGATGGTCGAGGTTTGCATGTCCTGGCCCTGGCGGCTTTCCGGTTGGCTCCCATGCCGTAGATCTAGGCGCCGACCGGGAAGCCGCCAGGGCTATGCAGGGGTCACTCCAGCCATTCGGTTATGAAGCTGCCGTTCTCGTGGATGTCGGTCGTTTCCAGCGGACCCGGGCCGAGATTGGTGAATTTGTGCGGCGTGTGCGGCGGCACGATGACGATCTGACCGGCGGTGGCCTCGATTTCCTGGTCGCCGACCGTGAACAAGGCGGTACCCTGGCGGATGATGAAGATCTCCGCATAAGGATGAGCGTGCAGCCGCGGGCCGCCGCCGACGTCGGGCAGGTAGTTGAAGATCAGGCAGGAGTTCGAGCCGTAGGCGCCGCATTGCAGTTCGCCCTTCCAGTGGTTGGAACGAACAGCCCATTCCTCGCGATCGATGACATGCGCCATGCGGCCAAGGATAGATCACGCCGATGCTCCGTGTCGAGGCGAAGCCAGGCATCGGATTTGCGGTTGTTTCCCGGCTGTTTAGCCGCCTTTCGCCGCGCCTGGCCGTCCCGCCCGGCGACAGGGTATTTCGTCCCCGCGACAATCTGCCCTTGTGCCTTCACCCGTCTGGACAAAAACGGGCTTCACGCATAAACCGAAGTCCAAATGCCGGAGGAATTCGCTAGCCTGTTCGCCATGCGCTGTCGGGTTGGCGTGATTGAGCGGGGACAAGGCTCGGCCACCGGCGCGGAAGAGGCGAAAGGATCAGGCACCCGTGAGCGCAACCGACATCCACGATCCCAACCGTCGAGATTTTCTCTACGTCGCCACCGGCATGGCCGCCGTGGTTGGCGCCGGTGCCGTCGCCTGGCCGTTCATCGACCAGATGCGCCCCGACGCCTCGACGCTGGCGCTCGCTTCGGTCGAGGTCGATGTCTCCTCGCTGACGCCTGGCAGCTCGCTGATCGTCAAGTGGCGCGGCAAGCCGGTCGTGGTGCGCAACCGCACCGAGAAGGAAATGAAGGACGGCGAGGCCGCCAGCCTCTCCGATCTCAAGGATCCGATCGCGCGCAACGCCAATTTGCCGTCCGATGCGCCGGCGACCGACGCCAACCGCACCACGCCCGGCAAGGAAGCCTGGATGGTGATGGTTCAGGTCTGCACCCATCTGGGCTGTATTCCGCTCGGCCAGGAAGGCGATTTCGGCGGCTGGTTCTGCCCGTGCCATGGCTCGCAATACGACACTGCCGGCCGCATCCGCAAAGGCCCGGCGCCGGAGAACATGGCGATTCCGGTATTCAAGTTCGTTTCCGACACCAAACTCCTTATCGGTTGAGGCAGGGGATATTTCGATGAGCGAGGGACACTCGACCTATACGCCGAAGACCGGTATCGAACGCTGGTTCGACGCCCGCATGCCGCTGCCCAGGATGGTCTATGACAGCTTCATCGCCTATCCGGTGCCGCGCAACCTGAACTATATGTGGACCTTCGGCGGCATCCTGGCGATCATGCTGGTGGCGCAGATCCTGACCGGCATCGTGCTGGCCATGCACTATACGGCCGACACCAATCTCGCCTTCGGTTCGGTCGAGAAGATCATGCGCGACGTGAATTCGGGATGGCTGTTGCGCTACATGCATGCCAACGGCGCCTCGTTCTTCTTCATCGCCGTCTACCTGCACATCTTCCGCGGTCTTTATTACGGCTCCTACAAGGCGCCGCGCGAACTTCTGTGGATCCTCGGCTGCATCATCTACCTTCTGATGATGGCGACCGGCTTCATGGGCTATGTGCTGCCATGGGGGCAGATGAGCTTCTGGGGCGCCACCGTCATCACCGGCTTCTTCAGCGCCATTCCGCTGGTCGGCGACTGGATCCAGCAGCTGCTGCTCGGCGGCTTCGCCGTCGACAATCCGACGCTGAACCGCTTCTTCGCGCTGCATTACCTGCTGCCGTTCATGATCGCCGGCGTCGTGGTGCTGCACGTCTGGGCCCTGCACGTCGTCGGCCAGTCGAACCCGACCGGCATCGAGGTCAAATCGAAGACCGACACCGTCGCCTTCACCCCCTACGCGACCATCAAGGACGCGTTCGGCATGATCGTGTTCCTGTTCGTCTTCGCCTATTTCGTCTTCTACCTGCCGAACTACCTCGGCCATCCGGACAACTACACGGTCGCCAACCCGCTGAAGACTCCGGCCCATATCGTCCCGGAATGGTACTTCCTGCCGTTCTACGCGATCCTGCGCGCCATCACCTTCAATGTCGGGCCGATCAATTCCAAGCTCGGCGGCGTGCTGTGCATGTTCGGCGCCATCGTCATGCTGTTCCTGGTGCCGTGGCTCGATACGTCCAAGGTGCGCTCGGCGGTCTACCGGCCCTGGTACAAGCTGTTCTTCTGGCTGTTCGTGGCCGATGCCGTCCTGCTGGGCTGGCTGGGCTCGCAGCCGGCGGAAGGCAGCTATGTGTTCATGGCGCAAATGGCGACGCTGTTCTACTTCGCCTTCTTTCTCATCATCCTGCCGGTTCTTGGCCTGATCGAGACACCGCGCAGGCTGCCGAACTCGATCACCGAGGCGGTGCTGGAAAAGAACAAGGGTGGCAGCGGACATCCGGTGGGCGCCACCGCAGCACCTGAGACCAAGGGCTGAGCGGTAGAGAATCTAAGGGGATTTGGCATGAAGAAGATTCTCACCTCGCTGGCGCTGATCGGCCTTGTGGCCGCCGGCACCGGAGTAGCAGGCACTTGGGCGTTCGCGGCCGAAGAGGCCCACAACGCGGCGGCACCGACGCATTTCCCGATCAACGAGCCGAAGGAAATGAGCTGGAGCTTCACCGGCCCGTTAGGCACCTATGACAAGGCGCAGCTGCAGCGCGGCCTGAAGGTCTACAAGGAGGTCTGCTCGGCCTGCCATTCGATGAACCTGGTGGCGTTCCGCACGCTGTCGGACCTCGGCTATAGCGACGCGCAGATCAAGACGCTGTCAGCCGAATACACCATCCACGACGGTCCCAACGATGCCGGGGACATGTTCGACCGTCCCGGCAAGCCGTCCGATCATTTCCCGGCGCCGTTCGCCAATGAGGAAGCCGCCGCTGCCTCCAATGGCGGCGCGGCGCCGCCGGACATGTCGCTGCTGGCCAAGGCGCGCGGCGTCGAGCGCGGCTTCCCGCAGTTCGTCTTCGACATCTTCACCCAGTATGATGCCGGTGGTCCCGACTACATCCATTCGCTGCTGACCGGCTATGACCAGACGCCCCCGGCCGGAATGGTCATCCCGGAAGGCACGCACTACAACCCGTATTTCATGTCGGGCGTGTCGCTGAAGATGCCCAAGCCGCTTTCCGACGGCCAGGTGACCTATGACGACGGCTCGCCGCAGACCATCGACCAGTATTCCCGCGACGTGGCTGCCTTCCTGACATGGGCGGCCGAGCCGCACATGGAAGACCGCAAGAAGATGGGCTTCCGCGTGCTGGTGTTCCTGCTTCTGTTCGGCGCCCTGGTCTACATGACCAAGCGCAAGGTGTGGGAAGCCGTCGCGCATTGAGCGATGCCGCAGAAATTCCAGAAAAGGGCGCCGCGAGGCGTCCTTTTCCGCTTTTGGGGTGGATTGCGCCGCCACGTCTCGGCGGTGTCACATAGCCGTCACCACACATCGCGATCCTGCGGCGCTCTCATCAAAGGATCACGCCCATGAAAAGATACGCACCGCTAGCGGCAGGCCTGCTGCTGCTCGTCGTTGGTTCCACGGCCCGCGCCGAAGACGCAAAGCCCTTCATCACCAACAAGGACGTCGACCTGACGATGATCCTGCCGCCGCCGCCAGCAAATGATTCGGCCGAGACCAAGGCCGAGCTTGGCGAGGTGCTGACCATGCAAGTCACGCGCACACCTGAAATGGAAGCCCGCGCCATCGCCGATGCCGAGGAAAACGTCTGGCGTTTCGCCGACGTCATGGGACCGAATTTCAACAAGGACAAGCTGCCGAAATTCAGCGCCTTCTTCGATCGCGTGGTGGAGACCGAAGGCGCCGTCGTCGATCCGGCGAAGGACGTCTGGAAGCGCCCGCGTCCGCACCAGCTCAGCGACCTCGTGAAGCCGGTGGTGAAGCTGTCGAGCTCCGGTTCCTGGCCGTCGGGCCATGCGACCGTCGGCACGATGATGGGCATCATCCTGTCCGACATGGTTCCGGAAAGGCGTGCCCAGATCATGGCGCGCGCGGCCGAGTTCGCCCATAACCGCATCGTCGGCGGCATCCACTATCCGTCGGACGTCGAGATGGGCAAGATTTCCGGCAGCGTCATCGCCGCGGTCCTGCTCAACCGCGATGACTTCAAGGCCGAGTACGAAGTGGCCAGGGCGGAGCTTCGTTCCGATCTCGGCATGTAAGACTGGCGGATAGCCATCTGTTCGAGCGGGGCGCCTTCGGGCGCCCCTTTTCGTGTCGGCCAGGGCCTGCGCCCACGGCAAGGAAATTGCCTGGCATTTGCCGCCAAATCCTTTGCCGGATGCGCTTGTCTCGACCGTCACATCGCGCTAGCCGTTGTCGGTCGCGCCGGGTTACGATCGGCCCCGCGCCGTTTCGCTTCTGTCAGCTGGATCATCCGGAGCCGCTTCATGAAATCCTCGCTCGAAGACACGCTACTGGCGTCGATCCGCACCATCCCGGACTATCCCAGGCCCGGCATCCTGTTTCGCGACATCACCACGCTGCTCGGCAACGCACGCGCTTTCCGCCGCGCCATCGACGAGCTGGTGCATCCCTATGCCGGGCAGAAGATCGACAAGATCGCCGGCATCGAAGCGCGCGGCTTCATCCTGGGCGGCGCCGTCGCCCACCAGCTCTCGGCCGGCTTCGTACCGATCCGCAAGAAGGGCAAGCTGCCTTATGAGACCGTGCGCGTCGCCTACAGCCTGGAATACGGGCTGGACGAGATGGAAATGCACAAGGACGGCGTCGCGCCCGGCGAGAAGGTGATCCTGGTCGATGATCTGATCGCCACCGGCGGCACGGCGGAAGCGGCGGTCAAGCTGCTGCGCCAGATCGGGGCGGATATTCTCGCCGCCTGCTTTGTCATCGACCTGCCGGATCTGGGCGGGCGCGCCAAGCTCGAGGCGCTCGGCGTGCCGGTGCGGACGCTGATCGGCTTCGAGGGACATTGAGGGGTCGAGTCTGTTCCTTCTCCCATAAGGGGAAAAGGAAGAGACGCCTCACCCAACCCTCACCAGCACCGCACTTTCGAATTCCAGCACCTTGCCGCCGGTCGAATCGGAGGCCTCGCAGAGCAGCGCCAGCAACCGCCAGCCGGGGCGGGACGCGATGGGGCGGTGGGAAAGCGCCGTGCGCGTGAAGGTGATGGTTTGCCCGGCGTAGACGGGCTTCAGCCATTTCAGGTTCTTGAATCCGGGCGAGGGGCCGAATTCGGGCACCGGGCCGTCCCAGCCTTCGGCGTCCAGGCGGGTCTCCAGATTCAGTTTCATCCAGGTGGCCGCGGTGTGCCAGCCGGAGGCGCAGAGCCCGCCAAGCACGCTCTTTCTCGCCGCCTCCTCGTCGATATGAAAAATCTGCGGGTCGTATTTGCGGGCGAACGCCTTGATCGCCTCGGGTTCGAATGTGTGCGAACCGAGTGTGACGGACGTGCCGATGCGGAAGAATTCATCCAGTGTCATGATAGGCTTCCCGCGGCATCACGCGTCAGGAACATGACGGAATTCTCAAGCTCGAAGACGCTTTCGCCGCGCTGGTTGACGAGTTCGCTGCGCATGGTCACGAAGCCGAGCTGCGGCTTCGACTTCGACAGGCGGCTGGCCAGAACCACGAGGTTGCCCCGCAGCGTATCGCCGGCGAGCACCGGCTTCTTCCATTTGACTTGATCGACGCCGGGCGCGCCCTGGCAGGTGGAGTCCAGCAGGAAGGCATCGCATAGCATGCGCATGAACATGGCGCAGGTGTGCCACCCCGAAGCCGAGAGGCCACCGAGAATGCTGGCCTTGCCGGCTTCCTCGTCGAGATGCATCGGCTGGGCGTCGAACTCGCTGGCGAACTCGATGATCTCGGCCGCGCTCACCTGTTTGGTGCCGAGCTCGAACGAAGCCCCCTTGACGAAGTCCTCATACGCCCATGTCTTTCCGGTCATGGTCTGCAAATCCGGTTGTAGAATGCGCGATCCCTTTGGATCGGCAAACCCGGATGCAGGCCGGGCGGCTTTTGGTCAAGCCCTTTCTGCTGAGCCAGCCCAGCCCGCAACCACGATGCGGCAGGGATGGTGCCGTCCAACCGAGGGGCGGGTCGCTCTATGGCGACCTCCTCAGGTGTTGAACTTGAACATCATGACGTCGCCGTCCTGGACGACGTATTCCTTGCCTTCATCGCGTGCCTTGCCGGCTTCCTTGGCCGCCACTTCGCCGCCCAGCGTGACGAAGTCGTTGTAGGCGATGGTCTGGGCGCGGATGAAGCCGCGTTCGAAGTCGGTGTGGATGACGCCGGCGGCCTGTGGGGCCTTGTCGCCCTTGTGGATGGTCCAGGCGCGCGTTTCCTTCGGCCCGGCGGTGAAATAGGTGATCAAATGCAACAGGTCGTAGCCGGCGCGGATGACCTTGTTCAGGCCAGGCTCGTCGAGCCCGAGCGAGGACAGGAACTCCATCTCTTCCTCGTCCGAGAGCTGGGCGACTTCGGCCTCGATCGCGGCCGAGATCACCACGGTGCCGGCGCCCTGCGCGGTGGCCATCTTCTCCACGGCCCTGGTGTGCTCGTTGCCGGTCGCGGCATCGGCCTCGGCGACGTTGCAGACATAGAGCACGGGATGCGAGGTCAAGAGGTTCAGGCCCTGCAGGATGCGCAGGTCCTCCGCCGAAATCCCGTTGAGCAGGATGCGGGTCGGCTTGCCGGCCTGCAGCAGCCCGAGTGCCGCCTCCATCATCGGCAATATGGTCGTCGCTTCCTTGTCCTTGCTGCCCGCGCGCTTGCGGATCTGGACGATGCGGCGCTCGATGCTGTCGAGGTCGGCGAGCATAAGCTCGGTCTCGACCGTCTCGGCGTCGGCGACAGGGTCGATGCGGCCCTCGACATGAGTGATGTCGTCATCCTCGAAGCAGCGCAGCACATGCACGATGGCGTCGACCTCGCGGATGTTGGCGAGGAACTGGTTGCCCAGCCCTTCGCCCTTGGAGGCGCCGCGCACCAGGCCGGCAATGTCGACGAAGGAGATGCGCGTCGGGATGGTCTCCTTCGACTTGGCGACCTCGGCGATCTTCTGCAGGCGCGGATCGGGCACCGCCACCTCGCCGGTGTTCGGTTCTATGGTGCAGAAGGGATAGTTGGCGGCCTGCGCGGCGGCCGTCCTCGTCAGCGCGTTGAAAAGCGTCGACTTGCCGACATTGGGCAAGCCAACGATGCCGCATTTGAAACCCATTTTGTCCGGTCCTATCGGGAAAAAGCGAAATTTGATGAGGGCTATGGGCGATAGGGGTTAGCAACGTCAAGCCCTGTAAGGCCACATGCGCCTACGCTTCAGTCCTTGTTGCCGAAGAGTTTCTTCAGCATGGCGGCCATCGGGCCGGTCTCGGGCAGTTTGGCGGGCGCCTGCTGGGGGCGGGCCTGGCGGACATGGCTTTGCTGTTTCGGGCTTTGCTGTTTCGGGCTCGACTGCTTCTGCGCCGGCTTTTCCGGTTCGACGCCTGCCTTACCCTGGACGGCAAGGGCGGCCTTGTTCATGAAGCCGGACTCGTCGCCCTTGACGATCATCGCCGCATTGTCGGCGATCGCGTCGAGCAGCGGGTCGAGCCAGTCGCGGTCGGTCTTGGCGAAGTCGCCGAGCACATGATGCTGGACCATTTCCTTGACGCCGGGATGGCCGACGCCGATGCGCACGCGCCGATAGGCGTTGCCGACATGGCCGTCGATCGAGCGGATGCCGTTGTGGCCGCCGGCGCCACCGCCGGTCTTGATACGCAGCTTGCCTTCGGCAAGATCGATCTCGTCATAGAAGACGGTGAGGGCGGAAAGGTCGAGCTTGTAGAAGCGCAGCGCTTCGCCGACGGACTGGCCGGACAGGTTCATGAAGGTCTGCGGCTTGATCAGGATAATCTTTTCGCCGCCGAGCGTGCCTTCGGAAATCAGTCCCTGGAACTTCTTCGACCAGGGCGAAAAGGAGTGGCGGCGGGCGATAGCGTCCGCCGCCATGAAGCCGACATTGTGCCGGTTTTCAGCGTATTTCGCGCCCGGATTGCCGAGGCCTGCAAAGACAAGCATCGTCGCCTCCGGGCGTGAAAAGAGTTACTTCTCTTCGGCGGCGGGAGCCGCTTCGGGAGCCGCAACCTCAACCGTCTCTTCCGTCTCCGGCTTCATCGCCGACGAACCGGCAACGGTCGCGATGGTGAAGTCGCGGTCGGAGATGACCGGCTTGACGCCAGCCGGCAGCTTGACCGCCGAGATGTGGATCGAATCGCCGATGTCGGCACCGGTGAGATCGACGGTGATGAATTCCGGGATCGCATTGGCCGGGCAGTGGAACTCGACTTCGTGACGCACGATGTTGAGCACGCCGCCGCGCTTGATGCCGGGCGACTTGTCTTCATTGATGAAGTGCACGGGAACGTCGACGTTGACTTCGGTGTCCTTGCCGATGCGCAGGAAGTCGACATGGACAGGGAAATCCTTGACCGGGTCGAGCTGGAAGTCCTTCGGCAGGACCTGGATCTTCTTGCCGTCGACATCGATCGTGGCGACCGTGGTCAGGAACCCGCCGCCATGGATCTTGTAGTAGATGTCCTTGTAGGTGAGCGCGATCGCCAGGGGAGGCTGTCTGTCACCGTAGATTACTGCAGGCACTTTACCGTTGCGGCGAACTGCACGGGCGGACCCCTTACCGACCTGTTCGCGCGCTTCGGCCTTGAGCTCGTAAGTATCGTGGCTCATGGCTTTTCCTTTCGCGTGTTATGGAGCGCCTACGGTTGGCGATGTGCCAGGCCGTAAACGTCGAAAGCCGCCAGACCTCGATGCCCGAATGCCGGAAACCGCAGCGAGCGGATCTTTGTTCGGGATCACAAGGGGAAGGCAGCCTTCCGCCGCGTTGCCTCCAAGGGTGTCTACGCGGGTGGCGGCTCTATAGCGGAAGGCGGGCAGGCGTGCAAGCGGAGGTGGGAAGGCCGTCGTTAACGGTCGCCGCTCAAGGCATCGCGCAGTGCCTGGACCTGCCGGTTCAGGGCGTCGAGCTCGGCCAGCGTCATGCCCGAGCGCTCAACCAGGGTCTCGTTCAGGCAATTGCACTGGACGAGCAGCTTGCGGCCGGCTGATGTCAGGTCGACCTGTACCTGGCGCTCGTCGGTCTGGCTGCGCCGGCGGGTCACCAGGCCGGATTGTTCCATGCGCTTGACCAGCGGCGTGACCGTGCTCGATTCCAGAGCGAGCCTGTGCGCGATCGTGCCGACCGACATGCCGTCGGCCTCGCCCAGCGCGTTGAGCACGAGATATTGCGGATAGGTGATGCCCATCCCGTCCAGCATCGGCTTGTAGGTGCGATTGATCGCCATGCTGGTGGCGTAGAGCGTGAAGCACAGCTGATTGTCCAATGGGAGAGGCACGACGCATTCCCTTGCCGATTAAACGCCTAAAATATGTACTACGAAAAATGATATCGCGATACATATTTTTGTAGACATGGGGATCAAGCTGCGCTAGCGATATCTGTATCGCGATATTGTTTATCGCGATACAGATAAAAACGGAGATTTGAGATGACCTCGCAGACCAAATCAGGCTCAGGCAGCGGCACGATCACCACCAAGGACGGCACGCAGATCTATTACAAGGACTGGGGAACCGGCCAGCCCATCGTCTTCCATCACGGCTGGCCGTTGAGCAGCGACGACTGGGACGCCCAGATGCTGTTCTTCCTGTCACAAGGCTACCGCGTCATCGCCCATGACCGCCGCGGCCATGGCCGGTCGACGCAGACGGATATCGGCAACGAGATGGACACCTATGCCGCCGATGTGGCTGAACTTGTCGCGCATCTCGACCTCAGGGATGCCATCCATGTCGGCCATTCGACCGGCGGCGGCGAGGTGGCGCGCTATGTCGCCCGGTATGGTGCGGGCGGCCGTGTCGCCAAGGCAGCGTTGCTCGGCGCGGTGCCGCCGATCATGCTCAAGACCCCAGCCAATCCCGGCGGCCTGCCGATCGAGGTCTTCGACGGCTTCCGCGCCGGCGTCGCCGCCAACCGCGCGCAGCTTTACGTGGATGTTCCCGCCGGCCCGTTCTACGGCTTCAATCGCCCGGATGCGCAGGTTTCGCAGGGTGTGATCGACAACTGGTACCGCCAGGGCATGATGGGTGGCACCAAGGCGCACTATGACTGCATCAAGGCCTTCTCGGAGACGGACTTCACCGAAGACCTGAAGAAGATCGACGTGCCGGTGCTGGTCATGCATGGCGACGACGACCAGATCGTCCCCATTGCCGACTCGGCGCTGTTGGCCATCAAGCTGCTCAAGAAGGGCGAGCTCAAGGTCTACAAGGGCTTTCCGCACGGCATGGCCACGACCCACGCCGAAATCATCAACGCCGACCTGCTGGCCTTCTTCAAGGCCTGAATCCTTCCCGCCTGAATGGCAAAGGCACCCGCCATATGGCGGGTGCCTTTGCCTGGATACAGCTCGGATGATTTATGCGGCTGCCTGCGCCTTGCGGGCTTCCTTCATGTTGGGCAGGAACACCGTCAGCAGTCCCAGGAACGGCAGGTAGGAGCAGATCTGGAAGACGAAATCGATGCCCTTCATGTCGGCGACGACGCCAAGCACGGCGGCCGCGATGCCGCCGACGCCGAAGGCGAAGCCGAAGAAGATGCCGGCGATCGTGCCGACGCGGCCCGGCACCAGTTCCTGCGCGAAGACGACGATGTTGGAGAAAGCCGACGACAGGATGAGGCCGATCAGCACGGTCAGCACCATCGTCCATTCCATGTTGGCGTAGGGGAGCGCCAGCGTGAAGGGCAGGACGCCGACGATCGAGAACCAGATCATCGCCTTTTGTCCATAGCGGTCCCCGAACGGACCGCCAAGCAGGATGCCCAGCGCCGACGAGCCGAGGAAGAGGAACAGCATGACCTGCGACATCTGCACCGAAACGCCGAACTTATGGATGGAATAGAAGGTGTAGTAGCTGGCCAGGCTGGCGATGTAGGCGTTCTTGGTCAGCACCAGCAAGGTCAGCACCGCCAAGGCCCACATCACCTTGCGGCGCGGGAAGGGCGAGACGAAGCTTACCGTCTTGCGATTGCCTTGCGCGGCGCGCAGGCGGCTGTACCAGCCGCCGACCTGCCACAGGATGACGATGCCGATCAGCGAGCCGACGGCGAACCACGCGATGCTGGTCTGGCCGAAGGGCACGACGATGAAGGCGGCCAGCAATGGGCCCATGGACTGGCCGAAATTGCCGCCGACCTGGAACAGCGACTGCGCCAGGCCAAACCGGCCGCCGGATGCGAAGCGGGCGATGCGCGAGGATTCCGGGTGGAAGATCGCCGAGCCGATGCCGATCAGCGAGGCGCCGATCAGGAGGAGGTAGTAGTGCCCGGCATAGGCCAGCACGACCAGGCCGATCAGCGAAGACGCCATGCCCCAGGGCAGCGAATAAGGCATCGGCCGCTTGTCGGTAACCGCGCCGATGATGGGCTGCAGCAGGGATGCCGTCACCTGGAAGGTGAAGGTCAACAGGCCGATCTGCCAGAAGTCGAGGCCGTAATTGTCTTTCAGAAGCGGATAGATGGCCGATAGCAGCGACTGCATGATGTCGTTGATGGAGTGGCAGAGGCTCACCGCCAGGATGACGGTGAAGGCCGTCGCCTGGGCTGAAGCGTGACTGGCGGTCGCAGGCGGCGCGACGCTGGTGGCTGTCGTATCGGTCAAGATAGGCTCCGTAGTCTTTTTGGCGGTGTTTCCCGCAGGCGGTGTGGCGGGCGCTTCCCGCAGGCAGCCTTATAGTCCGGTTGCCAAGCGACTTCTTTCGTGGTTTGGTCCAATAGTTTCGCAAGTGGGCCATACCGAATGCCAAAAACCAGGGAGATTTTCGGCGCCGGCCACACCGATCTCGAGCAATTGCACGGGCTGCGCTGGCAGTGGCTCGAGCAGGCGGTCGGGCCGGCGGTGGTGTTGCCGACCGAATATCCGGACGGCTACCACGTGCCGCACCACCACCACAGCCGCAGCCAGTTGCTGCATGCGCTGGTCGGCGTCGTGCTGGTGACGACGCGGCATGGCCGGTGGATGGTGCCGCCGGACCATGCGATGTGGATCCCGGCCGGCATCGAACATTCCGTCGAGATGCTGGGCGATGTCTCGATGCGCTCGGTCTATGTCATGCCGCAGGCGATTCCGGGCCTGCCGGAGGGCATGCGCGTCGTCGGCATCACCGACCTGATGCACAGCCTGATCGTGGAATCCGAGAAGCTGCCGCAAGGCGGCGAGCTTGAAGGGCGCGGCGGGTTGATCATGAACCTTCTCCTGCATGAGATCCCGCAATTGCCGGAGCGGCCGCTCGGCCTGCCGTTCCCGTCGGATCCCAAACTGGCGGCGCTCTGCCGGCGTTTCGTCGCCGCACCCTCACCGCACGCGACGATCGACGAATGGGCCGATACGGTCGGCATGAGCCGGCGCTCCTTCACGCGCGCCTTCCAGCGCCAGACCGGCCTGTCGCTGTCGACATGGCGCCAGCAGGCCTGCCTGTTCGCGGCGCTGCCGAGGCTCGCCGATGGCGAGCCGATCACCCGGGTGGCGCTCGATCTCGGCTATGACAGCGTGCCGGCGTTCATCACCATGTTCAAGCGCATGCTGGGTTCTTCGCCGCGCGGTTATATGCGTGGCGCGCGCGATGCCGGCGAAGGCATGCGGCGAGCCCCGGCCCGGTTAGAAACCCCGACGCCATCGGCCCTGCCGCAGGGGTGACTGATCTTTCAGTCGAACAGGCTCGACACCGATTCCTCGGTCGCCGTGCGCGAGATGGCTTCGCCCATCAGGTCGGCGATCGAGATGACGCGGATGTTGGGGGCGTCGAGCACGCCCTGCGTCGGCTGGATGGAATCGGTGATCACCAGTTCCTGCAGCTTCGAGCCGCTGATGCGAGCGACCGCGCCGCCCGACAGCACGCCGTGGGTGATGTAGGCGGTGACGCTGGTGGCGCCGTTGGCCAGCAGCGCGTCGGCGGCATTGCACAGCGTGCCGCCGGAATCGACGATGTCGTCGATCAAAAGGCAATCCTTGCCGGCGACCGCGCCGATGATGTTCATGACTTCCGATTCGCCCGGACGCTCACGGCGCTTGTCGACGATGGCGAGCTGCGCGTCGAAGCGCTTGGCCAGGGCGCGGGCACGCACCACGCCGCCGATATCGGGCGACACCACCACGACGTTGCCAAGCTGCTTGTACTTCGCCTTCACGTCGCGGGCCATCACCGGCACCGAGAACAGATTGTCGGTCGGGATGTCGAAGAAGCCCTGGATCTGGCCGGCATGGAGATCCAGCGTCAAAACCCTGTCGACGCCGGCGCGGGTGATCATGTTGGCGACCAGCTTGGCCGAGATCGGCGTGCGGCCGGAGGCGCGGCGGTCCTGCCTGGCATAGCCGAAATAGGGGATAACCGCCGTGATGCGCTTGGCCGAGGAGCGCATGAAGGCGTCGATCATGATGAGCAGTTCCATCAGGTGATCGTTGGTCGGGAACGAGGTCGACTGCAGGATGAAGACATCCTCGCCGCGCACATTTTCCTGGATTTCGACGAAGATTTCCTGGTCGGCGAAGCGCCTGACACTGGCCTTGCCCAGCGGGATGTTGAGATAGCGAGCGACCGCTTCGGCCAGCACCCTGTTGGAATTGCCCGCGAAGAGTTTCATGCACCGTTCCTGGTGGAGGACGGAGAGGCCTGGCGGACTCTCCTGCGCCTTTTAACCGGGCTTTTAGCGGCCCGCGCCGGTATTGCAAGCGCCGAGATCGTGAATCCGCCGGCTAAGCTCACGAAAACTGTTAGCCATCACCGACTGACGACAGAGAGCTGCGGACTTCCGCTGCTCCCTCTGCTCGTTCGAGCATCCGGATTTTCCCAAAACCGTTTTCCACTTTTGGGTTCTGGACTAGCTCGCCTTGCCGCTAAGAAAGGCCGCGAACTGGTCGATGGTCTGGTCGGCGATCGCCTGCATGGTGGCTGGCGAGACCGACTTCCAGCTGTCGGCGCCGGCGCTGTCGCCGGAACCGGTCGAAGGTGCCTTCATCTGGCCGTTGATGCGGTGCAGCCGGTTGCCGGATGGGTCGTAGACGTCCCAGACATAGATGACGGTGGTGTCCTTGCCCTCCGTCATCGCCGAGAAGTAACCCTTGAGCACATGGGTGGCGGTCTGGTCCTGGCTGCCGGCCAGCGTGATGCCGCGCTGCTTGGCGCGTGTCTGCAGTTCCGCGGTCAGCGGCGTGGCGGCTTCCACCGAAGCGCCGACGATCGGCGCGATCTGCAGCCGGGTCTTCGACAGGATGGCGGCAGCCTGGGCGGAGGTGACGGGCGCGGCGGCGGGTGCGCCCGCTGTCGTGGTGGCCGTCGCGGCCGTAGATGGCGCCGGGGCGGGAACGGTGGCCGCCGAGCTGCCCTGCGTTGCCGGCTGCGTCGAAGCCGCCGGCGGGGTGATGGCGGAAGGCTCGAGGACGTCCTTTGCGTTGGTGCAGGCAGCCAAAGCCAATGCCACAAGCAATGACACGGTCGTCACATGCGATCGTCTCATTTGCCTTCTAACTCCTTGGCGAAGAACGCCTCCCATTATGGATTCACTGCACGATCAAGTCGAGATCATGGCGGGACAGCGGCTTCGGCTGGGATTCGGTGGTCAGGTAGGTGCGGCCAAGCGTCATCGCCGTCTCGGTCTCGGAATCCATGATGATCATATGGGCAAACAGCGTCATGTTCGGCGCGATCGGTTCGGGATTGCCCTGATAGAACATCGGCATATCCATCCAGGACGGCGTGAAGCGGGCCCCGACCGAATAGCCGCAGGCGTTCAGCCGATGCTTGGTCAGGCCGTGCGCTTCCATGGTGCGGGCGTGGGCGTCGAACACGTCGCCGAAGGTGTTTGCGGGCGTCATCGCCTTTTCGACGGCCAGAAGGGCGGCGCGTGCGGCATCAAACAGCTCCTGATGGCGCTTGGAGACCTTTCCGGTCAGCACCGTGCGCATCATCGGCGCATGGTAGTGATGGAAGACGCCTGCCCATTCGAGCGTCAGCTGGTCGTTCTTGGTGAGCTTGCGGCGGCCGGCCTTGTAGCGGCACAGCAGCGCATCGACGCCGGAGCCGATGATGAACTCGTTGGCCGGATAGTCGCCGCCACCGGCAAAGATCGCGCCCTGCATGGCGGCGAGGATCAGCGCCTCGTCGCTGCCCTGCTTGATCAGCGGCAGCGCCGCGTCCAGCGCGTCGTCGGAGAGATTGGCGGCCTTCTCCGCCTTGGCGACCTCGGCCGGGCTCTTGAACAGGCGCAACCGCCCGACGATGCCGGAGGCATCGGCGATCTGGCCGAAGGTCTGCAACTGCTCGTCCAGGCGGCGGCCATTATAGGCGGTCAGACCGTGAGTGTCGTATTCGACGCCGATCCGGGCGCCGAGCAGGTCGAGTTCGTTGAGCAGGTTGCGCAGGTCGACGGCCGGATTGGCGCCGTCGCGGTCCGTCCACAGCACGATGTTGTCGATGATCGAGGTCTGGCGCGCCTGGCGCAGGTCGGCCGAACGGGTCAGAAGCACCATGGAACCGTCGGCCTTCACCACCAGGCACTGGAAGAAGCAGAAGCCGAACGTGTCGTAGCCGGTCAGCCAGTACATGCTTTCCTGCGCGAACAGCAGGATGGCGTCGAGCTTCTTCTCGGCCATCTCGATCATCAGCCGGTCGCGCCGCGCGTCGAATTCCGATCGTTCAAAATGCAGCGCCATTATACCTTCTCCAAAACGATTGCCGAAACCTGCCGGCCATAATCGGGTTCCCTACGGTGCGTGGTGCGCCGGTAGGAGTAAAACAGATCTTCTTCGGCATAGGTGCAGCGGCCAAGGCCTTCGGCCGTAACGCCGGCTCTGGCCAGCCGGTCGATCGTATAGCCGTTGAGGTCGAACATCGAATGGCCGGCATGTGCCGAAGGCAGGAAATATCGCGCATTTTCACTGCCGGCATCGACGAAGCGGGCGACGAATTCCGGCCCCACCTCGTAATTGTCGGGGCTGATCGAAGGGCCAAGCACGGCGAGGATGTTTTCGCGACGGGCGCCGAGGCTCTCCATGGCGGCAACGGTGTTTTCGAGCACGCCCGTGAAAGCGCCTTTCCACCCGGCATGCGCCGCGCCGATGATGCGCGCACCGGCATCCGCGAACAGAACCGGGCCGCAATCGGCGGTCGAGGCGCCGATGGCGATGCCCGGCCGGTCGGTGACGATGGCATCGGCCTTGGGACGCTCGCCGACGAAGGGTTCCCTGGCGATGACGACGTCGGGTGAATGGACCTGCCAGGCGGTCAGCAGATGGCTTGCGGGCACGCCCATCCAGGCGGCGACACGGGCCCGGTTCTCGGTGACCAGCGCCTGGTCGTCATCCGACCCAGTGCCGATGTTGAGGCCCCGGTAGATGCCCGTGGAGACGCCGCCGATGCGGGTGAAGTAGCCGTGGCGGATGCCTTGTGCCTGCGCCTGGTCCAGCAGCGGCGACCGAACGGGATCCGGTTTGGTCTGATTCAGCATGCGGGCGTTGTTGTCCGTGTGGGCGGTTTCGTCAAGGAAAAGCGGCCGGCGGTCCGACCGTCTTTTACCGGACGGGAGATTGGGAGGGGTAGCGACGAAAAGTCAATCCGCCGTGGCGAAGGACCTGACGGCGACGCCGCGCCGAACGACGGCGAGGACCTTGAAGAGTTCGCCCATGGCTTGCGGGCCGGCGAGGCGCTCGACGGCATCCGATAACTTGTCGCGTGCCGTCTGGTCGTGATCGGCGCCCAACTGGCCGGCACGCTCCAGAATGCCCATGCCGAGCAGGAAATTGCCCTGCGTCAACAGGTGGGCGTCGAGACCATGCGCGCGCACGATCGCTGCAAGGGCGGCGAAATCGACATGGGAGGTAAGGTCGGCTTCGCCGGGATTGGCCAGCACATCTTCGTGATTGTGCCGGCGCAAGGCCTGCAGCGTGTCGCCGACACCGGGCCGCAGATAGCCGTAGTCGAGGAACAGCCCGGCGCCGCCATGAGCGGCTATGCGCTCGGCGATGGCCGCCATCAGGGCGGTGCGGGCGGGCGCGATTTCGACGATCGCGCCTTGCGGCGCGTCGGCTGCATCCCTGGGCAGCAGCGTCGGGTCGACCGAGCCGACGCCCGCGAAGAAGCAAAGATTGTCCGCGTCGTCCAGGCCGACCATGCGCTCGCGCCACTCGGCGCCGGCGCGGACGAACTGGCGGATTGGCACGGCATCGAACAGTTCGTTGCCGACGATCAGCAGTGGTTGCCGCGGCAGCGTGTCGATGGTTTCGTGCCATGAAACAGCCAATGGTGTCGCGCCGAGCATCTGTTTCTGGATTTCCGTCAGGCGCGGGCTGGTCTCGATCATGGCGAAGGCGGCGCTATTGGCCAAGGCGGGGTCGAGCCGCGACAAGGTGCGCAGCATGTCCTTCATCAGCGTGCCGCGGCCAGGGCCAATCTCGGCGACGGTGACCGGCATCGGCCGGCCGATCGCTGCCCAAGCCTGATAGAGCCAGACGGCGACGAGTTCGCCGAACATCTGGCTGATTTCCGGCGCGGTGATGAAGTCGCCGGCCGCGCCGAACGGTTCGCGTGTGGTGTAGTAGCCGTCGCGCGGATCGAACAGGCACAGCGCCATGTATTCGTTGACGGGCATCGGACCCACCGCCTCGATCAGGTCGACGATACGGGATTTCAGTCGCGTCATGTCGCCTGCGGCTGCGCTTGCTTCACCGGCTTGGCTGTGGCCATCGCCCAGATGCCGGCCAGCACCATCGGCGTCGACAGGATCATGCCCATGGTCAGCCAGTTTGTGCCGAGAAGATAGCCGAGCTGCTGGTCGGGCTCGCGGAAGAACTCGACGAAAATTCGTGACAGGCCGTAGCCGCAGATGAAAGCGCCGCCGACAAAGCGCGGCGTCTTCAGCTTGAGGCGCGAGTGGGTGAGGATGCGCAGCACCACAAACAGCACCAGCCCTTCGAGCAAGGCCTCATAGAGCTGGCTCGGATGGCGGGTGAACGGACCGCCATTGGGGAATTCGATCGCCCAGGGCACGTCGGTCGGCCTTCCCCAGAGCTCGGAGTTGATGAAGTTGGCGACCCGCACGAGGCCGAGGCCGACCGGCACGCCGGCTGCCACGACATCGAACAGCGACCAGGTGCGGATGCCGCGCTTAAAGGAAAACAGCGTCATGGCCAGGATGACGCCGAGCAGGCCGCCATGGAAGGACATGCCGCCTTGCCAGACGGCGAAGATATCGAGCGGATGGGCGATATAGCGCGCCAGGTCGTAGAACAGGACATAGCCGGTGCGGCCGCCCAGAACCACGCCGACGGCCGCCCAGACGATGAAATCGTCGAGGTCCTCCGGCTTCATCGGCAGGACGCCGTCGGGCCAGAGTTTCGGATTTGCGGCGAGCCGCTTGGCATACCACCAGGCAAACAGGATGCCGACGATGTAACCGATGCCGTACCAGTGCACCGCCAGCGGCCCGATCTGGATGAGGATCGGGTTGATGTTCGGGAAAGGCAGTGAAGCCAGCGGCAGCAGGAAATACTCGTTCAACGGGGAGCTCTCGGTTGCGATCGGCGCGGACCATGCGGCAGGGTTTTGGCAGGGTCAAGGCAAGGGCACGGCCGTCCATGGCTCGTGAACGGGATCGCTTAAGATCCGTCGCGCGGATGGATGTCCTCAACCCCTGGGCTTGCCGGCCACCACTTCACGCAAGGCGTCGTTGATCCTGTCCTGCCAGCCTGGGCCATCTTCCTGGAAATGCTCGAGCACGGCCCGGTCGATCCTGATCGAGACAAGCTCGCGGACATTCGGGGCGGTGGAGGGTTCGCGAGGCGGGGCCGGAGCCGGCTTCTTCACCGGCTTGAAGACAGCTTCGGCGGCTTCCATCGGATTTGTCGGTCTGCGCGGGGGCGTTGCCATTGGTTATCCCGGGTTGAACGTGCCTGAAGGGAGACGAGGGCGTTATAATAGGCGACTTGCCACCACCAAGTACAGCTTCGGAGCCGTTCGGGAGCCTCCCGTAGGACGCGGCAGTCGCCATGCGGTTGTGCGCCATAGCAACGCAGAGGCCGCACCAACCCCCAACGTTCTTGCATTCTTCGCGCCACGTCACTAATTCAAATCATGCAAGCGAGGATCTGCCATGTCGACCGGACCGAACCGCATTCTCGATGAATTCGCCAAGTTGATGACCGATGCCGCCGGTGCCGCTCAAGGTGTGCGGCGCGAGGTGGAGACGGCCTTCAAAGGCCAGGCGGAACGCATTCTCAACTCCATGGATGTCGTGCAGCGCGAGGAGTTCGAGGCCGCGCGTGAGATGGCGGCCAAGGCGAGAGAAGAGAACGGCAGGCTCGCCGAGCGCATCGAGACGCTCGAGGCCAGGATCGCCGAACTGACCGGTCAGGCTACACCTGCGGCTCCGGCGAAGCCCAAGCCGAAAAAATAATTCGTTAAACTTTTCCACAAAGCACCAGCCTGAAAATCGCTTTGCCGTGAATCGCTTACCGGCATTGCGTGACTCTTTGTGACAGGCACCTTTCCACATGCGAATGACGCAGTGCGAAAAATTGGGCTGTTCACGCGACTCCCGATCAATAGACTGAATTTGTTGCATGATTCGGAGCAGGGGTCATGCGCCGGGCGGTGGGGTCCGGTCTGGGGTCTTTGCGTTGAGAAGTCCCGGCCGTCCGAGTTCTAGACAAGATTGTTCGTCGTGTGTGCCCCGCGGAGCGTGTGGCGCTCCCCCTGAACACAGGAAGCATTCCATGGAACTTCTCGAACTCGAATTTTCCCGCGAAATCCATCCGGTGGATGTGATCGAGCAGGTGGCCCACAACAATGACTGGTCCTTCGAACGGGCCGGCGACGACGAAATCTCGATCTCGGTTGCAGGCAGCTGGACCGACTATCACGTCTCCTTCTCGTGGATGGAGGATTTCGAGGCGCTGCACCTGGCCTGCGCCTTCGATATCAAGGTGCCGGAAACCCGCACGCTGGAAGTGATGCGGCTGTTGTCGCTGATCAACGAACAGATGCTGTTCGGCCATTTCGATCTCTGGGAGCAGGAAGGCGCGATCATGTTCCGCCAGTCGCTGCTCCTGGCCGGCGGGGTCGAACCCTCGAGCCAGCAGGTCGAAGTGCTTTTGTCCTCGGCGCTGGAAGCCTGCGAGTGCTATTTCCAGGCTTTCCAGTTCGTCGTCTGGTCGGGAACCTCGGCCAAGGACGCGCTGGCCGGCGTGCTGTTCGAGACCTTCGGCAACGCCTGAGCAAGAAGCGTTCGACATGAGTTCCAGCAACGAGCGCAAGCCCGAGATCCGTTTTGCCGACTTCGATCGTGTCGACATCCGCGCCGGCACGATCGTCGAGGCTGAACCGTTTCCGGAGGCGCGCAAGCCGGCCTTCAAGCTGAAGATCGATTTCGGCGCCGAGATCGGCATCAAGAAGTCGTCAGCGCAGATCACCAAATATTATACGCCCGAGACTTTGATCGGCCGGCAGGTGTTCGCGGTGGTCAATTTCCCGCCGCGCCAGATCGGCCCGTTCATGTCGGAAGTGCTGACGCTCGGTTTCCCCGATGAAGACGGCGCCGTCGTGTTGGGCGCCATCGAACGCAAGGTGCCGGACGGCGGGCGGCTATTCTGAAATAGCGGGCAGGAAGCCCCCGGCAGACGCCATCACGGCGTTGATGCGATAGCTGGAGGCCGAAACGGTCTTGCTGATGCGCAAGACGCGACGCTTGGGCGATACGGCAGGCAACTCGTCCAGCGTTGAAATCGGCGTCAATCCCGCGGCGAACTTTACATGCAGGATAATGCACCGCAAGGAGTTGTCGCACAAGCTCTTGCAAGGCGCGCCTGCAAGGGGACTAGCTAAAGCTCGCCGGCGGCGGCTCGGCTGCGTCGACCCTATCAGGCCGCGATCGCGCGCTTCACGCCAAGCGCTTCCTCGACCGCGTCGAGAAACATTTCCGCGCTGACCTTCCAGCTGTAGCGCATGGCGCGCTCGCGGGCCTGCTCGCGGCTGATGTCGAGCGCGGCAAGCGCCGCCTCGCGCAGGTCGTTCGAAACCGCGCCGCCAAAGCCGTCGCCAACGATGTCGATAGGCCCGGTCACCGGATAGGCGGCGACCGGCGTGCCGCTGGCCAGTGCCTCGATGATGACGTTGCCGAAGGTGTCGGTGCGGCTGGGGAAGACGAAGACATCGGCCGAGGCGTAGACTTCGGCCAGTTCGTCATTGGGACGATGGCCGAGAAAATGCGCCTGGGGATATTTGGCCTTGAGCTTGGCAAGCTCCGGACCTTCGCCGACGATCACCTTGCTGCCCGGCAGGTCGAGATCGAGGAAGGCGGAGAGGTTCTTTTCAATGGCGACCCGGCCGACGCACAGGAAAACCGGGCCGGGGAAGCCGAGGTCCTTGCGCTTGTCGGGCCGGAAATGCTCGGTGTCGACGCCGCGCGTCCAGGGCCTGAGCTTGTTGAAGCCGCGCGCCGTGAGATCGTCGGCCAGCGACTGGGTGGCGACAAGCGTGCCCTGGCCCGAATTGTGGAAATCGCGCAGCCAGCGATAGGTCCAGCTCTCGGGCACCGGCAGGCGGGCGCTGAGATATTCGGGAAAGCGGGTGTGATAGCTGGTGGTGAACGGCCGGCGGGCATTGCGGCAATAGCGCCGCGCCATGATGCCCAGCGGCCCCTCGGTGACGATGTGGATGTGGTCGGCCTTGTAGCTGTCGATCAGGCGCGCGACATGGCCGGGCGTGGTCAGCGCCAGGCGGATGTCGGGGTAGGTCGGCAAGGGCAGGGTGCGAAAGATGTTCGGGGTCAGGAATTCGACCGCGACGTCGAAGGATTTCAGGGTCTCGGTGAGCCGCTCCAGCGTGTGGACGACGCCGTTGACTTGCGGGCGCCAGGCGTCGGTGACCATCAATATGCGCATGGCGGTCCTTTGCTCCGGAGGTCGGCGGTTGCCTTGAAACGATGCCGGAACGGCGACCATGCGGCCGCCCTCGCTTCGCTCCAGCGCACCCTGACGGGCCCGAGGTCGAAGTGAGGCGGCAAGGACGAATCAAGTGCGGTCGCGCGCTTCATGGCCACTCTTGACCATGGTTTCATGACGGGCGGATGAAGCAGACGGTGATCCCGAAAAGTCGAAACCGGTTTTCAGCCAAGATCATGCCCGGATGGTCAAATAGAAATCAGGCCGGAACCTTGATCACGACGCGCAGGCCGCCCATCGGACTGTCGTCGAGCGTGATGTCGCCGCCATGGCTGCGGGCGATGTCACGGGCGATCGACAGGCCGAGCCCGGTGCCGCTGGCGTCGAGGTTGCGGGCCGCGTCGAGCCGCACGAAGGGCTTGAACACGTCTTCGCGCCTGTCGGCCGGAATACCTGGCCCATCATCGTCGATGGTGACCAGAAGCGAGCCGCGGCCATGATTGGCGGCGACCTCCACGGTGCGGGCATAGCGGAAGGCATTGCCGATGACATTGGACAGCAGCCGCGCGAAGGCGTTCGGCCGCACATGCACGGTCGGATCGCCGGAAAGCGTCGTCGACAGTCTGCATTGGCGCAAGTGCGCTTCTTCGCCGAGCTTCTGGAAATAGGCTTCGAGATCGAAACGTCCCGGATCCTCCGACGCCTCGCCCTTGGCAAAGGCGAGATAGCCTTCCAGCATCGACTGCATGTCTTCGATGTCCTGGTCCAGCGCCGCCTTGGTCTCGGCCTTGCCGCCGGCCAGCGCCAGCTGCAGCTTGAAGCGGGTGAGGATGGTCCTGAGATCATGGCTGACACCGGTCAGCATGGCCGTGCGCTGCTCGATCTGACGCTCGATGCGCTCGCGCATCTGGATGAAGGCAAAGCCGGCGCGGCGCACCTCTTCGGCCCCGCGCGGGCGGAAGTCGCGCGGCATCGGCCGGCCCTTGCCGAAGCTTTCGGCCGCTTCGGCAAGCGCCAGGATCGGCCGGATCTGGTTGCGCAGGAAGGGGATCGCGATCATCAGGAGCACCAGCGAGGTGCCGACCATCCAGATCAGGAAAATGTGGGTGTTGGAGGCATAGGCCTGGCTGCGGCGCACGAAGACGCGCAGCACCTTGTTCTCAAGCTGGACGCGCACCTCGACGATGTTGGAATTGCCGACCGTGTCGATCCAGAAGGGCCGGTTGATCTGGCGGGTGATTTCGGCGGAGAGAACGTCGTCGAGGATCGAGAAGAACGGTTTTGGACCGGGCGGCGGCAGCGGATCGGGCGGCAGGAGGTCGACCTTCAGCTGCATGCGGTCCTGCGCGATGCGGATGATGTTGGCGTAGTCGCCGTCATGCGGGTAGGTTTCGATCAGGTCGATGATGGCGGCGATGTCGCGCACGGTGGCCTGCGACAGGCGTTGCGTCACGGTTGCCCAGTGACGTTCCATGAAATCGAAGGCGACGACCGACTGCAAAAGGATCATCGGCGCGATGACGATGATCAGCGAGCGCGCATAGAGGCGCTTGGGCATGTAAAGCGAAACGAGGCGCCAGAACCGGTTCCAGATGCGCGGCACCGCCTTGAGCGTCCGCGTGGCGCGTGCGCTCAAGCCGTCATTGTCCGGCTGTTCCAGTTCCGTGGTCGCCATTGGCTCTTTTCATCCGTCGGCGGTATTAGATCAGCATGACGTTTGGCTGAATCGTCATCCTGATCTAATTCTTTGTTGGAGCATAATCTTTTCCGAAAACCGGTTCCCACTTTTCGGGATCATGCTCTTGGGCCGCGGCCGGTATTCTATTCCACGCTGAGCCGATACCCAATACCGCGCACGGTCTGCAGCCAGACCGGGTTGGACGGATCGCGCTCGATCTTGCGGCGCAGCCGGTTGATCTGGACGTCGATGGTGCGCTCGCCGACTTCCGAATCGTCGCCGACCAGCTCGTGGCGGGGGATGGTTTCGCCGGCGCGCGCGGCGAAGATCGCCAGGATCTCCTGTTCACGGTCGGTCAGCTTCAGCGCCTCGCCGCCGCGCTTCAGTTCGCGCCTGGCGATCTGGAAGGTGTAGGGACCGAACACCAGCTGTTCGACCTTGGGCGTCGCCGCCGGGCCGCCGCGGCGCAGGATGTTGTTGATGCGCAGGATCAGCTCGCGCGGATCGAAGGGTTTTGGAAGGTAGTCGTCGGCGCCGGCCTCGAGGCCCGAGATGCGGCTGTCGGTCTCCGACAAGGCGGTCAGCATCAGGATCGGCACGTTCTTCTCGGCGCGCAGCGCCTTGGTGAGATCGACGCCGCTTTCCCCCGGCATCATGACATCGAGCACAAGCAGGTCGAAGTCGAGGCCGGCGAGCTTGCGGCGGGCCTCGCCGGCATTGCCGGCGACGGTGACGCGAAAACCGTTTTCGGTCAGATATTGCTTGAGAAGATTGCGGATACGCGTGTCGTCGTCGACCACGAGCAGATGCGGCGCATCGTCGTCCGGTGCGGCCGCCTGGTCGGTCCTCTCAGTGCTCTCCATGGCTTTTCCCTGACATTTTTCCGGACCCAACGTCGATCTGAGCTCTCAGTTCCGGATTGACCATCGCTTCGAGGAAGCGTTCCACCAAGGTCCGTTCGGCGGCACCGCAATCTTCCAATGCAGCACGGATGCGGCGCGACTGTGGCCGCGCCAGCGCCAGCGCCAGCGCACGGCCCTTGGCCGTCGGATAGAGTTCACGCTGGCGGCGGTCGCGCGGGCCCTGCAACTGCACGACGTGATCGGTGTCGATCAATTGCTTGAGCACACGTGCCAGGCTCTGCTTGGTTATCTTCAGCACATCGAGCAGTTCGGCGACGGTCAGGCCCGGCCGGCGATTGACGAAATGCAGAACGCGGTGGTGGGCGCGGCCGAAGCCGTAATCGGCCAGGATCTGGTCGGGATCGGAAGTGAAGTCCCGATAGGCGAAGAAGAAGAGTTCGATGATGGCGAAGTCAATGCCGTCCTCACTGGTGATCGCGGTCCTGATCGGTTTTCCGGCAGGTGGGCTTTTATCCGTCATCATCTCTCCATCGGAACGGGAGATTATGTCAGTACTATTGACGTAATTTCCCTGCAATGGTAATTTTTGACAAGCTTTTGGGCGGATTGCGAACGAAAAGGCAAGGCGGGCCGGTTTTTCCGGAATTTCCTGAGTTTGCCAGAGCGCGATTATCCGCCTACGCTTCGAGACACCGGCCGGCGTCGCCAATCGCATGGCGCGGCCAAAGAAGAACCCGCAACGATACTGAGATATGCGGACCGAGGTCCGCGGGAGGTTACCATGGCATCCGTTCCCTTCGATCAACTGGACGGCTTCATCTGGATGAATGGCGAGCTCGTCCCGTGGGGAGACGCCAAGATCCACGTTCTGACCCACGGCCTGCATTACGCCAGCGCGGTCTTCGAGGGCGAGCGTGCCTATGGCGGCGAGATCTTCAAGCTCAACGAGCATACCGAGCGCCTGCATGAATCGGCGCGCCTGCTCGGCTTCAAGATTCCCTATTCGGTGGCCGAGCTCAACGACGCCTCGACCACGCTCCTGAAGAAGCAGGGCTTCCAGGACGCCTACGTCAGGCCGATCGCCTGGCGCGGCAGCGAGCAGATGGGCGTTTCGGCGCAGAACAACCGCATCAATGTCGCTATCGCCATCTGGCAGTGGCCGAGCTATTTCGACCCGGCGCAGAAACTGAAGGGCATCCGTCTCGATGTGGCGGAATGGCGCCGGCCCGACCCGCGCACGGCGCCGTCGCGGTCGAAGGCCGCCGGCCTCTACATGATCTGCACCATGTCCAAGCATGCCGCGGAGGCCAAGGGCTACGCCGACGCCATGATGCTCGACTGGCGGGGCCAGGTCGCGGAAGCGACCGGCGCCAACATCTTCTTCGTCAAGGACGGCAAGATCCACACGCCCAAGCCCGACTGCTTCCTCGACGGCATCACCCGTCGCACGGTCATTGGCCTGGCCAGGGATCGCGGCCTGGAGATCATCGAACGCGCCATCCTGCCGGAAGAACTGGAAGGGTTCGAGCAGTGCTTCCTGACCGGAACGGCAGCGGAAGTAACCCCGGTTTCTGAGATCGGCCCCTACCGATTCGAAGTCGGCGAGATCGCCAAGAATCTCATGAACGACTATTCTATCGCCGTTCAACCCAAGCATGCCATCGCCGCAGAATAACGATAGTCACAGCTTTTCGGGCAAGTAGGGGCGGTTTTGCGGCCGCCCCTTTTATTTCAGCGTTTGTGCATTTGACTTTCATCGAATTCGGCGTCTCTCATGATGGTGTCGGCCCGGGAGGCTGGCAGCTATGGAGGGACTAATCATATGGACATGAACACGCTTCTTCCGATCATCATTCAGATCATTACAGGCATTATCGGTGGTCAGGCGGTCGGCGCAGCGATCAAGACGGCGGCGATGGGTCAGCTTCCCAAAATCCTGGGCGGAGCCATTGGCGGTGTCGGCGGCGCGGCGATCCTCGGCAGCCTGCTCGGCCACGGCGTCGATCCGGCGGCGGCCGCGGCGGCGACCGGCGGCCTGGGCAGCGCGCTCAACCTGCAGAACATCGTCGGTGGCGCCGGCGGCGGCGCGATCCTGACCGGCATTCTGGGCGCGGTCATGGGCGCCATGAAGAAATAAGCCTGCCAATCTCCGGCTGGCAAATGGGCGGCTTCGGCCGCCCATTTCTTTTTGGACACGCACTGTTTGACCTTCCGGCTGTGGACGGTTTTGACCGATGTCTCTACATGATCGCTGACACAGCGAAAGGACGATCATGGGTCAGCTCAATGCCGGCATCGTGCCGGTCACACCGTTCCAGCAGAACTGCACCATCCTGTTCGACATGGATGACAAGCATGGCGTGGTGGTCGATCCCGGCGGCGACATCGACAAGGTGCTGGGGATGTTGAAGGACAATGCGATCACGGCCGAGGCGATCTGGATCACGCACGGCCATATCGACCATGCCGGCGGCGCCATGGAGTTGAAGGAAGCACTCGGCATCGAGATCATCGGTCCGCATGAAGCCGACAAGATGCTGCTCGACAATCTGGAGAACCAGGGCAGGCGCTACGGTATCGGCGGTGTGCGCAATTGCGTGCCCGACCGGTTTCTTACAGAAGGCGAGACGGTGTCATTTGGCGGCCATGTGTTCGAGGTGCTGCATTGCCCCGGCCATGCGCCTGGCCATGTCGTCTACTACAACCGCGCCGCCAAATTCGCCCATGTCGGCGACGTCCTGTTTCGCGGCTCGGTCGGCCGCACCGACCTGCCGGGCGGCGATCACGCGGCACTCATCGCCTCGATCAAGGACAAGCTGTTGCCGCTTGGCGACGACATCGGCTTCATTTGCGGTCACGGTCCCGGCGGGCGCTTCGGCGAGGAACGGCGGACCAATCCGTTTTTGACCTGAATAAGATCTGGACCGGCTCCGGGTTCCAACGCTTACAGCATGCCGCGGCAAATAGGATTGTAAACTTCTGCTATGCATGTCGTTATCCCGGAACCGAGGACACTTCCGGGCGACATGCATTAGCAGGCCGATAAAAAAGCGCCGGCCTTGCGGTCAGCGCTTTTTTGTTTGGGGCAGGGAAGCCTCAGTTGGCGGTGCAGAAATGCTGTTCGCCGTCACTGCCGGTGAAGGTGCCGGTCCGGGAATTGAAGCTGCGGTATCGGTCCGAGCAGTACTCGTACCAGCCGCGCGTCCACGGTTCGGCATAGCGGTCGGCATAGACCACCTGCGGTTCCACGTAGTAGCGGCGCACCNGGGCCGGGCGTATCCGCACGTCACGATCATAATAGCCGTCATCGTAATAACGGTCGGAATCGGGCGGCGGCCGGTCATTGGCCAACGCGCCACCGATCAGCGCGCCGGCGGCAAGGCCGAGAACGCCGGCCGCGACAGCATCGCCATGGCCATGGCCGTGATGGTGCCAACGGCGCCAGTCATCGGCATTGGCCGCCGAAAAGGTCCCCAGCGTGGTGGCGACCACGGCGGCGGACAGCACGGCTGTCTTGAAAATTCGGTTCATTTTGGTCTCCTTCGTGCCCGTGCAGTTTTGCAGGGGATGCGGTCCGGCTTTACGAACGATTAATATGGGACCGTGGCTGAACGGGGGCTGAACGAAAATTTGACCGCACGCCTTGTTTCTCGACATCAAACCCGCGCCTACGGGGCGCTGACCAGACCTGCCGGGGCCGGCGTCGGTGCGAAGCCGGCTCAGCCGACCGACAGGTTGACGGCCTTGGGTCCCTTGCCGCGCTTGTCCGGCTCGGTGTCGAATGTCACTTTCTGCCCATCTTCGAGACCGGGAAGACCCGACGCCTGCACGGCCGAAATATGGACGAAGACATCCTTCGCGCCATCATCCGGTGTGATGAAGCCGAAGCCTTTGGCATGGTTGAAGAATTTGACGGTGCCGGTCTGCGGCATGGGAAGCTCCTTTGATCCCATAAACTCCAGTCTCGGGCCGGCAAATGCCCGAATGGAAATTTGTCCTTTATTTTAGCGCTATCGGCAAGTGAAAGTTTTCCGGGCACTTAAAGCACGTCGTGCTTTAAGTGCTTGTTATGACGCGTGTCATTGGCCCGGACCGGATGAACTTCCAGATGACATGCGTTTATGCTGCGCCACGGACATGAAAAAGGCGCGACGAAAACCGCCGCGCCTTTCAAAAATCTGTCTGCCTGCCCAAGTGCTGATCAAGCTCCTCGATCGCCCATCCGCCTGGGATGTGCGGCGCCGATCGCTCAGGCTGCGCGCAGGTTGACCGCCTTCGGGCCCTTGCCCATGCGGTCCGGCTCGACGTCGAAGGTGACCTTCTGGCCGTCGACCAGCGTGCGTAGGCCCGAGGCCTCGATCGCTGAAATGTGGACGAACACGTCCTTGGCGCCGCCGTCGGGCGTGATGAAACCGAAGCCTTTGGTCGCATTGAAGAATTTAACGGTGCCGGTCTGGGCCATTGGGGAAACTCCTTCACCCGTTCAGTCTTGGTGGTCCTGCCCGCCACCTGGCGTCGAGGGCAGTTCCTGGTGGTTGCTTCGGCAGTCATGCATTGGCGCACGGTCAAAACCCCCCGCCGAAAAACGGGGCCGTCAGAGATTCACAGTATCGGGGAAAGGTCGTCCAAAACGTTCCGCTCTCCGGGTCGCAAATGCCCGAACACAGAATTTATCGCACGGAAACGTGAACGTTGCAAGATAGCGCCACGGGCCGCCGCCACGAGCGCATCCGACGCAAAAAAATCGACCGATCAGGGCGTCGACCGGCTGCAAATAGGCTTCGTTGCCCGAGGGGTCATCGGCCCACGGCCGTGGTCATATATAGGCCAGAAGTGATGATTGCCGGCGAGGCCCTCACTGATCCCGGTCATTTCCCGACAGAGGCCGCGAACGGGGTTGCAATTGGCAATAGAATAGCGAGGATCATGCCATAGGCGACTGATTTAAATCTTGTTTTGATCGATATCATTGTCAGCGAACCGCCAAGCAGTCTTGGGCGGTATGGACCGAGACGGGGATCGGGGGAGAGACGATCATGAGGTTTCTTGCGGCAATCTTCTCACGGCAGGGTTTTACCATCCTGTTCCTGTCGGCAATTCTCGCCGCCTGTACGTCGTCGTCGATGAAGGACCGGGGCCGCGCCCGCCGCGCCCTGATCCGCAATTCTGCACCAAGCAGTACGAGCCGGTCTGCGCCCGGCGCGGCGGTGATCGCCAGACCTTCGCCAATGCCTGCCTTGCCGATCGGGCGGGTTACCGCATCGTGCGCGACGGCCCCTGCCGCGACGGCGGTGGTGGTGGCGGCGAGCAGACGTTCTGCACCCGCGAGTACGCGCCGGTGTGCGCCCGCCGGCATGGCGAGATGCGCACCTTCCCCAACGCCTGCGAGGCCCGTGCCTCGGATGATCGCATCGTCGGCGACGGGCCGTGCTGACGGGGCTTAACCCGGCTCGCGCCTATAGCGGGTGTTTGAAGCCCTTCCGCTCAGGCGACCGGATTGTCGGCCAGTTCGAGATTGTCTTCCGTGGTGACCCGTTCGTGGGTCTCCTGCTCGCTGCGGATACGGTATTGCGGGGAACCGTCCTTGACCGGCAGCCTGCTCTTGATCTCGAACAGTTCCGCGGTTTTGTTGAGCAGGCCGGTCCGGCTTTTCATACGCACGGTCTGGCCTATGGCAAAGAGATGCGAGGGGGTGTCGGTGCGCGGACGCGCATTCTGTTGAAAACGGATCATGCTGCATTCTCCCGGTCGCGCACCAGCGCGGTCTCGAGGTCCAGGTAGTCGATGGCGATAAGCTGGCTGGTGAGCGGATTGTTCACCGCCCTTGCCGGCAGATGGATGAAAGTAGCTACGCGGCGCCAGGCAAGCCACGACATGCCCTCGATCAACTCTTCGTCGTGATCGATGTCGTAGTGACCAGCCGGCAGTTGTCCTTCCAGGCCACCGAGCACGAACGGTGCGGTGAAATGGGCGATGGAACGGGTGGTGCGGTCCGGCATTGTCCTGATATTTCCCGCCTTGTGGCGTCACGCAAACAGCGGCTTGAGAGCAAAAAAGCAGGGACACGGCGAATGTGCCGCGCGTCCGGTATCGACATCTGGAATGAGATTGGCGGGTCTAGAACCTCTGACGCCGCGAGATGCCAATTCTGGCCCAAACGATATCTTCCTATATAGCTCAATTTGGAGCTTCATTCAAGAAGAATTATGGAATTCCTCGCTTCGATTTCAAAAATAGACGGCTATAAATTTTAGAATAATTCTGCTAGGGTTCAGATATCTTCAAAAATTTCTCGGAAGCGCGCCGAAGATTTACTCAGCGCCTGTAATTTTATTTTTTTCTGAAAGGGATAAAACCATGGATTCATTCAGAACTTCGAAAGGGAAGAGCGTGGCGATCAATGCCATCGTCCAGCCAAGCGCCACGTACGCCATTGGCGCTGCCGGAAAGCCGATGGTCGTCCAATCGGCGCGGCTGACCATCAGAAGCGACGAGGCGGCAAGGCGAACGATCTCCGATACCGATGGCACTGTGAGGCGGGCCAGGCAGGTTGCCGAGACCAATCGCCTGATCTGATCGCTTTCGCCGCGATGTAGGGCACAGAACCAAGCAAAGCCTTGAACCTGTAGCGCCGATGGCCTAGATCGCGGCAGGCGCATAACACGGCAGGTGTCCCATCAACAGAGATCAGAGAAGAGCGGCGGGTGCGGGAGCCAAATCTGGCGCGGCCAAATCTGGCGCGGGAGGCCAGCCGCCGCTGGGCCTCGACCAGTATGTGCAGCAGGCGCTGCAACTGCACCAGGCCGGGCGCCGGCAAGAGGCCGAAGCGATCTACCGGCAGGTGCTGGCGCGTCAGCCGAAACATGCGGCCGCAGCGCATTTCCTGGGGTTGCTGTTGCACCAGACCGGGCGCAGCGAAGAAGGGATGGATTTCCTCGAACAGTCGGTTCAGCTGCAGCCGACGAACCCCGACTTCCTCAACAATCTCGGCACGGTGATGCGGGATCTCGGCCGTGTCACGGCGGCGATCGATTTCTTCCGCGGCGCGGTTGATCTGCGGCCGGAGCAGCTTGCGGCGCGCGACAATCTCGGCTCGTCGCTGAAGCAGATCGGCCGGTTCGAGGAGGCCGAGGACATCTATCGCGGCACGGTGCAGCGCAACCCATTCCACGTGCGCGCGCGGATCGGCCTTGCCGAAACCCTGCAGGAAGCTGGACGCCTCGACGAGGCGCTGGCTGTTTTCCAAGAGGCACTGAGCATCCGGCCCAAGGATGCCGACCTGCTGCACGGACTGGGCGTCGGGTTGATGGAGAAGGGCAAGCTCGACGAGGCGGCCGACCTGTTCCGGCAGGCGGTGGCGATCCAGCCCGCCATGGCCCGCGCGTGGCTGATGCTGACGCAGGTCAAGCGCCAGAAGGAGCGCGATGCCGAACTGGCCGGCATGGAGGCGCAGCACGCCAAGGCGCCTCAGGACAGCCTGGCACGTATGCAGCTGTCGTTTGGCCTCGGCAAGGCCAATGACGATCTCAAGGATTATGGCAAGGCGTTCGGCTACTTCGCCGAGGGCAACGCCATCCGCCGCAAGGGCATCGACTATGATCCGGTGAAGACACGTGCCGAATTCGAGGCGATGAAGACGGTGTTCGATGCCGGCTTCTTCGAAAAGCACAGACCGAGCCCGATCACCGACGATGCGCCGATCTTCGTCGTCGGCATGCCGCGTTCGGGGACGACGCTGGTCGAACAGATCATCGCCAGCCACGCCCAAGTCTACGGCGCGGGCGAGCTCGGCATCTTGAAGACGGCGGTCGGCAGGCAGTTCCCGTCGAACATGCCGGGCGGTTTCCCCTGGGGCGTGGCCGACACGGACGATGCGGATTTCGCCGAGGCGGGGCAGGCCTATCTCGACATGCTCCATGCCCGCTATCCGCATATGCGCTATGTCACCGACAAGATGCCGGGCAACTTCCTGCTCGTCGGCTTCATCCACATGATGCTGCCGAAGGCCAAGATCATCCACTGCGCTCGCGATGCGGCGGCGACATGCCTGTCGATCTACAAGGTGCATTTCCGCGGCGACAGCCACCGCTATGGCTATGACCTCGGCGAGCTCGCCGATTTCCACAATCTCTATACCGACATCATGGCGCATTGGCACAAGGTGCTGCCCGGCGTCGTGCACGATGTGCGCTACGAGGATTTCGTCGCCGACCAGGACGGGCAGAGCCGGGCACTGATCGACTACCTCGGCCTGCCATGGGACGATGCCGTGCTGTCGTTCCACCAGACCGACAGGCCGGTGCGCACGGCATCCGCCGCGCAGGTGCGCCAGCCGATGTACCAAGGGTCGGTCGATCTGTGGAAGCGCTATGGCGACAGGCTGAAGCCGCTGCTCGACAAGCTGGATTAGCACACCGATCGTCGGTCGGCGCGAAGCGTCTGAACTTCGTCATCCACGGGCGGAGCGTCCGCTTCGCTCCCGCTCCGCCCGTGGATGACTACCTAACGAGGGTTTCGGTCAACCGCAAAGGGCTGCAATCTGCCAACCCTGCCGTTGCGCCAGCTGCTCAAAGCTCCATGAAGGGCTGGAAGCCGCCGAAGATCATGCGCTTGGCATCGAAGGGCATGGTTCCCCAATCGGGTTTCAGGCGCGGATCGGCCATCACCTTGGCCATCACGGCATCGCGATCCTGCCTGGATTTGTAGAGGGCCCAGGAGAAAACGACGATCTCGTCATCCTTGGCCTGAACGGCGCGCGGAAACGAGGTCAGCTCGCCATAGGGCACATCGTCGCCGATACATTCGACATAGGCGAGCGCGCCGTGTTCCATCCATATGGGGCCTGTGAGATTGGCCAGCTTCTTGTAGTCATCGAGATTTGCCTTCGGCACGGCAAGCACGAAGCCATCGACATAGGACATGGCGGTCTCCTCTTTGCTAGAAATGGGCGCCGGATCGGCGGGGATACGCCCGGCGCGGTTGGGCGCATCCCTCTCGGCGAGGGCGCGCGCGCTAAAGCTTATTCCGTCGGTGCGTTCATTGCCCAGGCGACGCCGAAGGGGTCCTTCACCTGGCCCCATCGGTCGCCCCAGAACATCACCTGCAGCGGCGTGACGATCTCGCAACCGGCGTCGACGGCGCGCTTCCACCAGGCGTCGATATCATCCTTGCCGAGATGGAGCTGCAACGTATAGCCCTGCGCCGCCTGGTGCGGATGGCCGTGTTCCGGATAGGCGTCGCCGAGCATCAGCGTCGAGCCGTTGATGTAGAGATGGATATGCATGGTGCGGCCTTTTTCATCCGCCGGATAGGCAAAGACTTCCTCGGCTCCGAAAGCCTTCTTGTAGAACTCGGCGGCCTTGTTGGCGCCGTCGACCTGCAGATAGGGGGTCAATCCACCAAGCACTTTTGGCCGGGGTGGGGTCTGGTCGGTCATTGCATGTTCCTCTTCACGTTTGGATTGGCCTTGCGGACCATAGGACGGACGAGAGGACGCCAATCCTACAGGGTCGCGAAAATTTTTCGCCTGATATCATCGGGCAACCGGCCGGCTGTGGAGACCGGCGTACAGGCCGTGGTCATATGACCTTGGCCGAGGACGTGGCCGCGCGACGGCTGTCGCGGGCATCGAGGATTTCCGGAAAACCGATATCCTTGCGCAGTTCGGCCGGCAGCGACAGCAGGATGCGTTCGCTGCGGTGACGGGCGCGCGCCGCGGCATACCGGGTTGCGATGCGGCCGATGGATGACAGGACGGACATGACGACTTCTCCCTGGGTTGGCGCCGGCATCATCGTGTCGGCATCCCAAGGACGGGGCAGCAACGGGCGATCCGACAGATTGCCCGGAGAATTTTTATGTCAGCCCTTTACATCTCATTCAGGCGCCGCCGAGGAGGCCTATGCAACCTTGAGCGTGGGGATAGCCGAAACATCGACCTCACGCTCGGCGTGCCAGGCATCGAAAGCCGCCTGCATCCGAAGCCAGATCGCCGCGCCGTCGCCGAACAGCTTCCCAAGGCGAGCGGCCACTGCCGGCGAAACCGGCTTCCTTTCGCGGATAATGTCATAGAGCTGCTGCCGGGAGATGCCGAGCAGATTTGCAATTTCCACCTTGGTCTTTCCAGTTGCCGGGATAATGTCCTCAAGCAGCGCTCCCGGGTGGGAGGGGCAACGCTCGATCGGACGCGTCGGCTCGTGCACGGTCATAAGTCGAACTCTCCAATCTGGCCGCCTCAGTGATATTGCTCGAAATCGACGCGGGCGGCGTCATTGCCGTCGAATTCAAATGTAATGCACCACGGCCCGTTGACGTGGACCGTGTAGCGGATGGGATCGAAGCCTCTCAGCGGGTGGAAGTCGAAGCCGGGAAGATTCATCTCCTCCGGCTTTTCCGAAGCTTCCAGACGGTCAAGCCGAACAAGGATGCGCTTGTGCATCTTGGCGTCGATCTTGCCGGTTTTTCCGGTTTGAAAGAGGTCGGACAGCGCCTTGTTCTTGAAGGACTTGATCATGACGTATGTAAACAGATCGCTTACACAAATCAAGAACCTGTAAGCAAATAATTTACAGGCGTGGTGCTGCCGATCTCCCGCCCGTCATACCGCCCCTTCAGCCACCTCGCGGAAGAAATTCTCCGGATCCTCGACCTCGGTCAGCTTTCGCTTCTCGATCAGCCAGAAGCGGTTGCCGACAGCACGGATGAAGGAACGGTCGTGCGAGGCGAGCAGGCAGCTTGCCTGGTGCTTCAGCAACTCCTCCTCCAGCGCTTCCTGGCCGTCTATGTCGAGATGGTTGGTCGGCTCGTCGAGCAGATAGAAGTTGGGATTGGCGAGTCTCAGCGCCAGCATCATCAGCCGTGCCTTCTGGCCGCCCGACAGCACACCGATCCTGCGCTCCTGCATCTCGATGACCACGCCGGCGCCGGCAAGCAGCGAGCGGGCACGCTGTTCGCCGACATCGTAACCGCGCGAGACCATCGCCAGCGGCGTGTCGTCGCCGCTGATTCCGGACAGCGCCTGGTCGCTGTAGCCGAGCACGGTCGACGGCGTGACCTTCACATTCCGCACCGTGTCCGGCTCGAGAATGGCGTTGCGGATCAAGGTGACGAAGCGCGACTTGCCGACGCCGTTGCGGCCGAGCAGCACGATGCGATCGCCCTGGCAGAGGTGGCGCTTGCCGGTCCTGAACAGCAGTGTGCCGTCCGGTGTCTCGACCGCCGCGTCGTCGAGCGTGATCAGCACCTTGGCGTGCGTTCCGCGATTGGCGAGTTTGATCGCGCCCGCCGATTTCTCGCGATGCGCCGGATTGGCGGCCTCTTCGAGCTTTTCCGCGCGCTGGTTGAGCTGTTTGGTCTTGACGGTCAGCAGGTCGCTGCCGGAATTGATGCCGATGTTGTTGAGCTTGGCCGCCTGCCGGCGCAATTGCTGGGCCACCTTCATGTCGCGCTGGAACTTTCGCCCAGTCGAGGCGTCGACCTCGTCCACCGCATCCCTGGCCCGCGAATAGGGGAGAGAAAACACCGGCGACTGTTCCGGGCGCAGGAACAGCGTCCGGTTGGTGGTGGCGTCGAGGAAGGCTCGGTCATGGCTGGCGATGATGACCGGCACCTCGCGCGGCAGCGCGTTGAGCCAGGTTTCCAACTGGCTGATGCGGGCGAGGTCGAGATGGTTGGTAGGCTCGTCGAGAAGCAGCACGTCGGGATCGGTGACCCAGACGCGGGCGATCAGCGCCAGCCGCTGCCAGCCGCCGCTCAGCGCCTGCATCTCTCGCTCGCGCATTGGTTCGGGCACGTCGAGCGAATCGAGAACCATGTCGACACGCCACATCTCGCTGTCGGCCTGCTCCGGCGGCAAGGCATCCGCCACCACCTGATAAAAGGTGCGGCCAAGCAGGGCAGAGGCAACGGACTGTTCGACATGGCCGACACGCAGGCCGCGCGTGCGGGTGATGTCGCCCGTCGTCGGCTCCAGCTCGCCGGTCAGGCATTTGAGCAAGGTCGACTTGCCGCGGCCGTTGGCGGCAACGATGCCGAGCCGGTCGCCGCTGTCGATGCTGAGGTCGAGATTGGAGAAGAGCGGCGCACTCATGGTGACGCCGAGGGATTTGAGGCTGATCAGGGCCATGTTCGATTTCTCTGGTCTGTCCGGAAAATCCGGCTTGATGCACTTTGTCGGTGCGCATGCCGGTCATCAGGCCAGGCGTTGCGGCACCACGAAGGGCAGACCAAAAAATCGAAGCGGGAAAAAACCCGGACCGTCCCTGGTCAGCCCTGCAAGCAAGCTCGCAGGGCGGAAATCGGGCCACGCTGACGATGGTGATCGAAAAACACGTTAGCCCTCCTTTCAAGACGTTCGAGTATGGGGACCGGTTACACCAAAGGCGGGGCCGATGGCAAGGGCAAGGCTTCCAACCGGCGGGGAAACGGGTCCAGCACCAGCACGCAGCCGGCGATGATCGCCGCCGCGCCGAAAGCCTGGATGACGGTCAGCGACTCGCCAAGCAGCATCGTTCCGGCCAGCACCGCGATCGTGGTCACGGCGAATTCGACGCTGATCGTCCTGGTCGCGCCGATGCTGGCCACCAGCCGGAAATACACGACATAGGTCAATGCGCTCATCACGCAGGCCAGTATCGCCAGATAGAGGAAGTCGACAGGGCGCGGCATGGCCGGCATCGGCACGGCGAGCAGCAGCGGCAGCGTCATCAGGCCGCCAAACAGGAAAGCGGCGCTGGTGAGTTCCAGTGAGCCGGCCGACCGCAAATGGCGATTGGCGTAGTTGCTGCCGAACGCCGCCGAGAAGGAACTGAACAGCGAGGCGGCACAGCCGACCGCAAAGGAAGCGGTGACCGGAACCGCGGGGAAACCGACCAGGACGATGATGCCGGCAGCGCCGAGCAGCAGCCCGGCAAGGCCGCGAACAGTGATGCGCTCGAGCCCCCAGAGCTGGCCGATGATCATCGAGAACAGCGGGATCGCGGCAACCAGGATGGCCGCCATCGCCGTGCCGATGCGCGGCGTGGCATAGGACAGGCCGATCAACTGCGCCGCGACCGTCGTTGCGCCGACCATGGCGAAATGCCGCCAGCCGGCGCTGAAATCCAGCCGTCGCCGCGTGACGGCTGCAAGCAGAAAGAGCGTGATGCCGGCGATCAGCGCGCGCAAGGTGACCGCGCCGACCCAGCCAAAGGCATGCACCACCTTGAGCAGCACCAGGAAGGACAGTCCCCAGGTGACAGCCAGGAAGACGTAGGCGGCGATGTCTCTGGGTTTCATGGGGAAGTTACGTGCGCTCAGAGGCAGAATTGCAGCCGTGCGTATCGTTTCCGCCACTTGGCGGCAAGCGCGAGCGCATAGTCCAGAGGCTGTTCCGACTTTGACAAGCAGGATGTTAAGGTGCGGCGCCGGCGCGCTTTTCCTTCTCCCCTTGTGGGGCCCGAAGGGCGGGCGAGTCACGGGCCTCGCCCGCCCTTCGGGCCCCACAAGGGGAGAAGGGAAGAGCGCTCTACTTTCCCGGCCTGCCTGTCTTCCCCGGCCGGCGCTTTTCGCGGCGGGCGTCGCCTGGGTCCTCGTAGGAGCCGATGCCAGAGCGTTGGCGGATGATTGGCTTGTCGGTATCGCCGCGATCTTTCGCGCCCCCCTCTGTCCTGCCGGACATCTCCCCCACGAGGGGGGAGATTGGCTGTGGCTTCGCCGGCACTTTTCCCTCTACCGGTTTCTCGGTACGGCGCACCGTCATCTCATCCAGAGAATTCTTCTTGAACAACGGTTTGGCGGCGTCGCCCGGGATGCCGAAATCGGAGCCGTGCGCCTCTCCGGCCGACTGCTTTTTGAACAGCGAGCGCGACACCGCCCCTGACGGCGTCGGCATGTCGGTACCAGGCCCCATATCGTCGAGCGAGGGCTTGGCGAACAGCGGCTTCTTCACCGGCACGGCGCCGTCGGCGCCCATCTCGTCGAGATCGGGCTTGCGGAAGAGGTTGGGCCTGGCGGCCTTGGCCGCCTCTTCGGCGGCGCGTGCCTGGTCGAGCTTGCGGAACCGCTCCTGTTCCTCCAACGTCCGATGCTTGGCCACGCCCTTGTTGTGCTTGCCCTTTTCGCGGCCCGAGGCCGGACTTTGGCCTTCCACCTCGCGCGCCAGCGGGTCGTCGGAGATCGACAGTTCCATCTCGCGCAACCGCTTGATCTCGTCGCGGATGCGGGCTGCCTTCTCGAAGTCGAGATTGGCGGCGGCGTCGCGCATCTGTTTGTCCAGCGCGTCGAGATGGGCCTTGAAATTGTTGCCCATCATGGCGCCGGCACCGTCGGTGAACTGTGAAATGTCGGCGCGGACGTGGTCCTTCTCGTAGACCGAATCCAGAATGTCGGAAATGCGCGACTTGACCGATTCCGGCGTGATGCCGTTGGCGGCGTTCCATTCCATCTGCTTTTCGCGGCGGCGATTGGTCTCGGCCATCGCCCGTTCCATCGAGCCGGTGACCTGGTCGGCGTAGAGGATGACCTTGCCGTCGACGTTGCGGGCGGCGCGGCCGATGGTCTGGATCAGCGAGGTTTCCGAACGCAGAAAACCTTCCTTGTCGGCATCGAGAATGGCGACGAAGCCGCATTCGGGAATGTCGAGGCCTTCGCGCAAAAGGTTGATGCCGACCAGCACGTCGAAGGCGCCAAGCCGCAAATCGCGCAGGATCTCGATGCGTTCCAGCGTGTCGATGTCGGAGTGCATGTAGCGAACGCGCACGCCCTGCTCGTGCAGGTACTCGGTCAGATCCTCGGCCATGCGCTTGGTCAGCACGGTGACCAGCGTGCGGTAGCCGGCGGCGGTCGTCTCGCGGATTTCGCCGACGACGTCGTCGACCTGGCTCTTGGCCGGGCGCACCTCGACCGGCGGATCGATCAGCCCGGTCGGGCGGATGACCTGCTCGGCAAAGACGCCGCCGGCCTGTTCCATCTCCCAGCCGCCGGGCGTCGCCGAAACGGCGACCGAGAGCGGCCGCATGGCGTCCCATTCCTCGAAGCGAAGCGGCCGGTTGTCCATACAGGAGGGCAGGCGGAAGCCATATTCGGCCAGCGTCGCCTTTCGCCTGAAGTCGCCGCGATACATGCCGCCGATCTGTGGCACGGTGACGTGGCTTTCGTCGATGAAGACCAGCGCATTGTCGGGAATGTACTCGAACAAGGTCGGCGGCGGATCGCCGGGCTGGCGGCCGGTGAGGTAGCGCGAATAGTTCTCGATGCCGGCGCAGGAGCCGGTGGCTTCCAGCATTTCGAGGTCGAAGCGGCAGCGTTGTTCCAGCCGCTGTGCCTCCAGCAGGCGGCCGGCGCGCTCGAGCTCGACCAAGCGGTGCTTGAGCTCTTCCTTGATCGACTTGATTGCCTGGTTCAGCGTCGGGCGCGGCGTCACATAGTGTGAGTTGGCGTAGATCTTGACGCTCTTCAACTCGCCCGTCTTCTGGCCGGTCAGCGGGTCGAACTCGGTGATCGCCTCGATCTCGTCGCCGAACATCGAAATGCGCCAGGCGCGATCTTCCAGGTGGGCCGGGAAGATTTCGATCGTGTCGCCACGCACGCGAAATGAGCCGCGCACGAAATTGATGTCCTGGCGCTTGTACTGCTGCGCGACGAGGTCGGCGAGCAGGGCGCGCTGGTCGAGCCGGTCGCCGATCTGCATCTGGAAGGTCATCGCCGTGTAGGTCTCGACCGAGCCGATACCGTAGATGCAGGACACTGAGGCGACGATGATGACGTCGTCGCGCTCGAGCAGCGAGCGCGTCGCCGAATGGCGCATGCGGTCGATCTGCTCGTTGATAGAGGACTCCTTCTCGATGAAGGTGTCGGTGCGCGGAACATAGGCTTCCGGCTGGTAATAATCGTAATAGGAGACGAAATATTCCACCGCGTTGTCGGGGAAGAATTTCTTGAACTCGGAATAGAGCTGCGCCGCCAGCGTCTTGTTGGGCGCCAGGATCAAAGCGGGCCGCTGCGTCTCCTCGATCACCTTGGCCATGGTGAAGGTTTTTCCGGAGCCGGTGACGCCGAGCAGCACCTGGGTGCGGTCGTTGTTGTCGACGCCCTCGACCAAGTCCTTGATGGCGGTCGGCTGGTCGCCCGCCGGTTCGAAGTCCGACACCATCTTGATGGCGATGCCGCCTTCGGATTTCTCCGGCCGGGCAGGGCGGTGCGGTGTCCACAGCACGCCGTCCTTGTGCAGCGGATTGCCGGATTCGATCAGCGCCGAGAGCGCGGCCACCGTGGCGGTGACGCCACTGGACGACATCGTCTCGGCTTCTTCCAGCGAGATGTCGAGGCCGGCGACCGGATTAAGGCCGGCTGCCGTGCGTTCGCGGGCCGACGCGGCGCCGCCCATCGAGGTGCCGCGCGCGGTGCGGCCCGGCGCGGCGGAGCGCTCGGGTATCTTCTTCGGCGACTTGGCGCCGCCGCCTTTGCCCGTGGTGCGTCCTTCCCGTTCAGCCTCCTGCTCGATCTGCTCGGCCCAATCCGCGATCGAACCGGTCAGCGGCGTGCCCGACAGTTCTGCCTGCGGCATCTCGGCGAAGCCGCTCTTGTGCAGCGGCTCCGAGGCGTCGAGGAAATCGGTCAGCGGGCTGCGCCGCTTCGGCGCGGCGCGGTCTTCATTCGCCGTCGGCGGCGTTTTTTTATCGGGGGATTTGGCCATGTCCCGAATATGGGAGGTCTTGGCGAAAATGGAAAGAGCACGATGAAGGCAGGCGCGCCGCCGGCTGCGGCTCCTGACAGCAGGCTGTCAGGAGTGGGCAGGTATCGCGCACTTCCTGCTCGCAGAGGTCAGGCGCCGCTTCCGTTTGACGCCACGCGCGTCGCCGATCCATTCAGGCGCGGCACCACGACGAGCCGGGTGACCTTGCCCTTCTTGAAGGCGGCGAGGAAGCGCGCATAGTCCTTGAAGGCGACGCAACCGCTCGACTGGGCGTAGCGGCCCCGAAGCAGGTAGGTATGGGCCAGCAGGCCGTCGCGATTGTATTTGTTGCGGCCATCGACCGGTGTTAGGCGCAAGGCCTCCACACCGTGAAAGCGCGACTCGCGCAGCGACAGATTGTAGGTGTTGGGCGGTGTCGGTCCGCGGTTCTTCTGGTCGGCATAGCGCGGCTGGTCCGCCATGGCGCCTTTGCCCGAATGCGCCTCGAGCCTCGAGCCGTCAGGCATGTAGACGGTGCCGGCGCTGATGTCGTAGACGGCGACGCCGTTGCCTGCACCACTGCCGCCGCGCGGGCCGCCGAACAGGTTCTTGAACGCCTGGCCGAGGCCGCCGGCGGGAACGTCCGGCTTGGCATAGGCCAGCACGTCGCCACCATCGCGGGTACGGCCTTGCCGGGCCGGCTGCCTGGCTTGCTGGACGGGCTTCGGCTGGGGCGCCGGCTTCTGCTCCAAAGTCTTGGGCTGTGCGGCCGGCTTGTCCTCTTCCACCACCCTGGGCTGCTGCGGCGCGTCATATTGCGGGCGGCGGGTCGGCAGCGGCACGTCATCGGTGAGCGCATCCGGCAGCGAGGCGGCGTCGCCGGGCTGTTGCTGCTGGGTCTCGACCGGCGCAACCGCGACGTCGGGCGAGGATTCGGTCATCGGCAGCGGCGAGGCGAAGGCTTCGTCCTCGACAGGCATCGACTCGACCAGGGCAAGCGCCAGCTGCGCGTTGTCGGGCGTTTCCGATTGGGCAAAGCCCATCGGCGCCGGCGCGGTCTGCACGACGGAACCCGTATCGGCGCGGGCGAAACGTTCCGCCGCCGGAGCCGGCATGTCGTTGGACAGGCTGGCCATGACCTGTACGGACGGCACGAGGGACGCCTCTGTGATCTGCGGGGCGGTGCTGGAAATCATGGAACGGGTGCTGGCCGTGGCCGCCGGCTTTCCCGCGCCGGCGAAGACAGCAGCGAGCTTTGTCGGCGACAGCGACGCTTCCATCAGTTCGAAGCGCTGCTGCGATTTTGATTTCGCCGGCGTTGGCTTGGCCTGCGCCACCAGGCGCCCGGATTTCTCTGCCTTGGAGGTTATCGCCGCCAGCTTGAAGCAGCTGGCGCCGCACTGTACGGCGTGGTCGTGCAGCGCTTGCGCGCCGCCATGGGCATTGGCTGTCACGAAGGGCGCCGAAGAGCTGAGGAAACGCTGTTTCAACGGATCGGCGAGAGCGAGCGTGCCCGGCATGGACAGCGTCTGCGGCAGGCCGATCGACGCCGTCGAGAGCGAGGCGCCGACGGAGCTGAGGCCGGCCATGGTGCCGATCAGCCATAGGCCGACGGCAGCGCTGACGCCCGGCACCGCGACCCAGCGGACAACCCGTTCAGGGGTGAAGGATGAGGCACGTGGCGCTTCGAAAGCGGTCTCGCCGCTCCAACGCCTGTCCCCGACAATTTTACGACTCAAGAACGCCATGCAACCAATCTTGCTCCAAGCGGCTCCCACGTCCGCGGCTGTGATAGCCGCGACGACCATTCTGTGAGTGATCCCAGGTGGTCCCCGACGCGTTTGCCGCGCCTGTCGTTAGTTGCCGATTGCTTCAAAATATGGACAAAGTTGGTTAACCAATCCCTCTCAAAACCAATGGAGAGACGTGGACTTTGTGCCGAAAAAAGGCTCGTCCACGACCATGCACGCGGTATTGCAGCCCTTCCAAGGCTGTTGTGCTGCCTGTTTTTGCCTGCTGAGTCAAGCAAAACAGCCTTCGCTAATCTTCGCAAAAGGTGGTTCGGGGCGATTCCCGCGGCAATGAGGCACGCCGACATGCGTCGGCCGCGCCGCTGCTACGCCATCGGCTGCCTGCAAATACTGTTGCCGTCCTGCCACAATTCTGCGGCCTGAAGGATCGCCTCCCGGCGGCCGATTGACTCGTTTTGGGAGGCAGTGCAATCCGTTCAAGTGCTTGGTTTTAGGTGGCAAAGGCCACTTTTGGAGGCTTTTCCATGAAGCGTCGAGACTTCTTGGCGCTGTCGGCGGGAGCTGCGGCGTTTTCCATTCTTCCGGCCGCCGTCAAGGCCGCCGTGCCGGTTGCCTATGATCGCAATGCGGAGGTGCCGTTCAAGGACAAGAAATCATTCATCGACTGGATGGTGGCCAATCGCGGCGAGGATCCGAAGTTGCTGGCGGAGCGGTTCGATCGCTTCCAGATCATGGTCTACAACAAGGACGTGCTGGACGACCGCAACAAGCGCGCCTTCCTGCTGACGCCGCGCGAGGAGTTCGTGCTGCCGCAGAATATAGGCCGCGCCTATGATCATGCCTTCCTCGACATCGGTTATGGCGTGACGATTTCAGGCCCGCATCTGGTCGGGCGCATGACGACGTCCATCGACGTGCAGTTCGGCGAAGCCGTGCTCGAGATCGGCACCGGCTCGGGCTACCAGTCGGCCTACCTCGCCAACCTCACCGACAAGGTGCACACGATCGAGATCATCAATCCTCTGGCGCAGCGCACCCGCCGCACCTATGACGGGCTGATCGAGCGCGGCTACAGCGAGTTCGGCTCGGTCACCAGCCGCAATGCCGATGGCTATTATGGCTGGGAGAGCGTCGGCCCGTTCGACAAGATCATCGTCACCTGTGGCATCGACCACATCCCGCCGTCTCTCCTGCAGCAGCTCAAGCCCAACGGCGTGATGGTCATTCCGGTCGGTCCGCCGGGCGCCCAGCATGTGCTCAAGGTGATCAAGCAGCAGCTTGCCGACGGCACGTTCAACATCGTCCGCTCGGACATCTACAACGGCAAGGTGGTGCCCTTCGTGCCCTTCACCAAGCTGGAAGGAAACCAGATCGTCGGTACGCATAACGGCTGAGTTGCCGCGCGGCGGCACCGGCCTTGCTGAATTTCGCACCAAGGGGCCTGCATGGCAGCCGTCGTACCGATCTCTCGACCAGGCATCGCCCCGCTGGAGGCGCCACGGCTTGCGCACTATCTCGCGGTCGGGCTGATCGCCGGCGCCATCATCGCCCTGCAGATCGCCGTCATGCGGGTGTTCGCCGTGGGCAGCTGGTCGCATTTCGGCTCGCTGGTGGTCAGCCTCGCCATGCTTGGTTTCTCCTTGTCCAGCGTCGTCATCTTCGCCGGCAAGGGCTGGTTCGACCGCCACTGGCAAGGCGCGGCGACAGTGGCCCTGTTGCTGATCGGCCCGCTCGCCGTCGGCTCCAACCTTGTCGCCCAGACGGTGCCGTTCAACGCCATCTTCCTGGTTTCCGATCCCCAGCAGAAATGGCGGCTGCTCGCCAATTTCCTGCTCTATCTCCTGCCGTTCCTGGCCGGCGCCTTCTTCCTCGGCATCGTCTTCCTGAAAAGCCGCACCGCCTTCGGCCGCGTCTATTTCGCCGACCTGACCGGCTCGGGGCTTGCCGGCCTCGTCGTGCTGGTGTCGCTGTATCTGTTCGCGCCTGAAACCATCATCGTCGTGCCGCTGCTTTTGTGGGCCGCCGGCTCGCTCTTGTGGTTCGTCGCGTTCGGCGCCTGGAAGAGTGTTGTCGCTGGTGCCTTGGTTGCGGCGCTGTCGATCGCCGGCTACCTCATGCTGCCTGGGCTCACAGGCATACCCGACATCGCCGTCTCGCAATACAAGGGCGTCGCCTATGCCCGCAACTTCCCCGACGGCAAGCGCATCTACCGCAGCGTCTCGCCGTTCGGCGATTTGCAGGTCTATGCCAGCTCCTACATGCATTTCGCGCCGGGCCTGAGCGACAATGCCGCTTTCGGCATGCCCGAGGTTCCGGCCAACACCTATGTCGGCATGTATCGCGACGGCGACGGGCCGGAAGGCATCATGCGCAACCTGGCGCCGGCCGAGCAGGTCTATTTCCGCTATCTGCCGATGCACTATCCCTATGTCATCAAGCAGAAGCCCAAGACATTCGTCGTGCAGTTCGGCGGCGGCATCTCCACCCAAGCGGCGCTCAATGCCGGTTCGAGATCGGTGACCGTCGCCGAAAGCAACCCAATGACGTTGCGGGCGTTTCGCGATTCCGTGCTCAGGGACGTGACCGGTAATATTCTGGCCGAGCCGCGGATCAAGGTGATCGACTATGACGGGCGCCTGTTCCTCGCCAATACGGCGGAGCGCTACGACGTCATCGACCTCAGCCTCGCCGACAGCGTCGGCCTGTCCAATCCCGGCGGCTTCGCCATTTCGGAGAAATACGCCTACACGCGTGAGGCGATGCTGAGCTACATGCACGCGCTTGCCGATGGCGGCGTGCTGTCGATCACCTTGTGGAACAAGGAAGAGCCGCCGAAATCGGTGCTCAAGCTTTATTCGACCGTCGCCGAAGCGGCGAAAATATTCGACCGCCAAGGTGCCGCCAACGACATCTTCGCCGTGTCGAGCTATCTCTCCACCACGACGGTGCTGTTCAAGCGCGGCGGCTTCACGGAAGCCGAAATCAAGACGCTGCGCGACTACACCAAATCGATGTCCTGGGAGGAGGTCTACTATCCAGGAATAGTTTATGACGGCTCAGGCGCGCAAAAGGTACTCGATGATTACCGCGCCTCGATCTTCGGCAGCGGACAGGACGCGACGCTGACCCAGCCCGCCGATGCGTCAGCGCCTGCCGACCCCACCGCGCCTGCAAATCCTGACTGCGACCCGACGGCGCCTGCCGACCCGACACTCGATGCTTGTGCGGATGCCCGTGCCGATGCCGGTCCGCAGGTGCTGCCTGCGACCGCGTTGCAGCGCATGGCCTGGCACGCGCTTTTGACCGGCGGCTGGGAAAAGCTCGCCAACGATTATGTCTTCGACGCGCGTGCGCTGAGCAACGACCAACCCTATTTCGCCGCCTATGTGAAGGTCGCCGACCTGCCGCGCACGCTCGACCGGCTCGACCTGTTCCAGGACGACTGGGGCTATCTCCTGATCTGGGCGACGCTCGGCATTGCCTGCATCGCGGCGGCGTCGCTGGTGCTGCTGCCGGTTATCTTCGGCTGGCGCGTCGTGTTCTCGCGCTCGCGCGGCAAGCTCGGCACCATCCTGTATTTCGCCTGTCTCGGTCTCGGCTACATCATGGTCGAGGTCGGGCTGATCAGCCGCTTTACCGTGGCGCTGGCCAACCCGACCGTTTCGGCCTCGGTGCTGATCTCCTCGATGCTGGTGTTCTCCGGCCTCGGCAGCCTGTTCGCCGAGCGCATCTTCGACCGCGCCAGGACGCTGCTGCCGGTTGTGCTGCTGGCCATCTGTGCGCTGCTGCTGGTCTACGGGTTCTATCTGTCGCCCGTGCTCGACCGGATCGGCGCCTATCCCTATGCCGTGCGGCTGCTGCTCTGCTTCCTGCTGGTGTCGCCGCCGGCCTTCCTGATGGGCATGCCGATGGCCACCGCGATGACCTGGCTGGCGCGGCTCGGCAAGGAGCATCTGTTCGTCTGGGCCTGGGGCATCAATGGCTGTTTCTCGGTCATCGGCTCGGCCGCCGTGCCCATCGTCGCCACCAGCTTCGGGCTCAGCGCCGTGCTGCAATGGGCAGCGATGGCCTATGTCGTTGCCATCCCGGCGTTCTTTGCCGTGCTCCTGCCATCGAAGGCGCCCGCTCTCCGGGTGGTGCCCGCCTGATGCCGGACCGGCGCGCCATCGTCGCCGGACTGCTGGCCACGGTGGCGTTTCCGGCGGCAAGCCAGGGGGCGCGCTTGCACAAGGCGATCTCGACCATCGTGCCGTTCAAGGCGTCACCGTTTCCGTACCGGGGCAAGCTGCCCGACGGCTCCGGGCCGTTTCTCGACGTCGATGCGAACGGCCGCCACGGTCACACCTCGCCGCGCGGGGGAATCTATTGGGAAGACGAGACCTATTCCGATCGCTCGACACTGCTCGCGATTTCCAAAGGGTTCGATCCCGCCAGGCCTGCTGTCATCGTGGTGTTCTTCCACGGCAATGGCGCGACCTTGCAGCGCGACGTGGTCGGGCGCCAGCGGGTCGTCGCGCAGGTCGAGGCTTCAGGCCTCAACGCCGTGCTGGTGGCGCCGCAATTTGCCCGCGACGCGCAGGATTCCAGCGCCGGCAATTTCTGGACACCAGGCTATTTTGCCAAGTTCATGGCCGAGGCGGCGCAAGGCCTGGCCAAGCTGACCGGCGCCAAGGCGGCAAAATTCGAGGTCATGCCGGTGGTGATGGTCGCCTATAGCGGCGGCTACAATCCGGCCGCTTCCGTGCTCGGGAATGGCGACATCGGCGGACGCCTGCTCGGGGTCATCCTGCTCGACGCCGTGTTCGATGAGGCCGGCATCTTCGCCGACTGGGTCGCGCATCACAGGAAGAGTTTCTTCGTCAGCGCCTATGGCAAATCATCGGCCTCCGGCAATGCCGAGATCAGGCAGGCGCTGGCGGGCCACGGTATAGATGCCAGTTCCGATCCACCGCGCCGCCTCGAAGCTGGCACTGTCGCCCTGCTTGCATCGGACGCTGCGCACGACACCTTCGTCACGCGCGCCTTTGTCGGCAATCCCCTGCAATGGCTGCTGGCCCGGCTGCACGGGTTCGCGCGCTGAGGCACCTCCATCAGCTTAGGGCGCCGCTCAGTTGAACCACAGCGCGAACGTCAAGAACCCGCCGCCGCCGAACTGGCGCTGGATCTGATCGAAATCCTCGCTGGTCAGGATCTTGCCGGTTTCGAGGTAAGGGGCGATGCCGGGGCCGGTGATCGACAGAACGAGGTCGAAGGGTTTTGGTTCGTCGAAGAAGCGCTTCATGTTGATGCCCTTGCCGGTGATGCGGAAATGCGGCAGCAGCGCCCGGCCTTCCAGGAGGTCCTCGGCCATCTTCAAGGCGGCGAGCCAGGCCTGGACCTGTTCCTCGCCGACTTCGAGGCCGGTGAGCGGGTTTTCGCCCTTCTGCTGCGGGCCCGGCAGCCATTCGCGGTCATTGTCGGTCTCGGCGCGGATCGCCTTCCAGTCCTCGCGCGACAGCCGGATCATTTCGAGCAGATCCTGACGCGCCGCCTTGCGGCGCTCCGGCTCGACCACCGGCCAGTTGATCATGTGCAGCATCGAGATGAAATCGGCGATGCGCCATTCCGAGGAGAAGATGCTCGAGCCCATCTCGCTTGGCGGCGGCACGAGGATGTCCTGCAACGGCAGCTTGGCGCGCGGAAAAAGCATGTGGAACGAGCCGTCGAACGTGCCCCTGAAATCATGCGCCAGCCAGAAATCGGCCTGCGCCATCAGGAACTCGGCATAGCCCTGCAGCCAATAGCCGTCGGCGCGATCGAAGCGGAAAGTGAGCGCCGGTGCGGCGCCGTCCGGCGCCATGCCGCCGTGCGACAGCGCGGCCATGATCGCCGCCATGCTTTCATCCGGCGCGATCGTGCCGTCCTCGTTGAGGTCGATGCCGACATGGGTGAGGTCGATGACCATGCCGATATCGGCATCGGCCGGCACCGAACCCAGTGTCGCGGCGGATTTTCCCAGCCGGTCGCGGAAGGCGACCAGTATGGCGCGAAACTGTTCGTAGGTCAGCGGCTCGGGTTTGGGATTGGGCGGCACGGGCAGCTGCATCAGTGGCAGCATGAAGGATTGCGGGCTTTCGAAACCATGGCGGTGCAGGCCGCTGGCCAGCAATTCCAGCGCCGTGAAGAACTCGCCGGCGCCGGCGGCATAGGCGGACGCCGGATCTTTCGGTGCAGCCGCTTCCAGGGTAGACAGCACGGCGTCGCGCGCGGCTACGGTTTTTGCCTCGAACAAAGCGGTTGCCGCTTCCGGCATGGCGGCCGATGCGGACGACAGTGGCACGAGCAGAATGAAAGCCGATGCCACTAGGCTTGCTATTCGTGTCATCTTTCCCTCCCATTTGTCGCCGGCGACCATACACAGATTTACGATGTCGCGCCTGTCGGTGCCGATGCGCTGTCCACATCGTTGATTGCCGACGGCTTCAACCAGCCCGCTGGACAGTCTAAACAAGGCAAACGATTGGGCATTGCGTGTCGAACTATCCGCTCTCCTATAAACTGTCCTGGCTGCCGCATTTCCTGAAACCGTCGCTCGCCGGTGACGCCACCGGGTTTGCGCCGGCAACGGGGACGCTGATGGACCGGCCACCGAGACAGACGGTGCGGCTGGCCTTCATCGGCGACATCTCGGCGGTCGCCAACCGGAGCGCGCCCGACTGCGATCCGGCGATCAAGGCCCTGCTGGGCACGGCCGACCTGATCATCGGCAATTGTGAAAGTCCTGTTGTCGACAGCCCGAGCGCGGTCCTGGGAACCAAGCTCGGTACGCATCATGCGATGAGCGAACGCTTTCTGGCCGAGGCGCTGGCGGCGGTCGGGATCGAGCGCGAAAAACTGGTGCTGTCGCTGGCCAACAATCATGTGTTCGACCAGGGCGTCGCCGGTTTCGACGCGACGGTGGCGGCGCTGAAGCGGCTCGATATCCGCACCATCGGTCTGGCCGCCAATGGTCCGGTTCGGTCGATCAAAGTCGGGCCGCTCGCTCTCGGCTTCGCCGCTTTCACGCTCTGGCGCAACGCCGATGAGAGCTTGTTTGCCGGCCGCGTCTTGATGGAAGGCGATCCGGCGCGCTGGCCTGGTGAAGCGAGCGCAGGGATCGATCTGCTTTGTGCCGTGCCGCATTGGGATTGGGAATTCCGCCATTTTCCGCGCGCCGGAACACGGGCGCTGGCGCGGCGGCTGGCCGGGCAGGGCGCAGGGCTGATCGCCGGCCATCACGCGCATGTCGTGCAGCCGGTGCAGCGGATCGGCGACGCGATCATCGCCTATGGGCTCGGCGATTTCCTCGGCACCGCTTTTGCCCGCCAGCCATGGCCGGGGCGGATCGGCGGGATTTTCGTCGTCGATGTGAGTGCTGATGCCGATACGCGCGGCAGGATCGCGGCCTACCGGCTGCATCCATTCATGCGGCGACGCGTGGGCGACCATGAGCGGCTGGTGTCGGTGGAGGAATTGGAGAGTTCGATAAGGCGAAAGGTCGAAGGGCGGCTGGGCGCAATCTTCCCTTCTCACACAAGGGGATAAGGGATCACCGCTCTATCTGGCTGGCGTCATTCCTGCAAAAGCAGCTATCATAATGGCGCAAAGCGGGCTTCGGCAGCGGGGGATGGCGATGGAAAATTTCATGCCGGGCGCGGCCGACATCGCGGCCATCAGGAAGGACATCGAGACCTACGAAACGAAAAGGGCCTCGGTGGCGCGCGGAGTCAGGTGGCGCGTGCCGTTGTTCGTTGGCCTGGTGGTCGTCTTCGTCGCGCTCATTGCCTGGCTGTTCAACAAGGTCGCCGATCCCCACGAGCAATGGTTCTCGACGCCGCATGTGTTTCTCTATGGCATCGGCTTGGTGGCTTCGAGCGTGCTCTACTTCCAGGCCATGAAACCGGCGAAGCGCCTGCAGCAATCGTTCCGCGAGACGCTGCTGCCAATCATCTTCGGCTCCATTGCGGATATGCGTTATCAGCATGGAGGGAGGCCGAACTCTTTCGACCGGCTGCCACGCGAGGCGGTCGGCGCCTTCAACAAGCAGTCGTTCGACGATGTCATTTCGGGCCGCTACGAAGAGTTTCCGTTCGAGCTTTACGAAGCAGAACTGCGAGTAGGGTCGGGCAAGGATTCATCGACAGTCTTCAAGGGTGTCATTGTCGCTTTCGAAGCGATCGAGCCGTTCCCGGGGGTATTGGTGGCGACGCGCCGGACCAATGCGGTCGTTGGCTTCTTCCGCGGCATGTTCGCCAGCAAGATGCAGGACTTGTCGTCCGGTGTGCCCGAACTCGACGCCGCCTATGAATTCCGCACCGACAACATCGAAGCGGCGCGGCCACTGGTGACTGGTCGCCTGGCGCAGGCACTGAAATGGCTGGGCGAAACCTGGCCGGACGATCCGGCCCGCGTTGCGCTGAACGGCGCAGACGGTTTCCTGCTGTTACCGCAAACGAAGAACTTCTTCGAACTGCCTGATATTTCGGTGCCGCTGGACTACCAGACCCATGTCGCGCCGATGATTTCGGATATGGGCGCCATGCTGGCGACGGCGGCCTTGGTGAGGAAGATCGGCGTGAGGGACGGTGCGATTTGACGGGCCGAAGCAGGCTCAGCAGTCGAAGCCGTATTTGCCGCGCATATAGTCCGCCTCTTCCTTGGACATTTTCTTGAACATCACACAGACGGTGAAGCTGCCGACCTGATGGCCGTCCCTGGTGTATCCCCAGTCGGAAATGTCGTCGCGCGTGAATTCGATATTCTGGCCGAGCACGACGTTGCGCACTTGCTCCGGTTCGTTCGCCAATATGCCGACGAATCCTGTTTCCGTGCGACGGAAGGGAATGACCCAGAAATGCTCGGAGACGTCGCCGTCCCGCACCTTGACCTTCAGCTTGAACCTGTCCGTGCCGGACGGAGGGGTTTCGGACAAGGCCAGGAATTCATCCAGGCCGGCGAGCGCCCGCGCGGTCGCCGCCGCCATGTCGGGATCATCAAGAGCAAACATGATCGTGCTGTCGTCACCAGGATCGGCGCTTTGCGCGCCAGCCAGGCCCGGCAAGATCGCCAGCATCAGGGATAGGGTGGTCCGGACGGCGAATCTCATGGAAGTCCCCCTCTACGACAACGCGACACCATCCCGCATTCGCTTCGAGTTTGCAACCTGAGCGCGAAATGCGTCTCTGCCGAATGGAAGCTCGAGCCGGGCGCACGATATAAAAAATGTGTACCGACGAAAAATCGAAGTCCTGTTTCGTGATGCGCCGGGCAGGGATTGCGGCGGCGGCGTGATCGCCGACGACGCCAGCCACAATCCGTCAAACGACTCTTTTCGTGCGGAGAAGAGCCTTCCATCAGGGCGGGAAAGCTATCGGCGCCGGAGGGCGTGGACGCTATTGTGTCGGAATTAAGCCGATGATTCCTTTGCGAAAATACACCCAACGTGATTTGCGGACAGTGCGTTTCCGCCCCAGTCTCGGGCCGTTCGGTGCTGCTCTCTCCCAAGCGGTGCCGGAAAACCGAAACAGCACGGAGTGCTATCCATGAAGAAGACCCTAGCAACCACCGCCGCTCTGCTCGCCTTCCTCGGCTCGGCCTATGCCGCGACCGTTCAGGGCACCATCCAGGCGGTCGATCCGACAACCAAATCGGTCACCCTCGACGACGGCAAGATCTACCAGCTGTCGCCCGATGCGTCGGTCGGGAAACTGAAGGTTGGCGCCAAGGTGGCGGTGACCGTCGACGACAAGACCGGCATGGTGACGTCGATCAAGAAGGCTTCATAGCGACTCCTGACCGGACTTTTGAGACCCTGCTCCAATCTGGCCGGTTCCTTCGGGGACCGGCCATTTTCGTTACCTTGGGCACTCACCGCCAGGCGACGACCGTGGTGAAACGCCGTTCCGGCAGCGCCGCTATGGTTTTTGCCAAAAGGCCGCGCTATTCCTTGGCTGACGGGGGATCTGCATGGCCGAGGAACAAAAGGGATTTCGCCTGTCGCGGCGGCTGCTGCTGGGGGCGGCTGTTTTCGGCGGCGCGGTGCTGTGGGGTGGTACCACCGTGGCGCGGCTGGCGCGAGGCCCGTCAGGGCCGAAGAACACCGGACGCATCGCCGATATCGACGGCATCGCGCTGCCGCTGAAGCCGATCGCCAGCCCGCCGGCCTTCGAACCGTCGCTGCCCTGGCTGGCAAAAGGCGGCGACATCAACGATGCCAGCGGCCTGTCGAGGACGCCTGTCTACGGCGTGGTCGAGGTCAGCGAGGAAGAGCACATCTCCAGGGCGCTGGCCTTCGCGCGCGCCTCCGGGCTGAAAGTGTCGCTGGCGGCGATCCGCCATTCGATGGGCGGGCATGCCTTCGACGACAATGCGCTGGTTCTCGACCTCAGAAAGTTCAACAAGGTCACGGTGGACGCCGCGGCCAAGACAATGACCTTGCAGCCGGGCGCGTGCTGGCACGACATCCAGAACATGCTGCATCCGCGCTTTGCCGTGAAGGCGATGCAGTCGACCGACATCTTTTCGGTCGGCGGCTCGCTGTCGGTGAACGCGCATGGCATGGACCACCAGGCGGGCTCTGTGGCCGGCTCGATCCGCTCGATGCAGGTGATGCTGGCCGACGGTGCGGTGACCACCTGCTCGCCAGCCGACAACAGCGAGCTGTTCCGCCATGTCGTCGGCGGCTACGGCCTGTTCGGCGTGGTGCTGGAGGCAACGCTCGATATCGTCGACAATGCCGTCTACCGCACCTCGCGCGAGATCATCAAATCCGACGAATTCCCGAAATTCTTTGCCGAGGTGCTGGAGCCGAACAAGGATATCGGCCTGTTCTACGGCCATCTGTCGACGGCGCCGGGCAATTTCCTCGAGGATATGATCGTCTACCGCTACGATAAGGTGGCGGAGCAGCCGCCCGCCGACCAGCCGGCGCTCGGCGAACCCGATGGCGTCGGCCTGAAGCGGGTGATCATGAACATGGCCAAATGGGGCAGTGCGTTCCAGGAACTGAAATGGTTCACCGAAAAGACGCTGGAGCCGAAATTCGAGAGCTGCACGGTGCCGCGTACCTCCGCGCTTGCCGAGGGCGAGGCCTGTCTCGTCACCCGCAACAACCCGATGCACGATTCGGTCCCGTATCTGTTCAACGACCTCATGAGCGAGACCGACATACTGCACGAATATTTTATTCCTCGCGCCGCCTATGTCGAATTCATCGCGGAAGCGCGCGAGATCCTGCGCAACCAGGATCTGCCGGTGCTCAACGCCTCGGTGCGCATCGTCCACAAGGAGAACGTGGCGCTGACCTATGCGCCGGAGCCGGCCTATTCGCTGGTGCTCTATATCAACCAGCCCGCCGATGCCGATGGCAATACCAGGATGCGCGCGCTGACGCGGGCCCTTATCGACGTAACGATCAAGCATGGCGGGCGATTCTTCCTGCCCTACCAGCTGCACTATACGGCCAAGGAGCTGCTGGCGTCCTATCCCGAGCTGCCGGCTTTCCTGGCGGCAAAGCGCCACTATGACCCGACGGAACTGTTTTCCTCGACCTTCTACCGTGCCATCAAGGCGCTGAGCGGGACGGCTTAGCAGTCAGAGGAGAATTCCATGCAGATGGGATCAGCGGCGGCGGTGCTCGCCTTCGTCGCACTTTGCCCCGGACCGGCCAGCGCTGAAGACCTGAAAGCCTTCAGGCTGACGATCGACGGCAAGGCGGTTGATATCGATGCCGGCGAGAGCGCCCATGTGACGTTGCCGGACGGCAAGCAGGTCGAAGTGAAGCTCGACAAGAACGATTTCGCGACCTTTTCCGGCGACAGTTTTTCCTTCAACCATCCGAGCGGCATTTCGGTGACCAAGACCGATCTCGGCGAGAACATCACGCAATATCTGATGGCCTCGGCGCTGGGCACGATCGTCGTGGTGCAGGAATACGGCAAGATGAACCCGGTGTCGCTGAACCAGCTGATGCTGCAGGAGATGACGAAGGAATCGGTCAAGGCGGGTGCCAGGCTGACGCAGCAGCCGACGACGCGCAAGCTCGCGGACGGCAAGGAATTGACCGGCATCACCGCCGAGGTGAAGACCCGCACCGACACCGCTTATTTCGAGATCGTCGGCTACGGTCTAGCCGACCAGGGACTGCTGTTCATCACGCGCGTCGCGGGCGAGGACGCGGCGACCGAGAAGCCGCTGATCGACAAGTTCTGGCAGAGCCTGAAGCTGAAGATGTAGGCGAGGCCTACAGCTTGCCCGGCACCAGGCCGGCCAGCCAGTTCACGGAGCGCTTTGCCGCGTCGGCGGTTGCCGAGACGGCGCGGCCGAGATCGGTCTTGACCACGGCGTAGCCATTCTTCGTGCGATAGAGCACGCCGGTGCCGCCATCGACCACCTGTTCATAGGCGACGGGCCGGGCAGCGGCCGCGTCCAGGGCCGTCGTGGGCGATCCGACCGGGACGCTCGGCCGATGGCTGAGCTCCGGCGGCAGCGGGCTTTCCGTTCTGACGATCCGGCTGGCGGGCTTCAGTTCCGGGCCCGACGCGATCGCGGCCAGGTGCGATGAGGACGCCGAACCTTTCGGGCGGCAGATGCCGGACACCAGCGGATAGTTGAAATTGCGCTCGTGCAGGATCTGGCTTTTCATCGCGGCTTCGCAATCGGCGATGGTCGACCACTTGGCCGGCGTCTCGCCGATATATTCGCACAGCTTGGCGTCGCAGTCGCAGCCGACGATGGTCATGGCGACAAGGGCGGTCTTGATCACGGTCTCGTCCCTTCGAGATGCCCCCCGGCAGCCCAGTCAGGCGCATGTCGCGTTCCAGGCGACATGCATTCTCCATTGCGCGCGAACAAGGCGGGATTTTGGCTTCGACCGTGGAATGTGCGTGGCGGCGCGTGCCTACCCGGTGCCCGGCAAGGTCCGTTTGAGGAAATTGGCGATCAGCCGCACCACGTCGTGCGGGCGCTCGACCTGCGGGATGTGATTGACGCCGTCGAGGACGGTCAGTTCGGCGTGTGGAAACAGCGAGGCGATCTCTTCGCCCTGGGCCAGCGGCGTGGTCGAATCCTCTCGCCCCCAGATGACGAGAACCGGCGGCGTGAAGGCGCGATAATTCGCCTTGTTGGCGGCAAGCGATTTCCGCTCGTCATTGTCGAGGCCGCTGAACAGCCAATGACCAACGGCATTGGTGGTGCCCCTGACGTTCAGCGGGCGCGTGTAGATGGCGATGCGCTCTGCCGTGACGAGATCGTCGTTCTCGATGAAGCGGCGCAAGCCGAACTCGGTCATGAGCGGATTGGTGAAGGTCGAGGCAGTCAGGAGCTGGCGTGGCCAGTCCCTTTTCAGGAGGGATGCGAACGGCGGGGCTGAAGCCTCGGTCTGGCCGAGGCCAATCGCCACGTCGAGCAGGATCAGCGCATCGATGCGATCCGGGGCCGAGAAGGCGGCTTCGATCACGCCGCCACCACCATAAGAGTGGACGGCGACGCTGAAATGCCGAAGGCCGAGCGCGTCGGCAAAGCCAAGGACACGCCTGGCGTGAGCGGCGCGCGAATAGTCCTGGTCGGCCGGTCTTTCCGAATAACCGAAGGGCGGCATGTCGACGGCGATCACGCGGAAGCCCTGTTCACCCAGGGGCGCCGCGATATCGCGGTAGGTCCCGGCCCACGACGCCGTGCCGTGGAACAGAAGCAGCGGCAGCCCGTCCGGTGGTCCCCAGACCTGGTAGTGCATCTTCAGCCCGTCGACCGTCGCGAACAATGCTCCCGCCGGAGCCGCTTCCCGCGGCGACAGGGTCTCGCGAAAAGCCGCCGCGCCGCGAAAGCCGACGAGCGCAACAATGACCAACACCACCAGCGTGAGCGCGAGCCAGCCGACAATCCGGATCAGTCGACGCATGGCAGGACTGTCGCTTCAATAGTCGTAGACGTGTTCGAGCCTGGCGCCGGCCTTCATCAGCGACGGCAGTACCAGGTGCAGCTTGCGCACGGCCACGACCATGCCGGTGCGGCGCGTCGAGGGATCCGCCGGGAGCGGATAGCTGAACAGGATGCGCATACCTTCGGGGACGGCGATCGAATCGGTTGACAGCACCGTGACCATGATCTCGTCATTGCCACCGATCTCGACAAAGGAGACACCCTTGTCGATCAGCCGCGGGATCATGTCGGTGAAGACCTGATAGCGCTTGGTGACGAAGATGGTGCCGTCCGGGCCCAGGTCCCTTTCCAGCAAGGTGTCGGGCTCGTCGCGGGTGGCCTCGCCGACCGGTCCCTTTGCCCAGACATGGACATCGAGGAAGGCCGGGTCGGAAGTCGCGGCAAGCGCCTTCTTGATGAGGTCGGCATAGCCTTGCTTGATGGTGTCGGCGAGGCCGAAGGCGAGCTTGCGTTCGCTGGTGCGAATGGAACTGTCACCAGGCGCCGGCTGCACGGCGAACAGCCCGGCGCGCTTTTGCGCATAAGGAAACTGGTACCACGGCACCTGGTCGAGAAAGCCTGCATAATCCGCCGCCACCTTGGCCTGGTAGATGTCGGCGGCGGTGCGCTTGGCCGAGGCCGCCTCGGTGATGCGGCCGACCGTGTTTTCGTAGGCCCATTGCAGGATATGCTCGATCGAGTGGCTGGTGCCGATGATGACCAGCATCTGGTGGTTGGCATAGTTGAACTTGTAGGGGGAACTGGCGCGCATCACCGTCGCGTAATCCTGCCAGAAGCGGCCGACATAGGACCAATAGGGAAAGCCGCTCGGCTGGTCCTTGGCGACGAACCCGGCGTATTCGCGCGCGGCGTAGACGATCGCCCATTCCGGATAGGTGAGGAAGGTCGATTCCTCCGGCCGCTGGTAGCCCGGGATCTCGGCGCGCACCTTGTCGGCCAGCGCCTTGGGTGGCGCGCCGTCGGCAATGCCGGGCAGCGGCGTCCTGTCGAGCGACGGCGTCATCAGGAAGCCATAGGCGAGCCCAGCGATCGGGATCAGGACAACGATGACGATCAGCCAGACGATCGCCTTGATGATGCGCTTTATCAAGCGGACCATGGCCGGTCAGGCCGTGGCGAAGTGGTCGTATATGCGCTTCGACAGCCAGAAGCCGATATAGACGGCGATGCCGCCGATGACGATATGCGGCAGATTGGCGAAGAAGCGGGTGGGGAATTCAATGTCGTTGAGGGAGCGGAAGCCGTTGATGAAGATGCCGGCATCGAGGCAGCCGGAGCCGGTGATCAGCCCGAGCACGCCGTCGAACAGATAGACCGAGCCGAACAGCTTGAAATAGAACACCGCCTGGCGATGCGAGATGAAGGCGGCGGCCAGCGCCCAGACGCCGGAAAAGGCATGCAGCAGGTCGTCGTACCATTGCAGCGAGAACAGGCCGAACAGGTTGCCGTCGGCATCGTTGAAGGCTGGAATGTAGCCGATGGCCACGACCGCGAAGAACAGGAATGCATAGGCGACGGCAAGCTTCTGGATCAATGTCATGAAGTATCCCCCTTCAATTGACGTCGAACGTTAGCTGATTTTGTTTCCGGTTGCAGCCCCAACCGGAAACACCGCAACAATTGTGTGGGAGAGCCAAAAGACAGTCGGCGCCGGGATTTCTCCCAGCGCCTCCCTGTCAGATCAGGACACGGTCGCGGCAGCAACTTCCGTAAAGTCGTCGCGCCATGCCGGCCTTGATTTTGACGGTCCTGCCAGAAGCCGCCCGAGGGCGACGTCCGTTCCAGACCACGCCGGTCTTGGCCCTTGCGGGCTTTGCCCTGCGTGCCATCGAAGGTTTTGCCGTCCTTCATGGCAGCATCGGTCCGCCGTCGGCGTTGGCACGCTCTCCGCGGCCCCGTAGGTCTCGGCTTCCGTCCCTCGAACAGGCAAGCCTGCTCTCGCTTCGGGCCGTACGGGCCTCAGGAAATCCGCCTTTCACTTCGCCTTTCGGCTTGATGATCGGTAGCCGCCTGAGATGGGTTGAACTTACGCGGGGTAAGGGGTTTGGGGAATGGCCGCGCCCCTGTGGATAGCGGGATTATCGGGGACCGATGCCAGAAGCCAAGGAAATTCAGGCGCGAACGCCTTAGACAGCCTGCCCCGCTTTTCGGCGAACGAAGCGACGGTGCCTCTTGCTCTGCCGACAGGCGCGGGGTTCAATGCCGCAAAGGATCGGGGCCGGCAAAGGATCGGGGCCGGCAAAGGATCGGGCGCGGCATGTCCGGCGCCTTCCCGGGGAGGATGCGTAGTGAAGGTCGGGGTGGTGCTCAATCCGATTGCCGGTGGCGGCCGGCTGAAACGGCATTGGCCCAATGTCGCCGCCGCGCTGAAAAAGCACTTCGGCGATTTCGAACTGCGCGAGACACAGGCCGAGGGCGACGCCGAACGGCTGGCGCTCGATCTCGCGGCAAACGGCTTCGACCTGGTGATCGCGGCCGGCGGCGACGGAACTGCCAGCGAAGTGGCCGACGGCCTGCTGCAGGCCCGCGAGGAGGGCGGCAGGACAACCGAACTCGGCCTGCTGCCTTGCGGCGCCGGCATCGATTTCGCGCGCGGCCTCGGCCTGCCGAAGGAGATCGACGCAACGCTAAAACGGATCGCCGACGCCAAGGCAAGGGCGGTCGATGCCGGCCGCATCTGCTATGTCGACGATCATGGCGCGCTGGCCAGCCGGCACTTCATCAACATCGCCAGCCTCGGCCTGTCGGGCGCCACCGACCGCGCCGTCAATGCCGACAAACGCAAGGGCAGGATGTCGGCCAAGGCGCTGTTCCTGTGGCGCACCGTGGTCGAGTTCATCCGATACCGCTTCCAGGACGTGCGGATCACCGTCGATGACGGCGATCCGGTCGAGGCGCGCATGGCGCTGGTGGCGGTGGCCAACGGCAAATTCTTCGGCGGCGGCATGATGATCGCGCCCGATGCGGAACTGACCGACGGACAGTTCGACATCGTCATCCTGCGCGCGGCCGGCAAGCTGAAGCTGATCTGGGATATCAGGCTGCTCTATGGCGGCAGGCACCGGAACCATCCCGCCATCACCATCCTGCGCGGCAGGAAAGTGGTGGTAGAACCGCTCGGCGATGTGGAAAAGAATGGCGCGCTGGTCGATATCGACGGCGAGTCGCCGGGGCGCATACCGGCGACCTTCGAGATCCTGCCTGGCGCGTTGATGCTGAGATATTGAAGCGAGGCGTTGCCGAGAGCGCCCGCGGCGGAACAGCCCCGTTGCAACGCCTTGATGTTACGGCATGGTCAAGCCCGAGGATGACGAAGGGGAGGGTGTTTCCGCCAATCGCCGTGGTATGCAATCCGATCGAAACTCTCGCTCGGGAAACCAGTCAAGATGTTGCACCTCTGATTCAAGTTGTTGCGGCTATGATGCTAGATTCTTGTCCAACGCATTGATTTCATTTGCTGGCTCATGTTGCTCAAACCTCCAGCTTGGCCGGAAAACCGGGCGCACGAAGGTCGGTGCCGACAGCATCTTCCAGCAGCTTGACGATCTGGGTCGACCAGGCGTCGCCGCCATAGGCCGCCTTGCCTTGCTGAAAAATCGCGTTGACGCGCGATGCCAGATCGAGCGGCACGCCGGATTGTTCGGCCATGGCGAGCGCGAAGCCAAGGTCCTTCAATGCCAGGTCCATGGTGAAGCCGATGTCGTAGGAGCCGTTCAGCACCAACTGGCTTTCGGTTTCGTGGACGAAGCTGTTGCCGGAGGAGGCCACGATGGCGTGGTAGCTCTGCGCGAGATCGAGGCCACCCTGCTTGGCCAGCATCAGCGCCTCGCCGGCGGCGACGAGATGGATGAAGGCCAGCATGTTGGTGATCACCTTGATCACCGCCGCCGAGCCGATCGGGCCCATCAGGAACGACTTCGCGCACATCGCTTCGATCGTCGGGCGGTGGCGCTTGTAGAGGGCCGCATCGCCGCCGACCAGCGCGGTGATTTTGCCGACCGCCGCCAGATGCACGCCGCCGGTGACCGGGCATTCCAGCGTCTCGATCCCCTTGGCCGAGGCGAGGGCGGCAAGCCGCAAAATCTCGTCACGACCGTTGGTCGACATTTCGATCCAGGTGCCGCCCTTGGGCAGACCTTCCAGCAACCCGCCTGGGCCGGCCAGCACCGCCTCGCTGACTTTCGGCGAGGGCAGGCACGTGATGGCATTGCCGGCGCGGGCGGCGCCTTCGGCCGGGCTGTTGGCGGCCGTGGCGCCAAGCGCGACGAGGCGCTCGACGGCGGCGGGATCGCGGTCGACAACGGTGACGGCAAAGCCGTTGCGGATCAGGCTGGCGGCAAGGTTGCCGCCGAGATGGCCAAGGCCGATGAAGGCGTAGCTTTCGCTCACGGCATCAACGGCGTCTGCATCATCTGCAGATGCAGGTCCTTGCCGGTATAGGGATGGGCATCGCAGACCGCCTCGTTGAGCTCAACGCCGAGCCCCGGCTCCTTCGATGGGATGACATTGCCGTCCTGCCATTCGATCTTCTTCTTCAAGAGCGTGGCGTGGAAACCGTCCCACTGTTTCAGTGATTCCAGGATGAGGAAGTTGGGCAGCGTCACCGCGAGCTGGATGTTGGCGGCACCGACGATCGGCCCGCAATAGCAATGCGGCGCGACCTGGATGTGGTAGGCCTCGGCCATGGCGGCGATCTTCTTGGTCTCCAGAATGCCGCCGGAGCGGCCGAGGTCCGGCTGCAGGATGGTGGCGGCGCGGTTCTCGATGACTCGGGCGAATTCGGATTTCGTCGTCAGCCGCTCACCGGTGGCGATCGGGATCGAAGTCGCACGTGCCACCTGCGCCATCACTTCGGGCATGTCCGGCGGCACCGGCTCCTCGAACCACAGGGGATCATAGGGTTCGATGGCGCGCGCCATGCGCAGCGCGCCCGATGCGGTGAACTGGCCGTGCGTGCCGAAGAGGATGTCGGCGCGGGTGCCAACCGCCTCGCGGATCGCCTTGATCATGCGGGTCGAGACATCGATGTCGATGAGGCGCGGCTGGTGGCCGTCGAAGGCGGTGTAGGGGCCGGCCGGGTCGAGCTTGACGGCGTTGAAACCCTGCTCGACATATTCGAGCGCGCAGGCCGCGGCCATCTCCGGATCGTTGTAGACGTTCCTGCCGTCCGGCGCGTCCTCGGAATGCACGCTGCCGGTGTGCGGGTAGAGGTAGGTGTAGGAGCGCAGCGTCTCGTGCACCTGGCCGCCGAGCAGCTTATAGACCGGCTTGTTGGCCTCCTTGCCGACAATGTCCCAGCAGGCCATTTCGAGTGCGGAAAAACAGCCCATGCCGGAAACGTCGGGGCGCTGGGTGAAGCCGGAGGAATAGGCGCGGCGGAAGAAATTCTCGATGTCGTGCGGATCGCGGCCGACGAGATAGCGCTCGGCCATGTCCTCGATCATCTTCGCCGTGATGTGGGCGGAGAAGGTGGCGTTGTAGGCTTCGCCATAGCCGACCACGCCGCCATCGGTGGTCAGCTTGACGAAGATGAAATACTTGCCGCCGATGCCGGGCGGCGGGTTGCCGACAACCCATGTCTTGGCATCGGTGATCTTCATGTGTGGTCCTCCAGAACCAGTTCGGCGCCCTTCCACCCGGTCATGACCGAAGCGGCGTTGGTGTTGCCCGTGATGTTGTCGGGGAAGATCGAGGCGTCGATGACGCGCAAGCCTTCGAGCCCGTGCACCTTGAGGCGCGGATCGACGACGGAACGCGAGGGGTCGAGTCCCATGCGGCAGGTCGAAACCGGATGATAGACGGTGCCGGAGCGCTTCCTGAAATCGGTGATCAGGTCGGCGTCGGATTGGATCGACGGGCCGGGCAGCACCTCTTCGGCGATGATCTCGGCCATGGCGGGCATCGAGGCGATCTTGCGCACGAACTTCACCGCCGCCAGCATCTCGTCGACATCGGCATTGGTCGAATAGGCGTTGGCGACGATCTTGGGATAATCCAGCGGATTGCTGGATCGGATCATGATCTCGCCGCGGCTCGACGGACGGCAGTTGGACAGGCCGATGGAGAAGCCCGGCCACGGATCCGGCGTCAGGATCGGCCGCTCGCCGTTCTTCGGGATGAGCGTCGAGAAGGCCTGGAAATAGAGCTGCATGTTGGGTCGGGAAAACGCCGGGTCGGTGCGGAAGAAACCGCCGCCATGGTTCATTGACAGCGACAGCGGGCCGGAGCGGGTCAAGATGTACTGCATGCCGACCAGAAGCTTGCCCCACCAGGGGCGCAGGATCTGGTTCAGCGTCGGCAGCCTGCCCTTGAAGGTGTAGTTGATGCCGACATGATCCTGCAGATTGGCGCCGACATTCTCGTTGGCATGCACCACCGGGATGCCCAAATCCCTGAGCAATGCCGCGGGGCCGACGCCTGAGAGCTGCATGAGTTGTGGCGAGTTGATCGAGCCTGCGGACAGGATGATTTCACGGCCCGCGCGGGCCGTCTTGGTCTCGCCGTTCCGCAGATATTCGACGCCGACGGCGCGCTTGCCTTCGAACAGGATGCGGCTTGCCAGCGCATTGGTCTCAACGCGGACATTGCCGCGCTTCATCGCCGGGCGCAGGAAGGCGCGGGCGGCCGACATGCGGCGGCCGTTTTTGGTCGAGATCTGGTAGATGCCGACGCCTTCCTGGGCGGCGCCGTTGAAGTCGGGATTGAGCGGCAGTCCGGCCTGCTGGCCGGCGGCGAGATAGCGCTTGGTCAACGGGTGGACGGCGCTGGCTGTATCGCTGATGTGCAGCGGGCCGCCGGTGCCGCGCCATCGGTCGGCGCCGGCCTCGTTGTCCTCGAGCGCCTTGAAGGCCGGCAACAGATCGTCATAGCCCCAGCCGGGATTGCCGAGGGAGCGCCAGTCGTCGAAATCCTCGCGCGCGCCGCGGATCCAGACCATGGCGTTGATCGAACTCGAGCCGCCAAGCAGCTTGCCGCGCGGCCAGTGGTCGACATTGCCGCCGAGGCCGGGATCAGGCTCGGTCTTGTAGTTCCAATTGACGGTGGGATCGAAGAAGGTCTTGCCGTAGCCGAGCGGCATCTGCACGTAAAAGCGGCGGTCGCTGCCGCCGGCTTCCAGCACCAGGACCGAGAAGCGGCCCGAGGCCGACAGTTTGTCCGCCAGCACCGAGCCAGCCGAGCCGGAGCCGACAATGATGAAATCGTAGGTCTGCATGGTGGACGTCGGTGGCTCCTGAATGTGGCACCAGCCTAGGCGCGGCGGGTCCGCCAAGTCGCCGGGCCTTCCGGCATCGGTTGTGAAAAAAGCGACTGGTATATCCGGCCGGGTCGCCGGGAATACCGACATCACGCTTGATATGCATGGGGTCGACGGACTATGCGAGGGCATCGGCCACTCTGCGCAAGGCAGGAGAACCCATGCGTGTCCTGTCGGATGCTTTCATTCCCGAACTGCCGGGCTATTACAAAGGCAAGGTCCGCGAGAATTACGACCTTGCCGACGGCAGGCGCATCATCATCGCCACCGACCGTCTCAGCGCCTTCGACATCATCCTGACCTCGATCCCGTTCAAGGGAGAGATACTGACGCAGACGGCGCGGTACTGGTTCGAGGAAACGGCCGATATCTGTCCGAACCATGTGCTGGAATATCCCGACCCGAACGTCGTGGTCGGCACGAGGCTCGACATCCTGCCGGTGGAGATCGTCGTGCGCGGCTATCTGGCCGGGACCACCAGCACCTCGATCCTGACCCGCTACCGGCGCGGCGAACGGGAGATGTACGGGATGCGCCTGCCGGAGGGCCTGCGCGACAATGAGAAGCTGGCCGAACCGGTCATCACGCCGACCAGCAAGGCCGCCGATGGCGGCCATGACGAGCCGCTGTCCAGGGCCGAGATCATCGAGCAGGGTCTTCTTACGCAGGAGCAGTGGGATACCGTTTCGAGCTACGCCCTGAAGCTGTTCGCTCGCGGCCAGGCGCGCGCCGCCGAGCGCGGCCTGATCCTTGCCGACACAAAATACGAATTCGGTACCGACAAGGACGGGACGATCATTCTCGCCGACGAAATCCATACGCCCGACAGCAGTCGCTACTGGATCGCGGCGAGCTACGAACAGGCGCTGGCTGATGGTACGCGGCCGGAGAGCTTCGACAAGGATTTCATCCGCTCGTGGGTGACGGCGCGCTGCGATCCCTACAAGGACCCGATCCCGAGGATTCCGGACGAGATCGTCGGACAGGCCTCCAGTGTCTACGCCCGGGCCTACGAGGCGATCACCGGCAAGGCATTCGTGCCAGACCTTTCCGGCGAGACCGTTCTCGCCCGCATCCGCTCGAATCTCGCGCGCTTCTTCTAGCCGCCAAGCAGGCTTTGCCCCGATGCCCGGTGCGCGTCGACGATCCAGTGGCGCGTTGACGCGTCCGCGCCGTGACGCTACGGGATCGCAGGCAATCGATCTCGAGGAATTTCTCGCATGGTGCAGTACGCGGACGGACGGCCGATCGGAGACCTGACGCTGCGCACGCTGGCCATGCCTTCGGACGCTAATGCCGCCGGCGACATTTTCGGCGGCTGGGTGATGGCGCAGATGGACCTTGCCTGCGGCATCCGCGCCGCCGAGCGCGCCAGGGGTCGCGTGGTGACGGCGGCGGTCAAGGAGATGTCCTTCGCCAAGCCGATGAAGATCGGCGACACGCTGTGCATCTACACCCATGTCGAACGCGTCGGCCGCACCTCGATGACGCTCAAGGTCGAGGCCTGGGCGCAGCGCTATCTCTCCGACTTGATGGAAAAGGTCACCCACGCCGATTTCATCATGGTGGCGCTGGACGGCGAGGGCAAGCCGAAGGCCGTTCCAGCCGAAAGCTGATTCGATACCGCCAATCCGGACATTTGTAACATCGCCCGTGCAAAGCGATGCGGTCAGCGACATCCTGCCGTTGCCTCCACGGCCAATTCTGCGGGCGTCGGAGGAAGACAATGCGTCAACACCTATTGAACGGCTGGCTTGCGGCGGCTCTCGCCGCGCTCGCCTGCCTGCTCGCCATAACTGCTTATGCCGAAGTCAAACAGGACCTTGGGCGCACCGCCTGTCTGCGTGACACGGCTGGTGTGAAGGAGCGGACAGCGACGTGCACGATCTGCAGCCCGGCGCCTTGCGGGGCCATGGCGCGAAGAGCCTGACCGGCTGCCTTTGGAATGTGGTCACCGCCACGCGCGTGAGCACACCTCGAGCGCCATGGACAAAATATCCGGATCTTCGGCGAACCAGGACTTCTCGTTCAGGAAACCATGACTTCGCCTTAAAACGCGAAGCGCCGCTCAGTGCGAAACTCCGGACTCCTTGCCGCGCAAGGGTTTCAGGCTTGCATCTCATCGAATCTGGCGCGCGCCGACTGAACGCGCTGGGTGTTCTTGCGTGCCCAATCCCCAAGCGCGCCGACCGGGACCAGCAGCTCGTGGCCAAGCTCGGTCAGCTCGTAATCGACGCGTGGCGGGATGGTCGGAAACACCTTGCGGGTGACGAAGCCGTCGCGCTCCAGGCCGCGCAAGGTGGTGGTCAGCATCTTCTGCGAGATGCCGCCAACGGCCGCGCGCAACTCGTTGAAACGCAGCGGTCCGCGGCCAAGCTTGCCGACCACGAGCACGGTCCATTTGTCGCCGACGCGCTGCAGGATCTCCGACACGGCCCGGCAGTCCTCGGTGTTATGCGGGTGCCTCAGTAACAAAAACGTGCCTCCTTGCGCGCCGATTTGTCAGTATCACATATAGCGCCGGTATCCAAACGATACCAAAAATTCCCGCAAGGAGAGCCCCTTATGTCCAAGCCCAAAATCGCCATTGTCATCGGTTCGACGCGCGCCGCCCGCTTCGCCGACGTGCCGACGCAGTGGATCGCCAAGATCGCCAAGGCACATGCCGATATCGATGTCGAAATTGTCGACCTGCGCGACTTTCCGCTGCCCTTCTTCGATGAGGTCGCGTCTTCCGCCTGGGCGCCGTCGCAGAGCGAAGTCGCACAGCGCTGGCAGAAGAAGGTCGCCGGTTTCGACGGCTTCATCTTCACCGCCGCCGAATACAATCACGGCCCGACTGCCGTGCTGAAGAACGCCATCGACTACGCCGCCAACGAGTGGAACAAGAAGCCGGCCGGTTTTGTCGGCTATGGCAGTGTCGGTGGCTCGCGCGCCGTCGAACAGCTTCGTCTCCACGCCGTCGAATTGCAGATGGCGCCGGTCAAGTCCGCCGTCCATATCGCCTGGGGCGATTTCCTTGCCGTCCGCCAGGGCGAGAAGAAGCTCGAAGATCTCGAGCACCTGAACCAGGCCGCCGCCGCGCTGGTCAACGACGTCGCCTGGTGGGCCAAGGTGCTGAAGGCCGCCCGTGCCGCCGATGCTATCGCCGGGGAAGCCCAGGCGGCCTGATCCGCCGGATCGGATTGTCCTCCCAAGGTTACGGGGCGGTGCTTGCGCCGCCCTTTTCGTTGGAGTTCTTGCAAGGTTGCGGCGCGCCTAAAAGTTAGCTTGAAACGCCGCGCCGCACCAACCAAACCGCTTGGCGTTGCGGCGGATGCATAGGAGGTGAACTGTCACCGGACGTGCTGAGGGGCCAGCCTGCCCGTGCGGTTCCAACTGGCGGCGAACGGACAGCTAAAGGTCGCGATCGGCTGCCCCCGTGGCGCGGGCGAGCAGCAGGGCGCGTTCCCTGTCGTTGCCGGTCAATTTGGCGGCGTGGCGGAACGCGGCGCTGGCTTCCGCCTGATGGCCGAGCTTCTGCAGGAGATCGCCGCGCACCGTGGGCAGGAGATGCGAGTCTTTCAGGCGCGGCTCGTCCTTCAGCGCCTCGATGATGGCAAGGCCTTGCGCCGGGCCGAACGCCATGCCGACCGCCACGGCGCGATTGATTTCGACGATGGGCGAGGGGGCCGTGAGCGCAAGCGCCTGATAGTAGGCCGATATGGCGATCCAATCGGTGTCGGCGGCAGTCACCGCGCGGGCGTGGCAGGCCGCGATCATCGCCTGAAGCAGATAGGGTCCCGGCGCTGATGTCAGGGCCATGGCGCGGTTCAGGCCGTCGAGGCCGCTCCGGATGAGCGACCAATCCCATCGGCCGCGATCCTGGTCGAGCAGCAGGATCGGGTCGCCCGCTTTGCCGGTGCGGGCCGCGAAGCGGGAGGCGTTGAATTCCATCAGCGATACCAGCCCCTGCACCTGGGGTTCATCCGGCATCAGCGCCGCCAGCGAGCGGCCGAGGCGCAGCGCTTCGGCGCACAGGTCGGCCCGCAGCCAGTCCGGTCCGGCGGTGGCCACATAGCCCTCATTGAAGATGAGATAGACCACCTCCAGCACAGCACTGAGGCGTTCGCGGCGCTCTTGCGCACGCGGCGTCTCGAACGGGATGGCGGCATCGCGAAGGGTTCGCTTGGCGCGCACGATGCGCTGGGCGGCGGTGGCTTCGGGCACCAGGAAGGCGCGGGCGATCTCCGGCGTCGACAGTCCGCCCAGCAGCCGCAAGGCCAATGCGGCGCGCTGCTCGGTGGGCAAGACGGGATGACAGGCGGTGAAGATCAACCGCAAAAGGTCGTCGTCGATATCCTCGTCGAGCGCCGCCTCGATGTCGGGCATCTCGCGCTCCAGCTCGGTGAGATCGATGGCGAGTTCGCGATGCTTGCCGTCGATCATGGTGGTGCGGCGCAGCCGGTCGAGCGCGCGGTTCCTGGCGACCTGCGTCAACCAGGCGGCCGGATTGCGCGGAATGCCGTCGCGAGGCCAGCGCTCCAGCGCCAGCAGGAAAGCGTCCTGCGCGATTTCCTCGGCCAGCCCGACATCCCTGAGAGTGCGTGCCAATCTGGCGGTGAGCTTCGGCTGCTCGATCCGCCAGACGGCTTCGATGGTTGCGTTGGGGGTCAATCCTTCAGCCTGCCGAGGCGGTCGGCCACCTTCTGGACGTCCTCGGGAAATTCGCTCATTTCAAAGACCTGGCGGATTTCGATCACGTCACTCTCCCCGGCGGGGCAGCGGCGGGCCCATTCAATGGCCTCGTCGCGCGAGCGTACATCGATCACCCAATAGCCGCCCAGAACTTCCTTGACCTCGGCGAAGGGGCCGTCGACGACCACAGGCTTGCCGCCCTTGAAGCTGACCCGCGCCCCGGAGGATGGCGGGTGCAGGCCGTCGAGTGCCAGCAACACGCCGGCTTTCTTCAGCTCGTGATTGTATTTCATCATCCCTTCCACCGCCTCGGCGCCGGGCATGACATCGGGCGCGGCGTCCGCGTAGCCGCCGGGGATCATCAGCATCATAAACCGCATGGTCTTTCTCCTGGGTTGGGTTGGTTCAATCATATGACGAACGGGCAATGGCGAAATCGACACGCGCGGCAAGAAAGTTCAGGTCGCCAGCAGTTCAGGTCCACAATGGTTCGGATCCTCACTAGTCGGGGCCCCAGTAGTCGCCCCCAGTAGTCGTGCCCCCAGCCAGGCCACAAGCCGGCTTGGTTGGACCGCCATATCGGCGGGGCTGCCATCTGGCCCCGCCGGTCGGCCCTGATACATCCGGCTGCGATCCATCACATGAGGGGCCTCGTGAAGTCATCCAGCCTGGCAGGCGCCGTTTCTCCCATGGTCCCGGTGCTTGTCTGCGCGCTTGGCATCTTCCTTCTGTCGGGGATGGACGCGGCCATGAAGGTCCTGGTCATCGCCGTCGGCGTCTACAACACGGTGCTGTGGCGCAGCATGCTGGCGACCGTGGTCGCGGGTGCCGGCTGGTCGATGGGGCCACGCAGGCTGCCCACGCCTTCCGTGCTCAAGCTGCATGCGCTGCGCGCCGCCGTCGTCGGCTTTGTCTTGCTGTCCTTCTTCTGGGGGCTCGCCCGGCTGCCGCTGGCGGAGGCGATCGGATTGAGTTTCGTAGCGCCGCTGTTTGCCCTGCTGCTGGCCGCGCTGCTGCTGGGTGAACGAATCCAGCGTCAGGCGATCTGGGCCTCGCTGGCCGGCATTGCGGGCGTCGCAATCATCGTCGGCGGCCAGTTCGGGCAGACAAGCCATGCCAGGGATGCCTTGCTCGGCACTGCGGCGGTGCTGGTGTCGACGGTGTTCTATGCCTACAATCTGATCCTTGCGCGGCAGCAGGCGCTGTTGGCCAAACCGATCGAGATCATGCTGTTCCAGAACCTTTGCGTGGCGGTCATCCTCGGTCTCGCCGCACCCTGGCTCGCCATTGCCCTGCCGCGCGAGCTCTGGCTTCCGCTGGCCGGAGTGACGGCACTGTCGCTCGCCGGCCAGTTCCTGATGAGCTGGGCCTATGCGCGGGCCGAAGCGCAGTATCTGATCCCGACGGAATACTCCGCCTTCATCTGGGCGATCGCGCTTGGCTTCCTCTTCTTCGACGAGGCGGTGACCTGGACCACGCTGGCGGGAGCGGGCCTCATCGTAGCCAGTTGCCTGATCGCGGCACGTTCAAATCCCAGGCTTGCCGAGCCGATCGAAGCCGCTGTCTGAGGGCGTAAGCTTCCCCCCTTCATCCAAATGGATCCTTCATCTAAGTAGATCCTTTGCAATTTCTGGTTTATACACAATTTTACTAAATAGCTGCGGTTAACCGGCGCTCTCTTCACGGATAATAAGTATATGTCTTCCGAAAGATCGATGTTATGGTGGATTGTGTAATGATTCCCCGGAACGATATCGTTCCTTTCAGCATTGATCCAATGCGGCCATCCGAAGTTCGTATCGAACGATTCGAGCTGGCCCGGCATCGCGAGGAGGATTTGTCCGATGAGCTTCTTCGTCAACGCCGTGGGTGTTCCTCTTCCCTATAGCGGCACGTCCAACCACTGGTACTCAGCGACAGGGGCCGGGCCGGACATGTATGGCAGCGCCGGAAACGATTCCTTCTGGGGAGCAGGCGGTGCCAACGTCACGATGCACGGTGGCACGGGCGATGACATCTATTACCTCTATGGGGCGGGCAACAAGGTGGCCGAGGCCGCCGGGGCAGGCATCGACACGATCAGCACATGGATGAGCTACAAGCTCCCCGACAATGTCGAGAACCTCATCGTCACAAACCCCAATAACTACGCCTTCGGAAATGGGTTGGACAACATCATCACCGCCACGGCCGGGCACCAGACGCTGGACGGCGGCCGGGGAAACGACGTTCTGATCGACGGCGGCGGCGGCTACGACACCTTCATCATCTCGAAAGGCAACGGAAGCGACCTGATCGCCAATTTTGCCGCCACCGACACCGTCCGCCTCAATGGCTATGGGTTCACGTCGTTCGACGCCATCCACTCGAACATGGTCCAGGCGGGATCGAACGTGCTGTTGAACCTCGGATCCGGCGAGATCCTCGAGTTCAAGGATACGACCGTCGACAACCTGCATTCCAACCAGTTCCAGTTGCCGATCGACATGTCCGGAATGAAGCTGTCGTTCAGCGACGACTTCAACACGCTCAATCTTCACAATGCCCAAGGTGGCACATGGGATACCAATTTCTCATGGGGGGCGCCGAACGGAAGCACATTGACCGGCAATGGCGAGCTGCAATGGTACATCGATGCCAATTATGGGCCGACGAGCTCCGTCCATCCGTTCAGCGTGAACAACGGCGTGCTGACCATCACCGCCGCGCAGGCGCCGGCCGACATCAAGCCGCTGATCAACAATTACGAATACACGTCAGGCATCCTCAACACACACAGCACTTTCTCGCAGACCTACGGCTATTTCGAAATGCGCGCCGACCTGCCCGAGAACGCCGGCGCCTGGCCGGCCTTCTGGCTGCTGCCGGCAGACGGCTCGTGGCCGCCGGAACTGGATGTGATCGAAACGCGCGGACAGGACCCGAACTCGTTGATCATGACGGCGCACTCGAATGAAACGGGAACGCACACCAAGGTGACGTTGACGGTGAATACCATGGATACCGCCGGCTTCCACACCTATGGTGTGCTGTGGACGCCGGACAAGCTCGTCTGGACCTATGACGGTGTCCAGGTCGCGGAAACGGCGACGCCGTCCGATATGCACAAGCCAATGTACATGCTGGCCGATCTCGCGGTCGGAGGCATTGCCGGCGCGCCTCCCGATCATCTGGCGACGCCTGCCGAGATGAAGATCGACTACATCCGCGCCTATACGCTGGACAACGCGCCGGCGAGCGCTCTGCACCTCACCAGCAGCACCGCCACGCACAGCATCGCCAGCAGCACGCAGCACGGCGGTTCCGAATTCGGGGGCCACGTTTAAGGTCTCGGGATCATGCAGCGGCGGGAAATGCGGAAATGACTGGACCCTCCGGCCTGCGGCCGGTCTTCATGCGCGCCATCGCCGATGTCGGCGTCTTCTCGCTGCTGATCAACATCCTGCTGTTGGTGATTCCGCTCTACCTGCTGCAGGTCTATGATCGCGTGCTGCCGTCCTCCAGCGTCGAGACGCTTGTCTATCTTTCGGCCATCGCGGTTCTCGCGCTCGCCTTCCTCGGGCTGCTGGACGCGATCCGCGCCGTTTACACGCAGCGCGTCGCGGCGACCGTCGACCGCAAGCTGGGTGCCAGCACCTTCGCCGTTTCCCTCGGCGCAAGATATGCCGGCGGCCTGTCGCCGCTGCGCGACCTCGCCTCGGTCTGCGCCTTCATCAGGTCGCGCGGCGTGGCGGTGTTGTTCGACCTGCCCTTCGCCCCTGTCTTCCTTGCCTTGCTCTATCTCATCCATCCGGTGCTGTTCTGGGTGACGGTCGCCGGCGCGGTGCTTCTGCTTTTCCTGGTCGTGGCCAACCAGCTTGCCATCGGCAGGAACGATGCCTTGTCCACGGAGCGTTCGGCCTTGGCCAGCCAGGCGGAACAGGCCTTTGCCCGCAATGCGGAGACGCTGCGTGCCATGGGTATGGTGGAGAACGCCGCGCGGGTCTGGGGACGGCATGTAGGGGCGGCGCTCACCTTCCATGACCGTTCCTCGAGCGCCAATGCGATCTTCAGCGGCGCCTCGCGGGCGTTGCGCATGATGCTGCAACTGGCGATCCTCGGCGCCGGCGCATGGCTGGTGCTTCAGGGGCAGATGACGGCCGGCATGATCTTCGCATCTTCGCTGGTCTCGTCGCGCGCGCTGCAGCCGCTCGACCAGCTGATCGGCGCCTGGCGGCAGATCGCCGACGCCCGGCGGGCGTGGGCACGGCTGGAAAAGGCGCTTGCGGCACGTCCGGCCGGGTCGCGAAAACTGATCCTGCCCGATCCGGCAGGCGCGATTTCCGCGCAGGACGTTTTCTTCATGGCGCCGAATGCCCGACCCGGCACGGAGCCCCTCCTCAAGCGGCTGACCTTTGCGATCGGCGCCGGCGAAGCGTTGGCCATCGTCGGCCCGAGCGGCGCCGGCAAATCGACGCTGGCGCGGTTGCTCGTGGGTGCCGCCCAACCGACCGGCGGCTCAATCAGGATCGACGGCGCGGACCTCGGGACCTGGGACGAAAGCCAGCTCGGAAAGCATATCGGTTACCTCTCGCAGGAGGTCGAGCTCTTTCCAGGATCGATCGCGCAAAACGTCGCCCGCTTCGATCCGGAGGCGGACGACGGAGCGATCGTCGAGGCGGCAAAGCGCGCCCAGGTGCATGAGTTGATCCTGGCGCAGCGCGACGGCTACCAGACCATGATCGGCCCGTCGGACAGGGCGCTGTCGGGCGGCGAGCGCCAGCGAATAGGGCTGGCGCGCGCCTTCTACGGCAATCCGCGGTTCCTGGTGCTCGACGAGCCCAGCTCCCATCTCGACGGTAGCGGCGAGGCCGCGCTCGAGGCGGTGCTTTCGGCCGCGCGGACGGCGGGCGTCACGGTCGTCGTGATCACTCATCAGCCTTCGATCGCCGCTGCTTGCGACCGCGTGATGCTTTTGCGCGGCGGCATGATCGAAGCCTTCGGTCCAAGCGGCGAGGTGCTGCGGCGGTCGGTTACCGGCAAGGCGGTCCAGCAGAGCACGGTGGTGACCGGGTCGTTCGCCCCGACGATCCGCGCGGGTGGCAGTTTCGGATCCTGAGATGACGACACGGAGCCTCGCCTGGGACAGTCAGCCACGCACCGACATAAGACGCGTGGCCCTCACCGGCTATGCCGCCATAGCGCTGCTGGCGGGCGGCTTCGGCTACTGGGCCGTCAGCGCCCCCTTGTCGGGAGCGGTGATCACGCAAGGCACGATCTCGGCAACCGGCGGAAACATCCAGATCCAGCATCGCGAGGGCGGTATCGTCCAGGCGTTGCTGGTCCATGAAGGCGATCGCGTGCAACTGGCCCAGGATCTGATCGTGCTAGACCCAACGGCCGCGCAGGCCGAACTCAACCGGCTGACGAGACAGTCGATAGCGCTCAGAGCGAGTGCGGCACGGCTGGAGGCGGAACGCGACGGGTTGGACAGGCTGGCACCAATCACCGAAGCGGCGTCGGCACCTTTCCAGCCCGATTTCGAGATGCTGATTCGAGAACAGCAAAAGGAATTCGACGCCAGGCTTGCCCGGTTCCGGTCGGAAAAATCGATCCTGGCACAACGGGTCGCCATGCACCGGCAGTCGGTGGCGGGGTTACAGGCCCAGAAACAGGCCGTTCAGCAACAAGCCGAAGTCGTAAAGAAAGAACTCGGCATCAAGACCGGCTTGCTGGACAGGGGCCTCACCAACCGTACCGAATACTCCCAGCTATTGCGCAGCGAAGCCGATCTCGTCGGGCAAGCCGGAGCGCTGGAGGCCAATCTCGCGACGGCCAACACCCAGATCGTCGAAGGCCAGGAGCAGACCGAGCGCCTGACCACGCAACGCGTCGAGGAGGCGCTGACGAAACTGGACGACGTTCGCTCCAATCTGGCCGACGTCGACGAACAGATCAGGGCGGCGGAGGCGGTGCTGCGGCGCACGACGATCAAGGCGCCGGCAGCGGGCATCGTGGTGTCGTCGACCTACAATTCCAAGGGCAGCGTGATTGCCCCGGGCGAAAAGATCATGGAGATACTGCCCACTGCGTCGGGCCTCGTCGTCGATGCGAAGCTGCGGCCGAAGGACATCGATCAGGTCCGTATCGGCCAGCCGGCGAAACTGCGATTGTCCGCGTTGAACTCGCGGCTCACGCCAGAGGTTTCAGCCACAGTGACGCAGATTTCGGCGGATCGGCTCATCGACCAGACCACGCGTGAGCCCTATTTCCGCGCCAAGCTGACGATTGCCGCCGACCTGCCGCCCGGCGTGAGGCGCGATCAACTTTATCCCGGGACGCCGGTCGAGGCGTTCATCAGCACCGGCGACCGGACTTTTTTCGAGTATCTCGCGCGGCCGATGCTCGATTCATTCGCGCGCGCCTTCGCTGAGCAGTAGATCTCTTTACACATTTGAACGATCAGCGTGCGATCTCGCGGTGGCCGCTGGGCAGGCGGGTGGCGATCAGCTTGTCGATGCGGCGTCCGTCGAGGTCGACCACCTCGAAGCGCCAGCCCTGCGCGTCGACGCATTCACCGGTCGCCGGCAGATGGTGCATGTGCGACAGCACATAGCCGGCGACGGTCTCGTAGTCGCGGTTCTCCGGCAGGTCGATGCCCAGCACCTCGGCCATCTCGTCGGCCTGCATGTAGCCGGCGAGCAGCCATGAGCCGTCATCGCGCTGGACGGCGTTTTCTTCCTCGCCGGCCTCGAGGTCCGAGCGGAAGACGCCGGTGATGGCTTCCAGAATGTCGGCGGGGGTGACGATGCCTTCGAAGTGACCGTATTCGTCATGCACCAGCGCCATCGGCACGTTGCTCTCCTTCAGCTTCTGCAGCACGTCCAGCGCATCGGCCTGGTCGTGCACGATGGGTGCCGCGCGCACATATTTGCGCGGGTCGAGCGCGCGGCCGCCGAGCAGTGCGGCCAGCACGTCGCGTGTCTGGATGACGCCGATCATGGCGTCGACCCCGCCGTCGCCGGCGGGCAGGCGCGAATGCTGGGTGTCCATCAGAAGCTTGCGGATCGTGGCTTCGTCGGACTGCAGGTTGATCCAGTCGACATCGGTGCGCGGCGACATGACGGCGCGCACGGCGCGGTCGCCAAGCCGCATGACGCCGGCGATCATGCGCCGCTCGTCGGATTCGATGGTGCCGTGATGCTCGGCCTCGGCGACCAGCATCTTGATCTCCTCGTCGGTGACCTTTTCCTCGCTTTCGCCGCGATGGCCGAGCAGCCAGAGCACGGAACGGCCCGAAATATCGAGCAGGAAGACCAGAGGGGCCGAGACGGAGGCAAGGATGGTCATTGCCGGGGCCGCGCGCGCCGCGACCCGCTCGGGATCGCGCAACGCAATCTGCTTGGGCACCAGTTCGCCGATGATCAGCGAGGCATAGGTGATGATAGCCACGACGATGCCGACGCCGAGCGGATCGGCGATGTTCTCGCGGATGCCTGTCGAAGCCAGATATTGCGCCAGCCTCTGGCCGAGCGTGGCCCCGGAAAAGGCGCCCGAGAGCACGCCGACCAGCGTGATGCCGATCTGCACGGAGGACAGGAATTTGCCCGGATTGGAACCAAGCGCCAAAGCGCGGCCGGCGCCTTTGACGTTGCGGTCGATCATCGCCTTCAGGCGAGCCGGCCGCGACGAGACGATGGCGAGTTCGGACATCGACAGAAGGCCGTTCACGCAGATGAGGACGACCACGGTCGCGATTTCAACGTATAGCATGAGGGCTCAATAGCATTGCCGCACGGCTTTCGAAAATAGTCGGCGACCATTTTAGAAAGATGACGGCCGATGCGAGGCGATCAGACGGCGTCCCAGGGTGGCGATGAGAAATGCGCGACCAGCGCGTCGACGACGACCCGCACCTTGGGCGTCAAGGCCCGTGTCACCGGCCAGATGGCATGGACGGAAATGTTTTCGACCAGCGTGTCCATAAGCACCATTTCGAGCGCGCCGCTCCTGAGGCTGTCCGCCACCAGCCAGGTCGGCAGGAAGGTGATGCCGCAACCGGCAAGGACCGCGCCGAGCATCGGTTCGCCATTGTCGAGCACCAGCCTTGCCCGCGGCGTGAACTTCACCACATGGCCATCGGCCTGCCTGATGCTCCAGGGGTGGGCGACGCCGTTGCGGGTGTAGCCGATCAGGTCATGGCCGGCGAGATCCTCGATCGTCCGTGGTCTGCCGTTTCTGTCGAGATAGGCGGGGGCGGCGCATATGGCCGAACGCTGGGTATAGAGCCGGCGTGCGGCGAGCGACAGGCTGTCGTCGAGGTCGCCCATGCGGATCGCAAGGTCGATGCCTTCCTCGATGAGGTCGACGCGGCGGTCGTTGAAGGAAATCTCCATGGCCAGATCGGGAAATCGCCTGGAAATGTCGAACAGCACGGGAGCCACGCAGCGGTGGCCGAAGGCCGAGGGCAGGTCGACCCGAAGACGGCCCGAGGGCACCTGCCGGCGCGAGGCAAGCAGCGCCTGGGCGGCTTCGATCTCGGACAGCGCCCTGACGCAGGCTTCATAATAGGACAGGCCTTCACTTGTCGGGCTGAGGCTGCGCGTGGTGCGGTTGAGCAAGCGAATGCCAAGCCGCTGTTCCAACTGCGCGACCGATTTGCCGACCGCCGATTTCGTCACGCGCAGCCGCTCTCCGGCGCCGGTGAAGCTTCCTGCCTCGATCGTTTGAACGAAGGCGACGATGCCTTGCAGATCCGCGGATTCCATCGATCTATTCCCATTGTAGAAGTCTGATCACCAACTCGTTTCCGATTATGGATCATAGAAGCGCTTTTTTCCACAGTGAAACAGCGTAAAATATCGCCATGCAATCGGGAGCAGACACAATGAGCAGCGACATCAACAGATCCTGGCGGATGACCGGCTTCGGCCTGCCCAGGCTGGAATTGGCCGAAGGGAGGGTCCCCGAGCCCGGACCGCATGACCTGCTGGTGCGGATCAAGGCCATATCGCTGAACTACAAGGACAGGATGATCGTCGATGGCGTGCTGATCCCCGACCTTGGCTTTCCGTTCGTCCCGACATCGGATGCGGTTGGCGAAGTGGTGGCGGTCGGCGGCGATGTCAGCCGTTTCCGGACCGGCCAGCGCGTGCTGGGGCACGTGATTGCCGACTGGCCGGACGGCGATGCGCCGCCGGTGCTGCACAAGCACACGCTGGGATCGTCGCTGCCCGGCACGTTGAGCGACTACCTGGTCCTGCATGAGGATGCCGCTGTGTTGGCGCCGGCATCGCTCAGCGACGCGGAGGCTTCGACGCTGCCGATCGCGGCGCTGACGGCCTGGTTCGCCATGGCAGAGGCGACAAGACCTGTGCCTGGCCAGACCATTCTCATCCAGGGCACGGGCGGCGTCTCCCTGTTTGCGCTGCAATTCGCCCACGCCTTCGGCTTGCGCGCCATCGTCACGTCAAGCAGCGACGGCAAGCTCGAGCAGGCAAAGAGGCTCGGCGCATGGGAAGTGATCAACTATCGCACCAGGCCGGCATGGGACGAGGAGGCGCGCGAGCTGACAGGTGGCGCCGGCGTCAACCATATCCTCGAAATGGTCGGCGGCGACAATGCGCGGCGCTCGCTCGACGCGCTGGCCGCCGACGGCCGACTGTCGATCATCGGCCTCCTGGGCAGCATGGAGCTCAGCTTTCCGATCGTGCCCTTCCTGCGCAACCGGATTGTCGTGCAAGGCATTTCGATCGGCCACCGCCGCGCCTTCGAACGGATGAACCAGGCGATCGAGGCGCTGGCGATCAAGCCGGTCGTCGACAAGATCTTTGGATTCGACGAGGTGCCGCGGGCCTTCGAGCATCTCGAGAAGGGGCCGTTCGGCAAGATCGTCATCACCACGGCCTGATCTCCGGTCACGGCAATTACCTCAGCACGCCGACGATTGCCTTGCCGTCGGTGAAATAGGGGTCGCCGCCGCCATTGCGGCCGGTCCGGGTGGGGCCGATGCCTGCCACGTCACTGGTTGAAAGCAACAGGCCGGCGGCATTGAGATCGCCGATCACAAAGTCGCGTTCGGCATCGAGGTCGGGACCGATATGATGGGTGATGGCGCCCGTGTCGTGGCTCAAGCCGACGCCGCGATCGAAGCTGGCGGCGCCCAGCCAGAGTGGCCTTCCATCGTCGCCGACCGTATCCGTCCGCCAGAAGCGGACATGGTGGCGCCGGTCGGCACTGTCGCCGACCGGCTTTTCGAAAGCGAGTTGCTGGGCGCGGCCCTCGAACAGCAGGCGGCTCATCGGAGCGTCGGGATAGGGCCGGGAAAACAGGACGCTTTCGCCGATGTCGATGGCGGTCCTCAAGGTGACGGCGTCGGCGGTGTCCCAGCCGGCGACGGCGAAAGCGTGCACCAGCTCCTTCTCCGTGCCGACCATGCCGATATTGATGGGGTCGCCGGGAATGCCTTGCGGCGTGTGGGTGACCATCTCGAAGCGCTGGTTGCGAAAGCCGCGATCGCGGAATGTCCAGAATTCCGGCGCGGCGACATAGGCGAGCGCCACATACCCGGCCAATAAGGCCGGTATCCAGATCGCAATGCGTCGCCGAAGACTTCTGTGGGTCATCTACTCACTGTCTCGTTGCGGCCACCATGCCTTCGTCATCCTAGAGTCTCCGCGACGTCGCTTCGCGACTGCTCCGCCCAGGATGACGAAGCATGGGTTCCGGCTAAACTCCATCGTCTTTGATTGCCGTGCTCTACCGGCAGGCGCGATAACCGTTCTTGCGGTTCTTGATGTCGAAGTGGAAATGGTTGCGGTGATCGTAATTGTAGCCGGGGCCGAGCACGGTGGTGAAATACTGGCAGCCGTCGGCGCGCACATTGTTGAGGAAGCCCCGGGTGCGGAAGGCGAACAGCCCGGGCTTGCGCACGTCGATGTCGTCGCCATTGTTGAGTTCGATGCTCATGACGTCGAGTGCGTTGCCCTTGCCGTGCTCCGACAGCACGCCTTCACCGGCAATGTTGCGGCAGGAATAGCTGGAGCCCTGGTGGATGGTCCTGACGCCGGAGAAGTAGCGCCAGCGGGCGGAGGGAACGAGTTCGTTCTTCGTCCAGGCGGCGAAGGTGGCGGCCATGTCGCAGGTCAGCGTCGCCGCGGGTTTCATCTGGATGCCGCCGATGGCCGAGACCTTGACCGGATAGTCGATGCCGCACTGGCCCTCGTGGATCGGCGCCAGATCGGTATAGGCGACATCGAGGCGCTTCAGCTGCTGGCGGCAATCGGTTTCGCTGGCTGGAATCTGCTCGACCGGCGACATCGGCTCATCCATCCGCGCATAGGCGGCCTGCGTCATATAGGGATTGGACGGAACAAGCTTCTGCATGCCCGTATATTGCGGCACGGCCGCGGTCTGCGAGCCGACATCGACGGCAGGCTGCAACGACAGCACGCTGCCGGTATTGCAGGCCGAAACCGCGGCAAGTGCAAGGCTGGCGGCCAGCAACGCAGCAGGTTTCAATTGGCGTGCGGCGAGGAAAACGGCGCGAAATGTGCCGGCCATTGGCGGAATCCCAATTCTGGATATCCGGCATTTTAACGATCAAGGGTAAAGAAAAACTCAGCGCCCGTGTTCATGCCTGCGGCTGAATTGCGGCGGAGGTTCCGCTCACTGGCAAAACGTACCGCCATGCCGGCGAGGCTCCAGATCGAAATGAAAATGCAGCGCGTGGTCGGCATCGGCGCCGGGGCCGAGTACGGTCTTGAACGGGCCGCAGGCGGCCTTGCGCACCGCGTCGAGGAATTTGCCGTCCTTCTCGGGCGGTGCCGGGCCAACCTCGATCGTCTTGCCGTCGGAAAGCGTAAAGCTGGCGATGTCGAGCGCGTTGCCGAAAGCATGTTCCGACAGTTTGCGCGTGCCGTTACGCGGCCGGCAGATGAAGGCCGACGCCTGGCCGATCGATTTCAGATCGGCGCCGAATTCAGCTTTCGCCGCCGGTTGGATGACGTCGGCGGCAAAACGCGCCGCCGCCTCGGCCATCGGGCAGTTGAGTTCGGTGCCGGGGGCAATCGCGATCGACTTGCCGAGCGTCTTCAGTACGATCGGGTAAGGGATCGAGCAGCCGATTTCGGGGTTGCTCTCGGCTTTGTGCTCCTCGAATTCGACGCCGAGTGTCTTCAGGCGCTCGCGGCAGGCGACTTCGTCCGCCGGCATCTTGTCGGCGGGAAGATCGGCCGAGCGTGGATCGGGCAGCATCTTCTCCTCGTCGCCCGCGTCCGCCGGCTTTGGCGTCGGCTGCGGGGCGACGGCCGGCGGCTGAGGCTCGGGCGTCGTGATGCCCGGCTTTGGCGTCGGTATTGGCACCACGGCTGGCGGCTCCGGCTCGCTTTCCGTTTCGGCTGACGGTTCGAGCGGTGTCTGGCTTTTCCGATGGGCCTCTTCGTCCTTGAGCAGACCGGGGTCCTTGAGCAGATCGGGGTCCTTGAGCAGATCGGGCGCTCCGCCGCGCTTTGGATTTTCAGCGTTCCGGTCTTGCGTCTTTGGAGCTTCGACCTTTGGAGTGTCCGCCGGACGTGGCTCGGGCACCGGAACATCGGCGGATGGCTGGGCATCCTGCGTTTTCCGCGGTGCTGGATTTGGCGCCGGATGCTGCCTGGCCCGCGCTCTCGACTGCCGCTTGCCTCGCGGGTTCAGCGGCTGATCGGCCCGCTGTGTCAGCGGTTGCTCCACGCGCAGGCTTAGCGCCCTGTGATGTTTGTGACGATGTTTGGCCTCGGCCGGCATGACCAGCAGAGCCGTGACGGCCATCGCCGATGCAATCATCCTGGATCTACGGGAAGAGCTCAGCTTTGCCATCACCCACGAAACGGCGCCGGTCGGCTGAAGTTGCCTGGACAGGCGCTTCGACCCGATCACAATCGGTTACCTCCGCGTTACGCGCCGATCGCTTCCAGTCCCTCTTCCAGCAAGTCGGCGAGCAGCGGCATGCCGAGCAGGTATTTCGCCGTGCGCTTGTTGGCCCGCTCTCGCGCCGCCGCCACTGCGTCGGCCCATTCCGAGGCGTCGTAGTCGCCGCGGCCGACCCAGGCCAGCGCGATCAGCTCGGCGGCCTCGTCGATATTGAGGTCGTTGATCAGCTCGCGCAGCTCTTCCTCGGTGAGGTTTTCCGAGCTTTCCTCGGCAAGGCCGTCATGGTGGTGGTTGTCATGCCTGTCGCCGTCGAACTCGACCTCGTGTTCGGCGCCGCCGGCATAGTCCTCGTTGACGGCCGCGCTCAGCGCCTTGGCCTTGAGAATGAACAGCCGCACGGTATCGGGGCCGATCGTGAGATCCCAGTCTTTGTCAAGCCGCCGCTGCACGGGCCCTCTCCGTGGGTCAGTCTCATTCGACGGCGATGATACCGGATTTGCGGCATCCGTCACCTCATGTTCTCCAGACGGGCTTTTTCCGGGATGAAACGCGGGCCGCTCGGCGTTAGTGTTGCATTGTCACACCCTCAGGAGGTTTTCCATGCATAAAAGAATGCTGATCCAGGCAGCCGCCGCGCTTGTCGCCGTGCAGTTTTTTGCCGTTCCGGTGTTTGCGGCCGGTAGCGGTGGCGGTAACGATCAGACCGTTACCCAATGCAAAAAGGGTGAAGTCTGGGACAAGAAGAAGCAGAAATGCGTGCCGCCCAAGGAAGGCATGCTGGACGACGACAGCATCTATGACGCTGGCCATGCGCTGGCGATGGCCGGCCGCTATGACGAGGCGATCTCGGTCCTCGTTCTTGCCGCCAACAAGCAGGATCCGCGCATCCTCAACTATCTCGGCTACTCGCACCGCCATTCCGGCCGCGTCACTGTCGGCCTCGGCTATTATGAGGAAGCGCTGCGCATCGACCCGAATTACACGCTGGTGCGCGAATATCTCGGCGAGGCGCATCTGCAGATCGGCGACCTGGCCGGCGCCCAGCAGCAGCTGACGGAGATCGAAAAGCGCACCGGCAAGGGTTCGCGCGAATACGGCATGCTGGCCGAGCAGATCGAGCATTTCATGAGAAGCTGATCGGGCTTCATGGTCTCGAAACGGCCGCGAGCAATCGCGGCCGTTTTTTGTTCGCTCCATCCCACAGGCACCTTCGCCGACAAAAGAAGGGATGATTTTTGCAAAACCGATTTTTGAGCGTGAAAAGCCCGCAAAGATTGCTATATTCAGGGAAATTGCGGTGAAACGGTTCCGTTAGCCCGAGGCTGCCGGACCGTTTTCTTTTTATACCCAACGACAAGGCTTCCCCCGAAACGCGGGGGCGGCGGCAGGAAAGGTCAGGCACTATGAACAAGGTCCCGATGACAGGCGAGGGGTTCGCGTCATTGAAGGAAGAACTGCGTTGGCGCCAGCAGGAAGAGCGGCCGCGCATCATCGAGGCGATCTCCGAGGCGCGCTCGCATGGCGACCTGTCCGAAAACGCCGAATACCATGCCGCGAAAGAGGCGCAGAGCCTCAATGAGGGCCGCGTCAACGAGCTCGAGGATTATATCGCGCGCGCCGAGGTGATCGACGTCACCAAGCTCAGCGGAGACAAGGTCAAGTTCGGCGCCACCGTCGTGCTGGTCGACGAGGACACCGAGGAGAAGAAGACCTACCAGATCGTCGGCGACCAGGAAGCCGACGTGAAATCGGGCCGCATCTCGATCTCCTCGCCCATCGCCCGCGCGCTCATCGGCAAGGAAGTCGGCGACGCCATCGAGGTCAATGCGCCTGGTGGCGCACGCGGGTACGAGATCGTCCAGGTGCAGTTTATTTAGGACCCTTGATAATTCTACTCTGGCGGCCAACTAGCCCGGGTTTCTGCGTTTCCGGTGCTCAACGTCCTTTAAAGTACGCTCCGGTTCTCGAAGAACCACGCTATTTGACTCGCCAGAGCGAATTCTGAAAGGTCCTAAACCGGCGCTTGTAATTTCAGTGCCAACAGTTTCTCCGCCTCAGCCACAACCTCGGTCGGCGTCACGCCCCCGCCGGCTGGCGCCAGCAAAGTCGACGCATAAGGCCCACGCGGCCCGGTCAAGCCCGGCTCCGTCGCCAAAAACACCGCGACCGTCGGCAGGCCGAAAGCGCTGGCGAGATGGGTCAAACCCGTATCGGCGCCGATGACCAGTGTCGAGCGCCCCAGGATGGCAGCGATGTCGGCCAGCGGCGATTTCGGCACCACGACCGTGGATGGCACGGCCTTGGCGATCGCTTCGGCCACCGTCTTCTCACGCTCGTTCGACCAGGTGGTGACCGGCGTCATGCCGCGCTCGACCAGCAGGCGGCCTGTTCCGATCCAGTCCTCGACCGGCCATTTCTTGTCCTCGCGGCTGGTGCCGTGCAGCAGGAAGGCGGTTTTGCCGTCGATGCCGGCCAGACTGCCGGAGGGTGGCACAATGCCGGAGTCGAGGGTCGACAAATCGGGCTGGTAGCCAAGCGCCAATCCGAACAGCCGCCGTGTCCGCTCGATGGCGTGCAGGTCGCGCGGCACGGCGTGGGTGATGTCGTAGAACAGCGTCGCCGAGGGTTCGCGCGCACTCGACCGGTTGAAGCCGGCAATCGGCGCACGCGCCTGGCGCGCCACCAGGGCCGACTTCAGCAGGCCTTGCGCATCGATGACGAGGTCATACCGGCAGGCGCGCAAAGCACGGCGCAAGGCCGCCGCCTCGCGCCAGGTGTTCGTGTCGAAAAGGGTCTTTCGCCAGCGCCTTATCGCCACCGTGTGGATGGTGCCGATCGCCGGATGCAGGGCGACGATGCCGGCAAAGGCCTCTTCGACGCACCAGTCGAAAGCGATATCGGGCCGTGAGCGGCTGGCATCCTCGAGTGCCGGAAAGGTGTGGATGACATCGCCCATCGACGAGGTCTTGACGATCAGCACCTTCATGCGGCGGCCGGAAGTTCCAGCAGCCGGTCGGCCGCCGCGGCGACCTGCCGGACTTCCAATGTCTTCAGGCAGTTAAGGTGGCCGAGCGGACAGATTTTCCGGTGGCAGGGCGAACAGGACAGCCCGAGCCAGACCAGTTCGCGTCGCTCCGCCAGCGGCGGTGTATTTTCAGGCGAGGTCGAGCCATAGACGGCAACGATCGGCGTGCCGACGGCGGCCGCGACATGCATCAGCCCGCTATCATTGGAGACCGCGAGCCTTGCCGCCGCGATCAGGTCGATGGCGTCCTCCAGCCGCGTCTGGCCGGCGAGGTCGACGACACCGGGAGCAAGGGCGGCGATCTCCGCCGTCACGTCGCGATCGTTCTTCGAACCGAACAGGGCGACCTTCAAGCCTTTGCCCATGAATTCGCGGGCAAGGCCGGCATAGCTTTCACTTGGCCAGCGCTTGGCCGGACCGAACTCGGCGCCGGGCATCAGGGCCACGAATTCCCGCGACGCCAGACCGAACCGGTCGAGCAGGGCGGCCTGGTTTTTTGGATCCACGGTCAGCCGGGGCGCGCGGAAACTGCCGCCCTGGGCGAGCCCGAAATAGGCCTGAGCAGTGCGCCGTTTCACGGCGTCGGGCAATGGCACCATGTCGGTCAGCAGGCCGTAGCGCATTTCCCGAAGGTGGCCGAAACGACGCGGAATGCGGGCAAAGAACGGGATCAGCGCCGACTTCCAGCTGCCCGGCAGGACATAGGCCATGTCGTAGCGGCCGCGCAGCAGGCGGCCGAAGCGGCGGCGATGGGTGAATTCGAGCGCGCCGGGCTGCAGCGGAAAGTCGATCTGCTGGCGGATTTCGGGCATGCGCTTGACCAGTGGTGCGGCCCAGGCGGGCGCCAGCACATCGATCGCGGCGTCGGGATGGCGTTCCTTCAGCGCCGAGAACAGGCACTGCGCCATCACCATATCGCCCACCCAGCGTGGGCCGATCACGAGGATCGTTGGGCTTTCAGCCATTCGACATAGTCTCTGACGCCGGTTTCTACTGTGCGGAATTGCCCGTTATAGCCGGCTGCGCGCAAGCGGGACATATCAGCCTGGGTAAAACTCTGGTAGCTGCCCTTGAGATGGTCGGGGAAGGGGATGAACTCGATCTCGCCCTTGCCCAGCGTGTCGATGACCGTTTCGGCGATGGCGCGGAACGGCTGGGCGTGCCCGGTGCCGCAGTTGAAGATGCCGCTCGCGCCGCGCTTCCACAGCCACAGATTGACGTCGGCGACGTCGCCGACATGGATGAAGTCGCGGCTCTGTTCGCCTGGCCCGAAGCCGTCATGGGCACCGAACAGCTTCGGATTTTCACCGCGCTCGACCTGGTTGAACAGATGGAAGGCGACCGAGGCCATGGCCCCTTTGTGCGCTTCGCGCGGGCCATAGACATTGAAGTAGCGCAGCCCCCCGACCTGCGAATGATCGCTGTCGAACACCGTGCGCCTGACATAGTCGTCGAAGAGTTTCTTGGAATAGGCATAGACGTTGAGCGGCCGCTCGAGCGCAGCCTCCTCGCGAAATTCGGCGCCGCCACCATAGACCGAAGCGGAGGAGGCGTAGAGGAAAGGCACGCGCAGCGCCTGGCAGGCATGCAGCAGCCGTTTCGAATAGGCGTAATTCACCTCCATCATGAACTTGCCGTTCCACTCGGTGGTGGTCGAACAGGCGCCCTGATGGAACACTGCCTCGATGCGGCCGAGCGAGCCGGCCTCCATGCGGGCCAGGAAATCGTCCTTGTCGAGATAGTCAGCTATCGTCAAATCGGCCAAGTTGGCGATCTTGTGACCGTCGGTGAGGTCGTCGACGACCAGGATGTCGTCATGGCCTTCCGCATTGAGCGCGGCGACGATGTTGGAGCCGATCATGCCGGCGCCGCCCGTGACGATGATCATGAAGGCCTCTGGTTGCGTGCGATTCCGGTCCTTATAAGGGAGGCTGGCCGGGCTGTCGACAAAGCAGGTGATTGCGCCACAGTGGCGCCGCAAAGCTGCCGCTTCTGTCGGTTCGCCGCTGGACGGGATCATGAGGGACAAGAAATGCCGTCGACCGAACTGCTGATCGCGTTCTTCGCCACCACGGCGATCTTCGCCTATATTCCGGGTCCCGCCATGCTCTACGCCGCCGCGCAGACGATGGCGCGCGGGCGCTGGTCGGGACTGACGGCGGCACTCGGCATCCATCTCGGCGGCTATGTGCATGTCTTCGCCGCCGCCGCCGGCTTGTCCGTGCTGTTCCACGCCGTGCCGCCGCTCTACATGGCGGTCAAGCTGGTCGGCGCGCTTTACCTCATCTGGCTCGGCATTTCGCTGTTTCGCAAGCGCGTGGAGGGCGACGTGGCGCTGCCGGCGATCGAGCGCAAATCGGCCCGCCGGGCGTTTTTCGAGAGCATCACCGTCGAGGTGCTCAACCCCAAGACCGCGATCTTCTTCATGGCGTTCCTGCCGCAGTTCATCGATGCCTCGGCGACCTTGCCGGTCTGGCTGCAATTCGTCGTGCTGGGCACGATCGTCAACCTGATGTTCTCCTCGGCCGACATCGTCTGCGTGTTCCTGGCCGGCCTCGTGATCGGACGGCTGCGGCGTTCGAGCCGGGCGCAGCGCCTGATGCAGCGGGCCGGCGGCGCGGTACTGGTCGGGCTCGGCCTCCACGTCGCCCTGCAGAAAACCTGACCTGTCCGGGTTTGCCTCTGCCCCTGGCGTTGCGCTGTGCCGAATTGCGGTATATCGGCAGGCATGACCGGCCGGCCTCGCAAATCTGGTGTTTCGACCTATCTGAGATCGGCGTTTTCCGCGCGTGGCAGATGACATGATCAAGCACAATCCGCCTTCACCCGAGCCCCTGCACCGCGCCATCGCGCGCTTCGGCGACGTCGCCGTGCTGGTGGCCGGCGACCTCATCCTCGACCGCTTCGTCAATGGCGTCATCGAACGGATCTCGCCGGAAGCGCCGATCCCGGTGCTGCATGGGCGCGGCGAAAGCTCGGCGATGGGTGGCGCCGGCAATGTCGTGGCCAACATCGTCTCGCTTGGCGCGCGCGCCGTTCCGGTCTCGGTGATCGGCACTGATCCCACCGGCGACAGCCTGGTGCGGATGCTGGGCGAGCTTGGCGCCGATACGGCGGGGCTTGTGCAGCAGCGCGGCCGCATGACCTCGTCGAAGAGCCGCTTCAGCGCGCTCAACCAGCAGGTGCTGCGTTTCGACGAGGAAGAGATCAAGCCGCTCGGCGAGGCCGAACGGGCGGAGCTGGTCCGCCGTTTCCGCGACGCGTTGAAACAGGCGGACATTGTCATCCTGTCCGATTACGGCAAGGGCATATTGCTGGACGGCGTCGCCGCCGAACTGATTGCCATCTGCCGAGAGGCGGGCAAGCCGGTGCTGGTCGATCCGAAGGGTCGCGACTATGCGCGCTATGCCGGGGCGACCGCCGTCACGCCCAACCGCAAGGAGCTTGGCGAGGCCGTCGGCCATGCGGTATTCGCCGATGACGAGATCGTCGCGGCGGCACGCGAGCTGATTTCGGCGCACGGCTTCGACTTCGTCGTCGCCACCCGCAGCGAAAAGGGCATGAGCGTGGTCGGCCCCGATGAGGCACACCACATCGCCACCCAGGCGCGCGAGGTGTTCGACGTTTCGGGCGCCGGCGATACGGTGATCGCGACCTTCGCGCTGGCGCTTGCGGCCGGTGCCGATCCTGTCGCCGCGGCCTCGATCGCCAACGCCGCCGGCGGCGTCGTGGTCGGCAAGCGCGGCACCGCGCGGCTGAGTGTCGAGGAACTCACCGGCGCGCTGTTCCGCTCGCACGGACCGACCGCCCACAAGGACGCCATCCTCGACGCTATTTCGGCCGCGCGCATGGTGGCGGGATGGAAGGCGGAAGGTCTGAGCGTCGGCTTCACCAATGGCTGCTTCGACATTCTGCATGCCGGCCATGTCAGCCTGCTGCACGCGGCGCGCAGCCAGTGCGACCGGCTGGTGCTCGGGCTCAACAGCGATGCCTCGGTGCGGCGGCTGAAAGGGCCGGGCCGCCCGGTCAACGACCAGCATGATCGCGCCTGCGTGCTCGCCGCGCTCGCCTCGGTCGATGCCGTGGTGGTGTTCGAGGAGGATACGCCTTTGGCGCTGATCGAGGCGCTTCTGCCCGACATACTGGTGAAGGGCGCCGACTACACGATCGACACCGTGATCGGCGCCGATGTAGTGCAGAAGGCGGGCGGCCGCGTCGTGCTGGTCGACCTGGTCGCCGGCAAGAGCACCACTGGCACCATCGGCAAACTACGCGCCGGCAGCGCCACCAACTGAGGGATCTCATGTCCGAATTGAACGATTATCTGGTCCGCTCGGCGGCCGCCATCACCGCCACGGTCGCGCGGGATTTGACCAGCGAGATGGAACGAGCGGTGAGCGCTGTCGTGTTGGCGCTTTCGTCTGGAAAGGCATTGCTGGTCTGCGGCAATGGCGGCTCGGCCAGCGACGCCATCCATATCGCCACTGAACTGGTCGGCCGCTTCCTGAAGGAGCGCAAGGCCTACAATGTGATTGCGCTGCCGGCGAACGCCGGGATGCTGACCGCCTGGGGCAATGATTACGGCTTCGACACGGTGTTTTCGCGCCAGGTCGAAGCGCATGGCGCTGCAGGCGGCGTGCTTTTGGCGATCTCGACCAGCGGCAATTCGCCGAGCATTCTCGCCGCGGCCGAACAGGCGCGCATGATGGATATGACGGTGGTCAGCCTGACCGGCGATACTGGCGGCAAGCTGAAGCCGCTCACCGACATCCTGCTCAACGTGCCCTCGACCTCAACGCCGATCATCCAGCAGGGCCATTTGTGCCTCTATCATTATCTGTGCGAGGTGGTCGAAGCGCGCCTGTCGAATGGCTGACAGGATCGGGAAGCCGCACCCATTGACCGAACCGGGCCTGTGGGTGGAGCGGATCGGCGGCCGGGTTTTCCCGGCACGGTCGCCGGCGCTGTTCCTGGACCGCGACGGCACCATCAATGTCGACACGGACTATCCCAGCGATCCGGCCAAGATCGAGCTGAGGCCGCAGATGCTGCCGGCAATCGCCGCCGCCAACCGGGCCGGAATCCCGGTCGTCATGGTCACCAACCAGTCCGGCATCGCGCGCGGCTATTTCGGCTGGAGTGCCTTTGCCGCCGTGAACGGCCGGGTGCTCGACCTGCTGCGCCGGCAGGGCGTGTCCGTCGACATGGTGCTGGCCTGCGCCTATCACGAGGCGGGCGGCGGGCCTCTCGCTGTAGCCGATCATCCGATGCGCAAGCCCAATCCGGGCATGCTGATCGAGGCGGGCAGGCGCCTTGATCTTGCCCTCCAGCGCTCCCTGATGGTCGGCGACAAGCTGGCCGATATGCAGGCGGGCCAACGCGCGGGCCTTGCGCAGGGGTGGCTGGTCGATGGTGAGGCGGCACTTCAGCCCGGCTTCGCCATCAGGCGCTTGCATGACGACCACGATCTGGGCGGCCTGCTCGCCGCCATCGACGCGCTCGGATCGTAGGCCCTACGCCTGGTCGTTGCGCTGCGAGGCTTCGTAGAGCTTGGCCTCGGTGGCGAAGGAATAGATCATCACCGACATCGAGTAGACGAAGCCATGGTGGCCGCACAGGAAGTAGCGCTTGGCCAGGTAGAATTTGAGGAAATTGCCGAACGGCGATAGCACCAGCCGCACCAGGCCGGGCTTCTTGCCTTTCTCGACCAGCGTGACCGCCTTGAGGCCGGAATAGGCGTTGGCCCTGGCAATATCCTCCTCGACCGATATTTCACGGCGGTGCAGCAGGACACCGTCTTCGATCGTGTCGGTCTCGCCCGGCACGCGAACGGATTCATGCACCCGCGCGGTGAGATCCATGGTGGCGCCTTCCCTGCGGAAAAGCCTGAGCAGCCTGTTGTGCAGCACCCAGCGATGGGCATAGCCGTAGCCCTTCAGCCAGTCGCGGCGGCGCATGTACCATCCGCTGGCCTTGCCGCCGGCCGCCTGGGTGATGGCCACGATCGACTGCCGCAACCGGTCGTCGACGCGCTCGTCCGGGTCGATCGAAAGACACCAGGGCTGGTTGGCGTGGTCGAGCGCGAATTGCCGTTGGCGGGGGAAGCCCGGCCAATCATTGTGCAGCAGCGTTATCGGATAGCCCTTTGCGATATAGCTTTCAATGCATTCGACGGTGCCATCCGTCGAGCCGGAATCAACGATGATGATCTCGGCACAGAAATCGATGCTTTCCAGGCACGGGCCGATCATGTCGGCCTCGTTCACGCAGATGATGAGCGCCGAGACCGGACTTGCAAAACGGGTCATGGTCCCCTTCCCATGGCGGATTATCTCGGAATTCACGCTGCTCGTGCCATCTGTTCTCAAGCAATTCCGGGCGGAAAACCGTTACACACCCTTCCTGGAATTGCTTGAGAAACCAGTCAAGCGCCCAGTCGAGCAGTGAAGTCCGGCAGAGCCGTTCGGCCTTGCATACCGGCGTCTTTCGAATAGCAACGCGGCGCCGATGTGGCGAACGCAAGGAATTCGCCCAGCGCACGGGCGTTCGCCTGGCCTCAGGGGCGTTCGAACGACACCAAACCCTCATCCTTGACGCGGCGGATGGTGAGCGCCGTGCGCACCGTGTCGACGTTCGGCGTCGAGGTCAGTTCCTCGATGACGAAGGTCTGGAAGCTGCCGAGATCGCTGGCCACGCAATGCAGCAGGAAGTCGGACTCGCCCGACACCATCCAGGCATCGCGCACGATCGGCCAGCCGCGCGTGCGCTCGGCGAAAATGCGCAGTTCGGCATCGGCCTGGTGATGCAGCCCGACCAGGCAAAAGGCGACGACGTCGAGCCCGAGCGCAGGCGCGTTGAGCAGCGCGCGATAGCCGCGGATGATGCCGGCTTCCTCCAGCCGCTTGACCCGGCGCAGGCAGGGCGGTGCGGAAATGCCGACGCGGTTCGAGAGCTCGACATTGGTCATGCGCCCGTCCGACTGAAGCTCGCGCAGGATCTTCCAGTCAATGGCGTCAAGGTCGGCCTTGAGGGGCATTGGGGTTCTCGATGATCGGTATGGCGCAAGAATCTTTCGCGATTTTGTAATTAAACGACTTTTGTGGCGAAGCCAGCCCCCGTCGACGCGATTTTAGAGAGGTTAACGAAAGCGCTCGTCGCGCGAAAATCCATATGGGCCGAAGCTTTCCGGGGACGACGGTCCGTTCGTCTTGCTGGCGTGGCTGGCAGCCCTTACATTAAGCGCGATATTCCACGTCTTTTTCCAAGGCACACCCGTGTCCGCCCCGCAGAGGCTCCAGATGATCACCAAGCATGCGCCCGTTCTCATCATCGGTTCCGGTCCGGCCGGCTATACGGCGGCGGTCTATGCCGCGCGTGCGATGCTGAAGCCGATGCTCGTCGCCGGCCTGCAGCAGGGCGGCCAGCTGATGATCACCACGGAAGTCGAAAACTATCCCGGCTTCGCCGATCCGATCCAGGGGCCGTGGCTGATGGAGCAGATGCTCAAGCAGGCCGAGCATGTCGGCACCGACATCATCAACGACATCATCACCGAGGTCGACCTCAATGTGCGGCCGTTCCGCGCCAAGGGCGATTCCGGCACGACCTATACGGCCGATGCGCTGATCATCGCCACCGGCGCGCAGGCCAAGTGGCTGGGCATTCCGACCGAGCAGGACTTCATGGGCTTTGGCGTTTCCGCCTGCGCCACCTGCGACGGCTTCTTCTATCGCGGCAAGGATGTCGCGGTGGTCGGCGGCGGCAATTCGGCGGTGGAGGAGGCGCTCTATCTGTCCAACCTCGCCAAGAGCGTCACTGTCATCCACAGGCGCTCGGACTTCCGTGCCGAGCGCATCCTGCGTGAGCGGCTGTTGAAGAAGGACAATGTCCGCGTCATCTGGGACACGATCGTCGACGAGATCACCGGGCGCCCCGGCAAGGCACCGCTGCCGCCTTCGGTCGAGGGGCTGAAGCTCAGGCATGCCGTGACCGGTGCCGAGAGCCACCTCAAGGTCGACGGCGTCTTCGTGGCCATCGGCCATGCGCCCGCGGTCGAGCTGTTCGCCGGCAAGCTGAAGCAGAAGCCGAACGGCTATCTGTGGACAGCACCGGATTCGACGCGCACCGACGTGCCTGGCGTCTTCGCCGCCGGTGACGTGACGGACGATATCTACCGGCAGGCGGTGACGGCGGCGGGGCTCGGCTGCATGGCCGCGCTCGAAGCGGAAAAATATCTGGCCGGCATCGAGGTGCATCGCGAGGCAGCGGAATAGGCGGCTCGCAAAACTGTTAGAAAATCGGCTTAGAAGCGCCGTGTAAAAGCCTGATTTTTCATTCAAACGCCAACCGGAACGAGGGGAAATCATGGCGTTGGACTGGGACAAGCTACGCGTGTTTCACGCTGCGGCGGAAGCGGGGTCGTTTACGCATGCGGCCGAGACCCTGCATCTGTCGCAATCGGCGATCTCGAGGCAGGTCAGCGCGCTCGAACACGATGTCGGCGTGCCGCTGTTCAACCGCCATGCACGCGGCCTGGTGCTGACCGAACAGGGCGAGATGCTGTTCCGCACGGCGCATGACGTGCTGATGAAGCTGGAAACCATCAAGTCGCGGCTGACCGAGACCAAGGACCGGCCGTCCGGCGTGCTCAGGGTAACGACGACCGTCGGCCTCGGCGCCGGCTGGCTAACCGAGCGGGTGCAGGAGTTCATCGAACTCTATCCCGAAGTCAGCCTGCAGCTGATCCTTGCCAATGAGGAGCTCGACCTCACCATGCGCCAGGCCGATTGCGCCATCCGGCTGCGCCAGCCGCAACAGCCGGACCTGATCCAGCGCCGCCTGTTCACCGTGCATTTCCATCTCTACGCGGCGCCCTCCTACGTCGCCAAGCACGGCAAGCCGGGCTCGATCGCAGAGTTGAGAAGCCATCGCATCGTCACCTTCGGCCTGCCTGTGCCGTCGCATCTGTCGGAGTTGAACTGGCTGGAGACGGTCGGCGATTTCGAGAGTGGCCAGCGCGTGCCGTCGCTGCAGATCAACGACATCCTGTCGATCAAACGCGCCGTGCAGGGCGGTGCCGGCATCGCCATGTTGCCGGACTATGTGATCAGCAAGGATTCCGGCCTGGTGCAGCTGCTGCCGGAAACCGAGGTGCCGTCCTTCGACACCTATTTCGCCTATCCCGACGCGATGAAGAACCAGGCCAAGCTGCACGTGTTCCGCGACTTCATCATCGCCAAGGCCAGAAGCTGGTCCTTCTGATCCAAGGTCAGAGCCTATTCTTTCCAAGGTGTAATCCGCGGCAGCCAGCCCGGTACGTTGCGGCGGTAGGCTTCGTATTCGGCGCCATAGCGGCCGGCGAGCGTCGGCTCCTCATAGAGCCTGACGAAGGTCACCATGGCAGCCGCCGCGATTGCCGCGTACGCGGCGATCGACCAGCTCGAAAACAGCAGCGCCTGGCCGAGAATGATCGACAGCACGGCGACATACATCGGATTGCGGACATGGCGATAGATGCCGCCGATCACCAGCCTTTCGGTCGGTGCGACAGGGGCGGGTGTGCCCAGCCCCTCCAGTGCGAAGCGGGCGAAGGCATGCAGCAGCACGGCGGCGGCGGCGGCGATGAGCACGCCGCCGGCGAAGACCAGGCCGGGCAGGGGCGACCATGGCAGGCCCCAGCGAGTGCTGAGCAGCCAGGGAATCAGCCCGGCGACCACGCCGGGGGCCGCAATCAGGAAAATGCCGCTGCCGGCAATCGCCGAAAACCTGCGCATTGGTTGATCTCCGCTTGACTGCCTTTGAATTAAACCGCTGCTGCCTCATTCCACATCATCAGTGTTTTTCGGCATTTGGGGAGCAGAATCGGCCGGCATCGGCGTTTTCGAGACGACAATGACCTGAAAGCGAGCTTCATTTTCACGATTCTGCTGGTCCTATTGGCTTCTGAAACGGGTTGGACCACAGCCTGTGCCTTTTTGCATGCGTGTGTTGCAAAATAGATGCTTGTTTCTTGGGCATGATGAGCACATATATAGATCATCTCCTGGGCGCGTTCTCCTCCCATTAGCGCCCTCGAGTGTTCCCCTCTGGAGGTTAGCCTTAACAGGCACTTCCAATCAAACTCAGCCGGATCTTCATTGATCCGGCTTTTTTGTTGCCTGCATGCCAATGGGATGGCTGAAAAGTTCACCAGAATTGCCGCGTAACAGTGTCATGTAACCTCTGGTAACATGACAAGGATACCCCTCATCTGCTAGGTGGATCATAGGACGCGGTGTGGTTCGGACGGGAGATGGGGGCATCACTCGGACGACCCGGGCTCAGGCGGCTACCGCGTCCGAACCTTTTCCCGCCGAAGCGCGGCGATCTTGCACGCGGCGGACCTGCCGTTTTTCCTCCCAAGAAAACGGTCCGCAAAACAAAACGGCGTCCGGCCCCCCGGGCGTCGTTTTTGGTTTTTGCCCCCTCGATCCTTCGAAGGGGGCGCTTCACATGCATTCCAAATCGGCCACCGGGCGAAATCAGGCTGCCTTGCCGTTGGCGTCCATCGCCTCGTCGGCGAGACGGCCAGTCAGCTCGGCCATGTGGTCGAAGGCGGCCCGGTAGCTGGCAACGCCTGAAGTGGCCGACCGCAGCTCGATGATCAGATCACCGATCTCGGCCTGCGGCATGGTCGCCTCGACGACATCCCATCCAGGCCAGTCGGGCCGCGCGTCATAGCCGAGGATCTGGCCGCGCCGTTGCGGGATCAGCGCGATGATCTTCGACGTCGCGTCCGACGGCGTGACGATCTCGACCTTCATCACCGGCTCCAGAAGCACCGGCGAGCAGGCGGCCATGCCTTCCTTCATGGCGAGCTTGGCCGCCATCTGGAAAGCCATGTCGGAGGAATCGACCGCATGGTACGAGCCGTCCGACAGGTTGACCGCGACGTCGACAACGGGGAAGCCGAGCGGGCCGGACTTGAGGTAATCGCGTATGCCTGTTTCAACCGACTGGATGTAGGTCTTGGGCACGACGCCCCCGGTGATGGTGTCGGTGAACTGGAAGCCGGAGCCGCGCGGCAGCGGCTTGATCTCGATCACCACATCGCCGAACTGGCCGTGGCCGCCCGACTGCTTCTTGTGACGGCCGCGCTGCTGCACCGGTTTGCGGATCGTCTCGCGATAGGGCACCGCTGGCGCATGGCCCTCGACCGGGATCTGGTTCTTGCCCTCCAGCCGCTCGCGCACGACGCGCAGATGCATCTCGCCATGGCCTGACAGCACGGTCTCGGCCGAGTCCTGGTTGTGATGCAGGCTGAGCGAGGGATCTTCCTCGGCCAGGCGCTGGATGGCAGCCGACATCTTGACCTCGTCCTTGCGTTCCTTGGGGCGCAGCGCGAAGGCGAAGACCGGCTGCGGCGGCTCGATATCGAAGAGCTGTTTGGCCCCGCCCTTGGCCGAAGTCAGCGTCTGGCCGGTCTTGACCGCGTCCAGCTTGCCGAGCGCCACGGTATCGCCGGCCCTGGCGGCGGTCAGCTTGACCTGGTCCTTGCCCAGCATCCTGTAGATGCCGGAAACCTTGGCGGTGTCGCCGCCGGGCAGCCATAGTTCCGAGCTGTCGGCGACCTGGCCGGACAGGATGCGCGACACCGACAGCTTGCCGCCATGCGGCGTGTGGATGGTCTTCATCACCTGGACCACCGCCGCGTTGCCGTCCGGGGCGCCGAGCCGCTTGCGGGTCGCGTCGATGTCGGGCGCGTCGTGGCGGATCGTCTTCAAGAGGCGCAGCACGCCATTGCCTTTCTCGGCGGTGCCGATCAGCACCGGCGTCACCGCGCCGTCGCGCAGATCGGCGGCGAGATCGTCGAAGATCGCGTCCTTGGGCGGTTCGATCTCTTCCAGCAACTGCTCCATCAGCTGATCGTCATGGTCGGCCAGCGTCTCCAGCATGGAGAAGCGGGCCTCCAGTTCGCGCGCCTTGTCGTCGCCGGGTATCTGAGCCACCTCGCTCTCGGCATATTCGCGGTAGATGTAGGCGCGCTCCAGCGCCAGATCGATCGAGCCGATGACGACGCCGTCCTTGCGCAGCGGGATCTGGCGCAGAAGCAGCGGCGCGGCACTTGTCGGCTGCAGCATCTTCAGCGTGTCGCGCACGCCCGCGATCGCCTTGTCGACCTTGTTGAGGAACAGGATGCGCGGCACGCCGAGATCGTCGAGCTTGCGCATGATGAGCTGCATGGCGGGGATCTTCTTTTCGTCGGCCTCGGCCACGACCACCGCGACATCGCAGGCGGCCAGCACCGGTTCGGCCTCGAAGGAGAATTCGATCGACCCGGGGCAGTCGATGAAGGTGAACTGTTCGCCCATGAATTCGGTGGTGGCGATTGACGCCTCGACGCTCATGGCGTGGGCGCGGGCTTCGGGCGAATGATCTGAAACGGTATTGCCAGAGGAAACCGGGTTCTGGCGGGGAATGGCGCCGGTACGGGCCAATATGGCTTCGAGAAGTGTCGTCTTACCGCTTGCGAAGGGACCGACTATGGCAATGCATTTCGGTCCCGTGCGTCGTCCTCCGGCGCGATTACCCATGGCTGACCTCCACTCAGGCGTTTTTCCTGGGGACCGACTGGCATTCATGGTTCAGGCCAAGGTCAATCGGTCCTGAGCGGCGGCCGGCCTGTTCGACCGTCGCGGGTGGGTCTGTTTCGACCTGCCCGCGATTATCGTCCCACTTGTTTGCCGGGAGGGCAAGGAAAATAGGAGCCGGTGGGGCTGGCCGGCTCAGGCGCTGAGCGCGAGCGGTTCGACCGAGCGGCCGGCAAGCAGCGCGGCGGTCCCATGGGGGCAAGGTTCGTGGTCAAGAAAAAATCAGGCCTTCGTCCGAGCGAGGTGACCCGGCCGGTTGCGTCCGGGCCAATCCGGGCCGAGAATGCATTGACTTCAAGGACCGGCGTCTCGCCAGCTCCCACCAGCTCCAGGGACAGACGATGAAGATCATAGCTTGCGGCAGCGTGCCGACCATCATAGCGCCGGACAAATACTTCACCGGCCGGGTTCTGCAGACGCCGATCATCGAGACGGAGGCGCCGGCGCGGCTCAGGGCCACGCTGGTCAGTTTCGAGCCCGGCGCGCGCACCCACTGGCACACGCATCCGCTTGGCCAGACGCTTTATGTGACCGCTGGCGCCGGCCTGGCCCAGACATGGGATGGACCAATCCAGGAAATCAGGGCCGGTGACGTCATCTCATTCGCGCCTGGCGAGAAGCATTGGCATGGCGCGGCACCGAAATCGGCGATGACGCACATCGCCATGCAGGAGGCGCTCGACGGCATCCATGCCGATTGGCTGGAAGCGGTGACGCCGACGCAATATGGCGGCTGAGTGCTGAGTCTGGATTGACAAAACCCGGCGGTAACGCCGAAAGCGGTGACGCCGGGTTTGTTTCGGACTTACCTGATCAGGTCAGCGATGCCGTGAAGCGCTGGATGCGCGTGCAGGCTTCCTCCAGCAGCGTCTCGGAGGTGGCGTAGGAGATGCGGAAATTGGGGCCGAGGCCGAAGGCCGAGCCGAACACCACCGCGACGCCCTCGGCCTCGAGCAGTTCCGAGCAGAAGGTCTCGTCGGTGTCGATCACCTTGCCGGCCTTTGTCTTCCTGCCGATCAGCTGGGCGCAGGACGGATAGACATAGAAGGCGCCTTCCGGCGACGGGCACGTGATGCCGCGCGCCTGGTTGAGCATCGATACGACGAGGTCGCGCCTGCCTTGAAAGATCGCCTTGTTCTTGGCGATGAAGTCCTGCGGGCCGTTGAGCGCCTCGACGGAGGCCCATTGCGCGATGGTGCAGGCGCCGGAGGTCTGCTGGCCCTGGATCATGTCCATCGCCTTGATCAACTGGACGGGACCGGCGGCATAGCCGATGCGCCAGCCGGTCATCGCATAGGCTTTCGAGACACCGTTCATGGTCAGCGTGCGCTCGTAGAGGCTGGGCTCAACCTCGGCGATGGTCTTGAAGACGAAGTCGCCATAGGTCAGGTGCTCATACATGTCGTCGGTCAGCGTCCAGACCTGCGGATGCTTCAACAGCACATCGGCCAGCGCGCGCAATTCGGCCTCCGTATAGGCCGCGCCCGACGGATTCGACGGCGAGTTCATCAAGAGCCATTTGGTCTTCGGCGTGATCGCCTTTTCCAGCACCGCGGGGGTCAGCTTGAAGCCGTTGTCGATCGAGGTGTCGGCAAACACCGACGTGCCGCCGCAGATCGCCACCATTTCGGGATAGCTGACCCAGTAGGGGCGAGGGATGATGACCTCGTCGCCGGGGTTCAGCGTCGCCATGAAGGCGTTGAACAGGATCTGCTTGCCGCCGGTGCCGACGATGGTCTGCTCNGGCCTGTAGTCGAGATTGTTCTCGCGCTTGAACTTTTTCGCGATCGCCTCGCGCAGCGGCACGATGCCCGAAACCGGCGGATATTTGGTCTCGCCACGGCGAATGGCCTCGATCGCCGCATTCTTGATGTTGTCGGGCGTGTCGAAATCAGGCTCGCCGGCGCCAAGGCCAATGATGTCCCTGCCGGCATTTTTCAGCTCGCGGGCTTTCTGCGTCACCGCGATGGTGGCGGAAGGCTTAACGCGGGAAAGGGTGTCGGCAAGAAAGGCCATGACCTTTTGTCTCTCCAAAGGATCGGCGCGGCCAGGAGCGGCCGCGGCGCTTCTCATGTCGCAACATTCCCGTCAGTGCAAGCCTTGTCGGCTGGGCCAGGTGGGGCGGCGCGGTCAATGAGGCGTGATCGGCAACAATAAATTCATTAACGGGCGGTAGAGGCTTGCATGGCAGGATCGCTGTTCAATTCCGCCTGGTCGCGGAGCGAGGAACCCTTGTCACGCAGCCTCGGACTTGCCCATATCATCCGTCATGAAGACGGCACCTCGAGCGGTGTCTGGGGCATTTATACGCTGCAAAGCGCCTTCCAGCCGATCTTTGCCTTCAACGAGGGCAAGCTGTCGGTCGCCGCCTTCGAAGGGCTGATCCGCCCATTTCGCGACGGCGAGCCGCAATCGCCGATGACCTTCTTCTCGACATGTCCGGCGGCCGACCGCCTGCATGTCGAAGCGCTGACCAGGACACTGCATCTGCTCAATGCCGGCGCCTGCCTGCCGCGGGAGGCATCGATCTTCGTCAATTTCGACCCGTCGGTGTTCACCGAGCGATCGATCGTCGACAACGCCTTGCGTGACATGCGGCTGGTGCTGCACGAAGCCGGTATCGATCCGGGCCGCGTCGTTTGCGAGGTGACGGAGCAGAGATCGGCATCGCAGGAGACCCTGCACGGCTTCGTCGCCGCGCTCAGAGCCAACGGCTTCCGGATCGCCGTCGACGATTATGGCGCCGACGATTCCGACATCACCCGCGTCAAGGAGCTGAGGCCCGACATCGTCAAGTTCGATGCGCACTGGATCACGCAACTGATGGAATCGGGCGCCGGTTTCGCGCTGCTGACGTCCATGGTCAGGAGCTTCGAGGACCAGGGCATCCGCACCGTGTTCGAGGGTATCGAGGAAGGCTGGCAACTGGAGCTGGCCGAGCGATCGGGCGCCTCGATGGTCCAGGGTTACGTGCTGGCCCGTCCCGAACTGGCGCCGACGAGTTTCCGCGCTTTCGCAAAGAGCAGTCCGGAACCTGCCCCCGCCGCAAGCCATGCGTCCGCTCCCGTCACCGCGACGCCGCGCAAGGGGCGGCCCGCAAAAGCCTTCGGACGCAGGGTATCGCCATGAGCGTCGAGCGGCGGCGCACCATCGGCGATGCGATCTTCGCCGACGAGATCGGCATCGAATATGGCGTCCATGGCGACTTCCGCCTGCGCAGCGCCTACCAGCCGATCTACGCCCCGCGCGGCGGCAGCTTGCAAGCGGTGGCCGTCGAAGGCCTGATCGAGCCGCACCGCGCCGGCCGGCCGGGGTCGCCGCGGATGTTCTTCGACAGTGTCGCGGCTGCGGACCGGCTGTTCGTCGAAACCATGTGCCGCGTGCTGCATCTCAGGAATTTCCACAATATCGGCGTCGACGGGCTCGACCTGTTCTTCAACTACAATCCACTGGTCAACGACCATGCTGGACGGGCGCTGGCCGAGATCCGGCTGATGAGCCGGCATCTCGACGAACTCGGCCTGGCGCCCGCCATGCTGGTCTGCGAAATCACCGAACAGGCGGCGGACGATGCGCTGCTGGCAAGGCTGGTTCGTGAAATGCGGCGCGACGGCATCCGCATCGCCATCGATGATTTCGGGACCGGCCATTCGACCGAGGAGCGGGTGAGCCTGCTTCAGCCCGACATCGTCAAGATCGATGGCGGCTGGTTCGCGGAATTCTGCCGTCACACCGCCGCGGAACGCTTCTTCCGCCCGCTCGTGTCCAGCCTGCACGACCGCGGCGCCAAGGTGCTAGTCGAAGGCATCGAGCAGCCCACCCACCTGCGTGTCGCGCTCGAAGGCGGGGTCGATTTGCTGCAGGGTTTTCTTCTCGGGCGTCCCGCGCTTGCCGGCACCATCTTCAACGAGGAGCCGCTTGCGGTCGATGCGCTGCTGGGCTTCGACAACAAGGTCGTGCCGTTGCATAAGCGGCGTTGATGGTCGCGCCAAAAGAAATCACTGGTTGAGGATGGCGCCGCTGCGATAATCCGCACGCAGAAGCAGCGCTCCGGGGAACCACAATGATACTCTACAGCATGATCGACAGCGGCAATTGCTACAAGCCGCGGCTGCTGATGGCCAAGCTGGGCCTCGCCTTCACCACTGTCGAGGTGAGTTCGCATACCGGCGATACGCGCAAAGCCGATTTTGTCGCCAAGAACCCGAACGCCATGGTGCCGCTGCTGGAGCTGGACGACGGCCGGCGGCTGGCCGAATCCAACGCCATCCTGCTCTATCTCGCCGAAGGCACGCGCTTGCTGCCGGCGGACAAATACGAGCGTGGGCTCGCCTATCAATGGCTGTTCTTCGAGCAGTACAGCCACGAGCCCTATATCGCCGTGCGCAAGGCGCTGCTGACCTTTCCCGAACGCGCCGCCGATGCCACGCCCGAGCGGCTGGCGGTGACGCTGGAGCGCGGCAACAAGGCGCTTGGCGTCATGAACACATATCTGGAAAACAACGACTTCTTCGCCGGCGCGTTCAGCATCGCCGACATCGCGCTTTATGCCTACACGCACACGGCGGAGCAGGGCGGCTTCCAGCTCGACGCCTATCCCGCGGTGGCCGCCTGGCTCGGCCGCGTGGAAGCGGACCCGGAGCATGTGCCGATCGAGTGGGTGCCCTCAACTACTTGAGAAGACGGTCATATTCGGCGTGGGTGCCGATCCAGAACCAGACGAAATCGTCCTCGTCGCGGATAGCGACTGCGCGGTGGTTGAGATCAATTCGCGCCGGCGCGGAGTTTGGCAAAGCTGGTGTCTGCCTTCGCCTGAATTGCCGAGGATAATTTGCCATATGCGCCCCAGAAAGAGGGAGCGGCAAAGTGATTCAAAGGGGCCGGGTCCGACCGGCGCGATGATCGGCCATAGCTTGTGCGGCAAGCTTGTCCAGCGGGCCTGTCTTGGCATCAGCTTCAATCTGCTTGTCCCATTGAGCGGCCCGCAGCGCCTCAAACCAGGCGGCAAACGCCTTCAGTTCTTCCGGGCTCAACTCGGTGATGGATTTTTCGATTTGTTCAAGCTTCGTCATGACGGAAAGGTACCACCATTGGGCCTATACCACCGCCCGCGCCGTTGAGCGCGATCTGGCATCCAAAATCCAGACAAATAAAAAGGCGGGATGAATCCCGCCTTCCCATTTCGGTAGCCTGATCGGGAGCGTCCGGTCCGGGCTGGCAGCTATCTGCTGTTCCAGCTTATCGGGTCTTTCCACTCCGGCGCGCTTCTCGCGCGACCGTCAGTACATCCGTGACTTGCCGCGCGCCCCGAACTCTCGTCCGGCGCGCGCCATTTTCAAAATCAGGCTGCCTTGCTCAGAGAACCAGCGGACGACTTGCCAGTGCGGCGGTCCTGCTCGATCTCGAAGTTGATCTTCTGGCCTTCGACCAGGGTCGACAGTCCAGCGCGCTCGACAGCCGAGATGTGGACGAAAACGTCCGCGCCGCCGCTGTCAGGCTGGATGAAGCCGAAACCCTTGGTGGCATTGAACCACTTGACCGTTCCAGTTGCCATATAAATAGTCCTTCACATTTGCTTTGGTATGACCGGACCGAAGTCCAGCCGGTGTGCATCGAGATTTTGGAGATAGACGTCAGCAAACGCGAAGATCGCGAGGCCCGGATCGATCGGCCGAAATATCAATGGGGCTGATATAGGCTGCTTTCGCACAAAAAACAAGACTGCGTGAAAAAGCCGTGATCGGGGCCGCCCAACGGCCGCCCCAATCTGGTGAAACCGTGGCGCAAGATCGGTGCCGTCCCCGGGCGGCGGATCGAGGGGAGGGGACCATGAAAACCATCCTGCTTGCCGCCTGCCTCACGCTGGTGGCCGCCCAGGCGCAGGCGATCTCGCGCTACGACCCGACGCGTATGAGCTGCGGCAAGGTCCAGTCGACGATCGCGCGCCAAGGTGCGGTCATCCTGCGTTATCAGTCGACGCGGGTACCGGGGCTGCCGCTCTACGACCGCTATGTCCTGAGCCAGCAGTTCTGCACCATGGGCGAGGTGAGGACGCGCGCCTACGTGCCGAGCGCCGACACCAAGTCCTGCCCGGTCTACATCTGCAAGCGGCCGGACAATGAGCGTTTCAGGCACCGGTTCATCCGACGCCATTAGGGTGTATCGATATTCAGGTGATGCCGGCCTGCAAACCGTGGCTTCCTGCGCTTCCGGTGCTCACACCCAGGAGCGGTTACTGCTCTCAAAACCCGAAGGACACCTGCGCCGGCGGCGGGGGGCCGACGCGCACGCCTTCCATGGCCAGCATCTTTTCCTTGGTGACCGAGCCGCCGGGCGCCGAGAAGCCGCCGATCTTGCCGCCGGCGGCGAGAATGCGGTGGCAGGGGATGACCAGCGGCACCGGATTGGCCCCAAGGGCCGCACCGGTTTCGCGTGGCAGGCCGGCATGGCCGGCGCGCTTTGCGAGTTCGCCATAGGTGGTGGTTTCGCCATAGCTGAGTTTTCGTGCCGCGTCGTAGATGGCGAGGCGGAAGTCGTCGATGCCGTCGAGATCGACGGGAAAGCCGGTGAAATCGACGTCCTCGCCCGCGGCATAAGCCTTGATCGAGGCGATCAGCTCGACCACCCATGACGGCTGGGCCGTGGAGGCGGAAACGCCGGGGTGGCGCATCAGCCGCCGCTCCACCGCTTCGCGGCTGCGTTCGGGCAGGCAGAGCCGGATCAGGCCCTTTTCACTCCAGGCGATGCCCATGAAACCGATCACTGTTTCTAACACTGCGTGGCCAGCCGTGATCGAAGATGCCGTTTTCATGCTGCGCTCCTTTCCGCAAAGCGGCGGAATCCGGGATTCCCGCCGGTACATATCAGGAACAATATGGCATCGCTGCCTGCGTCCCGCCACCCGAAAACCACCAGATGGCCCCGATTGCTACCCAAGAATCGCTGGTGTAAGGGAAATCTTAATAACCCGACAAACCGGACTCCGAGCGCGGCTTGCCAGCAAAACAAACCCTTATCGCCATCGGCGTGATCGTGGCGGCAGCCGGCATGAGCGGCTGCACCTCGACCTCGCAGATGAAGGCCGCGCCGCCCCTGACCGAAACCGCGACCACGGCAGGCAACGATGCCGGCTTCACCGTGCCGCTGCCGGACACGGTTTCGGTGCTGCCGCAATCCTCCGGAATCACACCGGCTCAGACCGCTGAGTTGACCCCGAGCCCGGCCACGCCGGCACTCGATCCGGCCGTCCAGCCGGCCGCGGCGACCGCCGCCTTTGCCGGGGCGACCCCAACCTCGCCGGCTATGCCCGCGGGGATGGCCGCCAATGCCTGGCAGGCGCCGCCGCCGTCCAAGGCCGGCCAGCCGATCGAGGCGGCTGGGACCTACACGACCGCCGGGCTTGTCGTGCCGGCGGTTGCCAAGGGCGGCCAGAAAATGCCCGGCGTGCAGCAGGTAGCCTATGTCGTGCCGCAGAACCCGGCCGCACTGGTGCAGTTCCCGTCGGCGCCCGTCGAGCCGGAGCAGCATGCGACAGGCATGCGCGGCGACGTCGACCGGCTGATCGTCAAATACGCCGCCTTCTACCAGGTGCCTGTGGATCTGGTGCGCCATGTCGTCAACCGCGAAAGCACCTTCAATCCCAAGGCCTACAATAACGGCCATTGGGGGCTAATGCAGATCAAGCATGCGACGGCGCGCGGCATGGGCTATGACGGGCCGGCCAAGGGCCTGTTCGACGCCGAGACCAACCTCAAATACGCGGTCAAATATCTGCGCGGCGCCTGGCTGGTGTCGAACGGCAACGCCAAGAAGGCCGACTGGCTCTACCAGACCGGCTATTATTTCGACGCCAAGCGCAAGGGCCTGCTCGAGGCGACCGGCCTCGGTGTCGACCGCAGGCGCGGGCGTCTTCAGCCCGACGCCTGAGCGCGATGCCCGAACCGCGCCCGCCGGCTCCAAACGACGTCCGGCTGCGCAAAATCCTCGATGAGACGCTGGTTGCGCCGCACTGGCCGGACGGCTTTGCCGTGCGCTGCTTCGGACATGGCGACGCCCTGCCCCTGCATGCGTTGCTGGGCGAAGTTTTCGCCGATGGCACCGACGGCCCTTTCGACGAATGGTGGCCGCGGATATCCGAAGACCCCGAATTCGACCCGGCGCTGTGTTTCCTTGTCATCGATGCCAAGGGCCGGCTGGCGGCGGCTGCACTGTGCTGGAGCTCGGCCTTCGTCAAGGATCTGGCCGTTCATCCCGGGGCGCGCGGCAAGGGCGTTGGCGAAGCCTTGATGTGGCACGCCTTCGCCATTTTTCGCGACCGGGGTGCCGCCCATGTCGACCTCAAGACCAATACGCTCGAGAACGCCGCCGCCGTGCGGCTCTACGAGCGGCTGGGCATGAGGCCCGTCGCCTGGGAAGGCTGACCAGCGACGCTGATCGGTGCCGTCATCGCCACCGGCCTGTTCGGGAACCCAAAGCGCTGCTCCGCATTCAATGAACGGTGGGGTCTGACCGGCTGCCGGCGCTGTGCGCCGCCGGCTGCCAAGGGAGATCCACCGATGAAGGTTTTCCACGCATTGCTGGCGTTGAGCGTCGCTGCCGTTCTCGCGGTAGGTTCGGCGCGCGCGGTCGAGCTGTCGATCGTGTCGGGCGACACCGGCAACGGCATCAAGGTGCTGCGCGAGATCCTCGACCGCTATGAGAAAGAGAGCGGCAACAAGGTCACCATCGTCGCTATGCCGTCGTCCGGGACCGACCAGTTCGGCCAGTACAGGCTGTGGCTCGCCGCGGGCAACAGCGATGTCGACGTCTACCAGACCGACGTCATCTGGGCGCCGCAGCTCGCCAGCCAGTTCGTCGACCTGACCGAGGCGACCAGGGATGTCGTGGGCAAGCATTTCCCGTCGATCATCCAGTCGCAGACCGTCGACGGCAGGCTGGTGGCGCTGCCGATCTTCACCGATGCGCCGGCGCTCTACTACCGCAAGGATCTGCTCGACAAATATGGCGCCAAGGTGCCGGCCACCTGGAAGGAACTGGGCGACACCGCCCGTCTGGTGATGGACAAGGAGCGGGCCTCGGGCAACAGGGATATCTGGGGCTTCGTCTTCCAGGGCAATGCCTATGAGGGGCTGACCTGCGACGCGTTCGAATGGGTGGTGTCGAACGGCGGTGGCCATATCGTCGAGCCGGATGGCGCCATCTCCATCAACAACGCCCGGGCGGCGGCCGCGCTCGACATGGCCAAGGCCTGGATCGGCACCATCGCGCCGCCCGGCGTGCTCGCCTACCAGGAAGAGGAATCGCGCGGCGTCTGGCAGACCGGCAATGCGGTCTTCATGCGCAACTGGCCCTATGCCTATGCGCTGGGCAACAGCCAGGGGTCGCCGATCAACGGCAAGTTCGACGTCGCGCCGCTGCCGGCGGGCACGGGCGAGGGCGCCCGGCCGGCGGCGACGCTCGGCGGCTGGAACCTTGCGGTCTCGAAATATTCCAGGCACCCGGATGCGGCGATCGAACTGGTCAAGTTCATCGCCTCGCCGGCAATGCAGAAATACCGCACGCTCAAGACCGCCAACCTGCCGACCATCCAGGCGCTCTATGACGATGCCGACATCGCCAGGCAACAGCCGATCATTCCGCACTGGAAAGAGGTGTTCCTCAATGCCGGGCCGCGGCCCTCGGCGGTGACCAGGAACAAGTACAACGAGGCGTCGAGCCAGTTCTGGAACGCGGTCCACAAGACCTTGTCCGGCGAGGGCAGCGCCGCCGACAACCTGGCCGACCTCGAAGCGACGCTGACCCGGCTGAAGGGCAAGGGCTGGTGAGCGCGCGACCGGCCGCTGACCGGCGCCCAGGCTCGCGGCTGATGCGCCAGCGCGTGCGCTCGGCATGGCTGTTCCTGGCGCCGATGCTTCTGGTGCTCGCCGCCGCCGCCGGCTGGCCGCTGGCGCGCACGGTCTATTTCAGCTTCACCGATGCCTCGCTGTCCGATCTCGACGCCCGCCAATGGGTCGGCTTCGCCAATTATGTCTCGGTGCTGCGCATGCCGAGTGGCAGGGTCATCTACGACGGGCTGCTTCTCGATCCGGTCTGGTGGGGCGCCGTGTGGAACACCGTGCGCTTCGCGGTGGTTTCGGTGACCTGCGAGACGATCCTCGGCATGGTCGTCGCCCTGGTGCTCAACGCCGAATTCCCAGGGCGCGGCATCGTCAGGGCGGCGATCCTCATCCCCTGGGCGGTCCCGACCATTGTTTCGGCGAAGATGTGGCAGTGGATGCTGAACGACCAGTTCGGCATCATCAATGTCGTGCTGATCAATCTCGGGCTGATCGACCACAAGATCGCCTGGACCGCCAGCGCCGACACAGCGATGGCGGCCGTGCTGATCGTCGACATCTGGAAAACGACGCCCTTCATGGCGCTGCTGATCCTGGCCGCGCTGCAGATGCTGCCGCGCGAGATCATCGAGGTCGCCAGGCTCGACGGCGCCAATCCCTGGCAGATCTTCTGGCGGGTGACCGTGCCGCTGATCCGCCCTGCGGTGATGGTGGCGGTGATCTTCCGGGCACTCGATGCGCTGCGCATCTTCGACCTGATCTATGTGCTGACGCCCAACAATGCGCACACCAAGTCGATGTCGGTGTTCGCCCGCGAGAACCTGTTCGAATTCGACAAGTTCGCCTACGGCTCGGCCGCCTCGACCCTGCTCTTCCTCATCCTCGCTCTGCTCACCATCCTCACCATCCGCATCGGCCGGATAAGCCTGGAAGGAGGCCGCTGAGATGTGGCTCCTGAAGCGCATAGCCTTCTATCTGCTGATCGGGGCGATCGTGCTTATCGCGGTGTTCCCGTTCTATTATGCCATCGTCACCAGCCTGAAATCGGGGACCGCGCTGTTCCAGGCCGATCCGTGGCCGAAGGCACCCAGCCTCGGCAATTATCGCAACGTGCTGGCCGAAGGCGCCTTCGTGCACAACCTCCTGAATTCGCTGGTCGTCTCCGGCGCGGTGGTGGCGCTCTCGCTGTTTCTCGGCGTCACCGCCGCCTACGCGCTGGCGCGTATCCGTTTTCGCGGCCGCTCGGCATTGCTGTTCGCCATCCTGTGGGTCTCGATGTTCCCGCAGGTGGCGGTGCTGGCCGGGCTGTTCGAACTGGTGCGGATGTTCGGCCTCTACAATTCGCTCTTCGCGCTGATCTTCTCCTACATGATCTTCACGCTGCCGTTCACCGTCTGGGTGCTCACCGCTTTCGTCCGCGACCTGCCGGTCGAGGTCGAGGAGGCGGCGATCCTCGATGGCGCGACGCCATGGATCATCATCACGCGCATCTTCCTGCCGCTGATGTGGCCGGCGCTGGCGACCACCGGACTGCTGGCCTTCATCGGCGCGTGGAACGAGTTCCTGTTTGCCCTGACCTTCACCTCCAACGATGCGCGGCGGACCGTGCCGGTGGCGATCGCGCTGCTCTCCGGCAATTCGCAGTTCGAAATCCCCTGGGGCAACATCATGGCCGCATCGGTGATCGTCACCGTGCCGCTGGTGGTGCTGGTGCTGATTTTCCAGCGCAAGATCGTCTCCGGCCTGACCGCCGGCGGAGTGAAGGGGTGAGGCAGTTGCGGGCGCGTAAAAATGTCGGAACCGGTTACGGCGAAACGTCCTTGGGTCGCAGAGCAACCCTGCCGGGACGCCGGCGCGACGACTTGAAGGAGCCGATCATGATCACCTTTCCCAACGAAACCGCCAAATACCGCACCGCGCGCGAAAAGCTGCTGAAGAAGGAAATCGAGCTGCGCCGCGCCATGGAAGCCGTGGCCGAGGCGCGCCGGGCGCTGCCGCCGGGCGGGCTGGTGCCGCAGGACTATGTGTTCGATGGGCTGGATATGTCAGGCAAGACCGCGAAGATAAAACTCTCGGAATTGTTCGCGCCCGGCAAGGACACGCTGATCCTCTACCAGATGATGTTCCCGCGCCACCCGCAGGAGACGCGCGACATCGCGACCAGCGGCGGCACGGCGAAGCTCGCGCGGCCCGACCAGCCATGCCCCTCCTGCACGGCGCTGCTCGACCAGTTCGATGGCGCGGTCGGCCATCTCGAGGCGGCCGGCTTCAACTTCGCCGTCGTGGCCAAGACGGCGCTGGAAAACCTCGTCACGCTCGGCCGCGATCGCCGCTGGCGCAACATGCGGCTGGTGTCTTCGGCCAACAACAGCTTCAAGCGCGACTACAACGCCGAGGATGCCGACGGCGCGCAGATCCCGCTGCTGTCGGTGTTCCACCGCGACGGTGACGGCATCAGGCATTTCTGGTCGTCCGAACTCGGCTTCGCGCCGGCCGAGCCCGGCCAGGACCCGCGCGCCATCGGCACCTGCGAGATCCTGTGGAACCTGATGGATTTCACGCCGGAGGGCCGGCCGAACTGGCACGAGCAGCTGCAATATGGCGACGCCTGCTGCCACTGAGGGGCCTGGCGCAACTTCGTCTCGCCTGCGGCGTTGGAATCCCGAGGGAACCATTCCGATCGGAGATCCCAGATGAAAATCCTCCTGACCATGGCCGCCGTCGCGCTGACCGCCGTCGCGCCCGCCGCGCTCGCCCAGACGAACGGCACCAATTCGAACGCGGTAGCGCCCATGTTGCCCGACAGCAAGGTCGACACCCCGACCTTTGTCGGCACCGTGCCCAGCGCCAATGAATTCGAGATCCAGTCGAGCAGGCTGGCCGAACAGAAATCCGCCTCGGCGGACGTCAAGGCCTTCGCCGGCCAGATGATCAAGGACCACACCAAGGCCGGCGAGGACTTCAAGCAGGCGCTGAGCAAGGGGCAGACCACAGCCTCGATCAAACCCGCCGGACCCGCGCTGCAGCCCAAGGACCAGCAGATGCTGGACCAGCTGAAAGGCGCCAGCGGCAAGGAGTTCGACCAGAAATACGTCATGATGCAGACCGAGGCCCACAAGCAGGCGGTCGCCCTGTTCAGCACCTATGCGAAATCGGGCGACGACCCCGCGCTGAAGGAATTCGCCAAGAAGACGCTGCCGACGCTGAAGGAGCATGAAAAGCACGTGAAGGAGCTCGGCGCGGCGCATTAGGGGATCAAGCTGGCGCTCTACGGCGCCCCCCTCTGTCCTGCCGGACATCTCCCCCTCTTGGGGGGAGATTGGCTGTCATCGCGGCCTTCGCCAATTTTCAACATTGCCAGAAAGAGAGCCGGCACCGAAGCTGCCAATCTCCCCACTTGAGGGGGAGATGTCCGGCAGGACAGAGGGGGGCGCCGTGGAGCGCTACCGCAACTATCCTGGCACCGGCAAACCCCCACCCGCAACTTGGCCCTGTGCCTCCACCCGCATGCGCTAGACTGCGCACATCACCCGGGAGCTCCCCATGCCCAAGATCGACCTCGCATCCGTGCCCGTCCGCAAGGGCTCCGGCTATCCCGCACCCTTCGACGCCCCTTGCGCCGACCGCACCCGCCGCCGCCTTGGCGATGCCGGCGGGCTCACCGATTTCGGCGTCAACCTGATGACCTTGCCGCCGGGCGGCTGGTCGAGCCAGCGCCACTGGCACAGCCACGAGGACGAGCTCGTCTATGTGCTGGAGGGCGAACTGGTGCTGGTCGAGGACGGCGGCGAGACGCTGCTCAAGGCCGGCGACTGCGCGACCTTCGCCAAGAACAGCGGCAACGGCCATCATATGATCAACCGCTCGTCGGCCACCGCGCGCTACCTGGAAGTCGGCTCGCGCAATCCCGATGATGTGATCACCTGCTCCGACATCGACATGATGAGCCCGAGTTCGGACGGGCGGTTCCTGCACAAGGACGGCACGCTGTACCCGGGGCAGGGGTGAGGGCTGGGAGGCGCGGCGCTTCTTCCTTCTCCCCTTGTGGGAGAAGGTGGATTGCCGCGAAGCGGCAAGACGGATGAGGGGTGTTCCAGCTTGGCGATACGGTCATGCCCGACGGCACCTCAGGGTGAAAACGGATGAAATCGGCAACGTCTCACTCCGTCACGCACCCCTCAACCGTCTCGGCGCTGCACGCCGATCCACCGCCCTGGGCGAGTCACGGGCCTCGCCCGCCCTTCGGACCCCACAAGGGGAGAAGGAAGAAGCGCTGGCGTTCGCCCGCCGCCGCGCTAAGCTCCCTGCAAACCCAGGGAGCACCACCATGAAAAAAGAAATCATCGAAGTGCCAATCATGTCGGACAAGGTGCGGGCGCTGGGCCTGCCTTGTTCGACGGCGGTGAGGGCCAACGGCTTCGTGTTCATCTCGGCGACGCCGCCGGTGGACATGGGGACCGGCGAGATGGTGCGCGGCGACATCGAAACCCAGACAGACGCGTCGCTGAAGGCGCTGAAACACTGCCTGGAAGCGGCCGGCACCTCGCTGGAAAACGTGGTGATGGTGCGCATCTACGCCGTCAATTCCGGCTTCTACAACGCGATAAACAGGGTGTATGCCCGGTATTTCAACGTGAACCCGCCGGCGCGCAGTTTCGTGCCGGTGGCGTCCTGGCCGATGGAGTTTGATATCGAGATTGAGTGCGTGGCGGTGGGGTGAGAGGTTACAGAATATTTGGCCAAGGTTCAGGAGCAGGAATTTGACGAAACTGAAGATATAAATCTTTTGCAGCCTGCAGATGAACTTGATCCGCTTTTTCCGGCTTGCGCCGTTCTGTTTCTTCCCATGGGTCATCTATCCCTTCTTTTGAAAGAAAGAGAGCTGTAGCTGCCAACTCCAATGCAATTGCATCTGCCTGAGCAGCAAGTCTAGCCAAGCCAAGCCGGGCTTGTGGGACCTCCGCTGGGATATCTGCATTGACATGAAAAATGGAATAGCTTCCTCCCCAAGCAGCCATCTGCTCAGTTTCATCAACGAGTCCAAGCAATTTAGCTTCCCGTGCAGCTGTGGCAAGCTCTTCACTAAACGGCCCGTAATGCTTGTATGAAAATGTGAAAGAGTTATACAGGCCAGAAGCAGATAATACATATGCAATTTTTTGGAGCCGAGTCCGCCCAACCACCCTGCCGCCGGCATCTCGGATAATCTCTCGTGCGATTTGAGCTTCAGCGCGCGACATTTTCTATCTCCTCTTTCATCGTTTTAACGATGACATCTCTTGCTTCTGCATCATCTTTGTCTACGTATACTCTATAGAGTTTGAAGGTCTTCAGAGCCGCTACAACATTTGATCGCTCTGCCAAATCCACCAACGATCCGCCGGCCGTTCGAATATTTATTCTATCAAGAGGGCCTTTCGATTGGCCTACAGGCTTGTAGGGCGACCTTTTTTCATCATCGAACAACAACCTTGGGCGAAACTGGCTATTTGTCGCCGACCATTCCGTCAATTTCTCATTGATGGAAGCGCAACATTTATCAATTTTTTCAACAGCTTCGTTCCCTCCGTTGTCGCTTGAGTCAAGGGCGTGAGCTACCTCGTTTCTTATGTCGCAACATTTATAGAGCTGCCTATCGCGAAGGCGCCTTGAAAACTCACTTACGAGCGCATCGGTCGATCCCGATAGGAGGGATAAAGCGCCCCAAATCACTGAGTCATCCAGATTGAGCGCCGCAGAAATACGTTCAGGATATCGAGCAAACTCAACGAGTGGGTGATTCTTGGGAAGGCCAGTAGATTTCACGCTGTTGTCCTTAACGAGTTCCACAACTCGGACCAACAGCTCTGTGAATATCTTTTCAGCGCCTCTCGTTGTCTTGTGGAAGTAAACCGTTGGGTACAATTGGAAAAGCCCAAGTACAAATTGCTCTGCCGCGTAAATGGCCTTTGGACCCAGCACGAACGTCTCAACTTCGCCAAGTTTCGTATCGTCTACACCAAAAGGAACCGAACCGATTTCTAGATTCGCTAATAGCCAAGGGAAATCGATTGCCGAGTGTTGCGTTCCGGTCATCAGGCGGTCGCGTCGCATATAATCAAGCCTATCTGCATCAAATTGACTTGATACGACCGCGTGGTGAACAGTTTTAACACCATCCTTTTTCAGTATATTCGCTACATCATCAGCAAAGCCGCTTCCAAGCTCATTTAGCTTTTCTGAAACTTCGCTGTCGCGAACGAGCAAGTCGCTCATATTTTCATGGTCAGACAATTTTAAACCTAGCCGTTTGCCGACTTTTTCGAAGGCGTGACTAAACGGTCCATGTCCTAAATCGTGTACCAAAGCAGCAGCCAACGCCCGTTGTTGTTTGCTATTCTGTTCCATTTTCGAGGATTCGATTATCTCCTTTAATTGTCGTGCGGTATGAAAAACCCCAAGACTATGAGCGAAGCGCGAGTGGCTCGCGCCAGGATACACCAGGTCGGAAAATCCTAACTGCTTAACCCGGCGAAGGCGCTGGAAAGGCCTGGTTTGAATGACATCCCACAGCGTTTTTTCCAGCTCTGAGTTCGAAAACGGCACCAAGTCATGCAGGGGATCGCGAACCCGTTGACTAGTCATCCAGTGCGTTCCAACCACTCGTTCCTAGTTTGTTCTCATCGATTTGTCAACTCCATATGCGAGTGATTCGCATTGGATAGCACGCTCGACCCGGTCGAGCTTGGAAGAATATTGTGAATATTCCTTCAAAGTGACATGGCTCTACCTGCCTAGGTGCTAACCTAACAGTGCTAATTCATAGCACTCAAGCAAAATACTCCTGCAGCGGCCGCACCTCCAGGCTCCCCGCCTTCAGCGCCGCGATCGCCTCGGCCACCGCCGCCGCCCCCGACAGCGTCGTGTAATACGGCACCTTCTGCATCAACGTTGCCCTGCGCAGTGACTTCGAGTCCGACACCGCCTTCTGGCCATCCGTGGTGTTGAAGACGATCTGGACCTGGCGGTTGCGGATGGCGTCTTCGATGTGGGGGCGGCCTTCGAGGACTTTGTTTATTTTCTCGGCCACCACGCCGTTTTCGGCGAGGAAGCGTTGCGTGCCCGAGGTGGCCAGCACCTTGAAGCCGAGGCCGGCGAGGCGCTTGACGGCCGGCAATATGCCTTTCTTGTCCTCGTCGCGCACCGAGACGAACAGCGTGCCGGAGCGCGGCAGGTCGACGCCGGCGCCGAGCTGGCTCTTGGCGAAGGCGAGCGCAAAATCGCGATCGAGGCCCATGACCTCGCCGGTCGAGCGCATTTCCGGACCGAGCAGGATGTCGACGCCGGGGAAGCGGGCGAAGGGGAAGACGGCTTCCTTGACCGCGATGTGGCCGGGATTGCGCGGGTCGGACATGGCGCCGTAATGGGAGAAGGCGTCTTCCAGCGTCTCGCCGGCCATGATGCGGGCGGCGATCTTCGCGATCGGGCGCCCGATGGTCTTGGCGACGAAGGGCACGGTGCGCGACGCGCGCGGGTTGACCTCCAGCACATAGACCGTGCCGTCCTTGATCGCGTACTGCACGTTCATCAGCCCGCCGACATTGAGCGCGCGGGCTAGGGCCGCCGTCTGGCGCTCCAACTCGTTGACGAGGTCCGAAGGCAGCGAGTGCACCGGCAGCGAGCAGGCCGAGTCGCCCGAATGGATGCCGGCTTCCTCGATGTGTTCCAGAATGCCGGAGACGAAGGTCGCCTTGCCGTCGCAGAGGCAGTCGACATCGACCTCGATGGCGCCCGAGAGATAGGTGTCGAACAGCAGCGGGTTCTTGCCCAAGAGCGTGTTGATCTGGCCGGTCTTGTCGTTGGGGTATTTCTGCTTGATGTCCTCCGGCACCAGGCCGGGCACGGTGTCGAGCAGGTAATTCTGCAGCATGCCCTCGTCATGGATGATCTGCATGGCGCGGCCGCCGAGCACATAGGAGGGGCGCACCACCAGCGGGAAGCCGAGCTCGCCGGCGACGAGGCGGGCCTGCTCGACCGAATAGGCGATGCCGTTCTTCGGCTGGCTGAGGTTGAGCTTGTGCAGCAGCTTCTGGAAGCGGTCGCGGTCTTCGGCCAGATCGATCATGTCGGGCGAGGTGCCGAGGATCGGTATGCCGGCCTTCTCCAGCGCGTCCGCCAGCTTCAGCGGCGTCTGGCCGCCGAACTGGACGATGACGCCGACCAGCTCGCCCGAGGCCTGCTCGGCGCGGAGGATCTCCAGCACGTCCTCCGCCGTCAGCGGCTCGAAATAGAGCCGGTCCGAGGTGTCGTAGTCGGTCGACACGGTCTCGGGATTGCAGTTGATCATGATCGCTTCATAGCCGGCGTCGCGCAGCGCGAAGGCCGCGTGGCAGCAGCAATAGTCGAACTCGATGCCCTGGCCGATGCGGTTCGGCCCGCCGCCAAGGATGACGACCTTCTTGCGCGATGACACTTGGGCCTCGTTGGCGAGCGCGCCGGCGAAGGGCACTTCATAGGTCGAGTACATGTAGGCGGTGGGCGAGGCGAACTCGGCGGCGCAGGTATCGATGCGCTTATAAACCGGATGAACGTCGAGCTTTTCGCGAATCTTCTGAACCACTTCGGCGTCGGTCTTCGTCAGCGACGCGAGGCGGGCATCGGAGAAGCCCATGGCCTTCAGCATGCGCAAATTGACGGCATCCTGGGGGATGCCGTGCTCGCGGATGCGGGCTTCCATGGCGAGAATGCCAGCGATCTGTTCGAGGAACCACGGGTCGATCTTGCACATGGCGTGCACGTCTTCGAGCGACGTGCCCATGCGGATTGCCTGCGCCACCATGCGCAGCCGGTCTGGCGTCGGCGTGCCCAAGGCGGCGCGGATGGCGTTGCGGTCGTCCGGGTTGTTACCTAGCGCATGACCGAGACCGGGAATCTCGATCTCGTCGAGGCCGGTGAGGCCGGTCTCCAGACCGCGCAATGCCTTCTGCAAAGACTCCTGGAAGGTGCGGCCGATGGCCATGACTTCGCCGACCGACTTCATGGCGGTGGTCAGCACCGGCTCGGCGCCTGGGAATTTCTCGAAGGCAAAGCGCGGGATCTTTGTGACGACATAGTCGATGCTTGGCTCGAAGGAGGCGGGCGTGGCGCCGCCGGTGATGTCGTTCTCCAACTCGTCCAGCGTGTAGCCGACGGCGAGTTTGGCGGCGATCTTGGCGATGGGGAAACCGGTCGCCTTGGAGGCGAGCGCGGATGAGCGCGAGACGCGCGGGTTCATCTCGATGACGACGAGGCGGCCATCGGCGGGGTTGACGGCGAACTGCACGTTGGAGCCGCCGGTCTCGACGCCGATCTCGCGCAGCACCGCGATCGAGGCGTTGCGCATCATCTGGTATTCTTTGTCTGTGAGGGTGAGGGCAGGGGCGACGGTGATGCTGTCGCCCGTATGCACGCCCATCGGGTCGATGTTCTCGATCGAGCAGACGATGATGCAATTGTCCGCCTTGTCGCGGACGACCTCCATCTCATACTCCTTCCAGCCGAGCACGCTTTCCTCGATCAGCACTTCGGTGGTCGGCGAGGCGTCGAGGCCGGACTGGACGATGTCGTAGAATTCAGCCCTGTTGTAGGCGATGCCACCGCCGGTGCCGCCCATGGTGAAGGAGGGGCGGATGATCGCCGGCAGGCCGACATGGTCGAGCGCCTGGGCGGCGATCGCCATGCCATGGCTGATGTAGCGCTGCTTGCGGTCGCCTTCGCCGAGGTTCCAGCGGGTTTCCAGCGCGTCGAGTTCGGCGTCGAGATTGTCGGGCTTCTCGGCCTTCAGCGCGGCGCGCTCGGCCTCATGCGTCTTGCGGTCGGCGTTCTTGACGTCGGTGGCGTTGGCCAGCATCGACTTCGGCGTTTCGAGCCCGATCGTTTTCATCGCCTCGCGAAACAGCGCGCGGTCCTCGGCCTTGTCGATGGCATGCGCGTCGGCGCCGATCATCTCGACATTGTAACGCTCGAGCACGCCCATGCGGCGCAGCGACAGGGCGGTGTTGAGCGCGGTCTGGCCGCCCATGGTCGGCAGCAGCGCGTCGGGCCGCTCCTTGGCGATGATCTTGGCGACGACCTCAGGCGTGATCGGCTCGATATAGGTGGCGTCGGCCAGTTCCGGGTCGGTCATGATGGTGGCCGGGTTGGAATTGACCAGGATGACGCGGAAGCCCTCTTCCTTCAGCGCCTTGCAGGCCTGGGTGCCGGAATAGTCGAACTCGCAGGCCTGGCCGATGACGATGGGGCCGGCCCCGATGATCAGGATCGACTTGATGTCGGTGCGTCTGGGCATGTCTGTGAATTCCGTTCGGCAGCGGGCTTGCACAAAAAACCGGGACGGGAAGACCCGGCCGGTTGTGCTCGCGATTCTCGTATCAGGCTAGGAGGGCCTTATAGGGAAGAGTTTTGCCCGATGTAACCCCGAAAATGAAGGGTTCACAGGGCTAAGCAAACAAGCGCCTCATTCCCTCGCGCCGACCTTTGGAGCGTGCCTAGTCCCCCAGCACCACCGTATCCGTGATCTCAAACCGCTCCGCCACGCCGATGCGGATCATGTTGAGTTTGCCTTCCCTGGTGAAGCGGAAGTTGCTGCCGGCGTCCGAGCTTGTCGGCAGGCCGGCATCGAAGGAGATGACGCGGCTGCCGCCATCGGGCCAGGTCACGGTCACGTCGGCCTTGTCCGTGCCCTTGCGCGTCACGCTCGCCGCGCAGGGCGCCATGGGCTGTCCAACGTAGCGGGCGCAGGGAATTTGCAGGGTTCCATTCGCCGCCAGCGCCAGGCCATAGGCATCCTGCATCGCGATCTCCGCCGCGGATTTCGGCATGGTTTCGGGACTGGCCGGCTGGTCCGCGCTACCCAGCCGGGCGGTCAGGTCGGGTGCATCGGGTGTCGCGCCGGCTTCTGTGGCCACGGCGTCCCCCGCCTGGCCGGGCACCGTCGCCGGATTGAGGGGCACCAGGTAGCGCGCGGGGGCCCAGCCGCTGGCTTTGGGATTGTCAGACTCGACCTTGCACCAGGGATGGCCGTCAATGTCGTTGCAGCCGAGGTTTCTCACGCTCGCACCGGCAGCCAGGCGGGCCTCGGTCTTACCGATCGCCGACGGCTTGGCGCGGACATTGAGCAGGTCGTCGGGGGCTAGCCCGGTGACGACGGAGATGAACGGCGCCTCTTCGGCATGCGCCGGAACAACGGCCGGCCACGCCGCCATCAGCAGCGGAGCGGCAATCAGCGCCTGCAAACTTTTTCGGAGCGTAACTGTGCGCCTCATCATTTGGCCGTGCGCCGATACTCAAATCACCGCGGCCGTCTCGCCGCATATCCGGCCGGTTTTATAGGGGACGGCGCGCGGCCATGAAAGCCGGAAAATTCAGCCCAATCATGATGGCAAACCATGGCGCCGGGTGGTGCGGTTCAAGGATTACGGCCGCGCCGCTTCCGGCATGAAGCCGGTGCGCAGGCCGTGCGCCCATTCCGGGCATCCCGCCTGTTCGGCCTGCCGTGCCGCCGCCTCGTGGTCGTAGTCCACCGCGATCATCTCGAAGCGATCCGGTTGACCGCCGCCGCCCAAGGTGACGATGCCATAGCGCGCATGCGGCGAGCCCTGTTCGGAGACATGCGCCGGCGGCGTGTCGTCGTCATAGGCGGGGCAGCCGATGCTGCCCGGGTTGAAGATGACGGGACCATCGGGAATGCGGATCAACTCGGACCGGTGGCTGTGGCCGCAGAGCGCGATGCGGCAGGCTGGGTCGAGCGCCTTCAGCCGCCGCCGGATCGTGGCCAGCGGCGCGCGCACCAACTGGCCATCGACGATCGCGTCGAGCAGGTATTTCTCGTCGTGATCCGGGCGGGCATGGAACGCGATGACGCCAGGCGCGATCTCAAGGGTCAGCGGTTGGGCGAACAATGCGTCGCGCTGCGCTGGCGTCAATCGCTGCTGCGCATAGACGTCGGAAGCCCACATGGTCTCATCGGCCGGATCGGCGGCGACGCGGCGGTCATGGTTGCCACGCACCGTCGGCAGCTTGAGCGCTTCCAGCCGTTCCATCGTTTCGCGCGGCCAGAGCGGACCCGAAACGCTGTCGCCGAGATTGACGGTGAGATCAGCGCCGCCGCGATGCCCGAGATCGTCGAGCACGGCCTCGAGGGCGAGAACATTGCCGTGGATGTCGGCGAGAACGGCGATGCGCATGAGGAGCTTCCCTGGGTGGGCGGCAGGACTTGGTTCCTCCCCGCTTCGCGAGGAAAAGGTTCAGACCGGCACTTCCAAATCATGACCGCCTACCGCCGGCAGGGCGGCGTCGTCGGCGGCGGCCGCGATCACGCTGTCGAGCAGGCCGGGGAAACGGGCGTCGAGGTCGGCGCGGCGGAGCGTGATCATGCGGTTGGTGCCGACCACTTCGGCGCGGGTGACGCCAGCCTCGCGCAGTTTGGCGAGGTGGTAGCTGAGGTTGGTCTTGGAGGCGAGGTCGAGAAAGCGGCTGCAGTTCAGCGGCACGCCTTCCTTGCTGGCGAGATAGCGCACGATGGCGAGCCGCGTCGGGTCGCCGAGCACGCCGAGCACGATGGGCAGGCTGATCTGGTCCGTATTGGGGTGTGGCAAGCTCATGGCTGGAACCTAAGCGCAGTTCGGGCCGATTTCAACGCGTCGATCCTGCTCAGCCCATACACACGGTTTCTCCACTTCATGACCGTCCTGACACAGTGCTGTCAGCATGGTTCTGCTATTTTGCCCTGGCTCATTGACATGATGCCCTTTTATGTCCAATTGTTCAATAACTTTTGAACTAAGGACGCTTTCCCATGGACAAGAGAATCTTCTGGCTTGCGCTCGGATCGTTTGCGATCTCGACCGAAGGCTTCGTCATCTCCAGCCTTCTGCCCGATATCGCCAGGGATGCCGGCATCTCGGTGCCGCTCGCCGGTTCGCTGATCACCGCCTTCGCGCTCGCCTATGCGATCGGCACGCCGGTCCTGGCAACGCTGACCGGTGAATGGGACCGGCGCCGCGTCATCCTGTGGACGCTGGTGTTCTTCGTCATCGGCAATGTCGTCGCCGCCCTGAGCTCGTCCTTCGAAGTGCTGCTCGTCGCACGCATCATCATGGCGCTGTCGTCGGGCCTGTTCGCGGCGACCGCGCAAGGCACGGCGGTGGCGCTGGTCGATGACCATCACCGGGCGCGTGCCATCGCCGTCGTCGTCGGCGGCACCACGGTGGCGGTCGCCGTCGGCGCGCCGCTTGGCGCGCTGGTCGCGGCCATCGCCGGCTGGCGCGGCACTTTCTATGCCATTGCCGGCCTCGGCGCCCTCGCCGGCGCCATCCTGTGGTACCGGCTGCCGCGCGGCATCATCGGCACCAGGCTGCCGCTTAAGCGCCGGCTGGCGGCGGCCATGCGTCCCGGCGTGATGCCGATCCTGGTGACGACGGTGCTTGCCCTCATCGGCGCGTTCACCGTGTTCAGCTTCATCGCGCCGCTGGCCATTGAAGGCGCCGGGCTGTCGCCGATCGCGCTGCCGGGCATGCTGCTCGCCTTCGGTGTCGGCGCCGTCATCGGCAACATTGCCGGCGGCCAGGCAGCCGATCGTTTCGGCGCAACGCGCACTGTCGGCTGGTCGCTGGCGCTGAGCGCGGCCATGCTCGTCACGTTCTCGCTTATCCCGACCTTCCTGCCGCATCACCTCGCCGGACCGGCGCTGATGGGCATGATGGTGCCGTGGGGCATCGTCGGCTGGGCCTTCCCGCCGGCGCAGGCGAGCCGCATCATCAAGCTCGCACCCGACGCGGCCCCGATCGTGCTGTCGCTCAATGCCTCGGCGCTCTATCTCGGCGTGGCGCTGGGCGCGGTGGTCGGCGGGGCAGTGCTGCGCTACGGCGCGCCGGCCGATCTCGGCCTGATCGCGGCGGCCTTCCCGGTCATCGGGCTCGGCATCATTCTGGCCGGGCGGATGTTTGCCAGACCGGTGGCGATGCCGGCGGAATAACACCTGGACTTGAATGATGCCGGCCGCTCTTCACTCAGAAGAAGCGGCCGGCGGCATATCGAAATCCAGCGCGCTGATGTCATCCAGCACCGCGCGGAGGTTTGCCGCCTGATCCTTGCCCACCACCGCTTCGAAGCGTTGCTGGGCGACATGCCACAGTTTCATCACCTCATCGAGCTTGACGAGGCCTTGCGGCGTCAGCCGCACCCGCTTGACGCGGCGGTCGGCGGGGTCGGCGAAGGTCTCGACATAGCCGTCGCGGATCAGGGGCTTCAGCGTGTGGCCGAGCGCCGACAGGTCCATGATCAGGGAAGCCGCTATGGCGCCCATCGCCGGCTCGTTGCCGACGTGGATCTGGTAGAGCAGGCCCTGCTGCGTGGCCTTGAGACCCGAGGGCGCCAGCACATCGTCATAGTACTGGCCAATCTTGCGCGTCGCGCGACGCAGCATGGCATTGTTGCAGAGCGTCAGTCCGGACGGTGCCTCTTTCGACATGATGGTTCCTTGGCAGCGACGACATTCTGTCCGGCTGCTGCCTGATAAATAATCCCGGATGCGCTCATTGACAAGATAGTGGCATATGCCTACTTCACAAAAGTGGCATATACCACTAAATCAATCAGGCGACTTGCCCGGGCGCCTAGAGGCTGATGCCTGCGATGCCTCGGCCAGGTCGAAGCAACAATTCGAGATAGAAGGAACAGGACAATGAGCGAACAAGCAAACAAGGGTACGGCGGTCGTAACCGGCGCTTCATCGGGTATCGGCGCGGTCTATGCGGATCGGCTGGCGGGGCAGGGCTACGATCTGGTGCTGGTGGCGCGGCGTGCCGACCGGCTGCAGGAGCTGGCCGAGAAGCTGCGTTACGTCTATGATCGCAAGGTCAGCGTGATCAGCGCCGATCTCTCGGACGACGACGATGTGCGCCGTGTCGAACAGGCCGTATCGGCAGACGAAACCGTGACGCTGCTGGTCAACAATGCCGGCCTTGGCGGTCAGGCGGTGGTGGCAACCGCGGACGCCGACGGGGCCGAGCGCATGATCAAGGTCAATGTCGTGGCGCTGACCCGGCTGACGCGCGCCGTGCTGCCTGGGCTCTTGGCGCGCAACCGCGGCGGGATCGTCAACATCGCCTCGGTGCTGGCCTTCGATACCTCTTTCGGCGGTATCTACAGCGGCACCAAGGCCTATGTCGTCAACTTCACCGAAGCGCTGCAACGCGAGGTCGCTGATACCGAGGTAAGGGTTCAGGTGGTGCTGCCGGGCGCGACCCGGACCGATTTCTGGGAGCTTTCCGGCGGCGATATCGATACCCTTCCGAAGGAGATCGTCATGACCGCCGACGATATGGTCGATGCTGCCCTTGTCGGCCTGGCGCGGGGCGAAGCCGTCACCGTGCCGGCGCTTGCCGATACGGGAACGCTGGACACGTTCCTCGGCGCCCGGCAGGCCTTCTACGGCAGCCTGCACGCCGACAAGCCGGCAGCTCGCTACGCCGCTTGAGGCTGGACGGGAAGGCTGGCGCCGACTTTGCAAGACTTAGGTTTCTCGCCCCCCGCAACGCGGGGGAGAGGAAATGGGTATGCGCCTTACGCCGACCGCCACATCGGGATGACCGAGGCGGCGAGCACCAGCGCTAGCACGATGTTGAGCACGCGCCATTGCCACTCGGTCTTGAGCAGCCGTGCCAGCACCATGCCGGCCACGCACCAGACGGACAGCGAGATGGCGGCGGTGAGGCCGAAGGTCGAGCCGAGCAGCAGCGCCAGTTGGCCTGGCCCGTCGGCAAGCGCGGCGAAGGAGGCAGCCGCGCCCAGCCCCATCGCCCAGCCCTTCGGGTTCATCCACTGGATGCCGGCGCCGCCCAGGAAACTGTTGGGCCTGGCCATGGCCACATCGAGATTGGGCGGCCCGGCGCGGCCGATCTTGATTGCCAGCCAGACGAGGTAGAGCGAGCCGGCGATCTTCATGGCAAGCTGCAGCGACGGCATGGCGAGCAGCAGACCGGCAAGCCCGGCGGCCGCCGCACCCGTCACGGTCGCGAGGCCGGCAGCACTGCCGATCATCAACGGAACCGAGCGGCGAAAGCCGAACTGCGCGCCTGAAGCGGTCGACAGGGTGGTGGCGATGCCTGGTGTGGCAGTGGCCACGAAGGCAAACAGGATCAGCGGCAGGATAGGCTGGAGCATGGGACATCCCTTGTCGGAAGCTCCATGGTAGGCGCCGGCTCGCATCAGTAAATGCAATGTTTGCGATGATCAGCATTAGCATCTATAATGCTGTAATGATCCGCAATCTCGATACCAGCCTCGTGCGCACCTTCGTCACCGTCGCCGACAAAGCGAGCATGACGGCGGCGGCGAACGTGCTGCACCTGACGCAGGGCGCCGTCAGCCAGCAGGTCAAGCGGCTGGAAGACACGCTCGGCTGCAGCCTGTTCGAGCGCGACCGGCGCGGTCTGCGCCTGACCCATTCCGGTGAGCGGTTGTTCGACAAAGCCAGGCGCCTGCTCAGCCTCAATGACGAGATCTGGACCGACATGGTGGGGAGTGCTGTCGCCGGCCAGGTGCGGCTCGGCGTGCCCTACGACCTTGTCGGCACCTTGCTGGCGCCGGTGCTGAAGACCTATGCCGAGGCCTATCCGCAGGTCGAGATATCGCTGGTCTGCGCCTCCTCGCCGGAACTGGCGGCAGCACTTGCTGCGGGAACCATCGACCTCGCGGTGATCGAGGAGCGGGTCGGTCCGACGTCAGGCGAATGCCTGGCCATCGACCGGCTGGTCTGGGTCGGCGCAAGGGGCGGGGCGGCCCGCGCCAAGCGGCCGCTGCCGGTCTCGATCGTCGCCGACACCTGCGCCTTCCGGCCGGCGGTGCTGTCGGCACTCAACGAGCACGGGCTGGAATGGCGCAGCGTGTTCGAGAACGGCAACATCGACGCGACTACGGCGACGGTGCGCTCGGACCTCGCCGTCACCACATGGCTGGCTTCCACCGTGCCTCCGGATCTCGACATATTGCCGTTCGACGCCGGCCTGCCGCCGCTGCCGAATTTTGCCATCAACCTGCATCTGCCGAGGCACGGCGTCGGGCCGGCGGCGCAGGAGTTCGCACGGCATATCCGTGAGGGGCTGGGGCGGCGATTGCAAGCGGCTTGAGGAGTCGCGTCTAGCTGGATCACCCCTCAACCGTCTCGGCGCTACGCGCCGATCCACCGCCCTGGACGAGTCACGGGCCTCGCCCGCCCTTCGGGCCCCACAAGGGGAGAAGGAAGAGCCATCGATGTCATGGCTAATTGCCAATGTTGGAGAGTGGCTGAGCCGAATGCGCCAGGCTCCTCCTTCTCCCCTTGTGGGAGAAGGTGGCCTCGCGAAGCGAGGTCGGATGAGCGACTATCTGAGGTGTCAAGTTGCATTTGCGAACTCGCTTCGCGCATCGCGTGCTTTTGCATTGAGAATGACGAGCAGCTTTCTGGCGAGAGCGATGCGGATGACCATCTTTTCCTTTCCGGCGGCCTGCAACCTTTGCTGGAAAGCGGCCAGATGCGGATCATATTTGGCAACGATGCTGGCAACGAGGAAGAGGACGCCTCGCGGTCCCGCACGGCCGCCACGCACCGGTCTTCGGCCGCTGCGCTTGCCGCT
>NZ_AZUY01000091.1 GCF_000513935.1 Mesorhizobium sp. WSM3626 | reverse complement strand
CTTGACCATGGCGCTCTCGGTCCACGAGGCATTGGCATCCGGCACCGCCTTCAGCGCCATGGCCATCGCCTTGATCACCATGTCGTTGACCGACAGCTTGTAGGCAGGCGCCTCACCCTTGTCGGTCTTCTTCACCGGCGCGGCGGCATTGAGTTGCGTGCGCAGGGCCAGCAGCGCATCGAGTTCGCAGTCGAGCGTCAGGTAGAAATGCGGGATGGTGGTTTTGGCTTCGACCAGGCGCCGCGCGATGGTCTTGCGCATGTTGTCATGCGGAATGAGTTCGTAGGAGCCTTCCTCGAACAGCTTCAGCACCTGGTCGTCCGACATTGGCTTCACNGCCGGCGCGGCGGCTGGTGCGCCAGCCGGAGCCTTGGCGGCGGGCGCTGCCTTGGCACCACCGCCGGCGATCGCGGCATCCACGTCTGCTTTCACCACCCGACCATGCGGGCCGGTGCCGGTCACGGCCGACACGTCGACCCCCGCCTCCTTGGCGATGCGGCGTGCGAGCGGCGATGCAAAGGTGCGGTCGCCAGCCGCATGACCATCGGCAGTGGCTGGAGCTGCCGAGGCAGGCTCGAGCTTCGACGCCTCGGTCTTTGGTGTCTCGGCCTTTGATGCCTCGGGCTGCGGCGCTTCAGCCTTGGCGGCTTCAGCCTTCGGCGCTTCGGCTTTCGCCAGTGCGGCATCACCACCGCTTTTGGCGGCAGCGCCCGCATCCTCGCCTTCGGCGGCAAGCACGGCGATCAGCGCGTTGACCTTGACGCCTTCGGTTCCGGCCGGCACGACGAGCTTGGCAACCGTACCCTCATCGACAGCCTCGACCTCCATCGTCGCCTTGTCGGTCTCGATCTCGGCGATGACATCGCCCGGCGAAACCTTGTCGCCTTCCTTGACCAGCCATTTTGACAGATTGCCTTCTTCCATCGTGGGCGACAGGGCCGGCATGGTGATGTTGATAGGCATCGCTCACTCCTGGATGAATTTGAAAAGGCCACGCATGACGGTCAGCGTGGCGACAATGAACACGGGTGGCAAGACACCGAAATGGTAGCTGCCCTTGCCCATCTCGAGGACCATCATGCTGCCGGTCTGGTCGACCTTTGCGGAAGCAGTTGCCACAATAGCAAGAACCAGCGACGCGGCACCGCTGAGCATCAACAAAACCGCATCGAACTTCCCGGTCATCGATCGCACGAAAAATGCGACCACGACAGTGGGAACAATGATGGCTGCCAACGTCCAGAAAGACAGCATCCGCATTGCTCCCTAGCGATATGTGACTGCCTTAACCGCCTCGATGACCTCGCCGACATTCGGCAATGCCAGCTTTTCGAGGTTGGCCGCATAGGGCATCGGCACGTCCTTGCCGGCAATGGTGATGACCGGCGCGTCGAGGAAATCGAAGGCGCGTTGCGAGACCTGGTTGGCGATATGGTCGCCGACCGAATTCTGCGGGTAGCCTTCTTCGACCACGACCAGCCGGTTGGTCTTCTTGACCGAGGCGATGACGGTGTCGAGATCGAGTGGACGGATGGTCCTGAGGTCGATGATCTCGGCATCGATGCCCATGCCGCGCAGCTCGGCTTCAGCCTTGACGGCATAGGTCATGCCGATGCCGAAGGAGACGATGGTGACATCCTTTCCTGCCTTGTGGATGCGCGCCTTGCCGATCGGCAGCACGAAATCATCCAGCTTCGGCACGTCGAAAGACTGGCCGTAGAGGATCTCGTTCTCGAGGAAGATAATCGGGTTCGGATCGCGGATCGCCGCCTTGAGCAAGCCCTTGGCGTCGGCCGCCGTATATGGCATCACGACCTTCAAGCCCGGAATGTGGCTGTACCAGGCGGCATAGCACTGCGAGTGCTGCGCGGCGACACGGGCCGCCGCGCCGTTCGGCCCCCGGAACACGATCGGCGCGCCCATCTGGCCGCCCGACATATAGAGCGTCTTGGCGGCCGAATTGATGATCTGGTCGATCGCCTGCATGGCGAAGTTGAAGGTCATGAACTCGACGATCGGCTTCAGCCCAGCCATCGCCGCACCGACGCCAACGCCGGCAAAACCATGTTCGGTGATCGGCGTGTCGACGACGCGACGCGGCCCGAATTCCTGCAGCAGGCCTTGCGTGATCTTGTAGGCGCCCTGGTATTCCGCGACTTCCTCGCCCATCACGAAGACATCGCCGTCGCGGCGCATTTCCTCGGCCATGGCATCGCGCAACGCCTCGCGCACCGTGGTCGACACCATCTCGGTGCCGGCAGGAATATCGGGATCGGCGGCGATTTCCGCTTTCGGTGCGGCCGCGACGGGTGCGGCGGCTGGCTTTGCCACCTCCGCCTTGTCCTCGGCCGGCGCTTCCGCATTTGCCGGTGCTTCCGCCTTGGCGGGAGCCGCGGACTTGCCGACATCGGCGGCGCTCTCGCCGTCCTGCAGCAGAACGGCGATCGGCGTGTTGACTTTGACGCCTTCGGTCCCGGCGGCGATCAGGATCTTGCCCAACGTGCCTTCATCGACGGCTTCGACTTCCATCGTCGCCTTGTCGGTTTCGATTTCGGCGAGCACGTCACCGGCGACGACCATGTCCCCCTCGTTCTTCAACCATTTGGAAAGATTGCCCTCTTCCATGGTCGGCGAGAGCGCGGGCATGAGAATTTCTATCGGCATGTCCTGGCCCTCCCTTACAATACGATATCGGTCCAGAGCTCGGACGGATCCGGCTCGGCGTCGTGCTGGGCAAACTCGGCGGCGTCGGCGACAATGTCGCGAACCTCCTTGTCGACGGTCTTGAGTTCGTCCTCGGTTGCCCACTTTTTCTCGATGAGCCGCGCCTTGACCTGCTCGATCGGATCATGGTCGGAGCGCATCTTCTGGACTTCTTCCTTGGAGCGGTATTTCGCCGGGTCGGACATCGAGTGGCCGCGATAGCGGTAGGTCTGCATTTCGAGAATGATGGGTCCGTTGCCGGCACGGCACCACTCGGTGGCCAAATCGCCGGCCGCCTTCACCGCACGCACGTCCATGCCGTCGACCTGGATGCCCGGAATCTTGAACGAGGCGCCGCGATGCGAAAAATTGGTTTCCGCCGACGAGCGCGAAACCGAGGTGCCCATGGCGTAGCGGTTGTTCTCGATGATGTAGATCACCGGCAACTTCCACAGCGAGGCCATGTTGAAGCTCTCATAGACCTGACCTTGGTTGGCGGCGCCGTCGCCGAAATAGGTCAGCGAGACATTGTTGTTGTCGCGGTAGCGGTTGGCGAAGGCCAGGCCGGTGCCGAGCGACACCTGCGCGCCGACAATGCCGTGACCGCCATAGAAATGCTTCTCCTTGGAGAACATGTGCATGGAGCCGCCCTTGCCCCTGGACAGGCCGCCGCGGCGTCCGGTCAGCTCGGCCATCACACCGCGCGGCGACAGCTCCATCGCCAGCATGTGGCCGTGGTCGCGATAGGCCGTGATCATCTGGTCGCCGTCGATCAGCGCCATCTTCATGCCGGTGACCACGGCTTCCTGGCCGATATAGAGGTGGCAGAAGCCGCCAATGAAGCCCATGCCGTAGAGCTGGCCGGCCTTTTCCTCGAAGCGGCGAATGAGCAGCATGTGCCGGTAGGCGGCAAGCTCTTCGTCCTTGGTGAAGTCAGCAGGCTTGGGTGCCGACAGACCGGATTTGCCGTCGGATTTCGATTTGGCAGGCGCTTTTCTGGCTGCGTTGGCCATGCATCACTCCCGTTGGCGTCTCTTTGCGGACACTGGAGCAAGGTCAACCTGCTCCGGGGAGATCGCCCTCCCCTTCGATTTATGGGAGGCTAACACGTAGAAAGGCGTTCCGCCATGTCGAAATTGCATAGCTGGCATGCGCCTAAGCGGTTAAAATCATTGAAAATATTGCTGATTAACCGAAAATTGGTTACTTCGCCGAAACCGGCAGCATGATGGTGATCTCATCAGGTTGGGATAGATTGAGCGCTTTGCGCGCCTGCTCGTCGAGCATGTCCTTCTCCAGCGTGCCGTCATGCATGAGCTTGACGCGCCGTTCGAGCTCCGTCCTGCGCGCCTTGATCGCATCGAGCTGACCCTGCAGCGCGACCGTCTCGGCCTCCAGCTTGTATTTGGAATTGATGCCGAATTCACCATGGTAGGCATGAAAGCCGAAATAGGCCAGGAACACCACGCACAATGAGGGAATGATCAGCCGGCCGGTGTTTCTCTGCTTGTGCTGACGTGTCCACATGACCGATTCCCCGTGGCCGCGAACTCAGACGGCTCGAAGCCTTTTTCACCTGATTGTGCTTAACGGACGGTTACGGGAGGCCGCCCAGTCGGCCTGAAATGAAAAAGGGCGGGATGTCCCGCCCTCAGACTGCTGACAAACCCCTGGCTTTTGCCTAGGGTTTTTGATTCACTGGGTCATGTTGAAGCGACCCGCCCCTGAACAGACCGCGCTCGAGATGGTGACGTTGGATCAGCTTGTTCCGGCTGATCATCTGTTGCGCAAGATCGACCGCGTGATCGACTTTTCCTTTATCCACGAGCTGACGGCGCCGCTGTACTGCGCCGACAATGGCCGGCCGCCGCTCGATCCGACCTTGATGTTCAAGGCGCTGTTCATCGGCTACCTGTTCGGGGTTCGCTCGGAACGGCAGTTGGTGCGCG
>NZ_AZUY01000090.1 GCF_000513935.1 Mesorhizobium sp. WSM3626 | reverse complement strand
CTCGCGCACCAACTGCCGTTCCGAGCGAACCCCGAACAGGTAGCCGATGAACAGCGCCTTGAACATCAAGGTCGGATCGAGCGGCGGCCGGCCATTGTCGGCGCAGTACAGCGGCGCCGTCAGCTCGTGGATAAAGGAAAAGTCGATCACGCGGTCGATCTTGCGCAACAGATGATCAGCCGGAACAAGCTGATCCAACGTCACCATCTCGAGCGCGGTCTGTTCAGGGGCGGGTCGCTTCAACATGACCCAGTGAATCAAAAACCCTAGGCAAAAGCCAGGGGTTTGTCAGCAGTCTGAAGCGGCGCGGCATGCCGCGCCCTTCGATCGTGATGGGACCGGCCTAGTGCCGGTATTGCTGGATGCGCGTGGTGCGCAGCCCGGCAAGGCCGTATTCGTCGATCGACGCTTGCCAGGACAGGAATTCCTCCGTGGTCAGCTTGTAGCGCTGGCATGCCTCTTCAAGGCTCAAAAGTCCGCCGCGCACCGCTGCAACCACTTCCGCCTTACGCCGGATAACCCAGCGACGCGTGTTCGTCGGCGGCAGATCGGCAATCGTAAGAGGGCTGCCGTCAGGCCCGATAACGTATTTGACTCTAGGTCTAACCAGATCGGTCATCGTACTCTCTACAAAAAACTCAAAGACCCAATCCCCGCCACGTTACCGCCACAGCTTTAAAAATTGCCTAAGCAGACCCTAATGACTAGGTAAGGATCGTGAACGCCGCGTTAGTCTTTTAGCGGGCATTTGAAATATCCGGCTGGAAACCCTGTTTAGCCGGAAGGAATGTACCCACTCACAGCGTCCGCCACGCGCCGCGGGTTGTCCTGCAAGCTGGCGCCGCATGAAAGCTTGACCTATATCCTCGACATTGGCATTTGAGCTGCCGCAGAATGAAAGCACCATGAACAGTCTCGACCTTCCCAGACGTCCCGAAGAGACCCGCATTGTCGTCGCCATGTCGGGCGGCGTCGATTCATCCGTGGTCGCCGGCCTGTTGAAGCGCGAGGGCTATGATGTCGTCGGCGTCACGTTGCAGCTCTACGATCATGGCGCGGCAACGCATCGGGCCGGATCATGCTGCGCCGGCCAGGACATCGACGATGCCCGCCGCGTCTCCGAGACGCTGGGTATTCCGCACTATGTGCTCGATTATGAGGAGCGGTTCCGCAAGGCGGTCATCGACCCCTTCGCCGAAAGCTATGTCGCCGGCGAAACACCCATTCCTTGCGTTTCTTGCAACCAGACGGTCAAATTCGCCGATCTCCTGGCCACGGCCAAGGATCTCGGCGCCGACGCGCTGGCCACCGGCCACTACATCCGCTCCGGGGCCAATGGCGCCCACCGCGCCCTCTACCGGCCGGTCGACGCCGACCGCGACCAGAGCTATTTCCTGTTCGCCACCACGCAGGCGCAGATCGATTATCTGCGCTTTCCGCTCGGCGGCCTGTCGAAGCCTCAGGTTCGCGCCATCGCCGAGGAGATGGGGCTGACGGTCGCCGCCAAGCAGGACAGCCAGGACATCTGCTTCGTGCCGCAGGGCAAATATTCCGACATCATAGCCAAGCTGAAGCCGGCTGCCGCCAACCCGGGCGACATCGTCCATATCGACGGCCGCGTGCTCGGCCGCCACGAGGGCATTCTGCGCTACACGATCGGCCAGCGCCGGGGCATCGGCATCGCGTCCGGCGAGCCACTCTATGTCGTCCATCTGGACGCCGAGCGCGCCCGTGTCGTGGTCGGCCCGCGCGAGGCGCTGGAGACGCACAAGATCTATCTGCGCGACATGAACTGGCTGGGAGACGGCGCGCTCGCCGATGTGCCCGCCGGCGGCATCGAGCTGTTCGCCAAGGTGCGCTCGACCAGGCCGCCACGGCCGGCCGTGCTGCGCCACGAGGCAGGCGTGACCTCGGTCGAGCTGGCCGATGGCGAATCGGGCATCGCGCCCGGACAGGCCTGCGTGCTCTATTCCGACGACGGCAACGAGGCCCGCGTCTTCGGCGGCGGCTTCATCGTGCGCTCAGAGCGCGGCGCCGAAGCCGAAGCGATGCTGAGCCGGCTCGCCGAAAAGCCGGCGCAAATTCCCGCCGAGTAGCTCTCCCTGCCCGTCGCACCAGGAGGGCGACACGGCCCTTCCTCAGGAGGTGGATTTGGTATGGGTGACGGTGCCCGCCGTCAGGATGCGCAGCACCCTGATCGCCTCCTCGCCGCTGGTGCGTGGTTCGGCGCGCGTCCCGATGCACTGGATGAAATGTTCAAGTTCGCGAGTCAGCGGCATGCCCTGGGCAACCGCGACATAGGACGGCTCATTGGTGGTGAACGCCCACTGGCCGCTGTCCTGCCACACGGCGTGGCGGTAGACGGCGAGCTTGCGCTCCCATGGCTCGACATCGTCGAACACCGCCATCGCCTTGGTGCCGACCACGGTCAGCCGCCGCTCGCGATAGGGGTTGAGCCGCGACGTGAAAAGATGGCTGCGCAGGCCGTTGGGAAAGCGCATGTGCAGATGCGCGAAATCGCTGAGATTGTCGAGGAGTGCCGCCCCCTCGCCGCGCACCTCGATCGGCTCGGTGCCGGTGATGGCCAGGATCATCGACAGATCGTGCGGCGCGAGGTCCCATAGCGCATCGTTCTCGGTATGGAACTTGCCGAGCCCCAGCCGGTGCGAATGGATGTAGCGTACCTCGCCGAGTTCGCCCTTGTCGATCAGCTCTTTGAGCGTCTCGAAGGCGGGATGGAAGCGCAGGACATGACCGACCATGAACACGCGGCCATTGTCCTTGGCCGCCCGCACCGCGCGCTCGGCATCCGGCACCGTCAGCGCGATCGGCTTTTCCACCAGCACGTCCTTGCCGTTCTCGACGGCGCGCACGGCAAGATCGGCATGGAACTGCGGCGGTAAGGCCATGATGATGGCGTCGATGTCATCGTGGACGAACAGCTGGTCCGGCGCGATCGCCAGGCAGTCCTGTTCACTGGCGAAACCTTCGGCGCGGGCACGATTGGTGTCGGAAACCGCGTGCAACGCGCCGAGCGCCTTGAGGGTGCGGATGTGGTTGGAGCCCCAGTATCCGCAACCGAGGACTGCAATGCGCGGCTTCATCTGTTTCAAACTCTAAAAACTCGTGGCCGAGACATAGCGACGTGCCCCGTCGAACTCAACCCCGGCGGCTGCAAGCAGGTGTTCGCGCGGCAAAGCTTTTCTCCATGGAGAATATGCGCCGATATCGAATGCATCGAAGCTTGACAGGCTCGCCCTCCCAACCTTATATCCGCGCGACCTTGGCGAACGCCTCGAAATGCCTTTCGATTTAAGGCGGATTTCGGGCCTGTCGCCGCCCTGGCGGGGTAGCTCAGTTGGTTAGAGCACGGGAATCATAATCCTGGGGTCGGGGGTTCAAGTCCCTCTCCCGCTACCACTTCAAACCTGTACGGCCCGGAGACATAGGTCACAGTTTGTACCTAAGACATGCTGCTGATGGTTTGATCTCGCGGTCAGTCGGGCGCTTTTTTCGGCGGTGATGAAGGCGGCCGGTACAATCCAACTGCATGGGGCCGAGGAGCGCCCCGGTTTCCTAGAATAGTGCACGTCGGACGCAACCATGTGAAGCGGGGCAGGCCCCTGCCGATCAACCACCACTGACGTCACCCATCGTTGGCGAATAGCCCCGCACTCTGATAGCGTCCAGCTATTTTTCTCCTCAAGGAAGCCGCCGCGGTAGAAGACGGTGGTCGAAGCGATGCCGCCGATAAATGCCAGCATGACATTGATCCCTCATATCCTCGGCTGCAGCGCTGGCCCTGCCGGCCTTCCGCCGAAAGGCGACATCGCCTTTTCTTTCAACTCGCGGAACTGGCGCGACGCCTCGGAGAGCCTGTGGTCCCATTCGGGACTGGGTGTCTGGCCCTCGATAGTCTTGAAATAAACCTGCATCAGCGAGGCGATGGCGAAGGGCTCCACAAAAGCCGCCTTCAGCGCCCAGGCGAAAACGATGGCCAGAACGAAGCCCCAGCCGCTTAAATGGCTTGGCAGGAAGTAGACGACCGCGCCCGCCGGTGCCAGCATGAGCAGGAAGATGACGAAGGTGACGCCCCACAGGATCAGCGCCAGCCACACCGCGTTCTTGACCATCTTCGTGCCGTTCTGGGCATAAAGCACCACGCCCTGCCGGGCAGTCTCGAAGGGCGAGGACGAGTCCATGCGGATATTGTAGCCGAGGATGATCTCGTCGACATAGGTCAGCGAGATGCGGATCACCGTATTGGCCAAGCGCACCAGCCCATCGAGCCCCGGCAGGAAGGCGGCGATGCCGCCGAGCAGACTGGTGACGGCGCGGATCGCTCCCTTTACCAATTGGTCGACGACGAAGAGGATGTTGGCTTCCGCGAAGCGCTGCGTCACGACCGCTTTCGCATAGGCGATCTGGGTCTGTCCGCCCGGCACATCGCGACCGTCGAGCAGATGGACCATGACGGCGATGTGGCCAGCCTTAAGCACATAGAGGATGTATTCGCGGATCCAGTAGACTGCGATGGAAACTAGTGCGAAGCCAAGGATGCCGCCGCAAAAGGCCGTGCCTTCCGGCCCGCCATCGGCGAAGATGTGGCCAACACCCCAGCCGATGCTGGCGCCTGCGCCCGTCGCCGCTATATAGGCGAGCGTCATGGCGAAATAGACGATCATGCGGAAAAGAATGAATGGCCATGTCCTGAGCATGATCGCCCCGGATCTGGCGACCGAGAAGTCCCACATCACGCTACCCTCCGGATAAGGCGGCGAGCGCAGGAAGCCGCGAAGAGCCGCATAGTCCGCCCGTCACGGCCACCGTTGAACTCTGCGCAACCATTTCGATCGCCCGAGCCTTCAGCGATTACGCCGACCCGCGAGCCGGCCGCGTCATTGCGGCTCCCATCATAACCACCGGCCAGCTCGGGTGAGCTCGCAAGCGCATAGATGCAGGGCATCACAAAGATCGCCTCGAGCCGACCCATGACTTGTCGCCTCCCCTTGCAATGCGGCTACTGCCGCGTTCCGTTCCAGCTGCCTTCGACGGTGTCGGGATTGTTGCCGAAATTGTAGCCGCCCGCGAACGACTGGCCGTCGCTGGAGAGCACGAACTTACCGTTGCCTCTGGTGCCGTCCTTCTGGACCCAGGAGAAGCGCAGCACGTTGCCGCTCACCTTGCCGGTGATTTGCCCGGCGCTGCCGTCATTACCTTGGTAGCGGCCGGAGACGCCGTTGCCGTTCTGCTGCAGCGAGAGGCTGTAGGCGACGTTATCGGCGTTGGCGCTCCAGCTTCCGCCGAAGCCGGCCGTCGCCGATGCCTGCGTTCCCTTCGACTTGGCGAANCCCGCCGCGCTCTTGGCGAATCCGGCTGCCCCGCCGCCGAACTTCAGGAACCGGGCAGAGACGCAGCCGGACACCGGCGCGCTGATCCGGCACCAACCGCCATCGCCGCCGCCTTGCTTGTTTGCGATGATGCCTGCAGCGCCGCCGGTCTTGCCGCACGGACCGGCCACCGACACAGGCTGGCCTTCCGGAACCGTGCCGGTC
>NZ_AZUY01000089.1 GCF_000513935.1 Mesorhizobium sp. WSM3626 | reverse complement strand
CGGCGCCACCTATCCAGCGCCTGTGGTGCCGTGAGAGCATTAAGAGTTCGGTGCCGAGCGCACGCTCGACACTGAAGGCCGGAACTTGCAAGCAGAGGAGAAGATGGTGTGACCGGTCGAACCGGGACGAGCGAGACACTCCGAGGTGCTCACTGGCAGTCAATGTCGTGTACGTGTTTGGAACTCGCTATCCGTGAAGCCCATCTAGGCCAGCGCTCACATATCCGCGCGCAAAAGGCCGGACATATGAGCGCAAGCGATCCGATCAAATCATCTTCAGCCAAAACCTTGCAAGCAGGGGGCCGTCCACATATGAGCACCGGAAGCGCAGGAAGCCGCCGTTTGCAGGCCGGCCTCACCTGAATATCGACGCGCCTCAAGCGGCCTGCGGTTCCGGATCGAAGGCCGGTCGGCTGGTGTTGATCAGGAGCGAAATACAGGCCGCCGCGATTGCCGTCATGCCGGCAATCAGGAACGCCAGTTCGTAATTGCCCTGCAGCTCACGCATGGTGCCGCCGAAGGCGGCTGCGGTGGCGGCACCCACCTGGTGGCCGGCGACGATCCAGCCGAACACGATCGGCCCGCTGCGGTCGCCGAAGGCTTCGTTGGCCAGCCGCAGCGTCGGCGGCACTGTGGCGATCCAGTCGAGGCCGTAGAGCACGGCGAAGATGATCAGGCTGGTCGCCGAGAACCCGGAATAGGGCAGGTAAATCAGCGACAGGCCACGGATGGCATAGTAGACGCCGAGCAGCTTGCGCGGGTCGAAACGGTCGGTGAGCCAGCCGGACAGCGTGGTGCCGATCAGGTCGAAAATGCCCATCATCGACAGCAGGCCGGCGGCCTGCACCTCGCCAATGCCCATGTCGCCGCAGAACGCGATCAGATGCGTGCCAACCAGCCCGTTGGTGGTGAAGCCGCAGACGAAGAAGGTGGCGAACAGGTACCAGAACACCCGCGTGCCAGCGGCGCGGCGCAACGTGTTGAGCGTATGCGCCAGGAAATTGCCTTGTGCCGCGGGCGAAGTCGGCGGAACGTCATCCGCCTCGGCGCCATAGCGCACCATGCCGATCGAGGCCGGGCGCTCCGGCACCAGCAGCCAGACCAGGGGGATCAACGCAGCGGTAGCGATCGCGACGGCGACGGCAACGGGCTGCCAGCCGCCGGCTTGCGCCAGCGAGGCGATCAGCGGCAGGAAGACCAGCATGCCGGTGGCGCTGGAGGCCGACATCAGCCCCATGACAAGGCCGCGATTGGTCTTGAACCAGCGGTTGACGATGGTGGCGCCGAGCACGCTAGCGACGGCGCCGGATCCGATACCGGAAAAAACGCCCCAGGTGATGAACAGATGCCAGGGCTTGGTCATCAGCAGGCTGAGCGTGGTCGAACCTGACATGATCACCAGCGATGCAAGCAGCGTGCGGCGCAGCCCGATGCGCTCCATCAGTGCTGCTGCGAACGGACCAGTCAGCCCGTAGAGCAGGATGCCGACGCCCGCGGCCAGCGAAATGACGTCGCGTCGCCAGCCGAAACTGTTTTCCAGCGGCAGCATCATGACGGACGGCGCCGAGCGCAGGCCGGCGGCAATCAGCAGGCAGAGGAAGATGACGCCAACCACGACGAAAGCGTAGCGCTGGCCAAATGGACGGGATTGAGCTATCATGTTACTGACCGGTACGTTGCAAGATGGGAGCATGTATCGTACCGATCGGTAACATTGTCAATCGAGTCCCATGATGCCAAGCGACAAAAATATTGAACTGACCATCAGAGACGGTCATGAATCCGCGCCACCCAAGGCCGCCAAGAAGATCCTCGACGTGGCCTATGACCTGTTCTACCGGCGAGGTATCAGGGCGATCGGCGTCGACGAGATCGTCAAGCGCGCCGGCGTCACCAAGCCCAGCCTCTATCGCAGCTTTCCTTCCAAGGACGAGCTGGCCGCCTCCTACCTCAGGCAATACGACCTTGAATACTGGGAGCGTTTCGATGAAGCCGTTGCCGCCTATCCCGGCGACCCGCGCGCGCAGATCAAGGCTTTCCTGACCCGGATCGGCAAGCGAACGCAAGTGGCGGACTATCGCGGCTGCGGCATGACCAATGCGGCGGTCGAATATCCCGACCACAGCCATCCGGCCCGCGTCGTCAGTGAGGCCAACAAGCAGGAATTGCGCCACCGGCTGCGCGCCATGGCGGCTGCGATGGGCGCGCAAGACCCTGACACGCTGGGCGACGGGCTGCTGCTCCTGATCGAAGGCGCCTATATCAGCGGCCAGCTGTTCGGCCTCGGCGGACCGGCGCAGTCGGTTGCCCGCAACGCCGACCTGCTGATCGAAGCGAGCTTGAAGAAATAGCCATTAGCGATACGCTGGGACGACCTCCAACGGAGATCTCCGCGATGCGCAGCCTGTTGATCCCGCTCACCTTCGCCGGCCTTTGCCAGGCGGCACAAGCCGGCGAGATATCCAGCGCCTACACCGACCTCGACTGGAAGAAGGACTGCGTGACCTATGCGCAGGCCGAGCAGGGCGACGGCGACTGGGCCGACCTCGCCTGCTCCGGCTATCGCGGCTATTCCGTGCTGATCGGATATGACGACGCCCGCGAATCGCTGTTCTACGGTTTTCCGTCCGGCGGCGACATGACGTCCGCCTGGGAAAGTTTTTCGGCCTTGAATTCGTCCGGGGCCAAGGTCGAGTGGCGCATCGAAACCAATGGCGACAAAGCCGTGCCATTCGCGGTCATCCACCGCCGCTCGATCAGCGATCCTGAGGACGAGACCAAGAAGACCGAGGTGCTGCTCGTCGCCAAGGTCGCCCAGATGGACGCCCGTGACGGCTGCACCGTCGGCCTGGTGCTCGCCACCGGCAACCCCACCGCCAACGACCAGGCACGCAAGATCGCCGACGAGAAGGCGAAGGGCTTCGCCTGTGGCAAGGACAAGCGCGTGGTGGTCGGCAACGTGCCGGCTTTCGGCCGGGTCGATAACTGAGGACGTCGCCGAAGCGCCGCTTCGCGGCTGCTCCGCCTGGCATGACGAAGTCGGCTACTTGCTCGCCTTCGCCCGGTCGATCGCGTCCATGATCATCTTCTTGGCGTATTTGGCATCGTGCCAGCCCTCGATCTTGACCCATTTGCCGGGCTCGAGATCCTTGTAGTGCTCGAAGAAGTGCTGCACCTGCTGGCGCGTGATGTCGGGCAGCTGCGTGTATTCGGTGACGTTCTCGTAGCGCAGCGTCAGCTTCGGCGACGGCACCGCGATGATCTTCTCGTCCTGGCCGGCATTGTCTTCCATGATCAGCACGCCGATCGGCCGCACGTTGATGACGCAGCCCGGCACCAAAGCGCGCGTGTTGCAGACCAGCACGTCGATCGGGTCGCCGTCGCCCGACAGCGTGTGCGGCACGAACCCGTAATTGCCGGGATAGCGCATCGAGGTGTGCAGGAAGCGGTCGACGAACAGCGTGCCGGCCTCCTTGTCCATCTCGTACTTGATCGGCTCGCCGCCAATCGGCACCTCGATGATGACGTTGACGTCGTCAGGCGGATTCTTTCCGGTGGCTATGGCTTCGATGCGCATGGCTTTTGTCCCTCTCTCGATTGGCAGGAGATAGCGGGCGGCGCAAAATGGTGCAATGCGGCGAATGGTGCTTAGATGCATCCGGAAAGACGCGATGGCGTTCTACGCGTTCAATCATCGGCACAAGATGTTTCAGCGCCGTGATTTTGGGTTAGTCGGGGACTCCGCCTTCCGAATATCCCCGGCGGTCACTCCCAGACGAAGGCGACCTTCTTGAGCGCCTTCTGCTCGAAAATCTCGACGCCTTCGGCGATGTCGCGGCCGCCGGCCCCGGCATAGAAGGCAAGTGCGTTCTGGTTGTCTTCCAGCGCCCACACCACCATGCCTTTCAGCCCATGGTCGGCGAGACGTGCCCTGGCCGCCGAAAACAGGCGCCTGCCGAGCCCGATGCCCTGGTATTCAGGGCGCAGGTATAATTCGTAGATCTCGCCCTGCTGCTTGAGTTCCTTGGCGCGGTTCTTGCCGATCGTCGCATAGCCGGCGATCTTGCCACCGATCTCGACGACCAGCACGGTGGCGGCGCGGCGGATGGCATTGGCCCACCAGTCGGCGCCACGGCGGTTGATCATCGATGTCAGCGTGCGGTGCGGAATGATGCCGGAATAGGCGCCCCGCCAAGCTTCCAGATGCACCTCGGCAATGGCGCCGGCATCGCGCGGGTCTGCCTTCCGGATGTCGATCGTCAGCGTATTCATGATTTGTTAACCATAAACCCGCATTGCCCGATTGCAAGAGTCCGGGCGGCCGATGGTGCGCTTTCGCACAGACGATCCATGACGCTGGTGACATCCAGCAAAGCCTGTCAGGAATCCGGCTGAGGAGCGTTTGCGGGCGAGCTTTCAGATCTCGACTAGATGGTCGTCCAGCTCGTTGGTATCGCCTTGCGTGACCGGGAAGTGCTCGGCCAGCACCGCCCCCACCTGCTCGATCGCCGTGACGAAGCCGTCGGCGAGCCGGTCGTCGCCGGCATGCGCGGTGAGATCACGCACCACTCCGTCCCACAAATGCTGGCCGACTTTGGCGTCGATGCCTGAATCGGCGACCACCTCGGCATAGCGTTCGGCGATCGAGACGAAGATCAGCACGCCGGTGCGCGCCCTGGTGCGGTGGACGTTGCGGGCGAGGAACTGCTTGACCGCATTGGCGTGTGCGGCCTGATAGCGCAGCCGACGCGGCACCATATGGATGCGCAGGCCGGGCAGCGTCCACAGCAGGGCGAGCACGCAGGCCAGCGCCAGCAACTCAGCTATGACAAAATGCGGCAGGCGGATGGTGAGCCACCAGGCCTCCAGCCCATAGGCGACCACGAGGCTGACGACCAGCATGCCGAGCGTCGCCATCAAGGCCGCAGGGGCGAAATAGCCATCGCTGGCATGCGCCACGACGCAATAGATTTCGCCGTCGGTCCTGGATTCCGCCGACCGGATCGCAGCGGCGATCCGCTCATGATCCTGTGGGCTGATCGGTCGTGTTGCCATGATCTTGTCTCACCAGCTTCCTGAAGAACCGCCACCGCCGGACGAGCCGCCGCCACCCGAAAACCCGCCGCCGCCGCTGCTTGACCCCGAAGACCACCCGCCGCCGGAACTGCCCGAGGACCAGCCGCCGCCCGACCCCGTCGTCCAATCGCTGATGCGCGTGGATCCGCCCGCTCCCTGGCCATAACGAAACGTCATGCCCAGCCATCTATACACGCCCGGCGACAGCTTCGTGCCGAACATCGGCGGCAGGAATGCCATTGCCAGGCCGCCGAAGAACATCGTCGCCCACAGGATCAGGAACACGGCGACGACCGGGTCCATGGGAGTGCTGCTGTCGGCGGGATTGCGCTTGCCGCGCGCCTCCAGCTCCTCCGGATTGCCCTCCAGCACCATGATCATGTCGTCGACGGCCTTGGAGATGCCGCCGGAGAAATCGCCGGCGCGGAAGGCCGGCACCATGTCGTTCTCGATGACCAGCTTGGTGTGCAGGTCGGTCAGCGTGCCTTCCAGCCCATAGCCGACCTCGATGCGCATCTTGCGGTCGTTGGGCGCGACCAGAAGCAGAACGCCGTTGTTCTCCTTGGCCTGGCCGAGCTTCCAGAAGCGGAACAGCCGGTTGGCGTAGGGTTCGATCTCCTCGCCG
>NZ_AZUY01000088.1 GCF_000513935.1 Mesorhizobium sp. WSM3626 | reverse complement strand
GATGGGATCGTGGCAGCACGTCGTGAGGCCATGGAAGGCCTGATCGACTTGGCCAGAGAATCCCTGAAGGATCTCGACGGCCAGCAATTGTTCATTCAGGTCCGGGATGAGAAGGGCAAAAAACTGGCGAGGCTGAGCCTTTCCCTTCAAATGCAGCCAAATGCAGCCGAGGATCAATGAGCTAACCGACCCGAGCCTACCTGCATGACGCACGCATTCAAGCGTGTGGAAGGCCGCCCTATCGTAGGCGCGCATAGCGTCGGGCCCGTCACATTAGGCTCTAGGTCGAGAAGGCGCACGCCATGCTTCGTGCCTGCTGCGAGATAGATTTCCATGTGGTGGAAGCAGTTCAACCGTAGCCTGGCACCGCTGCCCGAATGGGCGCCCGGCGCACAGTAGTTGGTAGCTTTTGCTGAAACAACTGAACCTAGCTCAGGTTCCGACTCCGGGCAGGGGTGCGGGCAGGCTGGCGTGGTCTTCACACGCCGCAGTCACGTCCGGAACGATGTGCAGGTCCGCACCCGACAGGCTGGCCAGATCAGCGGCCCGGTTGCATCGGCGACAGGCTTCTTCGGGGCAGTGCAACTGAGTCATGCCGGTCTCCTCCCGGCAGTTCAACCATGAATACAACCCATCATACAAGAGTTGTGGTGCCGGCCTGGCATGCCACCATTCGTCCAGCTATCCGGAAGACTTACTTGCATACCCGGCGAGCGTGGGGACGTCCTAAGGTTGTGCAGTCTCCTGACCCGGAGCACCGCCTCGCCTGAGCCCGTGTTCCAAGAAGGAAGAGGCCCGCTGCGTGGCGTACTGGAGCGGGTCTTTGCGCCTCGGTCATTGCTTTGTCTATCTTAAGGAATGGTCGGTTCCTGAACGCGCCGGGGCTGTAATGCGACTAACCCTGGATTCCGTGAGGACGTCGAGCGACGTTGTCTCGGAACCTTGACCACAAGATCGGCGGGGCCATAATGGCCGTATGGCTCGCATTTCCCCGAGCCGTACTGGGAGGAATTATGAAAAACAAAATAGACGACGACCGACGCAATCTTCTGACCTTAGCGGCTGTTGGCGGTGCCGCTGCACTTATGGGCGGCTTCGGGATCAGCCAGGCTCGCGCCGCCGCGGCCTCCGGGCGTTCCGAAAAGCCGCTCAAGGCAGCGTTCTCCAACGCCGGACTTCAGGCGACATGGTGCGCCCAAGGCAAGGCAGCGGCGGAATACTGGGGCAAATTGTTCAACGTCGAGGTGACTTGGTTCGACGGGGAACTCGATGCCGTAAAGCAGCGCGCGGCGATCGACAACATGGCTTCCCAGAAATGGGATTTCGTGGCGATCCAGGCCTTTGGCATCGGCACGCTGGTGCAGCCGGTGCAAAAGATGATCGACGCCGGGATCCCTGTCATCGACATGGATACCCTGATTGCGCCACTCGACAAGATCAATGTGCACAGCTTCCTCGCGCCTGATAATGAATTCATGGGATCATCGGTGACCCAGGCGCTCATCACCGCCATCGGCGGCAAGGGCAAGGTCATCACCACGCAGGGCGCGCTCGGCCACACGGGCGCCCAAGGGCGAAACCGGGGCTTCGAATCCATCGTCAAACAGCATCCCGATATCGAGGTTCTGGAAAACCAGCCGGCCGACTGGGACGTCACCAAGGTGGCGCGGCTATGGGAGACCTATCTTACGAAATATCCGCAGATTGACGCGGCCTATTTCCACAATGACGACATGGCGCTTGCAGCGTACAACGTCATGAAGGCCCATAACCGTACCAACATCAAGATCGGCGGTTGCGACGCCATGCCCCCTGCAATAGCCGCCGTTGCCGAAGGGCGCATGCACGCCACCGTGCGCAATCCATCCTGCCGTATTCATGGTGGCGCCATTGTCGCCGGCGTCGCCGCGGTGACAGGTGGCGAGAAGTCAGGCGAAGGAATCCCGAAAAGCGTCGTAACCGACGGTCCCGTGGTTACCAAGGAGAATGCCTCCGGGATGCAATGGATGGAAGACCATTTCCTGATCTGATCTTGGTCCCAAATGGCTGGCGGATCATCCGCCAGCCATTCGCGCAGCCACTGGACATTCGCCACGCGGACAGAATGAACGCTCAAGCTGAAGTCTCCTTGCGAGGGGTCGCGCCGCGCCTTCGCATGGATGGGATATCGAAATCCTTTGGCGGCGTGGTGGCGCTGCACGATGTGGATTTCGTGTTGCGCGCCGGCGAGATCCATGGGCTCGTTGGGGAAAACGGCGCCGGCAAATCGACCCTGATGAAGATCATCGCCGGCGTGCACGCCGAATATAACGGCCGCATGTTCATCGACGGAGAGCAGGTCCATTTCCGCTCGGCCCGTGATGCGCTTGCGGCTGGCATCGGTATGGTGCATCAGGAACTGAGCGTTGTTCCCGATCTCACAGTTGCCGAAAATGTCTTTCTCGGAAAACAGCCGACGAAGGCAGGACTGATCGATTGGTCCGGCATGGTGGCCGCAGCGCGGGAACAACTCGCCAATCTTGGCATCGAGGTCGATCCTCGCGCGTCGATGGGATCATTGTCGATCGGCCTCCAGCAACTGGTCGAACTCGCCCGCGTGCTCTTCTCGGGAGCGCGCATCATCATACTAGACGAGCCTACATCGGCGCTGTCGCCGCCTGAGGTGCATCGCCTGTTCGAGGTGCTTCGCGGCGTTCGCGCGAGCGGCCGCAGCATCGTCTTCATTTCCCATTTCCTCGACGACATCCTATCAGTTTCCGACAGGGTGACCATCTTCCGCAACGGGCGCCGTGTTGTCACCGAAGCCGCGGCCTTGATCGACAAAGGCTGGGTTATCGAACGCATGATCGGCAGCGGTCACGAGGAACTGGAGGAAAGTTATACCGGCGCGATCGCTCTCAATAGCAAGTCCGCGGCGCCCGTAATCCTCTCGGCGCGACATCTTGCGGTGGGGCGCGCCTTCGCCGATGTGTCGCTTGACGCGCGGGCCGGCGAGATTCTCGGCATTTACGGTTTTATGGGCTGCGGCCAGATCGAACTGGCGCGGACATTGTTCGGCAAGCTCAAGCCGAGCACCGGGACGTTGGCCATTGAGGGCGCGGCGAAACGTTTTCGCAACACGGCGCACGCTCGCCGCGCGGGAATCGCCTTCGTGCCGGAGAGCCGCCGTTCCATGCTGTTCTACCAGGAACCGGTCTATAAAAATGTCTCGATCAGCGTGCTTGGTCGCATCTCGCGCCTCTGGTTGAAGCCAGCAGCGGAGCGCCAGATCGCCAGCCGCCATGTTGAACTGCTGAATATCCGTCCGTCGAACGTGCTGGCGCTGCTCGCCAGTCTTTCCGGCGGCAACCAGCAGAAGGTCGCGCTGGCGAAATGGCTGACATACATCCCTAAGGTGCTGATCTTGAGCGAGCCGACCCGCGGCATGGACGTTGGCGCCAAAGACGATGTTGTGAAGATCGTACGTGCGCTGCGCAACCAGGGCCTTGCTGTCATCGTTGTCTCGGCCGAGCCCGAAACCGTCCTGTCGCTCGCCGACCGCATCATCGTCATGAAGAAAGGCCGCATCGTGCACGAGTTCGCCGGCGAAACGATCAGCAAGGACAGGCTGCTCGACGCCGCTTGAGGAGAACGCCAAATGACAATACCGGTTCAGGAAGCCGTAAAAGGGTCCCCGTCGCGGGCTGGTGCCTTCCTGCGCAACCGGATGCGCAACATTGCGCCTTTCGCGACGCTGATCATCCTGCTCGCGTTCTTCAGCATCGCCAGCCCATCTTTCCTCAGCGTCGACAACGGGGTCAACGTGCTGACGCAGATTTCCGTCACGGGCGTCATCGCGGTGGGGCTCACTTTTGTGATCCTGTGCGCCGAGATAGATCTTTCGGTAGCGGCTATCGCCAATGCTACCGGCATTGCCGTTGCCTATTTCACAATGCAGGAATCCTACGTCAACATTCCCAACCTCCCCCTGCCAGGCTATGCGGCGATCGGGTTGGCGCTGCTCATCTGCGCCTTCCTGGGCCTGGTCAACGCCTTCGGCACCACGCTGATTGGAATACCCTCGTTCATCATGACACTTGCCATGATGCAGATCGGAGCTGGCATTTGCGCGCTTCTGGTGCGCGGCCAGATCGCCTATGCCGTTCCCGATCTGGTTACGATGATGGGTTCTGGCACGATAGCCGGCTTTCCGTGGATCATCATCGTGCTGGGTGTATTCCTGCTGGCGGGTCATATCGTTTTGACCTACACGCGCTTCGGCCGATACGTCTACATGGTCGGCGGCAACCGCGAAGCGGCGGAATATTCCGGTGTCAACGTCAAAATGGTTTTAGGCGCGGTGATGGTCATTTCGGCGGTCTGTTCCGGTGTCGCAGGGATGATTGGCGTAGCCCATTTCGGCAGCGCTCAGCAGAACGAGTTCGACGGCTATCTGCTCGACGCTATCGCAGCGGTGGTGGTCGGTGGCACCAGCCTCTTTGGCGGCCGTGGCGGGATCGGCAACACGATCATCGGCCTGTGCATACTGGGCGTCCTCAACAACGGCCTCGATCACGTGCAGATCGACAGTTTTTTGAAAATCCTCATCCGCGGCATCATTCTGCTCGTTGCACTGATCATCAATGTCTATGTGCAGAATCTGCGTGATCGGCAACGCATCTGATTACCGGCAGTGCCTTTCCACAGCCACGGCAGTTTCATCGAGGAGCCCGCTGCCGAAAGGTGGCGGGCTTTTTGCTCGTCGGTCGGAACAGCGCGATCTGACGCGCCTTTTCCCACCCTTGAAAGCGCCCTCCGCCTCAAAAGAGATCTCATCGTGCAACTTGCCAATGACTGGAATGCCCTGCGGCAATCTCAAGTTAAGCGGGTATGCCAGCTTCACGGTCGGACGGCGATCTCCACTGGCAGCGGGGAGCGCTGGTTCTGCAGCGAAGCTGATGCCCGGTCCGAAGGATGCCGAAATGCACGTCGAAAGAGCCCACCATGGTCTTGCAATGCCGACGCGCGGCCTTGGTGTTTCTGACGGCCAGCGAGCGTCGTCAGGTTAGGAGTGTGTGGTCGAGCGTTGTGGCCCATCAACTCAACACCAGCCCGGCCACTAAGACGACCATCGCAAGCGACAATGGAACTGCCAGCAGCCAGCCAGCTTCAAGAACGTCGATTTTATCAAATTTCATAAACGGGCTCCTCGTATGAGGAAGGGTTCGATCGCCCGATGGTTCCATTGATGCTAAGCCCACGTTCTGAGATGGTCGCTCCGCAGAGCAAAAGCAGGCTCTCTGTCGAGCCAGTCGAGCGACGCTGAAGCCTCAGCCGAGCGAATTATTCGATCAGCCTTTGTCAGCCGACCGGCCGCCGGTCATCGACGGGATGCGGGCGACAACCTTGATCTCGAAATCAAAGCCGGCAAGCCAGTTGACGCCAACTGCCGTCCAGTTCGGATAGGGAGGTTGGCCGATCTCTTCGGCCCGGACGGCCAGCACCGNTTCGATCTGTTCGTCCGGTTTGGTGTGGAAGGTGGTGACGTCGACCACGTCATCGAAGCTACATCCGGCGGCGGCCAAGACCTCGCGCAGATTGGCAAAGGCCCGCCTAACCTGATCCTCGAACAAGGGCTCGGGCGAGCCGTCGTTGCGGCTCCCGACCTGACCCGATACGAAGAGAAGGTCGCCCGAGCGAATGGCGGCNGAATATCTATGAATATCGTATAACGCGTGGCGTTTGGCCGGATAAACGGCGTTCCGTGCAGCCATTTCAGTTCCTCTCAATCTTGGTACGGTGCGAGAGCGGGTC
>NZ_AZUY01000087.1 GCF_000513935.1 Mesorhizobium sp. WSM3626 | reverse complement strand
AAGCGTAAGCTCTGAAATCGTCATGTGTCGAAGCCCTCAAAGGCTCCGAGCATCGTCGCTCACGACCATGCGCGAAAGGTGCTACCGGGACAGCGCTCACCATCCAACGGCGCTATAGTTTAATGCTTCGATCCGTCAGAACGAGCGCTGGAATCGGAGGAAGCCGCCGACGGCGTCGCTCTTGCCAGCTGGGATGCCGGTCCAGTTGTAACCGTTGCTGTCGTGGTCGTTATGTGCCCAGTCAACTTCGGCCGTGATCGTGAGTCCCGGGATGATCTTGTAAGCGACGTTCGCCGCAAGCCCAAATTCCTTGGCCTGGTCATACGACACCTGAAGGTTGAACGCGGTCTTCTTGTTGAAGGTGTAGGTTCCTCCGCCCCAGACTGCCAAGTTGCCGCCCCATTGCTTGTAGAAGCCGCGGTCCCCGGCAGGGATCGCAAAGGTCGGGTCGTTGAGATTGTCGCTGGTGCCATAACCGGCCATGATAAACAGCGACAGTTCGGTGGTGGCATTTACGTCCAAGCGGAGCTTGCCGGCGACTTCTTCATAGTTGCTATCATAAGCGACGACGCCGGTAATCGCGCCCCAGCTCTGCTTGTACTTCACGCCGCCGACGACGTGCGGCATATAGCTGTCGATCGTGCCCTTGACGCCGGATCCTTGTTCGAGCGAGACCACGGCCGAGAAGCCATTGCCGGCGTCGAAATAGTACTGCACGACGTTGGTGTCGAAGTCGCCGTAAGGAACCAGCGTATCGTTGATGACGTTGCCAGCGTAGCCGATGAATGTGTCAAAGGCCGATTCATCTTTGCCGACACGCAGCCCGCCGAGTTGAATCCAGACAAAATTCAACGAACTGCTGTAACTGCCGTCGGAATAGTTGAAACGGGTTTCAGTGTAAGTTTTTAACGTCCCAAGTTCTGTTTCCTGACCAGTCCAGGTCCTCAGCGAGAGGCGGGCTTTCTTGTGCCAGGTATCATTGGTAGTTCCGTCCTCATGGTCGACAGCACGACGGCCGTCGAACGAACCTGCCTCACCGGCCGAAGCATCCCAGCGGATATAGCCACCGATGCGCAGGCAGGTTTCGGTGCCAGGGATATAGAAATAGCCGGCTCCATAGACGTCGCAGATCTTGACGTAATTAGCTGGTTCCGGCTCGGCCGCGGTGACGGCATCTGCCGCGTGGGCGCCGGTGACCGCGGCCAAGGCCACGGCGGAGCCGAGAAGAAGCCTCTCGATGTTCATTTAGATCTCCACTCAAAGGGTTTAAAAAGGGCAAAGGTTCTTTGCTGAAAGGTCTCCCCGTTGCCGATGATCGAAAAAGACGCGCATCGCGCCGCTTCTTCATAGGTTAACTGCTACCTATGGAAACGAATAATTCAAGCAATATAAAGCAAATTACGAGCTATAACTGGAGAATGTTGCAGCTTGGTCACAGATATATCTTACAAAATGCACAACTGCACAACTGCACAACTACACAAATGATACAAATGACACAACTTGCACAACGCGAACGTTATTTCGGTGGCGAGCCACTTGGTCTGAGCTCACGTGCACTCAATATAGCTTTCACGAGCTTTCAAGTGCGGACGCATTGATGCGGTGGTTTTGTCAGGTGGGCTTCACGTCGTGGGATAATCTCGAGCGCCAAGGGAAGTTCTGTCGCGGCCAGCCAGCGCAGGCTAAGCGGGAAACCCGACGAGCGCTCATCGGCGACTCCTCCAAGCTATCTAGCTCTGATCTCTTCTGAACGAAGCGGTCGGCGCCGACCGGCACCGCAATCAGGACGACGACCCACCTGCCGCAGGATGTTGACGCGCGTCACGCCCCGCTGGCCGGACCCAGATTTCTCGGCGCCTTCAAGATCTCTGGCGATCGAGCTTCTTGGCGATCAGGCGGGCGGAGACGAGCGCTCGGCGACCGACCAAACCCTGCGTGATCGCTAGCAGGCGCACTTCGTGATCGCGATGCCGGCGTTGGTCGGTTTTGAGGCCGAGATTGAACGCGGTAAGATGCGACGCGGGTCGTCAGGCCGGCCTAGCGCAACATCGAAGCCGCCAGCAGCCGGCCTAGCTAGGGTGCTGCAGTACCGAAACAATGGCAGCATCCTGTTCGCGTTTTTGGTCGGCAGGTCCACCTCGAAAGACCCGTCGAGTGAGACCGCATAAACCCGAAAGCTGGACAGTGGTCATCGAAGGTTCCATTTCGGCACTGTGGTAAGAGGTGGCTGCCGTCGAAACAGGTCCGACGACAGCCACATTGCCTTGGGAGGCGAACGTTTGAAGGTTGCGCCCGGCGAGCATCTTGGGAGAGAGCGTGCAATCAAGCCGCACTAGCGACGCCGGTCATCTGGCGTTACGTCCGGCGGGATCGGGCAAATGTAGTGGCGCCCGCCGGTCCGCTCCTTCAATTCTGCCTTGGCGCGGGCGATGATATCCGGATTGCGCAGGCAATCGGCCGCCGTTGTGGCCATGGCCTTCGCAGCTAGCACCATCCCCTTATGGGCTGCGGGCAAATTCCCTTGGGTGACGAGTTGCCAAGTGTGGAACGGCGTACCAATAGCAAAGCAGGCGGTGCTGCACTGAACTGTGGGCACGATCCAACTCACATCGCCCACATCGGTGCTGCCCATCATCACTCCTTCGTGCGTGGGGATAGGTAGGAGCCCGTCGTGCAGCACCTGAGTCGCCAGCGAAGGGTCATAACGCGCAACGCTTGATACAATCTCCTCCTTCGTGAGCGCGTTCTTCTGAATTTGCTCGGCGAAAGCATAGTCAGTTTCGTCGAAGCCAGGGCCGCCGAGGCGCTTCATGTTTTCGTACATGACCTCCTGCAGCACCTTATTAGGCAGAACGTTCGAGTTTGCATCAGTGATCTGCGTCTTTACGGCGGTTTCCGTCATCAGCGCCGCGCCTTCGGCGATCTTTTTCACCCGCTCGAATAGGTGTTCCGCCTCCGGCAACCGCGGCGAGCGCACTAGGTAGAGCGATTCCGCATAGGCCTGCACTACGTTCGGCGCATCGCCGCCCGCGTTGGTGATAGCGTAATGCACGCGCGCATCGGAAGGCATGTGCTCACGTATGTAATTCACGCCCACGTTCATCAGTTCCACCGCGTCGAGCGCGCTGCGGCCCACATGGGGAGAAACCGCCGCATGCGACGCGTGACCCGTGAAGCAGAAGCGAGCTTGGATGCAGGCGAGCGACGAAGCGGTTTGCACCTCGTTGACAACGTTCGGGTGCCAGCAGAAGGCAGCATCGAGATCTTCAAAGAGACCGGCCCGTGCCATGAAAGTCTTGCCCGAGCCGCTCTCCTCGGCCGGGCATCCATAGTAGCGCACCGTCCCTGGAATACCCTCCGCCGCAAGTGCGTCCTTCAAAGCGACGGCCGCGAGCGCAGATCCAGAACCGAGCAGATTGTGCCCGCAACCATGCCCGGGTGCGCCCTTCGTGGGATGCTTGTGCTCCGTCGCGCCCGAAACTTGCGCCAGAGCCGGCAGCGCATCAAACTCCCCAAGAAAGCCGACGATGGGCCCGCCGCTTCCATTTTCCGCCACGAAGGCAGTGGCCATCCCGCACGCCTTTTTCGTGATGCGAAAGCCCTCGCGCTCTAAGATGGCGATCAGCTCAGCGACCGAACGATGCTCCTCAAACGCGAGTTCCGGCAGGGCCCAGATGCGATCACTGAGCGCACAGTAGTCGACGCTCTTGGCATTCACGCGCCTTGCGATTTCATTGAGGCCCAGGCGGTCGTTGTGCATGTCCAGTCTCTTCCTCGTTGTCGGATGCGCGCACTTGCGATCGCGCGGTCGCATAGCCATCCAAGGCCTTATCGAGATGCGGCGCCTCGGCGCGCTAACGTGCTCGCCATAACCCGGACGCTGCGCAAATTGCCGTTGCCCAAAATAACGCGAGCATCTTCCAACATCATTGCGGTTCCATACTTTTGCGACCGGCGACATAGATCTTCGAGCATGGAATAAGCCAGTCCTTTTGAAGCAGGCACGGGCACAAGGCGCTTATGAAAATTGTTGTTGCTAAGCTCGTCCTCTCCCCCAATCACAATCGGAGTAAGATCGATTGACAGCAAGTTATTGTCCCAATCAAAGCCGCAAGTCGCGACAATACTTTTCCATACGTCGGGTGAACTCCATTCGTCCTCACCTTTGGGTAGATGAAACAGGAAATTTCCCAATCCATAGAAGATCGGTACCCCGCGGTAGATTTCAATTGCCTGCAGCACCGGTGCGCCGTGGCTGGCGAACGCATTCGCTCCTGCGTCAACGCAAGACCGAGCAAATGACTGAACCCATTCGGGAACCTCGCTCCAATCGGGTTCCCAATGATGATTATGAAGGTAGGCGACGACGAAGGCACCATCCGACGCCGCCTTTCGGATTGTGGCAAGCTGCCGCTGCAAGCTTTTCTCATCGATAGCGATCCTGCGGCAGTTCTTCGGCGATCGCCGAAAAATTGTTCCGTAAAAGTCGATCTCATCGGATGATGTCAGTTCACGCGGATCGTCCGGCTGCGCGTAGTTTCCGCGCTCCATAGCGTTACTTAGAAAGGTTTCCTGAATGGAACGCAGGTTCGTGAATTTTTCATCATCAACCTCGAACACCCGCGAGACGTCGAGTTTGTTAACCCCTGGTCGAGCGGGACGGGTACCAACCACATTGTTAGCCCATATTTGGGTTGCCGCATTATCAGCGTAATTTATCGCAGGCCCGGGTCCGGCATCCATCGCGATGAGGGCAACCTTTCTCTTGCCGAGTTGCTTAATGCCGGCCTTACTCGCGTCGCTAGCATCCACTCCAATTCCTGCATGCAGAAACGCACGCTCCTCTACTTCCTCGAGTGTGGACAGCACTCCCGCAGACCCAAGATCGAACGCGTGATTATTGGAAAGCGCCAGTGTATTGAAGCCAATATCCTTCAAGCTATCTAGAACGACAGCTGAAGAGCACTGGAAATAGTAGCCCTTAGTTGGAAATCCGCCATGACGGCCGAGAATCGTCGTCTCCAAGTTCGTGAACGAAACATCCGCCTTTTGGATCAGTTCTTTGATTGCGGCAAATCCCTCATCCGATACTTTTCGAAGATCGTGGTAAATGAGAGACTGTCCCGTTAATGCAAGAGTAAACGATGAGCGCATGATTTGAATGAATCCCCTGTATAGTCGACGGTGGTCTCTTGGGAGCCACAACGACTGTGGTTATGCTGGTAGGATTTTCCGAGATCTGGGGAAACGTCGCCGGCTAACACTATTAGCTAATCTTGTGACGCGGACGGGACCATTGTGTCTACTTTTTGACGTTGTTGGACGTTGCGATTTAGGTGTGCCATACTTCACAGGTGTTCTCTTCTTGTGGACGTTAACCGAGACGCCAGATCTGATGTTTTCCTGACGCGGACGCGCCTGATCACTAGCTTGCATCCCGAACGATGGGAGGAACCGCAAAAATCGTCAATTTATTAAATTTTTGTGACGCCCTATTAATTTTTCTGATATAGGCAAAACCGATCCTCGAGGCTCTCCGCGGCTCTACGAAGACAGGTTCATGGATGCCTCCGAAGGTTCATTCGGACACAATAGGCTTGGACGCTTCTTTTGTGACCCATGGCATGGGCGAAGCGATATCTTCGATGTGCGGCTCGTGTCGTCGCTGGCGCTCGCCCGGACCCGGGAAGCCTTGCACAACAGTTGGGACAAGAATATACCAAGAACGCTCCTGTACATGCTGGGGATCGACGCGGCGTAGCGCTCTCTCGATCCGCTTCATCAAAGGCGTTCATCGAGGGGCGGTGCCAGGTGGAAGGACCTCTGTCAGCTAGGGCGGTGAGGGCACCGCTTGGGTGACCTTGTAGATAATGTTCGCGGTCTTCCACCTGGATCAGAAGCTCGTGTTGAGGACGGTGGGGAGCGCCACCGCGCGTATCCTGTGTTTGCTGCCCGGTTCGATCATCCTGCCGGCTGCGCTCGGCAACGAGGGCCAGGCTCTCCCGCGTGCAGTCGTCGACGACGCCGAGAATGCGGAAGCGACGCCGTCGATGAGTTGGTCCGACACAAAGTCGAGCGGCCAGCGCTTGCGATGCAGCTGCACCAGCATTGGCGCCCTGGTCCCGATTGCGCGCGCTTGCGACCGCGGCGGGGGCGAACTGCGAGCTTCTCCTCGTGAGCAGGAACAGCTTTTTGTGGTTCACGGGCAATGATGGTCAATGCGTTAATCGGTCCGATGCCCGGGATTTGTCGCAGGAGTTGATAATCCTGGCTGTGCCGCAACAGCTCGTCGGCCTGCGCTTCGATCTCATTGCGCTGCCGGATCAGAGTAACCGCTGTTCTCAGGCCACGGCCTTGAGCGGCGCGGGGGCATAGGCCCAGGGGAGAAGGTCGTCGAGCTGGCTTTGCGGATGGCCGGCGACGATGCGGGTGATGACGTCGGCGAGGTAGGCGGGCGCATGCCCGAAATGTCGCCGGCGCGCAGGCCGAGACGTGCAAGCAGGAGAAGCACTGCGCGGTCGCGGACGCCCATTGGCGTCGTGATGTCG
>NZ_AZUY01000086.1 GCF_000513935.1 Mesorhizobium sp. WSM3626 | reverse complement strand
GGAATGTCCTCGAGGTTGAGCGTGCAGGCTTCCTCGCAGGGTGCCGGACAGATGCGGCCGGTGAACTCCGGGAAATTGTTGGTCGAGTGCAGGTTGCGGATCGCGTTGTCCCAGTCCCTGTTGTAGACGAGGTCGTTCCAGTCGGGGATCTGGTTGTGGATCGGGCAGCCCGTCGGCCCGTGGCAGAACGGAATGCCGCAATCCATGCAGCGCGCGGCCTGTTTCTCGACCTCCTTGTCCGACATCGGCAGCGTGAACTCGCGAAAGTGCCGAATGCGGTCCGAGGCTGGCTGGTACTTGTGCACCTGCCGGTCGATTTCGAGAAAGCCTGTTACCTTGCCCATAGTCCAGTTCCTGCTGTCCAGATGGTGCGGTTTTCGCCGCACCCGTTAACCTCTTGAGGCAGCCATGGCAACCTTGAGCCCGAGGTCAAACTGTCGATGAAAGGGGCCGGGAAGCCTGGGCTCCCCGGCAATTCTCAAAAATCTATTCGGCCGCGACGCCCATGCGCATGCGTTCCATCTCGATCAGCGCGCGGCGGTATTCGACCGGCATGATCTTGCGGAATTTCGGCCGGAAGATTGTCCAGTCGTCGAGGATCTCGCGGCCGCGCACCGAACCCGTATAATGCACGTGGTTCGAGATCAGTTGGTACAGCCGCTCCTCGTCATGGCTGGTCATGTCGCCCGACACGTCGACGCGACCCTTGTGATCGAGGTCGCCGCCATGGTGCAGCAGCTTTTCCATGAGGTCGTCTTCTTCCGGAACCGGCTCCAGTTCGACCATGGCCATGTTGCAGCGCTCGGCGAAATCGCCGGCCTCGTCCAGCACATAGGCGACACCGCCCGACATGCCGGCGGCGAAGTTGCGGCCGGTTTTGCCGATGACGACGACGACGCCGCCGGTCATGTATTCGCAGCCATGGTCGCCAACGCCTTCGACGACGGCTGCCACGCCCGAATTGCGCACGGCGAAACGCTCGCCCGCTACGCCGGCGAAATAGGCCTCGCCCTCGGTCGCGCCATAGAGCACCGTGTTGCCGACGATGATGGAGTCGGCCGCGACGATCCTGGCCTCTTGCGGCGGCCGGATGACGATGCGTCCGCCCGACAGGCCCTTGCCGACATAGTCGTTGCCGGCACCGACGAGCTCGAACGAGATGCCGCGCGCCAGAAAAGCGCCGAAGGACTGCCCCGCGGTTCCGGTGAGCTTGACCTGGATCGTGTCCTCGCGCAGGCCCTTGTGCCTGAAGCGCTTGGCCACCTCACCCGACAGCATGGCGCCCGTCGAGCGGTCGACATTGCGGATGTCGACTTCGATCTTGACCGGCTGCTTGGTCTCCAGCGCGGGCCTGGCCAGTTCGATCAGCTTGCGGTCGAGCACATCATCGATCGGATGCTTCTGCCGTTCGGTCCAGTGCGCCGCTTCATGCGGCGCATCGGGCTTGTAGAACATCTTCGAGAAGTCGAGCCCGCGCGCCTTCCAGTGCTGGATCACGTCGCGCTTTTCCAGAAGGTCGGCGTCGCCGATGATCTGGTCGATATGGGTGAAGCCCATCTCGGCGAGCAGCGTCCGCACCTCTTCAGCCACGTAGAAGAAGAAGTTGATGACGTGCTCGGGCGTGCCCTTGAAGCGCTTGCGCAGCACCGGGTCCTGCGTCGCCACACCGACCGGGCAGGTGTTGAGGTGGCACTTGCGCATCATGATGCAGCCGGCCGCGATCAGCGGCGCGGTCGAGAAGCCGAACTCGTCGGCGCCGAGCAGCGCGCCGATGATGACGTCGCGCCCGGTGCGCAGGCCGCCATCGACCTGCAGCGCCACGCGTGAGCGCAGGCCGTTCAGCACCAGCGTCTGGTGCGTCTCGGCAAGACCCATTTCCCACGGGCTGCCGGCATGCTTGAGCGAGGTCAGCGGCGACGCGCCGGTGCCGCCATCATAGCCCGAAATGGTGATGTGGTCGGCGCGCGCCTTGGCGACGCCCGCCGCGACCGTGCCGACACCGACTTCCGACACCAGCTTGACCGACACGTCGGCCGCCGGATTGACGTTCTTCAGATCGTAGATCAGCTGCGCCAGATCCTCGATCGAGTAGATGTCGTGGTGCGGTGGCGGCGAGATCAGGCCGACGCCAGGCGTCGAGTGCCTCACCTTGGCGATGGTGGCGTCGACCTTGTGACCTGGCAACTGGCCGCCCTCGCCGGGCTTGGCGCCTTGCGCGACCTTGATCTGCATCATGTCGGAGTTGACGAGATATTCCGCAGTCACGCCGAACCGTCCCGAAGCGACCTGCTTGATCGCCGAGCGTTCCGGATTCTTGCCGCCGCCAGGCAGCGGCAGGTAACGATCAGCCTCTTCGCCGCCTTCACCGGTGTTCGACTTGCCGCCGATCTGGTTCATGGCGCGCGCCAGCGTGGTGTGCGCTTCCCTGGAAATCGAGCCGAACGACATCGCCCCGGTCGAGAAGCGCTTGACGATGTCGGCCGCCGGCATCACGTCGTCGAGTGCGACCTTCGTGCGGCCGGTCTCACCCGCCAGCTTGATCTTGAACAGGCCGCGGATGGTCTGGGCGCGGGCCGTCTCGCTGTCGATTTGCGCCGAATAGTCCTTGAACGTCTCCCACGATCCCTGGCGCACCGCATGCTGCAAGGTGGCGACCGCGTCGGGCGACCACATATGCGCCTCGCCGCGCATGCGGAACAGATATTCGCCGCCGACCTCCAGGCTGTTGCGCAGCACCGGATCGCTGCCGAAACCGTCCGTGTGGCGGCTGACGGTTTCGCCTGCGACCTCATCCAGCCCAACGCCTTCGATCAGCGTCGCGGTGCCGGTGAAGTATTGCTGCACGAAATCCGACTTCAGCCCGATAGCGTCGAATATCTGCGCGCCGCAATAGGACTGATAGGTCGAGATGCCCATCTTGGACATCACCTTGAGGATGCCCTTGCCGATCGACTTGATGTAGCGCGACACCACTTCATAGGCGTCGACCTCTTCCGGCAGTTCGCCGCGCTTGTGCATGTCGAGCAGCGTGTCGAAGGCGAGATAGGGATTGATCGCTTCCGCGCCATAGCCGGCGAGGCAGCAGAAATGATGCACCTCGCGCGGCTCGCCGGATTCGACGACCAGGCCGACCGCGGTGCGCAGTCCCTTGCGGATCAGGTGGTGGTGCACGGCGGCCGTCGCCAGCAGTGCCGGGATGGCGATGCGGTCCGGCCCGAGCTGGCGGTCGGACAGGATGATGATGTTGTAGCCGCCGGCGACCGCCGCTTCGGCCCGCTCGCACAGACGTTCGACGGCGCCCTGCATGCCGGCAGCACCCTCGCTCGACCCATAGGTGATGTCGATCGTCTTGGTGTCGAAACGGTCCTCGGTGTGGCCGATGGAGCGGATCTTCTCGAGGTCGCCATTGGTCAGGATCGGCTGGCGCACCTCGAGGCGCTTACGGCGCGAATTGCCGACCAGGTCGAAGATGTTCGGGCGCGGTCCGATGAAGGACACCAGGCTCATCACCAGCTCCTCGCGGATCGGGTCGATCGGCGGGTTGGTGACCTGGGCGAAATTCTGCTTGAAATAGGTGTAGAGCAGCTTCGACTTGTCCGACATCGCCGAGATCGGCGTGTCGGTGCCCATCGAGCCCACCGCTTCCTGGCCGGTGGTCGCCATCGGCGACATCAACAGCTTGGTGTCTTCCTGGGTGTAGCCGAACGCCTGCTGGCGATCGAGCAGGCTGACATCCTTGCGCAGCGCGCGGGGCTCGACCGGCTTCAAATCTTCCAGGATGAGCTGCGTGTTGCCAAGCCAGGTCTTGTACGGGTGCTTGGTCGCGATCTCCGACTTGATCTCCTCGTCGGGGACGATGCGGCCCTTGGCCAGGTCGATCAGAAGCATGCGGCCGGGCTGCAGCCGCCACTTCTGGACGATCTTTTCCTCCGGCACCGGCAGCACGCCGGCTTCCGAAGCCATGATGACGCGGTCGTCATCGGTGACAATGTAGCGTGCCGGGCGCAATCCATTGCGGTCGAGCGTGGCGCCGATCTGGCGTCCGTCGGTGAAAGCGACCGCCGCCGGGCCGTCCCACGGCTCCATCAACGCCGCATGGTACTCGTAGAAAGCCTTGCGGTCGGCATCCATGAGCTTGTTGCCGGCCCAGGCTTCCGGGATCAGCATCATCATGGCGTGGCTGAGGCTGTAGCCGCCCTGGAACAGGAACTCGAGCGCGTTGTCGAAGCACGCCGTATCGGACTGGCCGTCATAGGAGATCGGCCAGAGCTTCGAGATGTTGTTGCCGAACAGTTCGGAATCGACCGACGCCTGTCTGGCCGCCATCCAGTTGTTGTTGCCGCGCACGGTGTTGATTTCGCCATTATGCGCGACCATGCGGTAGGGATGCGCCAGCTTCCACGACGGGAAGGTGTTGGTCGAGAAGCGCTGGTGGACGAGGATCAGCGCGGTCTCGAAACGCGGATCGGTCAGGTCCTTGTAGTAGGCGCCGACCTGATAGGCCAGGAACATGCCCTTGTAGACGATGGTGCGCGCCGACAGCGACACGCAATAGGCGCCGATATCCTTGTTGTCGTTCTCGGCGTAGATGCGGCCCGAGATGACCTTGCGCAGCAGATAGAGCCTGGCCTCGTATTCCTCGTCATCGGTGATATCAGCCGTGCGGCCGATGAAGACCTGGCGGTGGAAAGGCTCGGACGCGACGATGTCAGCCGCCTTCGACAGCGACGAATTGTCGACGGGCACGTCACGGAATCCCAGTAGCGGCAGCCCTTCGGACTGCGCCGATTCCGCGATGATCTCTTCGACATGGGTGCGAAGGACGGCATCCTGCGGCATGAACCAGTGTCCGACGCCATACTGGCCTACCGGTGGCAGATCGATCCCTTGGGCCGCCATCTCCTCACGGAAAAAAAGATCCGGAAGCTGCACCAGCACGCCGGCGCCATCGCCGACCAGCGGATCGGCACCGACGGCGCCGCGATGCGTCAGGTTCTCGAGCACCGCAAGCCCGTCCTTGACGATCTGATGCGACTTCACGCCCTTCATGTTGACGATGAAGCCGACACCGCAGGCGTCATGTTCGTTGCGCGGATCGTAGAGTCCCTGGGCGGTGAGGCCGCCGGTGGTCGCGCGATTTTTGGTGGAGGTATTTTTGACGGCGGCCGCTTTCGTCTGCGCGGCCTGGCCGTTCGTCGCAGAGAGCGTCAATTCCGTCATCGTCCTATCCTCCGTTCCGCGCCACTTGGCCTTGGTCAGCCTGGGGGCGCTGGTTTGCCTTGGCGAGCACTTGAGCTCGCCCTTCATCCTCGCGGCACGTCTTGCGAAATCGCCGAACCAAGCGGCGCGCCGCTGGTTCACATCCGGTATCGTACAGGCCAGAGCTGGTCCGTCCACCTGTCGCTCGCGGCAAAAGCCGGAGTGGCCTAAACGATACGCCAATCCAGCCTGTTTTGTGCGACAAAATAAGACAGCACTACTGTCCTAAATTTTTATGACAGAAATCCAGGACCCATACAAGACCGATTCACAAAAAAATTGGCCGCGCAGCGACACAAAATTTCGTTAGGCGGTTGCAAAACGTAAGCTTCGGTCTCTGAAGACGCCGCGAGCCCGACGCTGGCTTTACCCGTTTTCTTGTGTCTGGCTCTTGCGGGCGGGTCATGAAACCGGCCAAGGTCCCGGCGATTTCCCCAGCACAGGCAGACGCATGTTCTTCGCTTCCGACAATTGGGCAGGCGCCCACCCAAGCATTGCAGCCGGCCTTTCGGCCCATACCGCCGGCTTTTCGACCGCCTATGGCGATGGTGCCCTCGACCAAACCGTCTATCAGCGCTTCAGCGAGATTTTCGAGCGCGAAGTGGCCGTGTTCTTCGTGGCGACCGGCACCGCCGCCAATTCGCTGTCGCTGACGGCCTATAACAAGCCCGGCGGCATTTCCTTCGCCCACCGCGAATCGCATATCATCGAGGACGAGTGCGGCGCGCCGGAATATTTTTCCGGCGGCTCGCGGCTTCACGCCGTCGACGGCCCGCTGGGCAAGATCGAGCCATACAATCTGGACAAGGCGATCGGCCGTTTCGCCGGCGAGGTGGTCCATTGGGGCCGGCCGATGGCCGTCTCGATCACCCAGTCGACCGAGGTCGGCACGATCTATGGCCTGGACGACATTGCCGCGATTGCGGCGATCGCCAAACACCATTCCGTGCCGCTGCACATGGACGGCGCCCGCTTCGCCAATGCGCTGGTCGCGCTCGACACCACGCCGGCTGAAATGACCTGGAAACGCGGCGTCGACATCCTATCCTTCGGCGGCACCAAGAACGGCTGCTGGTGCGCCGAGGCGATCGTGCTGTTCGATCTCGACCGCGCCAAGGAATTGGCTTTCCTGCGCAAGCGTGCGGCACAGCTTTTTTCGAAGTCGCGTTTCGTCGCGGCGCAGTTCGAAGCCTATTTCAAGGACGGGCTGTGGCTCGACACCGCCAGGCATGCCAACGTCATGGCCGCGCGCCTGGCGGCCGCGATCGAGGATTCGGCCACGGCAAAGCTTGCCTGGCTGCCGCAGGCCAACGAAGTCTTCGCGGTGATCAAGACGACGGAAGCCGAGAAGCTGCAGGCGGCGGGCGCGGCCTTCTATGACTGGCACAGGCCGCACGGCTTCGACGGCCATATCGGCGAGGACGAACTGCTCTATCGCTTCGTCACCAGCTTTGCGACGACCTCGGAGGAAGTCGACCGCTTTGGCCAGCTGATCGCGCGATAATCAGCCTTCGCGACAACAAAAAAGCGGCGCCTTTCGGCGCCGCTTCAGACTGCTGACAAACCCCTGGCTTTTGCCTAGGGTTTTTGATTCACTGGGTCATGTTGAAGCGACCCGCCCCTGAACAGACCGCGCTCGAGATGGTGACGTTGGATCAGCTTGTTCCGGCTGATCATCTGTTGCGCAAGATCGACCGCGTGATCGACTTTTCCTTTATCCACGAGCTGACGGCGCCGCTGTACTGCGCCGACAATGGCCGGCCGCCGCTCGATCCGACCTTGATGTTCAAGGCGCTGTTCATCGGCTACCTGTTCGGGGTTCGCTCGGAACGGCAGTTGGTGCGCGAG
>NZ_AZUY01000085.1 GCF_000513935.1 Mesorhizobium sp. WSM3626 | reverse complement strand
CGAACCCGGCGCCGGACCCGGCGTAGAGCAACTGCGGCATCGCTACGACCCGAGCTATCATAGGTTCGACCTGACCCAGGCGCCTCTGCTGCGCTTCGTGGTGGCAAAGGATCCCGAGGCCGACCGTTGGCTACTGCAAACATTGCATCATCATCTGATCGGCGATCGATCGACGGTGGAATTGCTGAACGAGGAGATCGAAGCGATCCTGGGCGGCTGGGAAGCCGAGTTGCCCGCTGCCGAGCCGTTCCGCAACGTGGTGGCGCAGACGCGCCTCGGAATATCGGTGTCGGAGCATGAGCGCTACTTCCGCGAACGGCTTGGTGATATCGATGAGCCCGTGCTGCCATTCGGCTTGGCGGAGATACAGGGCAGTGGCGAGGGGACGGTTGAAATACACCGGGTGCTGCCGCAAGCCCTCAACGACCGTTTGCGGAGCCATGCCCGTCGCCTGGGCGTGAGTCTGGCTACCCTTTGCCATGTGGCGTGGGGGCAGGTGGTGGCGCGCACGTCCGGCTGCGAGAAGGTGGTCTTCGGCACGGTGCTGCTGGGTCGCATGCAGACAGGCGCGGACCGGGCGATGGGCCTGTTCATCAACACGTTGCCGCTGCGATTGGACATGGATGGGAGAGGGGTGGCGGCAGGTGTGCGCGAAACACATCTGCGCTTGGCTGAACTCTTGCAGCACGAGCATGCGCCGCTGGCGCTGGCGCAGCGCTGCAGCAGGGTGGCGGCGGGAACACCACTGTTCAGCACGTTATTGAATTACCGGCACATTGCGGCGGAGAAGATGGCTACGCCGAGCCTGAGCGGCGGCGAATGGCTGGAGAGCGAGGAACGGACGAACTATCCGCTGACGCTGTCGGTCGACGACTTCGGTACCGAGCTTGGCCTGACGGCACAGGTTGTGGAGGCGATACCGGCGGATCGTGTCGTCGGGCTGATGCAGCGGGCGCTGGAGAGCCTGGTCGAGGTGCTTGAGACTGCGCCTGAGACGCCGTTGCGGTCGCTGGACGTGCTGCCGCAGGAAGAGCGCGAGCTGATCGTCGAGGTATGGAACCGGACGGAGGCTGATTATCCATCGGATCGCTGCATCCACGAGCTGTTCGAAGAGCAGGCTCGTCGCGCTCCTGATGCAATCGCGTTGATCCAGGGCGATGTTGAGGTGAGCTATGGGCAGTTGAACGCCAAGGCCAATCGCCTGGCGCATCGCCTGATCGGACTGGGTGTAAAGCCTGACGATCGGGTCGGGCTTTGCTTGGAGCGCTCGCCCGAGATGGTGATCGGTCTGCTCGGCGTGCTGAAGGCAGGCGGCGCCTATGTGCCGCTGGATCCCAGCTATCCACGCGAGCGGCTTGGTTTCGTCGTCAGCGATGCCGACCCGCGTCTGGTGCTGGTGGACAGGGCAGGACGCGCTGCACTGGGCGAAGCGCTGGCGAGACGCGAGACGATCGGGCTGGATGTGCCTCAGGTGGAGGGGGAGGACTACCCCGCGACCGATCCCGATCCCCACGGGCTTGGCCTGACACCGCGTCACCTCGCCTATGTGATCTACACCTCGGGCTCTACCGGGATACCCAAGGGCGTCATGGTTGAGCACAGAGGCGTGGTCAATATGATCGCAGACTTGCGGGTGACCTATGCTTTGTCCGCTCAAGATCGCGCGCTTCAGTTCGCGTCCATGTCGTTCGACGTATCGGCCGAAGAGATATTTCCTGTTCTGGCGGCGGGCGCCGCGCTGGTTCTGCGAACCGACGCATGGCTGGCATCGACCGGAGCCTTCGTTGATCTGTGCAGCATCTTCGGCGTCACAATGGTGAATCTTCCTTCCCAGTTCTGGGCGCAGATGACGATGGAGAGGCCCGACATGGCGCTTCCCGGCACGGTGCGTCAGGTCGTGATCGGAAGCGAGGCGGTCAATCCTACCGCGCTGAAAGCGTGGTTTGGCCGCAACGATCGTCGCCCGGCTTTGTTCAATGTCTACGGTCCGACGGAAGCCACTGTCGATGCCACACTGCAGAAGGTGCGCGCGGACACGCCATGGTCTTCGATCGGCCGTCCGATATCGAATGCGCGGACCTATGTTCTAGACGGGCATGGTGAGCCTGTTCCGATCGGGGTTGCTGGCGAGCTCTATATCGGCGGTGTGGGTGTTGCGCGCGGTTACCTCAACCGTCCCGAGCTGACGGCGGAGCGGTTCGTGGCGGATCGCTTCAGCGGCGAGGCCGGGGCGCGGCTCTACCGCACGGGTGATCAGGTGCGTTACCTGCCGGACGGCAACGTCGAGTTCCTCGGCCGCAACGACCATCAGGTCAAGATCCGCGGTTTTCGCATCGAGCTTGGCGAGATCGAGGCGCGGCTGGTCGAGCATCAGGCAGTGCGCGAAGCGGTGGTGATCGCACGTGAGGACACGCCTGGCGACAAGCGGCTGGTCGCCTATGTCGTGGCCAAGGATGAAGCGAAGAACGAGATCGGTAACGCCGGTGACGTCGGCGAACTGGCTGCGGTGCTGCGGGCGCATCTGAGCAGCACCCTGCCGGAGTACATGGTGCCGGCGGCCTATGTCGCGCTGGAAGCACTGCCGCTGACGCCGAACGGCAAACTCGACCGCAGAGCACTGCCGGCGCCTGACGAAGAGGCCTATGCACGCGGCCTTTATGAGCCGCCGCAAGGGGAGGTGGAGACGATCCTTGCCGGTATCTGGCAAGAACTGCTGGGTGTCGAACAGGTCGGGCGCCAGGACAGCTTCTTCGAACTCGGGGGTCATTCGCTGCTGGCGGTTAGGCTGCTGGAGCATCTGCGCCGGATGGGCCTGGGAGCGGCGATCCGGGATCTGTTCGAACATCCCCGGCTAGCTGATTTTGCGGCGAAGCTGGGACGCAGCCGCGAGGTTACGGTTCCAGCCAACGGCATCACGCCGCAGAGCCGGACGATCACGCCGGATATGGTGCCGCTGGCGGAACTGAGCCAGGCCGAGATCGACCGGGTGGTGGAGGCGGTGCCGGGCGGTGTCGGCAACGTGCAGGACATCTACGCACTGTCGCCGCTGCAGGACGGCATTCTGTTCCATCACCTCTTGGAGCAGAAGGGCGATCCCTATCTGATCCGTGCGCAGGTGGCCTTTGCCGAGCGGGATCGGCTGGACCGGTATCTGGCGGCGGTGCAGCGTGTGGTCGATCGCCACGATATCCTGCGCACCGCTTTTGTGTGGGAAGGCCTGTCGTCGCCGGTGCAGGTGGTGTGGCGCCACGCGCCGCTCAGCATCACCGAGGTCGAGCTCGATCCAGCCGCCGGTCCCGGCGTGGAGCAGCTGCGGCATCGTTACGATCCGCAGCATCATCGCATCGATCTGGCCAAGGCGCCCTTGCTGCACTTCGTGGTGGCAAAGGATCCCGAGGCCGATCGGTGGCTGCTGGTCGAGCTTTATCACCATCTGGTGGGAGACCACTCTACCCTGGACATTTTGACCGAGGAGATCGAGGCGATCCTGGCGGGACGGGAGGCTGAACTGCCTGTTGCGGAGCCGTTCCGGGATGTCGTGGCGCAGGCTCGTCTCGGGGTCTCGGCGGCGGAACATGAGCGCTACTTCCGCGAGCGGCTGGGCGATGTCGACGAGCCGGTGCTGCCATTCGGCCTGGCGGAGGTGCGCGGCGATGGCAAGGGAGTGGCCGAAATACACCGGATGCTGCCGCAGACTCTCAACGACCGTCTGCGAGGGCAAGCTCGGCGCCTGGGGGTGAGTCTTGCCAGCCTTTGCCATGTGGCGTGGGGCCAGGTGGTGGCGCGCACGTCCGGCCGCGAGAAGGTGGTGTTCGGCACCGTGCTGCTGGGACGGATGCAGGCCAGCGCAGGCGCCGATCGGGCGATGGGACTGTTCATCAACACGCTGCCGCTGCGGCTCGACCTCGATGGGCGCGGCGTAGCGGCAGGCGTGCGGGAGACGCATCTGCGTCTGGCGGAACTCTTGCAGCACGAGCATGCCCCGCTGGCACTGGCACAGCGTTGCAGCGGGGTGGCGGCGGGAACCCCTCTGTTCAGCGCGCTGCTGAACTATCGGCATAACGCCGCGCAGACGCCGAGCCTCAGCGGTGCTGAGTGGCTGGAGAGCGAGGAGAGGACGAACTATCCGCTGACGCTGTCGGTGGAGGATTTTGGGACCGAGCTTGGCTTGACGGCGCAGATTGTGGAGGCGATATCGGCGGATCGAATCATCGGGATGATGCAGCGGGCTCTGGAGAGCCTGGCGGCGGCGCTGGATGAGGCGCCGGAGACACCATTGCGGTCATTAGACGTGCTGCCGCGCGAGGAGCGGGAGCTGATTGTCGGGACCTGGAACCGGACGGAAGCTGCTTATTCGTCGGATCAGTGCATCCATGAACTGTTCGAAGAACAGGTGCGGCGCGATCCCGATGCGATTGCGCTGGTGCAGGGCGACAGGGAACTCAGCTACGGCGAATTGAACGCCGAGGCCAATCGTCTGGCGCATCGCCTGATCGAACTTGGCGTGAAGCCGGACGACCGGGTTGGGCTTTGCGTCGAGCGTTCGCCCGCAATGGTGATCGGGCTGCTTGGCGTGCTGAAGGCCGGCGGCGCTTATGTGCCGCTCGACCCGACCTATCCGCGCGAGCGGCTTGGTTGGCTGGTGGGCGATGCCGATCCGCGTCTGGTGCTTGTGGACAAGACCGGACGCGCAGCTCTTGGCGAGGCGCTTTCTGGACGCGTGTCGATCGGGCTCGATGAGCAGAGTGCCGAGCAGGACAACCACCCCGCGACCGATCCCGATCCCCGTGCGCTTGGCCTGACACCGCGCCATCTCGCCTATGTCATCTACACCTCAGGCTCTACGGGGATGCCAAAGGGCGCGCAGAATGAACATCGGGCGCTCGTCAACCGCTTGGTCTGGATGCAGGATGCCTATCGCCTGGATGCAAACGATGTAGTGCTGCAGAAGACCCCCTATAGTTTCGATGTTTCTGGATGGGAGTTCTTCTGGACCCTGCTGACCGGGGCCAGGCTGGTGCTGGCAGCGCCGGGGGAGCACAAAGACCCGAGCGCAATGGTCAACGCGATCACGCGGTATCGGATCACGACGATACACTTCGTGCCGTCGATGCTGACGAGCTTCCTGGAAGCGGAGGGCGCGGCGGGTTGCACGTCGCTGCAGCGTATTGTGTGCAGCGGTGAGGCGCTGCCTGCCTTAAGCGTGCACAACACGCAGCGCCTTCTGCCGCAGGCGAAGCTACACAATCTGTATGGCCCGACAGAGGCGGCGATCGATGTGACGGCCTGGACCTGTCCGGCCGGCTATGACGGGAATATCGTCCCGATCGGCCGTCCGATCTCGAACACGCAAATGTATATTCTGGACGGTTATGGCGAGCCTGTCCCCCTCGGTATTGCAGGTGAGCTCTATATCGGCGGAGTAGGCGTTGCGCGGGGCTATCTGAACCGTCCGGAACTGACGGCGGAGCGGTTCGTGGCGGATCGGTTCAGCAGTGACCCACAGGCGCGGCTCTATCGGACAGGCGATCTGGCGCGTTACCTGCCGGACGGCAACATCGAGTACCTCGGGCGCAACGACCATCAGGTCAAGATCCGTGGCTTCCGCATCGAGCTTGGCGAGATCGAGACGCGACTTGGCGAGCATGCGCTGGTGCGCGAAGCGGCGGTGATCGCGCGGGAAGACATGCCTGGCGAGAAGAGGCTGGTTGCCTATGTGGTAGTGCGGGGCGACGCCGGCGACGATCTCGCGGCGATGCTGCGGACGTATCTTGGCGGCGTTCTGCCCGAATATATGGTGCCGGCGGCCTATGTGGTGCTGGAGGCGCTGCCGCTGAGCGCGAACGGCAAGCTCGACCGACGTGCGCTGCCGGCGCCGGAGGGCGGAGCCTATGCGCGTGGCGCGTATGAGCCACCGCAGGGCGAGGTTGAGGCGATCCTTGCCGGGCTGTGGGCGGAGTTGCTGGGCGTCGAACAGGTCGGACGCCAGGACAGCTTCTTCGAACTCGGCGGCCACTCCCTGCTCGCGGTCAGGCTGCTGGAACGTCTGCGCCGGCTGGGCCTGGGAGCAGCGATCCGCGACCTGTTCGAGCATCCCCGGCTAGCCGATTTTGCCAGCAAGCTCGGATGGAGCCGCGAGGTGACGATTCCTCCCAATGGCATCACGCCGCAGACCCGCAGGATCACGCCTGACATGGTGCCGCTGGCAGAGCTGAACCAGGCCGAGATCGACCGGGTGGTGGAAGCTGTGCCGGGCGGGATTGCGAACGTCGAGGATATCTATGCACTGTCGCCACTGCAGGATGGCATCTTGTTCCACCATCTTCTGGCGCAGAAGGGCGATCCCTATCTGATCCGCGGCCAGATGGCCTTTGCCGATCGGAACCGACTGGATCGGTACCTGTCGGCGGTGCAGCGCGTGGTCGACCGGCACGCCATCCTGCGCACTGCCTTTGTGTGGACGGGCCTGTCGTCGCCCGTGCAGGTGGTGTTGCGCCACGCGCCGCTCAGCATCACCGAGGTCGAACTCGATGCCACCGCCGGTCCCGGCGTGGAGCAGCTGAGGCGTCGCTACGCCCCACAGCATCTGCGGCTCGACCTGACCCAGGCGCCCCTGATGCGCTACGTGGTGGCGCGGGATCCCGGGAGCGATCGCTGGCTGTTGCAAGTAACAAGTCACCATCTGATCGAGGATGCCGCTTCAGCAGAACCTTTCTTCGTGGAGATCGATGCGATCCTGGCGGGGCGGGGGGATGAACTGCCTGCTGCCGAGCCATTCCGCAACGTTGTGGCGCAGGCGCGTCTCGGGATCCCGGAGGCGGAGCATGAACGCTACTTCCGCGAGCAGCTTGGCGACATCGACGTGCCTTCGCTGCCATTCGGCCTGACGGAGGTGCGGGGTGACGGCGAAGGTGTGGTGGAAGTGTACCGGAAGCTGCCGCAGNCGCTCAACGATCGTCTTCGCGAGCAGGCCNGGCGATTGGGCGTGAGCCTTGCCAGCCTTTGCCATGTGGCGTGGGGTCAGGTGGTGGCGCGCACGTCGGGACGCGAGACGGTTGTGTTCGGCACCGTGCTGCTTGGCCGCATGCAGGCCGGTGCTGGAGCGGACCGGGCGATGGGTCTGTTCATCAACACGTTGCCGCTGCG
>NZ_AZUY01000084.1 GCF_000513935.1 Mesorhizobium sp. WSM3626 | reverse complement strand
TTGAGCTCTTGCGGATCTGATTGAGGAACTCGAACGTGTCATCGAGGTGCCGACGCCAAAGCGCAGGTGCTTCCATAACGCATTGCTTCCATGATGGTTGTTTGCGGCTGGGGTGAGATTGAGGGCATCAGGCTTCTCGCATTGCTGGCCGACCGGGTGCTGGCCGAAAACTGTCCTCGCTGTCGTTCAACGGGATGAGCGATGTTCGTCAGCGTGAGGTTGAGCATACCAGTCGCGAAGCCGGGCTGACCGGCGGACCGGTCCATCCTATTGCGTTCATTACCGGACGCCATGACCCGGTGTGATTGCCTCTTCCTATGCTCAGTCTGAGTATATCCGAAATTTTGTTTTCGGCATCATCGGAGTCAAGCCCTGGCCCAACGGGTCGTCCGGACCTGCGATAGTCCGTGCAGCTGGTTAGCGGAAGAACTGAGCAGCGCGCACCGGGTTTGCAGTGGGCCCTCTATCTGAGTCCCGGCCATCTTTTCTCCCCAACGCCTTTACGCCTAGTGCGTCACACCGCACGGCGTATCGGATTGACGAATTGCAGTCCGGCAAAGTCCTTTTCGTTGTCTGTCACCAACACGCACTCGTTCGCGCCGGCGACGGCGGCTATGATCATATCAAGCCCACTACGTGGCCGGCCGGCCGCTTTCCCTTTCGCCATCAGCTGCGCCCAGATCAGCGCCGCCTTGTCGTCGAACGATAGGATACGGTTCGCAAACAGCGCCTGCGGTCCTTCGGGCCCCGAGAACCACTTGTCGAGCGCGTCGCGTTTTTTGCCTCGTGGCTTCTCCAAAATACCGCGGCGGATCTCCGCAAGCGTCAGCGACGCGATGAACAGATCCTCGTCGCGCTGTGACAACATCCATGCCACGAGCGATTCCGATGGCTGCGGTTTGACAACATTACTGATGATGTTGGTATCAAGCAGGTAGCGCGTCACAGGTCGACTTTGCGCCCCTGTTCATGGGGCCGGGAAAAATCGAGGTCGGTGCCCACCAGCGGCGAACCACGCAAGGCGGCGAGGATTCGGCCAGGCTTGGGTGGCTCGCCAGCGATCGACTTGCTCACGCTCGCGCGAAGCTCCGACGCTTCGGGGGTATCCTCCGACAGGCGCCGGGCAAGCGATCGTATCAGATCGCGATCAGCGTCCCGACCGAGTACTTCGAAGCGCGCTAAGCCGCGCAGAGCAAGTCGGGAGCGGTAATGTTGGATGGCACGCTTCTGTGAATTTCTCATGATGACCTCTATCTATCCAGTAATATAGCCAGAAACGGGGCTTGGGCAAGGTGAGGGCGATCGGTGCGGGCGCGACTTGCGGGGGCAGGGAGGAGACGGAGGTGCTCGCCCAAGTCGATCGACGCGTTCCACCAGGGCGAAAAAATTGCACCAGAACCTCGTGCGGATGGCGTGGTTCTTCCGTTTGTGAACCACCGTGGGCATGTTTTCCTAGCGGCGGGTGAACACCTCCACTGTGTCAAACAGCAGCGCACTATCCACCCAGGAATCTGACGTTCCCGATTGCACCTTGAGAAGAGCACGCTGCACCTCTGGAAGGGCCGTTCAACCCTGACGAGCCAATAGCCGCCTATCGAAAGCCCGCCGCCTGGAGTTCGAAGAGTTCGGCGTAGCGACCGGACTGCGCCAAAAGTTCCTCATGTGTACCCTGCGCCTCAACTTTCCCGTCGGCCAGCACCAGAACGCGATCGGCCATCCGCACGCTGGAAAAGCGATGGGAAATTAGAACCGATGTTTTGCCCTTGCTCCGCTCCTTGAAACGCCGGAACACCTCGTATTCCGAACGAGCGTCGAGTGCGGCCGTCGGTTCGTCCAGGATCAATAGCTCAGCATTTCGCATGTAGGCTCGAGCAATGGCAATCTTCTGCCATTCGCCACCTGACAGCTCCACACCACTCTTAAACCCATTGCCGAGCATCTGGTCATATCCTTCAGGCAGCCTGCCGATGACCTTCGAGGCTTGGCTGCATTCGGCGGCGCGTTCTACGCGATCTCCATCCTTGCGCGCCGTGATGCGGCCAACCGCGATGTTGTCGCTAGCGGTCATGGCGTAGCGAACGAAATCCTGGAAGATCACGCCAACCGAGTTGCGTAGTTCATCCAGATCGTACTCGCGCAAATCCTTGCCATCGAGAAGGATCCGGCCCTCATCGGGATCGTAGAGGCGTGTCAGCAGCTTAACCAGCGTGGTCTTCCCAGCGCCGCTCTCCCCGACGACCGCGACCACCTCTCCGGCCAGCAGCTCGAAGTTGAGACCACGCACTGCCCACCGCTCCGATCCCGGATATCTGAATCCCACATCTTCGAAGACGAAGCCTTCTCGGACTGGGGAAGGGACGGGCAGCGGATTTTCGGGCGTCAGGATTTGAGGCTCCCGTTGAAAGAAGGAGAACAGGTAGTTGAGGTACTCCACCTCGCTGGCGAATATACCAGCGAAACGGAACAGCACCGTTTCCACCTCCTTGCTCAGTTGCAGGAACGAACCGGCGAGGAACGTAAGGTCACCAACGGTGAAGTCCCCCTGCAGCGTACGCCACACGATGTAAGCGTAAGCGCCGTAATAGGCCATCGTGGCGAGCGTGGTGAAGACGCCACTCCAGATTTCATTCCGTACCTCCAGCTTGCGCATTGCGGTGTAGAATTGCCGTGCAAGCGCGACATAGCGACTGATGAGAAATCGGCTCAACCCGAAAATCTTGACCTCTTTGGCCGCTTCCACGCTGGTTGCCGTAAAGCATAAATAGTCGTGTTCGCGCCGCTCCTGAATGCGGCTCCAATCGAGCGAGTATCTCCTCTCATTGAAATAGAACTCGCCGACAAACGCCGGCACCACTGCGATCAACAGAAGAACCATCACCCAAGGCGCAATGATGAGAAGGGCCGCAGCGAAAGCCATCACTTTTACAATGCTCGCCGCGTGTGAAAAAAGCCTAGACAGCGCCATGGTGTCGGTTGTCTGCTCGCGCGCAGCTTCGAGATGGGCCTGAAATTCGGCGTCCTCGAAATCCTTCAGATCCAGCGTCGCGGCACGCTCCATGAGAAGGGCGGTCAATGCAACGGAAATCCGCTCGCCAAGTGTACCTTCAACGAGAGACCGGACGCGGCTCAACACATCGGTGATCACAGCCAGCCCGAACCCTGCCGCAATCAACAGTGCAAGCGGATGCAACCTCTCCCCATAAAGCACGTCGGAAAGGACGGGCGCCCCGTATTGGATTTGGTGACTGACGTCGTCAATGATCAGCTTGCCTACATAAAGTATGCTGACGGGAAGCAGTGCATCGGCAAGCCTCAGCAACAATAAGGACAAGGTTAGATATCGGCTTGTACGCCAAGCCATCGCAACATACAGGGCTATGACGCGAAACGTGCCGAGGCGCCTCTCCGTGGAGCGCACCCCCGGTGGCGAGGACGGATCGTGGCCAGGAGCAGTTGGTTGAGGATTGCCGCAATTCTGGCTCTTCATACTAAGATCTCGCGTCTGTGATCCGAAGGGTTAATGGACTGCTTCTTGCCTGCAGGTCGGTCATTCTGATTTCCATCGGGTATCCCAGCCGATCTCCACCGCGGTCGGGCGAGCTGAGCCCGGATGTTTTCTCCTGAGCCGATGCAGGCTGGTTTCCAATTTACCGCGCAAATGTCGTGCCAAGTGAAAGCACCTAAGCCCGGCGTACGAGGTGGCTGGATGAGCGGCCTGGCTTTTGCATGCAATGCCTTGGCCTCCCGAACGCCTTGGTGCGGTGATGGGGTCCGGGCGCGCAAATGCATCGCTCCTACAGCACGACCTCGAATCTGCAAGAACGCCAATTTCGTTCAGGGGTGAGGTACTCGGCATTCGATTGTCTTCGATGATTTTTTCAAAGAATAACGCGGCAGATATCCGGAAGCGTCAGCCACGCGACGAACAGAACCGCCGCGCTGCGACGACATCCATTGCATGAGCGATTCTGATGACTGCAGTCTGACGACAATTCGGATAAGGGTTGGGTGAAGCAAGTAACGTGTCCAGGTCGACCCTGCGCCCTCTTCGTGGGGCCGCGAAAAATCAAGATCGGTCCCACCAGCGGCGCCCGCTGGTATGCGGCAAATCCCGCCAGGCTTGATACCAGCGATCGAGAGGCTTGGCGGCTCAGTAACATTAAGTCAGAACCACTCGATCGCGATCCTATCCTACGGCAATGACCCATGGTCGAGACTTTGGAACTTCTCGGGGACGCGGTCGAACGGGTGAACAGTGAACGGCATCACGGGGAGGCGTGGTTTCGTCAAGCACGGCTTGAAGACGCCCGCGGTATCGCCGCCCGCCACCCTTGCCGACGCTTTCACCAGACCGCCCTTGACCGATGGCTTAGCCGATCCCTCTGTGAGACGGAGCGCGCGACCGAACCCGAAGCGGAGGCCGGGCAGAGCCGGCGCCCGGCTCCATAACGTCGCGCGAGGGCTGCGGGTCGACATGCCGGCCGGATTCCCGGAACGACAAGGTGGGCTCGCTCCGGAACTCCAGATGGCCAGGACGAGCGCATGCATGGCCATAGGCCGGTACTGCCCGACCCGTGCCGGTATCCGCGCTCCACGAAGAGCAGGCGCGTCTACTACGCCACAGGTCATGGGCATCCCGGCCCGACCCACGCGGCGGCCACCCACCTGCGTCATGGCGGATATCGTCACTCGCCCGAGCATGTTGCGTCCGTCGTATCTCCCACACAGGCATGAACAGCGGCTATTCGCGCCACCGTCGCTTCGACACGAAAAGTTGCCCGACATGCCGGTCAGTTCTCGGCGTGGTGGAAGCAGGAGCTCCTGAAATGGCCGCGGATCTCGCGCATGCTGTTCGGTTGACGCAGTGCTAAGGCACGAAGCGAGACAGGTCTGCGGCTTTGCCCATCAGCGCCTCGAGCGGACCTCGGCCGAACGCGCGCCGCCATAACATTGCGAACGCACTGGTTGCGAGTACGAAGCCTCCTAGCTCGTAGAGTGACCCAACTGGGTCGAACACCCAGATTCCCCAGATGTGCAGCACATAAGCCGTCAACGACATGGAACCGACAGTCGCGATTGGAGCGGTCAGCACGCGAAGACGCGTGTCGGAAACGGCCAGGCTGATCGCCAGAACTAGAAGGGCGACGCCGGTGTTCCCCAGAATCGAGAAGGTGGTATCACTGTGAGGTGAGGCCACCCACAACCAAACGGGCCCGTACCCGGACCACGTCTCTCCCGCATTCGACCACGAGAGATCGCCTATGTCCCCACCCTGCTCGGTGATCGCCTCTGCTACCCCAGGCATATAGTGCAAGGCGAGAGCGGACCCTCCATATCCAAGGACGGCAAGCACTATTCCAGCGATCGCCAACCACCGGCGGGTGGTCACCTTCGTCAGATTCAGACGTGCGACTGCCATGCCTGCGATAACGAATGGTGTCCATGTGATCGCAGGGTACGCCCCACTGAGCCACAGGGTGACGAAAGGCATCTCCTCATCCATCATCTCGTTAAGCAGGAAGCTCAGCTGGGGAAGCACAAGTGTCGTCGAAAGCCCTATGGCTGCGAGGGTGACCGCATCGAGCCGGTAGAGTGGAAGAACCAGCAGAAAGTACAGTCCGTAAAAGGCGAGGATCTCAACCACCGGCGCTTGGGTGACTTCCAGCAGCAGACCTAAGGCTAGCAGGATGAGCGCGCGTATCACGATTTTGGTCGCAGCTTGGCGGCCTTGTTGTCCTGTCTTGGGGATTCTTCCAGTGATAAGGACAAGGGAGAACCCCGCCAACAAGGCAAAGAGCGCAGAAGAGCGACCATGAGCGAGTTCTAGAAAGAAGCCGGTGACCCCCCCTTCGCTTGGACTGGGTCCGACATGTACGGCGTACATGCCGAACACAGCCAATCCGCGCGCCAGGTCAACGCCGACAAGTCGGTTTGCCGGCGAGCAACGGCCCGAGTTGGCACCTCCTGCCACGGGGGCGCTAGCCGCCAATGCTGAGTTGAGTCGAAAAAAGCTCATGCGTCTCCGAATGGGTTCGTAATGCGCTGCCGGGCCGATAAATCCGACGCGCGGTAAGCTCGTGTCCGCAAGAATCGTGGAGAAGCCGCGAAGGACAGGCCACACCCTTGGCGAGGGAAGGTCGCGCTATCACGTCGACATGACTGCGGGTTTGGCGAGCTGGGTTGGGGATGATTTCTCCTGAACGCCGAGGCGGGAGCTCCGGTCGTCCATAGGCCTGCAAATGACGTGCCAAAGGAAAGGCCGCTTGCAGCAACGGCTATGACCTTGGAGGCGTTGTCCAATAGCCGCCAATGTCGGACATGCGACGACCTGAACGACTGACATTACGGAGTCAGGGGCGGCCGCTTTTTCGGCGAGTGATAGACGAGGACCAGTCACGTAGCTGGCGAGCGAGCGCGGGAAGGCTATGGACTTTGTTCGACAGAGCTTCGGGGACGGCTCTGGCGCCGTGAATTCACGGGCTTAGAATAGAAGCGCCGAAAACGTGTTCGTGGTTTCCGTTCGGTGTGACCGCCTCGTGTTGTGCCAGCAATCGAATACGGCCGAAGAAAAGCGGCTCTGTCTGGCTTCTGATGACCAGTCGCTCCCCGGCATGGCAGGGCTCGGTCTCCGGAACCGGCTTGTTGCGGCGGGCGTGCAGGCAAGAGCGATTTGACTCTCCGACCACCGGCGCCGGACTCTCGGGTAAAACGCAGTTCTATAGGGCTGCCCCGCGTCGGTGCTTCGCAGATTTGCAACTGGCGCGAGTCGGCCCTTGGTCCCTTTTTGGCGGCCGGTATTCTCAACCTGGCAATAACCTGCGCTGGCCGAATTCGCCGACGACGCCGACCTAGGATCGCGGAATGCGGGCTCAGCCTGGAACGGATCGGGCATACAACCGCGCGATCGCGATCGCGGAAGGCGATGTTTTCGGCGGCGTCGTTCTATGCCACGTCAGGGCCCGACGAACTGATCGCCAATTGCCGATCGGTGCTCGAGCCGATCGATATGAAGATCATACAATATGATCGGGTGCGAAGACCATTCGGCGACCGGGACCGTGAGGCTTGTCCGCAGAAAGGCGATGGGCGTCTGGGTTGTATGCCCCTCGCGCCACGATGAATTGCGCCTGTCGCCGACTTCCTCCAGTTTTCGAGGCCAACCCAATGGTTCATCGCGGACCGATGCGGCATCACGCGATTGCGTGAGGCTAGCTGATCAGCCCCAGCCGGAAAGCTTTTGCCA
>NZ_AZUY01000083.1 GCF_000513935.1 Mesorhizobium sp. WSM3626 | reverse complement strand
CCATCAAGGAACTGGTCGACACGACAGGCGCCGGCGACCTCTACGCCGCCGGTTTCCTGCATGGCTATACACAGGGCCGCGACCTCCAGACCTGCGGCGATCTTGGCTCACTGGCGGCCGGATTGGTGATCCAGCAGATCGGCCCAAGGCCACGGCAGAACCTGCGCAAAGAGGCAGAGCAGGCGGGGTTGTTGTAGGCACAGCTTGAAGACTTGGTCCCTGACGGCTCCATCACGGGCGCGAGGGACCGAAAGCACGCCAGGCGGGCGACAGCAATGTTGCGTTTGTCGAGTCCGCGACACTGTGGGTTAGGCCCCATCTTCTGCTGCATTCTCGTTAAACCTCCGAAATAAAAGTCACAAAATCATTTCAGCGGCTCCCTTCGCGTTGGCACGCATTTTGATTTTTCTGGTCTTGAGACAAGGAACTGCAGGAGGCATTGATGACGCGGAGCGACACTGCGATGGGTGGAACGCCCCTAGCAAGCCACCTTGTCAGGTTGGCATCAGATTGTGCGCGTATAAAGGAGGGGTCGAGTTTACCGGCGGGATCCTGCGCCGAGCTGATAGCTGCGATTGACGTGGACTCCCGGTCGCAGCAGCCCGGATCGTACCCGCCGGGTCAGCTTGGCGGACCTGATACAACAACTGATCCACACTCTCGATCGCTCGCGGCTGAGCAAGACCCCACGTGGGGTGTTTGGGTCCTCGTTCCACGGCGACACCAAATTGCCGATCGACCGCAGGGCCATCAGGCGAGTGTCCATTGGCATCGGCAGAGGCAATAGCAGGCGCACCGGCGCTTAGGAGCGAGCTGGCTCGCGACAGGCGCTAAATGCTTGGACTGATAGACCAACATATGAAGCCACTAATCCTGATCTGTTCGCAGGATGCCGAGTTCTACCTGTTCTTCAGTCACGTTCTGGGGGCGGATGGCTTTGCAACCGAGCTGGCCGGCGGCGTCGAGGAGGCGATTCGACAGGTGACTGAGCGTGAGCCGCAGGCTGTTCTCCTAGACTGCCAACCGGCTAGCCCTGTCGGCCCGGGGATCTGCGCCCGGCTGAAAGGCGAGCTGCAAACGGACGCCCTGCCCGTGATCGCCCTGATCGCGTCCGGCGCCGAGCACCAACAGCTCGATCTGCTCAAGGCCGGCATCGACGAAAGTTTCCTGCGGCCCTTCGCACCGGCTAAATTGCTTGGATATTTAGGCAGGAAGCTGCGGACGCCGCTGCTTTCCAACGGAGCGAATGGAGGGTCGCTGACCTGCGGCGAGCTTAATATGCAGCTTGGCAGCCGTCGGGTGCACTGCAATGGGCAGCAACTCCATCTTGGCCCACTCGAGTTCAACCTGCTGCGTCACCTGATGGAAAATCCTGGCAAGGTGTGCAGCCGCGACGAACTGGTTGGCGCCGCTTGGCCCGCCAACATCCATGTCGGCGCGCGTACCGTTGATGTCCATATCAGTCGAGTGAGAAAGGCACTCTCGCCCCACAACGTCATCCGAACCATACGCTCGGCCGGCTATGCGCTCGAAGAGCAGGAAATCTGAATTGACGATCGTGTGCTCGTGTGGAGCAAAGCTGCTCGCGAGCGCGCCCTCAATAGCGCTGTAGCGAGCGAACGGCTTTGCGGTGGTCATAGGCGCTTCCGGATAGGGTGGGACTGCAACAACCCTCCTTTGGCAGGAATGGCTACCGATGAGCGACGACATGGTGAACCTGCACGCTCGCCGACGCCGAACTTTTGGGTGAGAGGATCTGGTACAAGCCAAGCCAGCAGTTAGCGGCTCAGGCGAATGGAGGTCATGGCCACTTCCCACGCAGGGTCAAACGGCATCATGTGACGACGCTAGGGGGTTAGGTTCAGTGGACTCGGCGCTCGGCTTGCCCAAAGATACGCTCGGACGTCAAGGCAGCGTCATTCGATCGTGTAACGATCGGGGCTCGGAGGAAAACCGGACCCTCGAATAAGTGCCCATCAGCGTGCCGCTTCTGCGGCGTTCTGACGAAATGCGACATGCTCGACGGGGCGCCTGGCGCCGGCAGTCATTTCTAACCACTCCACTGCACTCTATGCCGTCGTCCACCGGGCGGCGGCATAGAACATTTGCTAGGCCGCCTTCGCCGCGTCTCTCAGGCAACGTGCGGCTTTGACCATGTTGACGAGTGCGGGACGGACTTCCTCCCATTGACGTGTCTTCAAACCGCAATCGGGGTTGACCCAAATCTGACTGTCGCGAAGGCGCTGGCGCGCCTGCGAGAGCAGATTCGTCATCTCGTCGACACCCGGCACCCGCGGTGAGTGGATGTCATAGATGCCCGGTCCGATCTCGTTCGGATAATTGAAGCTTTTGAAGGCGTCGAGTAATTCCATCTGCGAGCGCGAGGTTTCGATGGAGATCACATCGGCATCCATCGCCGCGATCGCGTCTATGATGTCATTGAATTCGGAGTAGCACATATGCGTGTGAATCTGGGTCGCATCGTACACGCCCGTCGAGGTGAGCCGAAAGCATTCGATGGCCCATTCGAGATAATTCTTCCACTCGGATTTGCGAAGCGGCAAGCCCTCGCGCAGTGCAGCTTCGTCGATTTGAATCACCTTGGCGCCGGCGCTTTCGAGATCGCCCACCTCGCCGCGGAGGGCGAGCGCGATCTGACGGCAGACCACCGAGCGCGCGAGATCGTCGCGTACAAAGGACCAGTTGAGAATCGTCACGGGACCGGTGAGCATGCCTTTGATGGGTTTGCCTGTCAGTGATTGGGCGAACTGCCACCAGCGTACAGTCATCGGATTGCGCCGCGATACGTCGCCAAAGATGATCGGGGGGCGGACACAGCGCGACCCGTAGCTCTGCACCCAGGCGTGCTGCGTGAAGGCGAAGCCGGAAAGCTGCTCGCCGAAATATTGCACCATATCGTTTCGTTCAAACTCGCCGTGCACGAGAACGTCGAGCCCGATCTCCTCCTGCCAACGGATTGCTGCTTCGATCTCCTTCCTCAGGAAGGCTTCGTAGTCGACATAGCTCAGTTCTCCCTTTGCATGGGCCGCACGCGCATTGCGAACCTCAGGCGTTTGCGGGAAAGAGCCGATCGTGGTGGCCGGGAAAGGCGGCAAGCAGAGCCTTTCGTCCTGAAGCCTGGAGCGTTCAGAAAAACCGCTCTTCCTGCGCGTCATGCTCTCGTCGACAAAGTCGAGGCGTCCTTCGACCAGCGGATCATGGATCTTCGGAGACGTCAAACGCGCGGCGGCTGCTTGGGTGGAAGACTCCAGCACTGCTGCAACCGCCTCCTGGCCTTCGGACAAGGCCCGGGCGATCGTGGTCAGTTCGTCCATCTTCTGCGCCGCGAATGCGAGCCATGACTTTACGTCGCTGTCGAGCGTCGTTTCCAGTTCCAGGTCCATCGGCACATGCAGAAGCGAGCACGAGGGCGCGATCTCGACTCGCTCCAGCGGCCAGCCGGCGACCACCGGCTTGATCCGGTCGAGGATGGGGCGCAGGTTCGCGCGCCAAACGTTCCGACCGTCGATGAGGCCAAGCGAAAGCACCAGGTCTTTTGGCGCAAGCCGGCCCACCGCCTCCAATTGTTCTGGAGCGCGCGCGAGGTCGAGATGCAGGCCCGCCACAGGAAGCGAAAGAGCGGTCTCGAGATTACCGTCCAGTCCGCCGAAATAGGTGGCGAGCATGATTTTCAGCTGCGGCGCCGCTTGCGACAGCCGATCGTAGGCAAAGTTGAAGGCGTCTTGCTCGTTTGGAATGAGGTCGAGCACGAGCGCCGGCTCATCGATCTGCACCCAGTCGGCGCCAGCCAGTCTCAGTCGGCGCAGCAGCAGCTCGTAAATCGGCAGCAGCCGCGGCAGGAGCGCGACAGGGTTGAAGTCCCGAGTGGACGACTTGGCCAGTTTGAGGAACGTAACAGGCCCAAGGATGACGGGGCGGGTATGAATGCCCAACGCCCTGGCATCAAGGAAGTGATCCAGCGGCTTTGACGACGAGAGGGCAAAGGCTTGATCGTCGGCGAGCTCCGGGACCATGTAGTGGTAGTTGGTGTCGAACCACTTGGTCATTTCCAGCGCTGTCACGGCCTGACCATGATTGGTATGATCGCCACCAGCAGCCTCTCCTTGGCTGCCACGCGCCATCGCAAAATATGTGTCCAGCGAGATTTCCCCCTCACTCCAGCCATAGCGTGGCGGGACAGCGCCGACCATTGTTGCTGTGTCGAGCACATGGTCGTACAGCGAGAAGTCGTTGGACGGGATCTTTGTCACGCCGCGGTCACCTTGTTCAATCCAGTTCGCGGCACGGAGCGCCCGCGCCGTTTCCAGAAGGTCGGCCGCGGACGATTTTCGCGACCAATAGGCCTCCAGCGCGCGCTTTAATTCGCGACGGCGCCCAATGCGCGGCACGCCAAGTGTGGCAACCGGAACTTTGTGAGAGAGAGACATACCATACCCCGATGATTGGGACGTGGACGCAAGGCAGACGTTGGCAACCAGACGAGCCGGTTGCTACGCCCACCGAGACACCCCGCCTGTGGACCTTGTTCGCCGTGGCAGGTCTCCTGGCTCGCGGGTCGACACCTCAGCCCGTCTTCCCGAGGCTATTGACCTCAGTGACTTGAGTGGGCTTGGCTCGCCGCTTACAGTTGCGGGGGCAGCGCCGGCATCTTCACCGGCTTCCCTCTTAGCTCCGTTGCGGCTGACCGCATCAGAGAACCATCGACAACTGGACATTCGCCGAAGAGAAGATTCCTGTCAAGGAAGATATAAACAAATCTTTATGTCGTTATCCGATATTGTAGTCGGTCCTTTCTCAGCAAAACCTGCGAATGTCGGATTGCGACCTTTTTTGAGGGCTCGGGCAATCCGTCCGGCTTTCCTCCCCACCCTTAATGACGAACTGTCGCAGGTGCCAACCTGCCAGTTGGCAGGGGTTGACTCCGATCATTCTGGAAGCAACATTTTCGATATACTCGAAGTGAGCATAGCAGAGGCAATCACACCGGTCACGGCGTCCGGTAATGCACGCACTAGGATGAATCGGACCGCCGGTCGGCCCGCCCGACTGGTATGCTCAACCTCACGCTGACGAACATCGCTCATCCGGTTGAACGACAGCGAGGACAGTTTTCGGCCAGCACCCGGTCGGCCAGCGATGCGAGAAGCCTGGTGCCCTCAATCTCACCCCAGCGGCAAACGACAATCATGGAAGCAATGCGTTATGGAAGCACCTGCGCTTTGGCGTCGGCACCTCGATGACACGTTCGAGTTCCTCAATCAGATCCGCAANAGNTCAAGCNAGCAGGAAATCTGCCANCACCTGATTTCCTATGCCGACCGGTTTGGCGCGAGAAACGTGCTGGCGGGACCGATCCCGCCGCCGCGAGCGCTGAGACGCGAGCAGATCTCGCATGTGCTGCTCGATGCCTGGCCTCAACAATGGTCGGAGCGCTATTTCTCGAAAGGCTACCTTTATCGCGACCCCACCATCCAACTTGTGAAGCGTGGGGCCACGCCCTTCCGGTGGAGCGAGATCGATCAGGTTGCGACCGTTTGTTCCTTCGGCCGACGGGTTATGGCCGAGGCATCAGAATTCAAGCTACGCGACGGCTTCACGATTCCGTTCGCAACATTGAGCGGCCAGGCGGTGGGATTTTCCGTTGCAGGGGAGAAGCTCGAGCCAGATCCGCACGACCGTCTCGCCTTTCAGTTCGTCGCCGCCTGCGCCTTCGGTTGCGCGGTCATTCTTGCCGAGGGAAAACGAAGCTCGACACCCGTGCGCCTGTCGCCTCGCCAGCAGGACGTGCTGCGCTGGGCCGCTGAAGGCCTTACCGTCGACAACATCGCTGATCGCCTCAACATCAGCCGCAACACCGCAGATACACATCTGCGAACGGTGCGCCAGAGGCTCGGCGTGACAAACAATGTGCATGCTGTGGCAAAAGCTTTCCGGCTGGGGCTGATCAGCTAGCCTCACGCAATCGCGTGATGCCGCATCGGTCCGCGATGAACCATTGGGTTGGCCTCGAAACTGGAGGACACCCGAGATGCTTCTTGTCGTCACGTCGCACAATGCCGAAGAATATCAGGCGGAACTGGATCAGGCGTTCCGCCTCCGCCACAAGGTGTTTGTCGAAGAAAAGGGCTGGACCGACCTGTGGCGCGAAGATGGTCGTGAGGTCGACCGTTTCGACGACAGGCGGGCTGTCCACATGCTTTTCACCGCCGACAACCGCGTCGTCGGCTATCAACGCTTGCTGCCTTCGACGCGCCCTCATCTTCTGTCGGACATCTTACCGGAGCTGTGCGAAGGCACGCGTCCCGTCGGAGAAAACATCTGGGAATGGTCGCGTTACTGTGTGGAGCCGCAATATCGCGAGCGGGGACGGATGCTGAGTCCCGTTGCCAATGCACTCTTGTCCGGCATCGTCGAGTGGGGGCTCGGCAGCGGGGTCGACACAATCATTGTGGAAATGAACCCACTCTGGCTGCTGCGCCTGGTGCAATTGCATTTCAAGGTGACGCCGCTTGGGCTGCCCAAAATAATCGGCGGTGAAGAGACGGTCGCGGTGACAGCCAATTTTGATGAGCGCACCCTGCAAAGGCTTCGAGAGACACGCAGCACAGCCAGCAACAAATCCACATCGTAATCGCATCCGCCCACCGAAAAGCTGCCATGCGCCGCTCCATCCAACTTATCACGCTTCACTATGCGACTGTTGTGGCTGAGGAAGGCAGCTTCCTCGGCGCCTCCCGGCGCCTTAGGGTTCATCATTCCGCGCTCAGCCGGCGCGTCAAAGATCTCGAATTGAGACTGGGCGTGACTTTGTTCCACCGCTATCCGAGCGGGGTCAGGGTGACGGCCGCCGGCGACCGTTTCCTGACCAAAATACGACGCATTCTCAAAGATCTGGATGACACGCTTCAGGGGCTGGAAACAGCGGGCCACAGCGATGGTCAGCGGTCGTCAATCGGATCGGATAGGCCACCTTGCGATTGCGGGTTTCTCAGTGCTGTTGTTGCCTCTTTGGGCAAGGATCCCAACTTGCTCGTGTTTCTACGTAAGCATCATCCCGACTTCTGATGCTAGCGTCATCGGGCCGCGCGCGAAATGATGTCGCGGCGGACCCAAGCGAACGCTCGATCCGCAGCCATGAACGGAGACAACATAGGCGCAGCTACATCTGGCCGGATCTTCTTGCGGCCGGCTTGACGGCCAAAGAGCTTGTGGCGTCCAGCCTGTGCGATCCGTGTTCCAGGATGATCCGTGCTGACGCTGAACCGAGCGGCGGCTGCAGAGATGGTTCTTGAGGTGCAGGCGAAGTCCTGCACCTTGGGTATTGCGGGCAGAGAAGGACACCGCGGGGAGTACCACTCCCAACAAGGTTCGCGCCGAAGACGCTCCGTTTTTGGAGAACCGATGCCGACTTTAGCTCACCGATTTTTGGGCGCCGCGCCAACCGGCCATCATTGACGGCGTCCTGCCTGAGCTCGCCAGGCAGGCCTTTGCTGATGCACACAGAGGCGGGATGAGAGACAGCATCCCATCCAACCCAGGAAGGCCACGGCGCATAGACCCAGACCTCAATCGCTTTTGCGGTTACGATGCGCGTGCGCTCGCCCAACAGTCTCGCCTAGAGAGGCCAAAGCATTTCCTACGCGTTATCTTAATGTTTGGTCTTCCGCCGTCTGCGCTTTGACAATCGGGAAATCCTTTTGTGGAGTCGCACACAGATCTCCTGAACAAACCTTCTCACCCTTGTAGTTGGCCAGGGCCTGCAGCAACCCCGGTCCAAGCTGCTGTTTCAGTTCGTCTGAGCCATCCTGCCAATCCGCCAGCGACTTCATTGTCACTTCGACCAACTCGATCGCGCGATCCTTGTCGCCGGTCTCGTAAAAGTACTGACCGAGCGCCGGACAATGTAGGAACTTGAGGTCGACCTCGCCTTCCGGGGGATTCAGTGCCAGGATGTGCTCGGACAGCTCTTTGCCCATCGCGAATCGTTCGGCAGACGGAAGGTGCGAATTGTCCCTCCCCGGATGGAAGAGTTGTTGTAACACCTGACCCAGCCAAAGATCGGAGTTTTTCTCTATCGCGTCGCGAACCAATAGCTGGATGACCGGCAAGCCTGCCCGCATGTCGCGTATTTCGTGAAGCAGCAGATGCGCCTGAAGCAAGCGCAAATTGAGGTCGTCCGGCAACAAGGCGACGCCTTCGTCGATGGCCGAGCGCGCCGTCGTCCAATCCTGTGCCTCCGACGCCGCCCGAAATTTCTCAAGGATCGGCTTCTTCAAGGCTCGTTCGCGCATGCTGGCTTCACCTTCGGCAATCCGCTTCGCATCACCGGCCTTCGCTTGCTTGCTGGTGCGCCAGCTGCCGTTGATCACTTTGGGCAAGACCTTAGCGAGGTCCATCGGGTGACCGATAAAGGCGATGGCGCCATCACGATCGACAACGAACGAGGTCGGAATCCCGAGGGAGAGGCTGGGTTCCATCCAAAGCTTGCCCATTTCGCCTTTGAAGTCGAACGCTATCCGATAATTCAGATACGAGCAGTTTTCGGTCAACCACGCGTCCAGCTTGGTACGCGCTTCGTCCGCGGTCGGAGCGCGTTCAGAAGCTGCGACTCCGACAACCTCAAGCCCGCGATCCTTGTATTTCTCCTGGAGCT
>NZ_AZUY01000082.1 GCF_000513935.1 Mesorhizobium sp. WSM3626 | reverse complement strand
GCGCCCGCGAACTGCTGAACGTCGCTGCGCCGCCCGAGACCGACACCTCGGAAGAGCCGGCTGACTTCCATCCGTCCTGCCCCTGCTGCGGCGGACGCATGATCGTGATCGAGGTGTTCGAACGATGGAGGCAGCCGCGCGGACCGCCACACGGTTCCCCGTCGACCGGGAGCAGCACGCCATGACCCGGCATGGCATGGTTCAGCCTTCGGCTGCAGGCACTCTGCCTCCGGCAACGGATCGACGCACGTCCATGGTGATTTTCGTCTCCGACAGAGCCGCTCCCAGCCGCCCACCGTCCCGACAACACCGCACGCAGGCGCAACGAAGCGGTCTGTCCGCATTCACCCCAGAGCTTCCCGACACCGGTCGCGCCATCGCCGACATCTGCAAAAATCCGAAATCTCCATAGCCATCGCCTGTGGCCCGCGGGTTCCTTCCTCGGGGACTTTCGTACGCCTGCCGGCGCCCGAAACTCTTCACGAAAACGGAGTGGCAGCTTGCAGCTTAGCTACGCAGATATCGGACGTTCGACCAACAACGTGAAGACGGCGGAGACGAGCGTTGCCCTGCATCGTGTCACGCGGACTCTTCGAACCGAACCCGCGTCCTGCTGACCACCTTCCGGGAAGCGCTCGCCGAGTCTCTCCAGCGCAAGCTGGGAATCCGTGCGACGGCCGGCACGACCTGACCGACTGAATCACGGTCGCCTTGTTCCGAGAAGCGCTCTGATCCGATGTCGAAAGGCGCCAGGTGGCCGACCGGGACACACCGTCCGGAAGCTCGTCGGAGATGGCCGCCACTGACGCCGGCGTCACTGGATTCTCGTGTCCTGATTCGAGATCGAAAAATGTCTCGATGTCTCGCACATCGAGGACGGGGACGAGAATGCGGACGCTCTTCGGATGGCGTCAGGGGTACGCCATTTACGCCAGCAGCGCTGCTCCATGATTCCTGCGGGGCGGGAAGAGAAGCCCTTTTACCATTTATAAGCCAGGATCTTGGGGTGCCAGAAATCCATTTTCTCGCTGCGATTCAGTCGGAAATCCGGAAGCTCTCTTGTTCGCAGGAGACATCAGGCAGCGCATCCAAGCAGCCGTTTTGCTGGCCTGGGCTGGGTGTCGATATTCGCGGCCGCTCTTCACGCTGCAAGGTGAACTACCGAACTTCTCAGCAGATCATGGCCTATCGGCTTCTTCCTCGATCCGCGATGCGGACGGGCTAGAAGATGATCGCCGCGGCACCATCATGTGCCGGACCATCACCTAAGGTTTGCTTGCGCGGTCTACGTCGAGGGAAGTGCCGGGCGATTTTGGCCAGCAACGATACGGCGGAAGACCCACAGAATTGCTGGGCAAACCAGGAGCAAGACGGCGCCGAAGTCGAGCGCGGCGCTCGCGGACCCGAGCGACGTGGAAAGCTTTCCGCCGATCGCGGACCCAACCGGGTTTCCAGCATAGAAAACCGTATAGAATATTCCCATTCCGATCGCCCGCGTCTTCGGCTCGAGCACGCGCGCGGGTAGGCTCATGATGGCGCCGGCAGGCAGGCCGCAAACGGTCCCGACGGCAATGACGGCGGGAAGCACCTGACCGCTTCGCGACAGGAGAACCGTCAGCAGCGCAAAGCCGATGCAGCCTGCGACAATGATAGCTTCGCCGCGTTTGGTCAGATCAGCGAGCAAGCCTCCTAAGGGGACCGAAATCGCGGTGAGCCAGAGGACGATGCTGATCGTTGATCCAGCTGCAGCCATGGACCAGCCTCGCTCGACGAGCATCGTTGGGCCGAAACTGAAGATCATCACCAAACCGAGATTGTAGAGACACCAGATCGAGCTAGCGGCAATAACCGCATAGACCGTTTCCGAGGTCACACTGCCTCGTTCGCCTTCAACGGAGACGGCAGCCTCCGGCGCGCGATAGAAAAAGGCCATCAGGCCAAGGCCGATCAGGATCCACCCTGCGACGGCAAAGTTGACGAGATGAAGTCCGAACCTCGTTGCGATCCATGGCAATAGCATGAGCGAGATTGCGATGCCCACCGGCCAGGAGTTGACGAAAATGGCCATTGCGGTTGCGATTTCGCGGCCGGTGAACCAGTCGGCGATCATCTTGGTCATCAGGACGCTCAGGAGAATGCCGCCAGTGCCGGCGATCAATCGGCCTGCGATTTGTACGCTCCATGACGCCGACGAGGTCATCAGCAATTCGCCTGCCAGCATCGCCAGGAGCGCGGCGAGAACCGTCGCCTTGTCGCCATAGCGGCGTCCGATGGTGCCAGCGGGGAAGGCGAGCAGGACGCCCGGCGCAAAATAGATTCCGATAAGGATGCCGATATCGGCCAGGCTGGCGCCAATGCCTTGGCCCAGCTGCGGCGCTACGGCCCCCACGCTGCCGAACTGGAAGGCGAAGGCGGCACGCGCGACGAATAAGACGGCAAGAATGGTCCAACGGCTTGGCACTTAAATCCTCCCCTGGGACCGGCGATCGGCGCATGGCTTCCACCAAATGCGTCGCGTACTAGTCCTCTTCGTCATGAATCAACGTTTGCAGTTCATGTCGTCCAGCGGCCCAGGCAAGCCCCTCTTCTAGCCGATCGTCCCCCCAGAATGTTTCGCCATCCACGACGAAGGCCGGGGAGCCGAAAATGCCATAGCTGCGAGCCGCGTCGGTCTCCGCCTTGAGCCGCTCATGGGCGCGGACGCCATCGGCCTTGGCAACCACATCGTCGACGCCCTGACTGAGGGGAGCCAGCACGTGCGCCAGATGGGCGCGGCTGCCCAGTTCCATGCCTTCCAGGTACCACGCCCTGAAGCTTGCGACGGTGTAGGCCTCGCACCAGCCCTCTTCGGCCGCCACCATGGCGACCCGGTTGGCCAGAAGGTCCGGATCGGTCGGCCAGATGGGAGCCCTGACGTAGGGGACGCCGTGCGTCGCCGCGCGCCGCTCCACGTCGCGCCACATGTACTTCACCTTTGCCGCCTGGGTGCGGAGGGCAATGTTGTTCTCGGCCATCACGGTGCGGACGTTGAAGGGGCGCCATCGAACGGCAACGCCCGACTGTTTCGCCATAGCGTCAATGCGCATCACCGACAGATATGCGTAGCCGCTCCCGAAGAAATAGAAGAAGTCGATCTGCTTCATTCCCACCGTCTCCGCGGCCGCGCCAAGTCGGCAACAAACCTATTCCTCAGTCGGTGCTGTTAAGGCTGCACATGCGTAGGAGCCATGACCCGTCGGTCGCTCGAAGACGTCGACCGACGTTCCGTTGCCGGCCTCCAGGGCCTGGGTATTTGCCAGGCACCAGGCCAGGTCACCGGATCTGCCCGCATGCATCACTTTCATTTTCTTGTCGGTCGCCTCGCTGTGCCCGTGGGTCCAGCTTGCGTGGAGAGCTTCGATCGCGTCTCGGCCTCTTAGCCGGAGGCGCGTAGGGCGAATGCAATTCAGCATCGGCCGTAAACATCGCGCCGCACGTTTTGGCGTCGGCGGCACGATAGGCTGCCCCATAGGCATTCCAGAAAACCTGCAGTTCTTCGTGAATCGACATCGGCGGCACTCCGGAGGCAAGATTATTATATTAGCGATTTCTTGTATATGGGATGATAGTCCTCCCATGCTGGTCGGCCGCTGGCCATCTTCGAAGATGGTCTGCGTCCGAACTCTTCTTGCAAGCCTGGACACATCGCTGACCCGAAGCGTTTGAAAGTCATTTCATCCTCCCGTGTTTCGGCCTCCTACTCATTCCCCTTGAGGTACACACCCCTCTCCGGTTCTTCCGCTTTGGCAATCAAAGGCGAGAGAGTACGTTCATGCTGACCTCGATGACCAGCTTGCGGCGCAGGGCAGCTGTGTAGTCGCCAGGCCCCGTCGGCGATATGACGAAAGCCCGGGAGCCGCCGATGACGGACCGGGCGAAGTAGGTTGCCAGCGGTTGCCTGGGGTCCTCGTCGCTCGGTGGAATCGCTATCGCGTTGATAGTGTGTCCCTTGGCAATGGCGCTCTCCCTGCTCGGCTGAACGGGAAGGCCGTCGTTGTTCTCGCCGTTGGAAGAAATGTCGATCACCTTCCTCGTTGCATTTCCAGGAAACCGATCAAGCATAAGACTTCCTACGTCGATGGCCGCCGAAACCGATGTTCCGCCCCGCCCGCGACGAATATAGCCCGTGTCGCCGCTCCTTCTGATCACTGCCGCGGCTGCTTTGGCGTCTTCCAATCCGCAGATGCGGGTCCAGGGCAGCACAGTGCGAGCGTGACCGGCGCTTGCCCATTCAAAATAGGCTACGGCGATGCAGCCGATATGATTCTCGGAGATGGCGCTGATGATTTTGGGCGACGTGAGCGCTGCCGCGTGCCCCTCGCGCTGCAAGTCTGCGGTCCTGGGGTCGATCGAGGACGAGAAATCCACGGCGAACACGATAGCAACATCGACGTTCGTTACTGCAATATTGGCGTTGGCGGCATGTGCCGCCGCACCGCAAAATGTCGCAGCTGAAAAGACCGCCAGTCTCAGCCAAGGACCGGACCGCTTTCCCGGCCCGGCGTCTGGTCGGCCCCTCGGAAGCGGCAAACTGCCGCCCACCCGCGCGAAGGCAGCGTTTGTTCGGGAATTCAATTGTTCATCGAGACATCGAAGCATGTTGCACTCCATCTCACTGGCGGATCGCGTTCGAAGCGATGCCATTGCGGCTAGGCGCCGCGGTGCCCGTTACGGACGAGAGCCCCCAGCCTACCGGTGCGCCAGCAAAGCCGTGGATCGGTGCGTCGGAAGCGCCAGCGTCGGGTCGAGAGGTAGGGCGCACCGGAGCTGGGGGCGATATCGCAACCGACAGGATCGAGCCGAGGATGATCGCCGCACCCAGCGCTCCTACCGCTGAACACTGTTCGCCAAGGAAGATCGCCGCACCGAGGGCACCGAAGATGCTTTCGGCGCTGACAATCACGGCGGCATGGCTGGCCGATGTGAAGCGCAGGGCGGCAATCTGTATGCCGAAGGCGATCGCCGTTGAGAAAACCCCGAGCACCACCAGTTCAGGTCCAGCCTCGGAAGCCGCGCTGAATGACAGGTTGCCTTGCATCGCTCCGAGCGGAAGGGCGAGTGCGGCGGTGGCCAGGAACTGCGCGGCCGCGGCCGTGAAGGGACGGGCATGGGCATGCATATGTCGCGCGAGTTCGACCGCCCAGAGCGAATAACAGCCGGCTGATAGGAGGGCGGTGAGATCGCCGCCGCTGAAACCGGCGACCCCACCCGAAAGAAACAGGCAGCCGACGACGGTCGACCCGGCGGCAACCACGAGCCCTGCTGTCGGAGGCTCCCCTACCAGCAGCCAGGCGGCCAAAGGCGTTATCACCGTTGCTGTGCTGATCATGAAGCTTGCATTGGTGACGGTGGCACCGAGATAGCAGAACTGCTGCAGCATGATGGAGACGGCAAACAGCGCAACCACCCGGGCCAGGCTGGAAAAATGGGCGGCGCCGGCAGGTTGCCGCCGTTCGGTCAGGACAAAGGGCAGCACGAGCAGCCCGCCGACCATGCAGCGCAGGCCGACGGCACTCAGCGCATCGAGATGATCGAGCACCGTCTTTTGCGCCACGTTCCCGAACCCCCACAGAGCGGCGGCGAACAGGAGCAGTAGGTTGGCTGTGAGCTTCGACATCCGCCGCCCCCCGGAGCCGGAACCTGGCTAGGTTCAGTTGTTTCAGCAAAAGCTTCTGTTGTCGGGCCGGAATCGTCAGAGCAGCCGTCATGGCGCTCCCTCTTCAGCCGGGCGATTAATAGAGAAGAATAACCGCTCCAACAGAACGGCTCATGACCCAAATGGGTCATGAGCCGAAAAAAACTCGACTCAGTAGTTAAATCAGTAAGTCGCCCACCGGAAAAGAGTGTCTAAAACCGATTAAAACCATGTCAAGCTGGACAGGAAAATAAAAAAGGTCCAAGCTCAAAATGGTTAACGGAGAGGATGATGGAATACTCCGAGTAGCAAAGGGGAAACAATCAACTTTAAGTGGCTCCAACTTCTGAATACAAACAGGAATTCGGTGGATTATTTGCCGTAGCACCATGGGCACCCGTCTGTGGGCGAGGTGTTTTGTGTCTACAGCGTTCGATTTTGCTGCCATTGAAGCGAGCCTGGTCGAAGCGGCGCTCGATCCAACCCGCTGGGACGAAGCGATGGAACGGGCAGCAAAGTCCACCAGAAGCTTCGGCGCGCTGCTGTTTGATATACAAGGTCACTTGCCGATCCTGCCCCGCACACGCTCGGTTGCACGATCGTTTGATGCCTATGTCAGCGGCGGCTGGATAGAACGCGATGAGCGCTTCCGCCTGGTCCCGTTCCTGCGTGCCCGTGGAGTTGCAACCGACGAGGACCTACTGACGTCGGACGATGTTGCCCGGCATCCGTACTTCCAGGAATTCCTTGCCCCATGCGGGCTGCGGTGGTGCGCCCTTGTCAAGATTGCGGCGGGTGACGAGTTCTGGTCCCTGTCCTTGCAGAGATCGGTCGGGCAGGGACCGTTCTCTCCAGAGGAGCTCCAGCAGCTGATGGCCTTCTCCCACCGGGCCGGATCCGTCGCTGCGCTGGCGACAATGCTCGGCATGGCGCGTGCGGGCGCGGCGTTGGATGCTTTCACTGCAAGTGGCACGGCCGCCATCATGATTGGCAAGGATGGGAGCGTGCTCGGAATGAACGGCGCCGCGGAGTCCTTGCAGGCACATGGACTTGTAGTGAACGGCCGCCATGTGTCCTCGATCGACAAGAGCGCGACTGACGCACTGAACCGAGCGCTGCAGGCGCTCCTACGAAACCAGCCCTCCGCAAGGTCCGTGCCGCCGATAGCGCTCCGGAGAACGCAAGGGCGACCACTGATGGCCTACCCGGTCCGCTTGCCACACGTTTCATACAATTCGCTGGCTCCATGCCAGGCGATCATCATCCTTGTGGATCCGGACACGCAACGCCAGCCACCGGATATTCACCTTCGGACCACCTTCGCCCTAACAGGAGCCGAAGCGCGGCTGGCATCCATGATGTCAGCCGGCGAGCCGCTCGAGGCGGTCGCCGACAGATGTCGGATCTCGTACCAGACCGCACGCAACGAGTTGAAGGCCGTCTTTGCAAAGACGGGCACACACCGCCAAACTGAACTGGTGTCGCTGTTGGCGAGATTTTTGCCGAAACAATGAGGCGGCGCCATGTTGATGAAACGCCGATTCGAGCCGCTTCGCAGTGTTACGGACCCGCCCAATCCGTTGCCTCACAGCGGCGATCGCGAAGAAAACCGCGAAACCCTGAAGCTCATCGTGCAAATCATCAAAGGCAGCGTGCGTAAATTTGACGTCGTCGGCCGGATCGGGGGTGAAGAGTTCAGCGTCCTGCTTCCTGGTGTTGGGCCGGGCACGGTGGGCAAAGTCGCTCGCATCCCGCGTTATAGCAAACTATCAGGCCGGGATTAAAGACGAGGAAGAACTTGCGGCGGTGCCCAAACTACCGCTGGGCGGTGAAGCCGAGATCGGCTCACGTTCCTGGCCTGCGACTGTGGCGTGAGCCAAGCAGCAACAAGCCGACCACCTTCCACAACCGAACAAGACCGGGCGCGCCTTCTCTCCACCATGCCGACCCCGATTCCTAATTCGCCCATCCATGGCTCAGGTGAGCGAGGCATCCAGCCCGATGTATTCACCACCAACCATCATTCCTGCAGCGGCAAGAACGGAGTGTGATTGAGCGAAACGCTCCGTCCGACGCGCTCAACCGAAAAAAACGCGCCCTGGCCGGATAGGATGACACGACCGCGCCGACGTGACCGTTGCCCGGGTGAGTTTAGGAGCGCCCTGATCTGATCAGCGGCAACTAGTACAACCGCAGCAGGTAGAGCCACCCCTAGGGCCTTTTGTTGCGGCAGACGAATTCACCAGTGCTCCGTATTGAGTGGGACGGGAGGTAGTCCGAATTGCAAGCAGGGGTAACCGCCTGAACTCTGGCCCTTTTTGACCAAAGCCGATAGCGCTGTCCATCACACCTTCGGCCAGCCGATACTTCTTTAGAACAGAAAATCTGACGCAGTCAGATTATGGTTGATTCCCGCCAAGATAATCATGAAGTCCGCCGTTGTATCGCCATTTACGTCGGCCTGAACGATCGTGTTACCGCCGTTTTCAAACCACGACACGCTGTTGGCGACGGTGCTGGAGTTATGGCCCGCGAAGGCAAAGGCCTGATCGCCCTTTGCCTTCGAGTTCGCATCGATTGCCGAGATATCGAAGAGATCCGCGGCATGCACGAAGTCGGTGATGACGTCCGCCGCTCCCGGGCTACTGTCAGTTGTCGCCGAAAATAGAAACTTGTCTGCGCCTGACCCGCCGGTCAGAATATCTGCCCCCCCGCCGCCATTCAGCGTGTCATTGCCGTTGCCGCCCAGGATCACGTTCGCTACCGACGATCCGGTCAGAACATCGTTGGACGCCGAGCCCGTGAGGCTCTCGAACGAGGACAATGTGTCTTGCCCAGCGCCCCCCGTGTTCTGGGCTTTCGTCAGTGCAAGACTAACCGTCACGCTCGCTCCGGCGTGTTCGTAGGATATCGTGTCGATACCCGCTCCGCCGGCAAGAATGTTGTTGCCACCATCGCCCTCAAGGATATCGTTGAAACCCGAGCCCGTCAGGTTCTCGAAGCGGACCAGCGTGTCGCCGGCCGCATCGCCGCCACTCCCTTGCCCGGTCGCAAGGCTGACGTTCACGCTGGTTGTCGAGGCCGCATAGCTTGCTGTGTCAATCCCTTGCCCGCCGTCGAGGGTGTCGGCGCCGCCAAGTCCGGCCAAGATGTTGTTCCCGGTATTGCCGGTGACGGCATTGTCGGCCGCGTTGCCGGTGCCGTTGAGATTAGCGTTCCCTGTCAGCGTCAGGTTCTCGACGTTGTTGCCTAGCGTATAGTTGATCGAGGACTGGACCAGGTCTACGCCCCCGCCGGAATTCTCGGTCACGGCATCGCCCGAGTTGTCGACGACATAGATGTCGTTACCCGTCCCGCCGATCAGCGTGTCCTGGCCGGTGCCACCGTTGAGAAAATCGTTTCCATTCAATCCCTGAAGCGTATCGTTGCCGGCCAGGCCGGAGATGAAATCCTCCTCCCCCGTTCCGGTTAGTATGTTTGCCTGACTGGTTCCAGTGACTGTCACGCCGGGGACATTACTCACAGTGACTGCAATCGCCTGTGTGTCGATGCCGCCGTAGCCGTCCGAGACCTGGACGGTCACGTCGTAAACGTTGTTGGCGCCTGTGTCGGTCGGATGCTCGAAGTCAGGTGCCGTGATAAAGGCGAGCGCCCCTGTCGTTGCGTTGATCGTAAACGCGGCCGCGTCAGCACCGTCACCGAGCGCGTAGCTGAGGTTCTGGCCGGCAGTATCGGGGTCAATGGCCGTTACCGTCGTTACCGCCATGCTGTTCTCGGCGATCGTGACTGCGGCCGTGTCGCCGCCGCCGTTCGAACTGATCGTTGGCGCATCGTTGATGGCTGTGACAGTGACGGTGGTGTGCTGGACGGCGCTGAGGGCGGTGCTGT
>NZ_AZUY01000009.1 GCF_000513935.1 Mesorhizobium sp. WSM3626 | reverse complement strand
AGTTCGATTTCCTTGGCGACGGTGACGCCGTCCTTGGTGATGCGCGGGGCGCCGAACGACTTGTCGATGACGACGTTGCGGCCCTTGGGGCCGAGCGTGACCTTCACCGCGTCGGCGAGGATGTTGACGCCGCGCAGCATGCGCTCGCGGGCGTCACGGGAGAATTTTACGTCTTTGGCTGACATGGTTAGCTCCTGGCAGGGCTCCAATCGAGCCCGAAAATGAGATTCAGGTGAGGGTAGGGCCGATGATCAGCCGATGATGCCCATGATGTCGGATTCCTTCATGATCAGAAGGTCTTCGCCATTGAGCTTGACTTCGGTGCCCGACCACTTGCCGAACAGNATGCGGTCGCCGGCCTTGACGTCCAGCGGNACCAGCTTGCCAGCTTCGTCNCNNGCGCCGGANCCGACGGCGATGATCTCGCCTTCCTGCGGCTTTTCCTTTGCCGTATCCGGGATGATGATCCCGCCGGCGGTCTTGGATTCGGATTCGACCCGGCGAACGACCACGCGGTCATGAAGCGGGCGGAACTTCGACTTTGCCATTTTTTCTTCCTCGAATGAGAACGGTGAGAGCAGTTCCTCCGTCCGGCGGCGCCGGACACGTGGTTAGCACTCACCAATGGCGAGTGCTAACGTGGCGCTGAAATAGGCCGCCGACCTGCGAGAGTCAAGGCACGCGGACGCCTCTTGGCACGATGGCGATGAACTTATCGAAGCCTGGCCGAACCGAGCACCAGAAGCGGGCAACGCTCCGCCAGGGGATAGCTGCCGCTTGGCACGACACGCACCTGGTCGAACCAGGCACCTGCCTCGTCCTCCAGCATGGCCAATGTCGCGAAACTGTACCTCGTTTCGGAGCCCGCATAGACGTCGATCGTGTCGATGGATGCCATGCTCCATCCCGTGCGTGCGGCAAGGGCTTCCCGATCCGGAAACAGCTCGTCGAATGCCGCACGGATTGCCTGCACACTGACGGTGTTGTCGCAGTCGTCGGTCGTGCACGCCATTGCGATCCGCCATTTGAGCGCGTGGAAATTCTCGACCCTGCCAGCCAGGACCAGAGCTTCGATGCCGCACAGGTCATCCGCTGCTTCCGGCCGTGCGAAAACGCGGATCGCCGCATGTCTGCCAGGCTTGAGCACCCTTGCGATTTCGCCGAACAGCGAACCGCGCGCGACTTTGGAATCGACGGCCGACAGGCATCCGTCGCCGACGACGGCGTCGAAACTTGCCCGCTCGACGGGCAGGTCAAGCCAGTTGCCGGCCATCGCCCTTCGCGAGACGCTGTCGCCGGCCCATACGCCGGAAATCATGGTTGCCGATTTATCGATCGCCAACATCGACCTGCCCAGGATTGCCAGTTCGGGGGTTACGCCGAGGAGGAGGACATCGGCGTTCCCGAGATCAAGTTCGCGATCGAATATGCCGACGGTTTCCGGAGTTGGCCGCAGCGGGGCGTCCAGAAGCTTCCAGTGCCGATAATAATTGTCCCAATGATTCGTCATTCAAACCCGTCGGAGCTCAGGAAAGTCTGGCATCGCCTGATTAGAGCCGCTTAATAGAAGCGGGCATGGAAGCCAAGGGGGAATAGCCGTGGCGCGGGTCACTGTCATAACGCATGAGCATGACCGGTTTCTTGGCAAGCGCAATCTTATGTTGCGCAGGGGCAGCCCCTATTTGCTTTTCGATGTTCTGGAGAACCTGAAAAGGCGCGGCCATTCGGTGCGGATTCAACAAGGCCTGTCGAAAACATACAATGCCGATATCGCGGCTCTGCATGTCGATGCAACGATAATGCCGGCAGACTATCTCTCTTATGCCAGGAGTTTCCCATTCTGCCTCAATGTAGGGGCGGGAGACATATCGAAACGACGGATCAGCGGAGCGCTGATAGGCGAGGGCGACACCTGGCAAGGCCCCGTCATCGTCAAGAGCAACCTCAACAATCGAGGCATTCCGGAGACGCTCCTCAATCGGCGATCAGCGCGTGCCGGCAAGTCGCTGCCTTTTCCGCATCTGCCGGCCCTGCGGTCCTATGAAGTCCATGGAACTCTCGGCGACGTTCCAGATGGCGTCTTCGACTGCGATGATCTCGTCGTGGAAAAGTTCATTCCGGAACGGGAGCGCGACGGCTTTGCCGTTCGTTTCTGGGTGTTTTGCGGAGAGCGCGAACGCTGCACCCGCTACGTCTCGCCCAACTGCCTGGTCAAGGCATCGGAAACGATCCGACGCGAACCTGTCCCGGTTCCCGACGAACTGCGCGAGCGGCGGCGTGAACTCGGCTTCGACTACGGGAAATTCGATTTCGTCATGCATGAAGGCAGGGCCATCCTCCTCGATGCCAACAAGACTCCCGGCCGTCCCCAAAATCTGGTGAAGATGTTCGCGGCCGGCGCTGCCGATCTGGCCGACGGTTTCGAAGGCCTCATCCGCCGGGCGAGATAGTCTCCGGTCGGCATTGGTTAGAGAAACAACCGCAACTGTGTGTGGATGATCGACCGGTAATCCTCGATCGTGCGCCGGCTTTCCGCTTCGCCCTGCGCAAGCGCCAGGCGCACGACGCCGCCGGCGAGCTGGAAGATCAGCAGGACCATGCGTTCGAACTGCTCGTGCTTTTCCGGCTCGAGCAAGGCGATGACATGGTCGCAGAACATCTTAGCCTGATGCCCGGTTTCGGCGATGTCGAGATTCTTGAGCGCCTTGTCGGCCTGGATGGCGTTCTGCAGATCCTGGATGGCCGGATCGCCGGCGACACGGCTGAGATAGTCGTCAAGCAGCCGGTCTGCCGCGGCGAGGACATCAGGCGCTTCACGGACATCGGCGATAATCGCCGCCAGGCGCGCCCGGCTGACCTCGGAAAACCGCTCATAGAGCATAGCCAGGATCGCCGACTTGTTGGGGAAGTAGTGATAGACGGTGGCGATCGGCCCGCCCGCCAGCATGCCGACCTCCTTCATGGTGACGGCGTCGATACCCTTCTCGCCGATCAGCCGCATGGTCGTCGACAGGATGGCGTCGATGCGCTCGCGGCTGCGCTCCTGCTTGGGCCTGCGCCTGGGCTCGGTGGCCGTTCGACTTGCTTCCGTCATGCACCGATCTTTCGCACGGGCCAAATTCCGATTGACAAGAAATATGATCAAGTATCAGGTTCTGAATGCTGACAGAGTGTCAGCTTTTCTGCCGCGCGGCAAGGACGTTGGGAGGCGCCTTTGACTTCGACAAGCACCGGTCTTCAGGGCGATGCCGACTGGCTGGTTGGCAATCCGACCGGCGGGCAGCTTGCCTCGGCCTTGTGGATCGGGTCGGTCGGCCTGCTCATTCTCGGCCTGCAGCCCGTCCTGCTCGGCGCCCTTTACACCGAGGGCCATGTCAGCGGCGACGAACTGGCACTGGTCGCCACCGCCGAGATGATCGCCATCGCGATCGGCTCGGCGATCGTCGCGATGCTGCTTTCCGCCCGCAATATGCGCTGGAAAAGCGCGGTCCTCCTGCTGCTGCTGGCCGTGGCGAATGTCTGGACGGCCTATGCCGCCGGGGCCAACACGCTGATGGCGGCGCGCGCGCTGGCCGGTCTTGCCGAAGGCGGCCTTGTCGCGGTCGCCACCGAACTGATCGCCCGTTCGCGGCGCGCCGAACGCATCGGCGGCTATTTCGTCACCATGCAGACGCTGGCGCAATGCGCTCTTGCCCTGCTGCTGGCGCTCTATGTCATCCCCGCCGCCGGATCGGCGGGTGGCTTCCTCGTTCTCGCGATCGTCTGCGTCCTGTCGCTCGTCGTCGCCTTTATTGTCCCCGCCGACTATGCCGACCTGCCGAAGGAAGAGAACCTCGCCAATGTGCTGACGGTTCCTTCGGTCACCGCGCTCCTGTCGGTCTTCTGCTACTTCATGTTCTTCGGTGCCGTCTGGGCCTTTCTGGAGCCGCTCGGCGCCCAATTCGGCATCGATGGCCGCACCGTCGGCCTGATCGTCTCGGCCAGCCTCGCGGCGCAGGTTCTGGGCGCGATGACGGCGACCGTGTTCGAGGCGCGCATCGATTATCGCGTTGCCATCGTGGCGATCGGCATCGTCGCGCTAGTCGCCTCACTCGTGCTTGCCAGCGGACCTGGCCTCACGACATTCTGGGTCGCCGCCCTGGTCATGGGTTTTATCCTGCTCTTCATCGTGCCCTACCAGATCCGGCTGGCGATCACCGCCGACGAGACACGCACCGCCGTGCTGCTGGTACCGGCCGCCCAGCTTTTCGGCCTGGCGATCGGGCCGGTCGCGGCGTCGCTGCTCATCGCCGGCAAGGATTTTCGCCCGGTTCCGGAATTCGCCGCCGCAAGCGCTGTCGCCAGCGTGGCGCTGCTCGGTCTGTTTGTCCTCGTGGCGCGGCGTCGCCGGGTTGTTGCGTGAGCACCATGTCGAACAGCTGGAGCAACTGGTCGGGCTTTGTCACCGCCGAGCCGCGGCTGCTTGCCAGCCCCGCCGACCCCGGCGAACTCTGCGATCTCATTCGCACCGCACCCGGCCCGGTCCGCGTCGTCGGCGCCGGTCACTCCTTCACGCCGCTGGTGAAATCGCAAGGCACCATCCTGTCGCTGGAGAAGCTGCAAGGGCTGGTCTCGCATGATGCGAAAAAACATCAGGCGCGCGTGCGGGCAGGGACGCGGCTTGGTTCGCTCATGCACATCCTGCAAGGCATCGGCCAGGGCCTGCCCAACATGGGCGACATCGACCGCCAGGCCCTAGGCGGCGCGCTGGGCACGGCTACCCATGGCTCGGGGCCGACGCTCGGTGCCTATCACACGCAGCTGGAAACGGTGCAGATCGTCGACGGGCTTGGCAAGGTCCGCGAATTCAAGCGGGAAGGGGATCAGGAGACGATCCATGCCATCGGCGTGGCCCTCGGTGCCTTCGGTGTGCTCAGCGAAGTGACGCTGAACAACATCGCGAGCTACCGGCTGCGCCGCCGCAAATGGGTGCTGCCGATCGTCGACATGCTGCGCGATTTCGAGACGATGATGGCCGCGCATCGTTCGGCTGAATTCTATTACATTCCCTTCTCCGGCTACGCCCAGTTCATCGCCAGTGACTTCAGCGCCGAAGCCACGACGGTGCGCCCGACCGACGATGATGAGGGCTCGTTGCGCACGCTGCGTCGCTTGCGCACCGGGCTTGCCTGGCTGCCGGCGCTGCGCCGCCGGCTGATCCTCGGCGCCGTCGCCAAGGTGCCGGCCGAGGATTATGTGCAGGACTGGCTCAACGTCTATGCCAGCGACCGGCAGACCAGGTTCAACGAAATGGAATATCACCTTCCCTTCGAGGAGGGGCCGAAGGCGCTGGCCGAGATCATCGAACTGACCGAGAAGCATTTTCCGGAAGTCTATTTCCCGATGGAGGTGCGGTCGGTGGCATCAGACGAATTCTGGCTCTCGCCTTTTCACAAAAGGCTCACCTGTTCCATCGCCATCCACCATGACGCGGCGAACGATCCGCTGCCGTTCATGCGTGCGGCCGAGCCGATCTTCCGCAGATATGGCGGCAGGCCGCACTGGGGCAAGATGCACAGCCTGAAAGCGGCCGACCTGAAAAAGCTCTATCCGCGCTGGGACGATGCCATGGCGGTGCGCCGCGACATCGATCCCCAGAACCGTTTCGTCTCGCCCTACATGGCCGGCTTGTTCGGCATCGGACAATGAAGGCTTATTTCGCCACGCTTTCGGATGCGCTGAAGCAGGCGGGCATCTTCCAACCCTGCCTGCTGCTCGACCTCGACCTGCTGGATGGCAACATCGCCCTGGTGAAGGAGAGGCTTGATGCCAGCCTTGCCGTACGGCTGGTCGACAAGTCGCTCGCTTGCCTGCCGCTGCTCTCCCATGTCGGCAAGGCGCTTGGAACCCAACGCTTCATGACCTTCCATCCGCCGATCAGCGAGGCGGTGCTGAGCGCGTTTCCGGATGCGGATATGCTGTACGGCAAGCCGATGCCGGTTGGCGCGGCAAGGGCGGCGCTTTCCAGAGGCGATGCAGTCTGGTCGCGAGTATCTTGGCTGATCGACACACAGGAGAGACTGGCTGAGTATGGCGCGCTCGCTGACGAACTCGGCGTCGAGCTGCGCATTGCTTTCGAAATCGATGTCGGACTGCATCGCGGCGGCTTTGCCGAACCGGAGGCTCTGTCGCGGGCGCTTAAGGCGCTGCCGGCCCACAAAGGGCTGCGCTGCGAAGGCGTCATGGCCTATGAGGCGCATGCGCCGCACATACCCGCCCTGTTCGGCGGGCCGGCCAAGGCGTTGGCGCAAGCCTCGCAACGGGCCGCCGCTTTCATCGCGCGCCTCGGTATGAACCAGCGCCACATCTTGAACATCGGTGGCAGCAAGACCGCGCTGCTTCATCATGGCGGCGCTGCCAATGAAGTGTCGATCGGGTCGGCCTTCGTGCTGCCCGGCGATTTCGACACGCCAGGCCTCGATGGCTTCCGGCCGGCGGCCTTCATCGCGACGCCGATCCTGAAAGTGGTCGAGCCAATGCTGCCCGGCCCACCGGCGGTCTCGCGTCTGCTCCAGGCGCTCGGCCGGTTTTCGCCCAAGGGCTGCTATCTCTATGGCGGCAAATGGATGGCCGAACCGGTGTTTCCCGAAGGCCTGACGACGAACGGCCTGCTTGGCCTGTCCTCCAACCAGCAATTCATGGGCTTGCCCGCCGCGGCCGCCGTCAGGCCGGGCGACTACGCGTTCCTGCGACCGACGCAGAGCGAAGCCGTGCTGCAGCAGCTCGGGCCGATCGCGGTGCTTTCCGGTGGCAGGATCGTCGACCGCTGGCCGGTGCTGCCGATGATGTAAGTGTCCGTGCCATCTCCTGATATTTGACTTAGTCAAGTAAATGTTTGATCCTGTGCCAGCAGGAGATGACTCGATGACAATCCACCATCAACCCGACAAGGCTGCACCCAGCAAGGACCTGATCGATGCGGTGCGGGCCTTCAACCGCTTCTATACCCGTCAGATCGGACTGCTCGACGAAGGGCTGCTGAAGAGCGCCTTCTCGCTGACCGAGGCGCGCGTGCTCTACGAGTTGGCGCATCGTGACGGACTGACCGCGACCGACCTCGGGCGCGATCTTGGCCTCGACGCCGGCTATGTCAGCCGTTTGCTGAAGAAGTTCGAGCGGCTTCATCTCATCTCCAGGGTCACCCTGGTTTCGGACGCGCGGCAATCGTCGATCGCGCTGACGCCGGCGGGCAGGAACGCGTTCGCACCGCTGAACAAGGATTCGCACGACCAGGTCGCAGCGCTGCTCGATCGGCTGCCCGCGTCGGAGCAGGACCGGCTGGTCAATTCCATGCGCACGGTGCAGCGTCTGCTGGATGACAGTGGCGAGCCGAAAATCCCGTATCTGCTACGGCCGTTGCAGGTCGGCGACATTGGCTGGATCACCCGCCGGCAAGGGATGCTCTACGCGCAGGACTATGGCTGGGACGAAACCTATGAGGCGCTGGTCGCCGAAATCCTCGCGAATTTCGTAAAATCCTTCGATCCGAAATGGGAGCGAGGCTGGATCGCCGAGCGGGAAGGCGAGGTCGTCGGCTCGGTCTTCGTCGTGCGCAAGTCGGACCAGGTGGCCAAGCTGCGGCTGCTCTATGTCGAACCTTCGGCGCGCGGCCTCGGCATCGGCAAGCGCCTGGTCGACGAGTGCATCGGCTTTGCCCACGCCAGGGGATACAAGACGCTGACCCTATGGACCAACGACATTTTGACCGCGGCCCGGCACATCTATCAGGCGGCCGGTTTCAAGCTGATCGAGGAAGAGCCTCACCATTCCTTCGGCAAGGATCTGGTTGGACAGAACTGGGATCTGGAACTGTAGCGGCGCGTCATGCCTTGACCGGCACCCAGATCTCCAGCCCGCCATTACCTGTGCGTGCGTCGAATTCGGGCCCATAGCGCTCGAATTCCGGCGCGTCGGCGATTTCGTGGCCGGAGGCCGGCAGCCAGCTGTTCCAGATCGTGTTGATCGTACGCCGGATGGTCGAGATGTGCTCGCGATGGGTGAAAACGGCGTATTTCCGCGCCGGAACCCGCACCCGGTAGAATTCCTTCGGCAGATCCGCGAAGTCGCGCACTTCGACGCCGACGACATAGTCGAAATTGCCGGCATCGTCACCATTGAGGCAGACACCATAGAAAACGCCGGCGACTTCGCCGGGTATGTTGCCGATGTAAGGGCTGAAACGCTGCCACTGCATCGGAATGCCGGCGCTCGATTCGCAGCTGTAGCGCTCGCCGAAGCCGGCGATGAGGAAGGGGCGGCTGGTCTCGAAGCGCGGTGGTTCGAGGCTGGCGAGCAGGGTGTGGTCCATCAGGATAGGCTCCACGAGATCAAGGGTCTTGGTCGAACCTTGCGCGCGCACCAGTTCCGGCGTGGTGCCGAACTGGTCGCGGAAGGCACGGGTGAAAGCCTCATGCGAGTTGTAGCCGGCGTCGAGCGCGACGCACAGGATGTCGGGCGCCCCGCCGGCGAGCCTGCGCGCCGCCTCGGTCAGCCGGCGCGAGCGCATGTAACCCATGACAGAGCGGCCAGTGGCGGCGCCGAAGGCGCGCGTCACATGAAAGCGCGACACGCCGCTGCTTTGGGCGACGTCGTCGAGCGTAACAGCTTCCGGCAGATGGCTTTCGACAAACCATAGCGCTTTCTCGGTCGGGTTCATGGGTTCCTCGCATGTGGCGTCCTCACTCTGGCGCCTCGTTGCCCGGCCAGTTTGATCGAAATTGCGCATGGCGCAAATGGGCGATCGGACCGCGCGGTCCCATCCGCGCGGCCTGTCGTCTATTGGTGGCTCGGATGGGCCGAAAATTGCCGTTGAAGGGCCGCCTGGTTCAAATGGCCGATTGGTTCAGCGGTAGCGCGCCTGGTTCCATTTGTGGCCAAGCAGCGAAAGGATGATGATCAGCCCGTTGAAGAACTGGACGTAGAAGCCGCTCAGGCCAGCCGCCACGACGCCGGTTTGGATAAACGACACCGTGACGGCGCCGATCGCGCCGCCGGCCACGGTGCCGATGCCACCCCAGGTAGGCGTGCCGCCGACGAACACCGAGGCCAGCACCGGCAAGAGATAACCGTCGCCGGCGGTTGGCCACCAGGTGAAGTTGATCATTACGGAGAACGTGCCGGCGATCGCGGCCCCGATGCCGACGAAGACGAACACTTTCACCCGCACGCGCTTGACGTCGATGCCCATCTGCTGGGCACTGTCGGGATTGTCACCGACCACCTTCACCTGCGCGCCGAAGCGGTGGCGGTTGTAGAGCATCGCCGACAGCACGACGAAGGCGATGGCCCAGAAGATCTGCACCGGAATGCCCATGAACTGGCTGGAGAAGATCCTGTAGGCCCAGCTGTCGGCAAGGCTGGTCAGCGAAGTCGATCTGCCCTCATTGATGATCTGGATCAGTCCGCGCAGCAGGAAATTCATGCCAAGCGTGGCGATCAGCGACGACAGCCCGCCATACACTACCAGCGACCCGACGAGGAAGCCGAGCAGCGTGCCGGTGACCAGCGCTGCCGCAATGCCGAGGAACGGATCGTAGCCGGCCTGCACCACCAGCGCGAAGACCCAGGAGGCAAAACCCATCGTCGCGGGAAACGACAGGTCGATTTCGCCGCAGGTGACGACGAAGACCAGCGGCACGACCACGAACAGCGCCACGGGAAGCGTGGTGAGCACGGCGCTGTAGAGATACCAGGTTGTGAAGACCGTCGGGTTGGCGATCATGAAGACCGCCATCATGACGATGAACACGGCGAGCGTGCCAAGCGACGCCCGATTGTCGAGGACGAAGCCGCGCAGCCAATGATCGGACGGGTGCTTCCACTCGTTTTGGGAACTGCCTTGGCGGGAAATGCCGGCCGACGGCTCGTGCAGATCGGGCTCCATGGTCTTGCTCATCGTGCTCTCTGCTCCGCGTCGCCGGTGTCGTGCAGTCCGGCCAACCCGCCCGGATGCGCGACGTCTTCCATGAAGTTGATGAGGTCTTCGGCCGACTTGATCTCGCTGCGGTCGGCCGTCAGCGCCATCTTGCCGCGGTCGAGCACCACGAAACGGTCGGCGATGTCGAAAACGTGGTGGATGTTATGGCCGATGAACAGGATCGAGCGGCCGCTCGCCCGCACCTGGCGCACGAAGTGGAAGACCTTGGCGGTCTCGGTCAGCGACAGCGCCGTCGTCGGCTCGTCGAGGACGATCAATTCCGCCTGCTTGTAGATGGCGCGCGCGATCGCCACGCCCTGGCGCTCGCCGCCCGACAGCTGGCCGACGATCGAGTGCGGCGTGAATACTTTCGAGGTGAAGCCGATCTCGCGCATCAGCCGACTCGCCTCCTCGATTTCCTTGCTGACCTTCAGCCAACCGAGAAAACCGGTGAGTTCACGGCCCATGAAGATGTTGCGCACGATCGTCTGCTGCACGGCCAGCGCCCGGTCCTGGAACACCGTCTCGATGCCGGCCTCTCGCGAACGTGCCGCATTCCATCCGGTCACCGGCTTGCCGCGGATGAGAATCTCCCCGCTCGTCGGCTTGACCACGCCGGATAGGATCTTGATCAGCGTCGACTTGCCGGCGCCGTTGTCGCCGATGAGGCCGACCACCTCGCCGCGGTCGACGCTGAGATTGACCCCGCCAAGTGCATAGACGTGGCCGTAGGACTTAGCGATGTTGCGCAGTTCTATGAGACGTTCTGCCATCGGATCCTCGCTTGATTGTCTCGCACCGGCCTTCTCGCCAGCGGTCCCGCCGGCCGGGGCCTGATCCCGGCCGGCGGCTTGGGAGGTCAGCGCAGCGCCTGCTTGGCGAGTTCTGCGACGATCTCGTAATTTTCGGGCGTGACGAAACCGGCGCCGGTGTCAACGTTCATCGGCGCCAGACCCAGCACCACTTGCTGGCACAGGCTGAGGATCGGCAGATAGCCCTGCAGGAATGGCTGCTGGTCGGCCGTCAGCTGCACCCAGCCGCCCTTGAACCCCTCGACGATCTGCGGGCTGGTGTCGAAACCGAAGTTGAAGATATCGCCAGGCTTGCGGCCCGCCGCCTGCATGTAGGTGGGGACATTGCCGAGCATCTGTCCGCCGGGATAGCCCACCGCCTTGATATCCGGGTGATTGAGAAGCGCCGCCGTGATCACCGGAATGGCGAGGTTGGGGTCGGAAGCCCATTCGCCGCTTGGCGGCGAGGACAGCTGGATGACCTCGACGCCCGCTTCCTTCAGCGCCGCCACGGTGCCGCGCTCACGCGCGCCGCGGTTCTCGTTCTCGAACGGGCCGATCATGATTGCCTTGTCGCCGGCCTTGAGCTTGCCGAGCTTGAACGCTTCGGCGCCGAGCGCGCGGCCCTGCTGTTCCTGCTGCGCGCCGACATAGCCGCCACCGAACGCCGCCGTCACCTTCGGCACCGGGACGTTCTGGTACATCATCTTGATGCCGTCCTTATGCGCCTCTTCGGCGAGCGGCATGATCGCGGCGTCGCCCGGATGGCCCATCATGGCGATGCCCTGGGGCTTGACCGCGACCGCTTCGCGCAATTGCTGTACCATCTTCTCCGCGTCCCACTGGGAGAAGATGTAGTCGACCTTGGGCCCGAGATCGGCCGCGGCCTGCTTGGCGCCATTGTAGACGATGGTGCCGAAGGCGTCGCCCTCGGCGCCGCCGACGAAGAAGCGGATGTGGACGTCCTTGCACCATTGGCCGTCGAGCGCCTGCGCCGGCAAGGTGGAGATTGCGGCGGCAAGCGCCGTGGCCGCCGCAACCACGGTCGTCCGCAGAAGTGTCGTTCTGATCGCGATGCTCATGCACGTTCCTCCCATTGTTTCCCTCGTCAGCCGAGGGGCCTTTGAACGATTGCTTTGGCAGTACCACTTGCGGCCGGCTCCTCCCGCCGACCGGTCCTCACGCCGGATTTGGCAGGTAGCTCGCACCTCCCCGGCATAGCTTGAGATACTCCAGCGCGCGTGCCTGCCCCGTGATCTCGAGGTCGCCGCGATAGACCGGGTCGTGCCAGCCTTCGATGTCGATCGCGCCCTTGTAGCCGGCCAGCCGCAATTCGCTGATCACCCGCGTCCAGTCGCTGTCGCCGAAGCCTGGCGTGCGCATCTGTACGAACGGCAGACGGCCGAACACGCCGTGCTCGCGAATGACGTCCCAGCGCACCGTCGCGTCCTTGCCATGGACGTGGAAGATGCGCGGCGCCCATTTGCGGATCTGCGGCATCGGATCGATCAGATACACGAGCTGGTGGCAAGGCTCCCATTCGAGGCCGAGATTGTCGTCAGGCAACTCGTTGAACATCAGCTCCCAGGCGTCCGGATTGTGGGCGATGTTCCAGTCACCAGCAGCCCAGTTGCCGTCCATCGCACAGTTCTCGAAGGCGATGCGAACGCCCTTGTCGGCGGCGCGCCTGGCCAGCGGCCCCCACACCTCGCGAAAGCGCGGCAGGCTGTCTGTCAGCGGCTTGCCGCGGAGCCGGCCGGTAAAGCCGCAGACCATCGAGGCGCCGAACAAATGCGCATTGTCGATGACCGTCTCCCAGGCCTGGAGCACGCCACGGTCGACATCGCCGCCCTCCAGCGGATTGCCGAACACGCCGAGCGACGACACCGTGACATCGGCATCGCCGATCGCCTCGCGGATCTGGCCCGCCAGCCGGGGCAGGTCCTTGCCGCCCAGTGTCTGCCAGAAGAAGGGCTGGATGCTCTCGAAGCCGAGCGGCAGGATTGCCTTGATATAGGCGGCCGGGTCGTCGAGGTTGGCCCGCACCATGGTGCCGATCCTGATGTCGAGGAGCGGGTTTGGCATCATTGTGCTTCCTTTGCGATCATCACGCGGCGTCCGGTTTCGGCGCTCTCGATGGCGCCAAAGACCATGGCCAGGCTCTTGATGTTGTCGGCGCCGCGCGTTTCCGGCTCGGTGCCGGTCTCGATGGCGCGCATGAAATCCCTGATGATACCGAGATGGCCGTCGACGCGGTCGGCGGGATCGAGCGCCGGCACCTCGATTGGCTGAATTTTGTCGAACATGCCGTCGCGGCCCGGCACCACCGCTTCCGCCTTCAACCCTTCATGGCCGTCCCAGATCAGGCTGCCGCGCTCGGCGACGATGCGCCAGCTGCCCTCCCAACTGGTGCGGAAGCCGGCCGCGCACCAGCTGCCCGCATAGGTGAAAACCTTGCCGCCGCCGAGATCGAAGACCGCACTGGCCGACGAGCCCTGTCGGTACCAGGAATTAGCCGGTTCCCATTCCTGGCAATGGACGCCGGCCGGCTCGCCATTGACCATGTAACGGGCGGCGTCGAATGTGTGGATCGCCATGTCGAGCAGCAGCACATGGGCCATCTCCTCGCGAAAGCCGCCGAAATGCGGTGCGACGAAAAAGTCGGCGTGGATGCTGGTCGCGGCACCGATGGCGCCGGAGTCCAGAAATCTCCGGATGCGCCTGACATTGGCGACATAGCGGCGGTTTTGAACGACGGCATGGATGCGCCCGGTCTGGCGGGCGGCCTCGACGATGGCGCGGGCATTCTCCGGGCTATCGGCGAGCGGCTTTTCCGTCAGCAGATGGCAATGATGGGCAAAGGCGGAAAACGCAACGTCGCGCCGGGCGGCGGGAACCACCACATCGAAGACCGCTTGCGGTCGGGCCTGGTCGAGCACGGCGTCGAGACTGGTGCCGATGACGGCACCACCAAGGTCGTATTCGCGAGCCCTGGCCTTCGCCCTGTCAGCATCGAGATCGACAAGGCCGACAATGGCGAGCCCGTCGATTTGCCGCGCGGCATCGAGCCAGGCCTTGCTCATCGCTCCGCAGCCGACCAGAACGGCGTCGATCATCCAGCGCTCCTCCTCTCGGCCCCTCCAGGCCGATCGTCCCGGCGTTCACTGCGTCACCGTAAACGTTTTTCCGTAAACGTTTACGAGAACACACCCGAAGGCGTAGAATGTCAATCGGCCGCCCATGAAAATCGTCGTTGCGCCTTGGCCCGGGCGGCCACCGGTGCTAGCCAAGCAAGGGGGAGAACAGTCACTTGACGTTCAGCATTCACGACCTTGCCCGTCACCTGAACATTTCGATCGGCACGGTGTCGCGTGCCCTCAACGGCCGCGCCGACGTAAATGCCGACACGCGCCAGCGCGTTCTCGAGGCGGCCCGGGCTCTCAACTATTCGCCGAACCAGTCCGGTCGCAGTCTCAGGCAAGGCGCTACCCACTCGATCGCCTTCATGCTGCAGCCGCATCCGGGCGACCAGGAATACGGCGAGCCTTTCTTCATTCCGTTCCTGACTGGATTGCAGGGCCGGCTCGCCGAAAGCGGGCTGGATCTCATCGTGGTGATGGGCGCGCCGGGCGACTATCAGCAGGAGCGCCTGCGGCGTGTCGTCGAGACCCGCCGTGCCGACGCGGTTGTGCTGGCTTGGACGCGGCGCGAGGACGAGCGCATCGACTATCTGACCCAGGCCGGCTTCCCCTTCGCCACGCTCGGCCGCAGCCGCTCCGGCGGCAAGACCTACCCCTCGCTCGATCTCGATTTCGAAAAAGCAGGCGCCGACGCGGTCGATCGGCTGGTGGCGCGCGGCCATCGCCGGATCGCCGCCATCCGCCCGTCGCTCGATCTGAATTTCGGCTATCTGTTCCTCGACGGCTACCGCAAGGCCTTGCGCCGGCATGGCATCGCCGTCGATCCCGGCCTGATTGCCGGCGGCTTCATCAACGAGGCCGGTGGCTACGAAGTGACACCGCAGGTGATGCGGCGCAAGGACCCGCCGACCGCCATCATCTTCAACAATGACGCAATGGCGCTTGGGGGCTGCAAGGCGCTGGCCGAGATGGGCATCAAGCCGGGTCACGACATGGCGGTGACCGTCATCGTCGATACGCCGCTCTGCCGCTACTTCTCGCCGGCGCTGACTGCTTTCCGCCCGGCGCTGCAGCCGATGGGACGGCGGCTCGCCGAAATGCTGCTGGCGTCGCTGCCGGCTTTTGCGGGGGCCGCCGGGCCAGAGACCATCAGGGAGGTCTGGCCGCTGGAACTGATCGCCCGCGACAGCGATTGACCATTTGTTGGTTCTGTTATAACAAAACAAACAAACTGCCTTGCCTCGCCACCGCGCGCGGCCTAGGCTGCGACTCGTGATGGTCCCCGAGCCGAAAGGCGAGGGGTGAAAAGGGAACGCGGGAGATCCGATTTTGGGTCGAGGCCGCGGCTGCCCCCGCAACTGTAAGCGGCGAGCAAGATCCGGAACGCCACTGGCCGGCAAGGCTGGGAAGGCAGGATTGCGCACAGACCCGTGAGCCAGGAGACCTGCCATCACCGAGTTGACCGGACGGGGTGTGCCGGGAGGAAACGTGGACATCGGTCTTGTCGGCCGGTCGACCAACATCCTTCCGTCGCCAGTTTGAAAGTGACGGGAAGTTGGACGGCGCAATCGATCGTATTCACCCCGGGCCCATGCACCAGATCATCGTGTGCACCCTTTGCCGCGACGTGCCGACCGGCGTCAGGTCGGGCGAAGGTTTGTGCACCGAGTTGCGCTCCCGCCTCTCGGCCCAGCCTGACGTGGCGCTTGGTTTCACGGTCGAGAGCGTGGCTTGCATGGCGGGTTGCGCGCGTCCCCTGGTGGTGGCTTTCCAGGCGCCTGGCAAGGCCGCCTATCTCTTCGGGTCGGTCGATGCGCAGGCCGACGCTGCCGATCTCGTGCGGTTTGCCAGGCTTTACGCCTCGCTTCCCGACGGCTGGTGCAATTCCGGACAACGGCCGCCGCGCCTGGCCGGCAAGACGCTGGCTCGCATCCCGAGACCCGGCAAGCTGGTGGATGGCAATCGGTGACAGCGCCACTTCTCGATGCGCGCGACTTGGGCGCGGTGGCGAATGGCCGGCATCTGGTCCATGCGGTCAGCCTGTCGGTGACGTCAGGCGACCGCCTCGCCATCATTGGCCCCAACGGCGCCGGCAAGACCACGCTGCTGCGCATGTTGTCCGGCATGCTCAGGCCAAGCTCGGGGGAGGTGAAGCTTGGCGGGCGACGCCTGGACAGGATTTCACCCGCCGAGCGGGCCCTGCATATAGCCGTCGTGGGCCAGACAGACCAGCCGGACCCACGGCTGGCGGTGATCGATTATGTCGAGCTTGGCCGCGTCCCGCATGCCGGCCTGAGGCGCCGCGGCGAGGAACGCGACATTGTCGTGGATGCGCTGCGGCGGACCGGCCTGTTGCCGCTGCTCGGCCGGACTATCGGCTCGCTGTCTGGTGGCGAACGCCAACGCGCCCAGCTTGCACGCGCCGTCGCGCAGAAGCCCAAAATCCTGTTCCTCGACGAGCCGACCAACCACCTCGATCCGCGCGCCCGCGCGGAACTGCTCGAACTGGTGGCCGGCTTCGGCATGACCGTGATCGCGGTGCTGCACGATCTGACGCTGGTGGCACCCTTCGCCACCAAAGTGGCGGCGATGAACGAGGCCCGGCTGCATGCGCTGGCGCCGCCGCACGAGGCGCTGACGCAACAGCTTATCCGCGAGATTTTCGGCATCGACGTGTTTCGCCTGCGCCATCCCACCGAGGACCGCGAACTGACGGTGTTCGAGCTTCCGAACCGCGCCGCACCGCCGTCCTGACCAAATCCATCCTTATCCGGCACGGTTCAACCAAGGAGCAAAGTCCGTGAAACGCCTCGCCCTGTCCATCGTCTTCTCGTTGCTGGCCTCGACGGCCTTTGCCTTCCCCGTGACCGTCGACAGCTGCGGCAAGCCGCTGACCTTCGACGCGCCGCCAAAGCGCGCCGTCATCCATGATCTCAACATGGCCGAGATGGTCTTCGCGCTGAAGCTGCAGCCATCGATTGTCGGCCTGACCGGTATCACCGGATGGTATAAAGTCGGCCCCGACTTCAAGGCAGAGCAGGGTTCCATTCCCGAACTGGCACCGAAATATCCGACGCTGGAGAATCTCCTCGCCGTCGAGCCCGACTTCTTCTTCGCCGGCTGGTACTACGGCATGAAGCCTGGCGGCGACGTGACCCCCGACACGCTCGCTCCGCACGGCATCAAGACGCTGGTGCTGACCGAAAGCTGCGTCCATCTCGACAGGAGCCGCCCGGCCGCCTCCATGGACCTGCTCTATGGCGACATCGAAAAGCTGGGCAAGATCTTCGGCAAGGAAGCAGAAGCGGAGAAGCTTGTCTCCGGCTGGAAGGCGCAACTCGCCGATATCATCGCCAGGGTCGGCAGCGCCAAGGGAACACGCGTGTTCCTTTACGATTCCGGCGAGGACAAGCCGTTCACCGCGGGAAAGTTCGCCATCCCCAGCGCCATGATATCGGCAGCCGGCGGCGACAACATCATGGCCGACATGGATAAGAGCTGGGGCAACACGGACTGGGAGACGGTGGCGGCGCGCAATCCGCAATTCCTCATCCTGCTCGATTATCAGGACGGCGGCGGTTACAGGAAACTGCTCGATTTCCTGAAGGCGCACCCGGCGATGAAAGAGACGGACGCGGTCAGGAACGAGCGTTTCGTGGCGCTTCGCTACGCCGAGCTGACGCCAGGACCGGCGAACATCGACGCCATCGGCAAGATCGCCAGGGCGATGCATCCGGAAGCGTTCTGATGGCTCTCGCCCGGGAGCACAAATCCGGCGCGCTTTCAGGGCACAAGGGCTTCACGCTGGCCATGACGGCGGGCGCGGTGGCGCTCGTCGCGCTGGCGCTGCTGTCGATCGCCTACGGTTCGACGCTGATACCTCTAGCCGATGTCGTCGCCGCCCTTGGCCGTTCCATCGGGCTGGATGAACCTCAGATATCGGGTCCGGTCGGCAGGATCGTCGTCGACCTGCGGCTGCCGCGCACGATCTTGGCGATCTGTGTCGGCGGCGGGCTGGGCATCGTCGGCGCGCTTTTGCAGACGGTGACCCGCAACGACCTTGCCGACCCCTTCCTGTTCGGCCTGTCGTCGGGAGCCGCTGCCGGCGCGGTTTCCGTCATCACCGTCCTCGGCGACAGTTTCGGCATCTGGACCTTGCCTGTGGCTGCGTTCACCGGCGGCATACTCGCCGCTTCCATCGTGCTTTTGCTGGTGGCGCGGGTGAGGGGGCAAGGTCCGGAGCGGCTGATCCTCGCCGGCCTTGCCGTCTCCTTCATGTTCACGGCCTTGACCAATTAGCTGGTTTTTGCCGGCGACCAGCGCGCGGCCCATTCGGTGCTGTTCTGGACCATGGGCGGGCTCGGGCTGGCGCGCTGGGACAATGTGTGGCTGGGTGCGGTGGGTGCTGGCACGATCGCGGCCTACGGGCTGTGGAACCACCGCAAGCTGGACGCTTTCCTGGCCGGCGAAAGCGCTGCCGAAAGCCTCGGCGTGCCGGTGGCCCGCATGCGCAGGACGACATTTCTTGTGGCCGCCTTCTCGACGGCAATCCTCGTCTCGGTCGCCGGTGTCATCGGCTTTGTCGGATTGATGATCCCACATCTGTCGCGGCCGCTGGCCGGTTCCCTGCATCTGCGCCTGATCGCAAGCTGCGCGCTGTTCGGGGCGGTGCTCCTGCTGGCAAGCGATCTTCTGGCCCGGACCCTGCTGCCGCCGCAGGAACTGCCGATCGGCATCATCACCAGCTCGCTCGGCGCATTCTTCGTCGTCACCATGATTGTCCGAAACCGCCTTTGAAGACGGCGCCTTGTTGCCTTCCGGGCGTTGTTGCGCACGGGCACGCGTTCACCTCTCGCTAACCAGGATCGGGTTGCAAGCCTGCCATGCGCATTTTGCCACCTTCATCGCGATCTGGCATCTTGAATAGTAAGCACGCTTATTATATATATCGCTCATGGTTTCAGATGGCATCGACAGATTGGGATTTTTGATCCACGACGTGCAGCGCCTGATGCGCAAGCGCTTTGAGGCGCGCGCCAGCGGGCTCGGCCTCTCTTCGGCGCAATGGCGGCTTCTGGTCCGCGTTGCCAAGGAGGCGGGCGTTGCACAGGCGCGGCTCGCCGAACTGCTCGAAATCGAGCCGATCAGCGTCTCACGCCTGGTCGACCGGATGGAGGAGGGCGGCTGGATCGAACGCCGCTCCGACGCGGCGGACCGGCGCGTGCGCATGATCTTCCCAACCGAGAAGGCGAACGCGGCCTATGCGGACGTCAAGAGCCTTGCTGGCGAAGTCTATGAGGAATCGCTCAGCGGCGTTTCCCCGGAAGACCGGCGCGTCCTGATCCGGGCGCTGGATGTAATGGTACAAAATCTGACGGACAGCGAAGCTTCGTCGCTTGAAAAGATCAAGAGTGCGGAAGGTGCGACAGCATGAACGCGGTAGCTAAAGTAGAAGAAAACGCTCCCAAGGTGGAGATGGAAGCGCCGGCCCAGCCGGCTGCCGCCCCTGTCGCGGTCGCTCCTCTCGTGCAGCCGGCGCCGGCGCCGAAGAAGAAGCGCCGCATTGGTCGCTTCTTCTTGATGTTCGCCTTGCCGGCGGCATTGATCGTCGGCGGCGGCTATGTCTGGGTGACGGGCGGGCGCTACCAGGAAACGGAAAACGCCAATCTGCAGCAGGCCAAGGTGTCGATCGCCTCCGACACGGCTGGTCGTATCGTCCAGGTCGCCATATCGGACAATCAGACGGTGAAGCAGGGCGATCTCCTGTTCGCCATCGACCCCGAGCCCTACCGCATCGCGCTTGCCCAGGCCGATGCCGCTGTGGCTGCCGCGCGCCTCAATGTCGAGCAGTTGCGCGCCGCCTACGGCCAGGCGATGGCGCAGGAGAAATCCGCCAGCAGCGAAGTTGCCTATGCGCAGTCGCAATATGACCGCGCCGCCGATCTTGCCCAGAAAGGGATCAACGCCAAGTCTTCGCTGGACGAAGCCAGGAATGATCTCGACAAGGCCAAGCAGCAGCTTGCCGTTGCCGAACAGGGTATCGTCAGCGCCAAGGCGGCGCTTGGCGGCAATCCCGACATTGAGACAGACAAGCATCCGACCGTGATGTCGGCACTCGCCGCGCGCGACAAGGCTGCCTATGACCTGGCGCAGACCACGGTGAAGGCGCCTGCCGATGGTCTTGTCTATCAAGCCGCGTCCTTCAAGGTCGGCCAGTATGTCGGCTCCGGCACACCGTTGTTTGCGCTGGTCGAGACCGGCGACAGCTGGATCGACGCCAATTTCAAGGAAACCCAACTGACCAACATGAAGCCGGGTCAGAAGGCGGAGATCGTGGTCGATACCTATCCGGGCAGGACCTTCGAGGCGACCGTCAAGGCCATCGGTGCCGGCACCGGCGCGGACTTCTCGCTGCTGCCGGCCCAGAACGCCACGGGCAACTGGGTCAAGGTCACCCAGCGTATTCCGGTACGCCTGGAACTGACCGATCCCGATGCCAAGATGGCGCTGCGTACCGGCATGAGCGCCTCCGTCACCGTCGACACCGGCGTGGCACGTGGCTGGCCGTCGATCTTCGGTCACGCCACGGCCGGCGAGCCCGCGCAGTAAGTCAGCGGAAGCCCGCGGGGACCAGGCGGGTGGGAGCGAGTTGCAGGATTGGACTGATGGGAGGGGTGGGAAGGATCAGCGTTTGGGCAGAGCCGCGTCGCGGCCAAGCCGAAGCTGAAATCTTCGACACGGACCCGTCGGTCCTCAGGTTTCCGGGCGGCATGCATCCGCTCATCAGAGACTTTCAGTCGATGTAACCCCCACATCGATAATCGCGTCCCACCGCGATGAAGGCCTCTCAACGGCAGGCTTTGCCGCCCGGAAACCCGTTGTACATGTTTCAGTACCTTCTGGAAGTTCTACGCCATGAGCACGTCCGAACCATTCAAAGAAGTGCCGCATCGTGGCTTGATCACCGTCGCGCTCATGCTGGCGACGATCATGCAGGCGCTCGACACCACGATCGCCAACGTCGCGCTGCCGACCATGACCGGCGACCTCGGCGCCTCGCCCGACAACATCAACTGGGTGCTGACCTCCTACATCGTCGCCGCCGCCATCATGACGCCCGTCACCGGCTGGCTCGCCGACCGTTTCGGCCGCAAGGAACTGTTCCTGACGGCGGTGGTCGGCTTCACCATCTTCTCGATGTTGTGCGGCCTGGCGTGGAGCCTGGAAACGATCGTGCTTTTCCGGCTGATGCAAGGTGTGTTCGGCGCCGCGATCGTGCCGCTGTCGCAGACTTTCCTGCTCGACATCAATCCCAAGGAACGCCATGGCCAGGCGATGGCCATATGGGGCGCCGGCATCATGCTGGGACCGATCCTCGGCCCCACGCTTGGCGGCTGGCTGACCGAGAATTTCAACTGGCGCTGGGTGTTCTTCATCAACCTGCCGGTCGGCATCCTCGCCTTTCTTGGCATGGCCGCCTATCTGCCGGCCGTTGCCCGGCGGGTGCGCAGCTTCGATTTCTTCGGCTTTGCCATGATATCGCTCGGCGTTGGCGCCCTGCAGCTGATGCTCGATCGCGGTGGCGAGGTCGACTGGTTTTCCTCGGTCGAGATCTGGATCGAGCTTGGCCTTTCGATCACCGGCTTCTGGGTGTTCATCATTCACACCGTGACGTCGGAACATCCCTTCATCGATCCGAAGATTTTCCTCGATCGCAATTTCGTCACGGGGCTGGCGTTCATCTTCGTCATGGGCGTGCTGATCCTGGCCTCGATGTCGCTGCTGCCGCCGATGCTGTCGACAATCTTCGGCTATCCGACAGTCACCATCGGCATCGTCATCGGGCCGCGCGGCGTCGGCACCATGATTTCCATGCTCGTCGTCGGGCGCATCATGGGCAAGATCGATGCCAGGATCCTCGTCGTCATCGGTTTCCTCCTGACCGCGCATTCGCTCTACACCATGGCCAGTTTCTCGCCGCAGATGGATAACTGGCTGATCATCAGCTCCGGCGTGATCCAGGGCCTGGGCATGGGAATGGTGTTCGTGCCGCTGTCGACGGTTGCCTTCGCCACGCTCGACGCCCGTTACCGCACCGATGCAACCTCGTTGTTCAGCTTGGTGCGCAACCTTGGCTCGTCGATCGGTGTGTCGGTCGTGACGGTGCTGCTGGTGCGCAACACGCAGGTCAATCATGCCGAGCTCTCAGCCTTCATCAACCCGTTCAATCCCAATCTCTGGGCGGTCTCGCCGGCCGCCGCCGGCGGCGATCCGACGGCGCTGTCGCAGGTCGACCGCATGGTCAATCTCCAGGCGATGATGATCTCCTACGTCAACGACTTCAAAATCCTGATGGTGATGACCCTGGTCGCCATCCCGTTCGTCTTCCTGCTGCGCAAGCCGAAGACGGCGCCGGCCGGCGGCGGCGCGCCTGCCGCCCATATGGACTAGGCCGACGGCAGGCCTGCTGTCGATATGGACTACACTGCCGCATCGGTTGGTCCTAGCCGGTTGCCGGGCAAGCCGGCATCGTTTCGCAAGTTGACGGACGAGTGCAAAGACGATGCAGAACCCGACATTTCCGGTATTCGATCTCGGGCAATTCGAGAAAGCGAGCCCTGAGGAGAAGGCCGCGCGCGGCGCCGAGGTCGATCGCATCTGCCGCGGTACGGGTTTCCTGGCGGTCAAGAACCACGGCATTTCGCAGGCGGTGATCGACGCCGCCTGGTCGAAGGCCCGCGCCTTCTTCGACCTGCCGCCGGAACAGAAGCAGCGCTCCAAGGCGCCCTATAAGGGCTATCCCTACGGCTATCTCGGCCCCGAACTCGAAGCGCTGGCCAAGTCCCGTAACGTCGACACGCCGCCGGACCTCAAGGAGAGCTTCAACGGCGGACCGCTCAGTGTGCCACCGGGCATGTCTGATCCCGAGGCACTCGCCTTCTGCTATGCCGAGACGATCTGGCCTGAAGCACCGGACGGTTTCATCCATGCCTGGAAAGCCTACTACGCCGCACTGGAGGATTTGGCGCTGCGCATCATGCGCGTCTTCGCCACTGCGCTCGGCTTGCCGGAGACTTATTTCGACACTTATCTCGATGCGCCGATCAGCGCGCTGAGGGCGCTCAATTATCCCGAACAGCATGTCGCGCCGAAGCCCGGCCAGATCCGAGCCGGCGCCCACACGGACTATGGCAGCCTGACCATTCTGCTGCCGCAGGCCGGGTCGCGCGGCCTTCAGATCGTCACGCCGGACGGAGAATGGACGGAGGTGCCGCCGATCGCGGGAGCCTTCGTCATCAACATCGGCGACCTGATGGCGCGATGGACCAATGACCGCTGGGTGTCCACCGTGCATCGTGTCGTCAATCCAGCAGCGGGCGGCCGGGACAGGCGCCAGTCCATGGCCTTCTTCCACCAGCCGAACTGGGATGCCGAGATCAAGGTGCTGGATGCCTGCCTTGCAGACGGCGAGCCGCCGAAATACGGCCCGGTGCGCTCCGGTCCCTACCTGATGGCGAAATTCAAGGCGACGACGAAATAGGCTGGAGCCCTTATTTCCCGAGCACCAGCGACCAGTAGCGCAGGTTGGGGTCGCGGCCGTCACGGACATAGGCAAGCCCGAAGCGGCTGAAGTCCGGATCGAGCATGTTGCGCCGGTGTCCCTGCGAATGCATCCAGATATCGAACAGCTTCTGTTGGTCGAAGCGGCCGGCCGCGATGTTCTCGGCCGCCGCACCGTGTACGCCATTGTCCTTCATGCGCGAGGCGAAATCCTTGCCCCAGCCGGTCGTGTGGCTCATGTTTTCACGCCGCGCCATGTAGCCGGCCTGCTGCAGTGCTGCTTGCTCCAGCTGTGTATCGGGGACCAGCGGTCCGAGCCCAGCCGTGACACGCAGGCTCGCCAGCGTGCCGGTTGCCGAGGAGGAAACCCCGGCGCCTTGCCCGGTCGGCAGCGAGACGGTGCTGCAGGCGGCAAGCCCGAGCAATGCCGCGAGGCCGGCTGTCTTGAGCCAGGTGCGCCTATTCGGGTTCGCGATCCGCTCGCTTTTGAGTCTTGAAGTGGTCATGCCTGCCTGAGATAGTCGCGATCATGGCTTTTGCCGGGCAGGGCGGTGAAATTTCGAATTGAAGCGGCAGTTAGCGGCTATCTCACAAGCGTGATGCGGCGGCTGGCGTACATCTCGCGATTTCCGAATACGGCCGTGCAGTCGGTCTTGATGGATGAGTTGCCTGTCATCTGCACGGTCAAGCCAACAAGCCTCAGGCAATCGCCCTGGCCGCTCATATCCGAGTTGCCGGCGAACGAAACAGCCGCGTCAGGCGCATAGACGAATCCGCTGATCACGGAATTTGCACCGCCATTCAGGGTCAATGCTGAAATGTTCCCTCGGCTCTGGAAGATGGTGATGCCGGCGTAAGGCCCGCTGGTTGGCGGAGAAAGGTTCACCGTTTCATTGGCATTTATGATGATCTGTGCTCCTTCCACGAGGAATATGGTCACGCCCTGGCCGCTCAGGCTGCCGTTCCCGCCAGGCTTCAGGGTGACGCCGCGCAAGATGTAGACGCCCGGGCTGAGCGTGATGTTTCCCGACAATGTCTTGTCGCAATAGGTGCCGGGCGACAGCGTGTAGGTTTTGCCGTTCGGGACCGGCATGCAAAACGTATAAGGGGGAGGCACGATATCGGCCAGGGGATCGAAGGACGCATATTGATGTTCGAGCGGCGAGCCGCAGGTGAGATTGGCACTGGGCGGTGAAAGCCCGGAAGTGCCGCCGACGGTCGAGACGCAGCCCGCCGAAACCTGCGCGGAACCGCCTCTGCTGACGGCATCGGACGCGTCCGAGTTTGCCGCGATCACGCAGTTGCTCATGGCGACATCGGTCGAGCCTTGCAGGCTTACCGCGGACGACGCATGCGGATCGAGCGCCAGGACGCAGGCCTGCGCGCCCGGGTGCATCTTCACCGTCGCCGACCGGTGAGCCGGCCAGGGGGCAGCGCCATTGATGAAGCTCGGACGGTTGATGCCTGACGAAAGCGAGATGTAATAGGCGCTCGGGTCGCCGCTGGCGGTGGCCGAAAAGGCGGTGATGCTGTCTGAATATTCCTGCTGGTCGGCGACGTTCATATTGGCCGCAAAGAATGTCAGCCCAAGCCCTTGGACATCGCTCGCGCTCATGCTGGGCAGGTACTTTGTGCCGACGGCAAGCCCAGCCGCGTCCAGCGAGTTCTGCAATTGCGCCGCGTCGTCGCTCGTGCCCGTCAGATCAAGGGTGCCGGCGACGACAGCCATTATCGGCAGCATCGCTATGGCAGTCGCCATGGCAAAATTTCCGCGCTCCGAAGACCAGAAGCCCTTCAATGTGAACATCGCCCCTCGCCAAGGTTTGTAAAGCTCAGGTGATACGCCCAGGGGTCTCTACGAGTAATTTAAGCAATTACTAAAATGCATAGATTCTAAAATGAAGTCAGCGGTTCTCCAAACGAAGGACGCGGCGACAATTCCAGGAAGATCGGATATGATGCCAGCGTTGTTGAAGTGGCAGCTACGGGCGGCCACCCTAGGCGGTGACCGCCCCCCGAGAAAAACGGAGGTAGGTTATGGCCGGCTTTCATGTCATGGCGGACGCGCGGAATGCATGTGCAACCCGCGGTCCGCCGCATTTCCACGACAGACCTCTGGGACGCGCTCAGGCTTGGCGCCGAGGACTTCTGGGCCAAGCCCTCGCATTACGTGTTCCTGTGCCTGATCTATCCGATCGTCGGCCTGGTCCTGACGCAGTGGACGTCCGGCTCCAACGCCATCCAGCTCGTCTACCCCTTGATGTCGGGCTTTGCCCTGGTCGGCCCGTTCGCCGCACTCGGACTCTATGAGATCAGCCGCCGGCGCGAGCTCGGCATGAACACCAACTGGCGGCACGCACTCGATGTCCGCCGCTCATCGGCGCTACCCTCGATAGCGGTCATCGGCATCATGCTGGTCGCGCTGTTCCTGTTGTGGCTGTTCACGGCGCAGTCGATTTACACCAGCCTTTTTGGCGGCGAGCCGCCGGCTTCGGTCGGGGCCTTCCTGCGCGATGTGCTGACGACCAGCAAGGGCTGGACGCTGATCCTTCTCGGCAATGCGGCCGGCCTGGTCTTCGCGGTGGTTGTGCTGGCGACCACGGTCGTTGCCTTCCCGCTTTTGCTTGATCGCGATGTCGGCGCCGTTTCGGCAATAGAGACCTCGGCGCGCGCGGTCATGACAAATCCGCTGCAGATGGCGCTCTGGGGTCTGATCGTCGCGGTGCTGCTGGTGATCGGCTCTATCCCGCTGTTTGCCGGACTGGCCGTCGTCATGCCGATCCTCGGTCACGCGACCTGGCACCTCTACCGAAAGGTGGTCGAACCGGCCCATATCCGGCCCCCGCGCCGTCCGATGTGAGCACTCAGCGCTGCGCGTCGGTCGCCATCTTCAGCGCGAGTGCCGTCAGCACGGTTCCCATCATCCAGCGCTGGATCACCAGCCACAGCGGGCGTCCGGCGAGGAAGGTGGCGATCGAGCCGGCCGTCAGCGCGATGATGGCATTGACGCTGAGGCTGATCGATATCTGCGTCGCGCCCAGCACCAGAAGCTGTGACAGGACATGGCCCTTGCCGGGGCTGATGAATTGCGGCAGCAGCGACAGATAGAGAACGGCCACCTTGGGATTGAGCAGATTGGTCATCAATCCCATGGCGAACAGCTTGCGCGGCCGATCCTTCGGCAGGTCGCGCACCTGGAACGGCGAGCGTCCGCCCGGTTTCACCGCCTGCCAGGCCAACCACAGGAGATAGAGCACGCCGGCAAAGCGCAACACGTCATAGGCGAATGGCACGGCGAGCAGCAGCGCCGTGATGCCGAACGCGGCCGACAGCACGTAGAACAGGAAGCCGATCGCAACGCCGCCAAGCGAGATCAGTCCGGCCTTCGGCCCTTGCGACAGCGAGCGGGAGATCAGGTAGATCATGTTCGGGCCTGGCGTCAGCACCATGCCGAGGCAGACCAGCGCGAAGGCGAGGTGGTTGGCGGTATCGGGCATTGTTCGTTCCCCAGCATGCCGCGATGGATTCGCGATCTCGCGAGCGGCCAATCTGTGCCTATCCCGACAGGTGGCTGCAAGAGCTTGATGGCGCCAGGCGTTGCGCCAGAGGGATGATACCGGGTTAGCCGACCACGCGCAGGTTCGACAGCTCGTTGCCTATTTCCTTGAAATCGTTTGCCAGGCTGGCGCCGGTCGCATTCCAGAACAGTTTCGCCGGTTTGCTCGGATCCGTGGCATCCTTGCGAAAGCGCGACTCCGACGAGCAGGATTTCAGCGCATCGATGGCCAGCTTGTCGCTGGCCTTGGTCGTCGACAGGTCGAGCGCCACCGTCATCACCATGATGTTGGCTGCCTTGGCGTTGTTGCAGAGCGTGGCCATCTGCTCGTTGAGCGCGTTGGTGTAGTTGCCGTTCGAATAATCTAGCTGACCGATGGCGCTCGATGTGCCCATGAACAGGCGGCCGATCGAGGTGCCGTTGTATCCGGGGTTGAGATAGCCGTAGGACGCATAGGTCGATTTCGAATTGGCGGGATCCGAGTAGCCCAGCGACGAAGGCGTATAATAGGTGTTGGCGCCGTCGGTCAGCACGATCACCACCTTGTCGTTGCCTCTTTCCGTTTCCGGGCGCCCTTGCGTGAACGGCTCTCCGCTCGAAACCACCCGCCAGCCCCAGGCCATGCCCTCGGGAACATTGGTGCCGCCATTCGGCTGCATCAGGTCGATCGCCGCCTTGATCGAGGTGACCCCCTCGGCGACGCTGACATCGGTCAGCGGCGTGATCGGGTTGGTGGTGCAGCTGTAATTCGGCCCGTTGCCGGCGGGCAGCGCCGGCGCATCGATCGGCCGCGGCTGGAAATACTTGGCCATGTTGCGCAGCTGCGATTGGCCGGTGCTGCTCGCCGGGTCGTCGTTCCACCAGCTGTTGACGGCACCATAAGTTACCGGCGCGGCCTCGTCGGGGTCTTGAGTGAGCTTCCAGTGATTGCCCGGTTCGTCGGGCGCGAACATGGGCACGAACATCGTTGCCGGATCGCCGACACCGATGCCGGTGTTGGCCGAGCCACCTGACGGCGTGGCGTCGTTTATATTGTAAGGGTAGGGCCGGGCCTCGACGCAGCCCTGCCAACTGGCGAACGGACCGTAGGAATCGATATAGTCATATTCGTCATGGCTGCTTTTGCAGGTGTTGTTCGAATTGTATTGGTCGCACACGACCCGTTTGCTGTTGACGACACGCTCGTGGTTGGTGACGACCTTCATGTCGCGGTAGAGCGAGAACCGGGTCAGCATCTGGCCGTCCTCGGTTCCCCAGCCCGTGCCGCGCTTGTACCAGATGCCGTTGGTCCGCTGGGCGTATTTGTTGGCGGCGTTCAGCGTCGACCAGTCGAAATTCTCATTCGACACCGGCGAAAGCCCCTCGGTGTCCATCCACGAAGCATTGCCATTCCCGGGGCCGACATTGACCGAGGCGGCAAAAGGCACGAGGCCGAATTGCACCGGCTTGTCGACCTGCCTGATCATGACCGCCTGCTGAGCCAGGGTGTCGACCAGCTGCTTGGAAGCAGTCTTGAGAAGATCGATGCGCTTTTGCCCCGAGCCCGTGCCGAGCGTGGTCATCGATCCGGAATTGTCGAGCACCAGGGCAACTTCCAGCGTGTTCTTCAACCGCACCTGCGAGGTGACGTTGAAGCTGAGCCTCTGGTTCGCATCGGTCGCCGATTTGCCAACGAGTTGGGCGAAGGCGGGGTAGAAATAGGGTTTGTAGTTGAGCTGGGCGGTCATCGTCAGCAGGCCGCCGCCGCCGCTGCTGCTGCTGTTGCTCGGCAAGGTGACGTTGAGCGTCGTGCTCGCGGGATCGATATCGTTCAAATTGGCATTGAAGAAGTCGAGCGCATAGGCTCTCAACTGGTCGTCGGTCGCGCCTTCCGTCAGCCGGCGGGCGGTGGCGAAGTTGGCGGCGTCGAGCGCGTTCATCAGCATCTGCTTTTCACGGTTCATTTCCGTGTAATCGACCGCGATTGCCAGGCCGCCCATCAGCGGCACCATCGCCACAGCCGTCATAAGAGCATAATTGCCACGCCTGTCGCGGCGGAACTGACGCCAGATTTCAAACATGCTTGGAGCGGCCCCCGCCGACGGATTCTCGGTCGGCGCCAGCTTTCCACAAAACGCTGAAGGACGGGTTTGGGAAACCGCTCTATTGCTTCGTCGGCGCTTCACCAACCGCTAACCAATCAAAGCCGCCGGTTGCACGGCAATTCGTGCCGATGCGGGCGAAAGCTGGTGACAGCATGGGCCGGTTCGGATAATTCGAACCGGCTGCGGCGAACCGTCGGCCGCCGCACCCGCAACGATCATACTGAAGGAAACGGCATGGCGGATTCGCCTGAAATCGTCGGCTCGCTGGAAGACGTCTCGAAAGCCTATTCGGCAATTCTCTGCGACGTCTGGGGCGTGGTGCACAATGGCGAATGGCATTTTCCGGCGGCCGCGGCCGCGTTGGCGGCGGCAAGGGCGGCCGGCACTCCTGTCGTTCTGATCACCAATTCGCCGCGCCGCAGCGCCGACGTCGTGGCGCAGATGAGCGTGATCGGCGTTCCGCCGTCGGCCTATGATCGTGTGGTGACCTCGGGCGACGTGACCCGTGATCTGATCGCGGAGGGCCCTCGCAAAGTCTTCCACATCGGCGCCGACCGCGATTTGACCCTTTATGATGGTCTCGATGTCGAACTCGTCGAGGAATTCGAGGCCGCCGGCGTCGTGTGCACCGGGTTGTTCGACGACGAGATCGAAAAACCCGAGGACTATACGGAACTGCTGCGCCGGTTGCGGGCCAGGAACCTGCCGTTCATCTGCGCCAATCCCGATATCATGGTTGAACGCGGCGAACGGATCATCTGGTGCGCCGGTGCGCTCGCGCGTGACTACGCGCAGCTGGGCGGTCGCACGCTGATCGCCGGAAAACCCTATGCGCCAATCTACGAGGTCGCGATGAAGGAGGTGGCCGAGATCCTCGGCCGGCCGGTCGGGCGTCCGCAAATACTGGCTATCGGCGACGGGATGTTTACCGACGTCAAGGGCGCGGCCGACAATGGTTTCGACGTCCTCTATGTCTCCGGCGGCATTCATGCCCGCGACTATGGCGATCCCTCCCGGCCGGATCCGGCCAGGCTCGGGCTCTTCCTGGAGCGGCACGGCTATCATCCGGTGGCCGTCATCGCAAGACTGCAGTAGGTGACAATGGTCGCGTTCCAGCATCTTACGACAACCGGGCCGCTGCCCGCCGATCTGCGAGGCGGCGTCGTGGCGATCGGCAATTTCGATGGCGTCCATCGCGGCCATCAGGCCGTGCTCGAACGGGCATTGGCGGAGGCCACGCGGCGCGGCGTGCCGGCCCTGGTGCTGACCTTCGAACCGCATCCCCGAACGGTTTTCAGGCCTGATTTGCCGCTTTTCGTGCTGACGCCGCCGCCGATGAAGGCGCGGCTCCTGTCGCTTCTGGGCTTTGCCGCGCTCGTCGAGCAGCCTTTCACGCGCGACTTCGCCTCGCTGTCGGCGGAAGCCTTCGTCACCGACGTGCTGGAGAGGACGCTGGGCATCAGCCACGCCGTGACCGGTTTCGATTTCCATTTCGGCAAGGACCGCCAGGGCGGGCCGGCCTACCTGATGGCTGCCGGCGAGCGCCAGGGCTTCGGTGTCACCCTCGTCGACGCCTTTCGCGACGAAGGCGCCGAGGTGGTTTCGTCGAGCCGCATCCGCGCCTTGCTTTGCGAGGGCGAGGTGGCCGGGGCAGCCGGTCTGCTCGGCTATCGCTTCACGGTGGAAAGCGAGGTCGTCGGCGGCCAACAGCTCGGGCGAACGCTCGGCTTTCCCACAGCCAACATGAGGCTTCCGGCGGAAGCCACGCTCAAGGAAGGTATCTACGCCGTTCGCTTCCGGCGCGAGGACGGCACGCTGCACGACGGCGTCGCCAGTTTTGGCCGCCGCCCGACCGTCGACGACAATGGCGCGCCGCTCCTGGAAACCTTCGTCTTCGATTTTTCCGGCGATCTCTATGGCGAGACCTGCGGAGTGTCGTTCTTCGGCTTCCTGCGCAGCGAGATCAAGTTCGACGGGCTCGATGCACTGGTGGTGCAGATGAAGCGCGATGAAGCCGAGGCACGCGCGCTGCTTGGCGGCGTCAAGCCGCTGTCCGGTCTGGACGCCGCTGTGGCGTTCTGAAGCGTGATCCCGAAAAGGGGAACGAGTTTCCTATTTCTTTAGCGCAAGACCGACGGCGATGAAGGTCCAGCCCTGGAAGATCAGGTCGATCGCCAGGAACAGTCCGAGCACCCACAGGCTGTTGACCGGCCACCCCATGGCGATGATCAGGCCGGCAAGCACGCTGATGACGCCAGCCGCGACAATCCAGCCCCAGCCCCGCTCCGGACGGTGGCTATAGCCGACCCAGGCCCGCAGGGCGCCCGAAGCGACGAGCGCGACGGCCAGCAGGAAGGTCAGCACCGCCGAGGCCAGCAGCGGATTGTCGAAAGCGAAGAATCCGGCGACCGCATAGAGCAGTCCGCTGAGCAGCCAGTAGAAGAAGCGGCCCCAGGTCTTGACCCCGAAAGCGTGCATGATCTCGATGATGCCGGCCACCAGCATCAGCCATCCCACGACATAGACGGAAGCCACCGTGGCGATGAACAGATTGCCGAAGACAATGCCGCCGAGGACCAGCAGCACCACGCCCAGCCCGACAAACCACCCCCATTTGTCGCGCGTCTGGCCGATCGCGTTCTTCAATGTATCGCCGTCCAAGGTCATGTCGCCACCTCCATTGAAGACCGCCAGAATGCAAGGGAGGTTACCCTCGGCGCCGACCCGCGTCCAGCCGATGGCGGGCGCGATGGTGCAACCGACACGCGCTGGATGTCTCGCCCTTAAATCAAATTTTACCAAAGCCTCGTCAAAGCTGTCGCGGCAGGACAGCTTTGACGTGTTAGTGGAGTGACCATGAGTCAGGTCGGGAAGATTTCTATAGCCTTGGCTACCGTCGTGCTGGTGACGTCAGGCGCGGCCGAAGCCGGTGATGGCGCTTTCGGCTGGCTGTCCGGCGACTGGTATCTGACGGTCGGCGCGACCGGCCTGGTGGCGCCCAATTTCGAGGGCGGCAAGAAGTACATGCTGAGCGCCCAGCCCATCATTTCGCTGGGCAAGGCCGGCCCTGCTGCTCGCTTCACCTCGCGCAACGACAACATTTCGCTGGCGCTTGTCGACGATGGCAGCGTCCGTGCAGGCCTGACCGGCAAGTTCCTGTTCTCGCGCGACGACGGCGATGCCGACGAGCTTAGGGGCTTGGACCCGGTCCGCTGGGGCGGCGAGGTCGGCGGCTTTTTCGAATTCTATCCGACGGACTGGATGCGCGCGCGTGCCGAATTGCGGCATGGCATTCGTGCCCATAACGGCTTTGTCGCCGACATCGCCGCCGATGCTTTCTACGACGTAACGCCAACCGTCAGGATTTCGGGCGGCCCGCGCGTGTCTTTTGCCTCGGCGAACTATTTCGATGCCTATTATGGCGTCAACGCACAGGAAGCCGTGGCCTCGGGACTGAGCCAGTACAATCCCGGCGGCGGCTTGAAATCCGTCGGCCTCGGCGGCGCCGTGACCTGGAAGGTGACCGATCCGATGACCGCCAGCCTGTTTGGCGAATATTCGCGCCTCGAGGGTCCGGCGGCCGATTCCAGCCTGGTCAAGGAGCGCGGCGACCGCAACCAGTTCATGGTCGGCGTTTCGACCACCTATCGCTTCGACTTCAAGATGTAAGTGAATCGAAGGAGACGCTTTATTCCTGCGCTCTTCTCCGCTAAAAGCCCAGCAATGACGAGCTTTTCGCGCCTTCACGCGCCGACGATACGAATTACCAGCCCGGTGTTCCCAGCAGCCTGAAGGCTGTAGGAGCCGCCGGGAATATTGCGCGCGGCCTCTCGCGCTTTTCCAGATCATCAAAGGATGTCGCCCAGAAGTGGCCCGGTTTGGGAAAACGGCATGCGTATAAAGTAGAATTCGCCGCAAGCCACGTGGCCCGGCATGCACATGGCAGACCAATGAACGACGAAAACCAATCAACGATCGACTATTCGAAGACCCTTTACCTGCCGCAGACGGAATTTCCGATGCGCGCCGGCTTGCCCGAGAAGGAGCCGGTGCTGGTCAAGCGCTGGCAGGACATGGACCTCTACCGCAAGCTGCGCGAGAGCGCGGCGGGCCGCACGAAATACGTGCTGCATGACGGTCCGCCCTACGCCAACGGCAACATCCACATCGGCCACGCGCTGAACAAGATCCTCAAGGATGTCATCACCCGCTCGTTCCAGATGCGCGGCTTTGACTCGAACTATGTGCCCGGCTGGGATTGTCACGGTCTGCCCATCGAATGGAAGATCGAGGAGCAGTACCGCGCCAAGGGCAAGAACAAGGACGAGGTGCCGGTCAACGAATTCCGCCAGGAATGCCGTGAATTCGCCGCGCACTGGATCTCCGTGCAAGGTGGCGAGTTCCAGCGGCTTGGCGTCGTCGGCGACTTCAAGAACCCTTATACGACGATGGCCTTCCACGCCGAGTCGCGCATCGCAGGCGAATTGCTGAAATTCGCCATGTCCGGCCAGCTCTACCGGGGTTCGAAGCCGGTGATGTGGAGCGTCGTTGAGCGCACGGCGCTCGCCGAGGCCGAGATCGAGTACCAGGATTACGAGTCCGACACGATCTGGGCGAAGTTTCCGGTGGCCAATCTCGTCGTCGCCAGTGTCGTGGACGGGCTGCCGGCGGAGCTCGATCCGGACCTGAGCGGGCGGTCGCTTGACCTGCTGGATGCCCATGTCGTCATCTGGACGACGACGCCATGGACCATCCCTGGCAATCGCGCCGTCAGCTATTCGCCGCGCGTCGCCTATGGCCTCTACGAGGTGACGGCGGCCGAGAACGCATTTGGTCCGCAGCCAGGCGAGAAGCTGATCTTTGCCGATGCGCTGGCCGAGGAAAGCCAGGCCAAAGCGAAGATCATCTTGAAGCGCCTTCACGGCATCAGCGCCGAACAGCTTGGAAATCTTGTGCTTTCGCATCCCTTCAAGGGGCTCGGTGGCGGCTACGAATTCCCGGTTCCGATGATTGCCGGCGACCATGTCACCGACGACGCCGGCACGGGCTTCGTGCACACGGCTCCCGGTCATGGCCGGGAGGACTTTGATGCCTGGATGGATGCCGCGCCCGCGCTGCGTCAACGCGGCATCGATACTGAAATCCCGTTTGCCGTCGACGACGGCGGCTTCTTCACCAAGGACGCGCCGGGCTTCGGCCCGGACCGCGAAGGCGGACCGGCGCGCGTCATCGACGACAACGGCAAGAAGGGCAACGCCAACCAGGCGGTCATCGACGAGCTGATCAAGCGCAACGCGCTGTTCGCGCGCGGCCGGCTGAAGCACAGCTATCCGCATTCATGGCGTTCGAAGAAGCCGGTCATCTTCCGCAACACGCCGCAATGGTTCGTCTACATGGACAAGGACCTCGGCGACGGCACCACGCTGCGCGGCCGCGCGCTGAAGGCGATCGACGAGACGCGCTTTGTCCCGGCCGCAGGCCAGAACCGCATCCGCGCCATGATCGAGGAACGCCCCGACTGGGTGCTGTCGCGCCAGCGTGCCTGGGGCGTGCCGATCGCCGTCTTTGCCGACGAGGATGGCAATGTGCTGAAGGACGAGGCCGTCAACCAGCGCATCATGGACGCCTTCGAGGCGGAGGGCGCCGACGCCTGGTTCGCGCCCGGTGCCAGCGAGCGCTTCCTCGGCAATCACGATGCCTCCAAATGGAAGCAGGTGATGGACATTCTCGACGTCTGGTTCGATTCGGGCTCGACACATGTCTTCACCCTGGAGGACCGGCCCGACCTGAAGTGGCCGGCCGACGTCTATCTCGAAGGCTCCGACCAGCATCGCGGCTGGTTCCACTCCTCGCTGCTCGAAAGCTGCGGCACCAGGGGCAGGGCGCCTTACGACACCGTCGTCACCCATGGCTTCACCATGGACGAGGATGGCCGCAAGATGTCGAAATCGCTCGGCAACACGGTGGTGCCGCAGGATGTGATCAAGCAGTCCGGTGCCGACATCCTGCGGCTCTGGGTGGTGACGACGGACTATTGGGAAGACCAGCGGCTCGGCAAGAACGTACTGCAGACCAACATCGACGCCTATCGCAAGCTGCGCAACACCATCCGCTGGATGCTGGGCACGCTCGCCCATGACGATGGTGAGGTCGTTCCCCTGGAGACGATGCCGGAGCTGGAGCGGCTGATGCTGCACCGGTTGGCGGAGCTCGACGAGGTGGTGCGCCAAGGCTACGACGCCTTCGAGTTCAAGCGCATCACGCGAGCTCTGCTCGACTTCATGGTGGTCGAGCTGTCGGCCTTCTATTTCGATATCCGCAAGGACGCGCTCTACTGCGACGGCCCGTCGAGCGTGAAGCGCAAGGCCTCGGTCCAGGTGGTACGCCATCTCTTCGACTGCCTGGTGAAATGGCTGGCGCCGATGCTGCCCTTCACCATGGAAGAGGCCTGGCTCGACCGTCATCCCGACGCGGTCTCGGTGCATCTCGACCAGTTCCCGCAAATCCCGGCGAATTGGAAGAACGAGGCGCTGGCGGAGAAGTGGCGCAAGGTCAGGCAGGTGCGCCGCGTCGTCACCGGCGCACTCGAGATCGCCCGTGCCCAGAAGGTGATCGGCTCCTCGCTGGAGGCTATACCGGTGGTCACGATCAACGACGCGGCGCTCGAGGCGGCGATATCGGACGTCGACATGGCTGAAATGGCGATCACCAGCGATCTCGTCATTGCCCATGGCCAGGCGCCGCAAACCGCCTTTGCCCTCGACGATGTCAAGGGCATCGCCGTGGTGGTCGAGAAAGCCGAGGACCGAGGGCTGGTCAAATGCGCACGTTCCTGGCGCTACACGGCCGATGTCGGGCAGGATCCGGACTTCCCGGATGTTTCGGCACGTGACGCAGCCGTGCTGCACGAATTGAAGGCACTGGGAAGGCTTTAGTTCCTGTCGCCCAAAAGTGCGTAGCGGTTTTGGGACAAACGACAGGGACCAGATCAAGCCAGTTCCTGTCGCCCGAAAGTGCGTGGCGGTTTAAACGACCGGCATCAGATCAAAGAAGTGCGCAAATAGAACGCCGGGCGGTACAAATCCGCCCGTGCGTTGCCCTTAACGAGTGGTTGAGGTAAACACGCGAAACTCCGGAAGACAAATTGTCGCCGGATTTCCGTCGCAAGTGCTTGCATGATGGGGACCGGATACAAAGCCGGTGCGATCGAGAGGCTGTCTAGAGTGGGACTTTTTGGCATGACCGAGAGATATAACGCGCGCCTTGCGCTGTTGGCGCCGCTTGTCGTTTCGGGCCTCGCTCTATCCGGCTGCATGGGCTCTCCGACCTATGGCACCGACAAGACCGCAGCCGAACAGCTGGCCGGCGATCTTACAGGCGCCGTTTCCTTCGCGCCGAAGCGCAAGGACCCGATCGACTACAAGCCGCGTCCCACCCTGGTGAAGCCGGCACCCGGCCAGAAGGAAGCGCTGCCTGCCCCGCAGGAAAGCATCCAGACGGCAAACGCCGGGTGGCCCGAATCGCCCGAGCAGCGCCGCGCGCGTCTGCGCGCCGACGCCACCGCCCACCAGAACGACCCGGCCTACCAGTCGGAGATCGTCGATGATGTGCAGACGGATCCGGCTTCGGTGAAGAAGGCAATGGAAGAGTCCGGCTCAAGCCATCCGCCGGCATGGAAACCCGCCGATTCCGACAAGGGCCGCGCTGCGGAGATCCAGCGCCGCCTTGCCGACAGCAAGCAGGGCGATCCGAACACGCGCAAATACCTCAGCGAGCCGCCATTGGCCTACCGCACCGCCTCCGGTGCCGCGCCGCAGAACGAACTCGGCGAAGACGAGTACAAGAAGGAGCGCCGCCTCAAGGCAAAGGCCGAGGGCAAGAAGGGCGGCTGGTTCGACTGGTTGCCGTCGCTGTAGGAACAGTCGCGCCGCTGATCTTGCGGCGGCCTTGGCTCAGTCTCGACGTCCCCTGAAAAAATCCTTCAGCAGCAGGCCTGCTTCGGTCTCGGCCATGCCCGGATAGATGTCGGGCGTGTGGTGGCAGGTCGGTGCAGCGAAGAAGCGCACACCGTTGACCACGGCGCCGCCCTTTTCGTCTGCGGCACCGAAATAGAGACGGCGCAGCCTGGCGAATGAGATTGCCCCGGCACACATGGCGCAGGGCTCCAGCGTCACATAGAGATCGTGGCCGGTGAGCCGCTCGCTCGAGAGTTTGCCGCAGGCTTCACGGATAACCAGCATTTCGGCGTGCGCCGTCGGGTCGGCAAGCTCGCGCGTGCGGTTGCCGGCACTGGCAATGACCGTGCCGCCATTGGCAATGACCGCGCCGACCGGCACTTCGCCGCGCAAGGCTGCCGCTTCGGCCTCTTTTAGCGCCAGCGCCATGAAATCCGGCCTCTTCAAGCGGTTTGTCTTCCCATTATATCCTCGCCACCCGGCGGTGATCCTGTTATGGAGCGCATCAACCTGAAAATCGGACTCGATTTTCGGGAATGATCATGCGCCAAATCAAAAATGCTACAGCGTTCGTTGCGCGCCGAACGGATGCGCCACGCTGTAGCAGCGCAAACGGACAAAGGCCACATGGACGACAACGACAAGAAATCTCCGCGCAAAGGCGGCCCGGGCAGGAGTGGCCCGAAATCGGCAGGTGCACGTGGCCGCGGCGCCAGCAAGGGCGGGAAGCCGTCCTTTGGTGCGAAAAAGCCCTATGCCCCACGCGGCGACCGGCCGGCCGCCGCTGAAGGCGAGCGCCCGAAGCGCGACTTCAAGAGCGGCGACAAGCCGTTCCGCAAGGGACCGCGCCCCGAAGGCAAGCCCTACGCCCCGCGTGGCGACCGCCCGATGGCGGCGGAAGGCGAACGCAAGCCTTATGAGAAGCGCGAAGGGCCGCGCAAGCCCTACGCGCCACGTGGCGACCGCCCGATGGCGGCCGAGGGCGAACGCAAGCTTTATGAGAAGCGCGAAGGGCCGCGCAAGCCTTACGCGCCACGTGGCGACCGTCCGTTTTCTGCTTCGGCGGAGGGCGGCGAAAAGCGCTTCGACCGTCCCAAGCGTGATTTCGCAGATCGTCCGAAGCGGGATTTTGCCGACCGTCCAAAGCGAGACTTTGGAGGCGACAGACCCAAACGTGATTTCGGAGACCGGCCACAGGGCGCATCGGGCGGCGGCTTCAAGCCACGTCCGCGAACAACCGAAGCAACGGAAGAAGCCGGCGAGCGCATCGCCAAGCGTCTGGCACGTGCCGGGCTCGCCTCGCGCCGCGACGCCGAGGAGTTGATCGCCGCCGGCCGCGTCAAGGTCAATGGTCGGGTGCTGGCCTCGCCGGCGTTCAACGTCATGCCCAACGACATCATCCATCTCGACGGAATGGAAATCCCGCCGATCGAACGCACGCGCCTGTTCCTGTTCCACAAGCCGGCCGGCGTCGTCACCACCAACCGCGACCCCGAAGGCCGCAAGACCGTCTTCGACGTGCTGCCGGCCGAACTGCCGCGGCTGATGACCATCGGCCGGCTCGATATCAACACCGAAGGCCTGCTGCTGCTGACCAATGATGGCGGCCTGTCGCGCGTACTGGAACTGCCGGCCACCGGCTGGCTGCGCCGCTACCGCGTGCGCGTCCACGGCAAGGTCGAGGAAAGCGCGCTTGCCGGCCTGCGCGAAGGCATTGCCGTCGACGGCGTCTTCTACGGCGCCATCGAAGCCAGCCTTGATCGGGAGCAGGGCTCCAATGCCTGGCTGACGATCGGCCTGCGCGAGGGCAAGAACCGTGAGGTCAAGAACATCCTCGGCGCGCTCGGCCTCGACGTCACGCGGCTGATCCGCATCTCCTACGGCCCGTTCCAGCTCGAGGATCTCGCCGAGGGCCACGTGCTGGAAATCAAGGGCCGGGTGCTGCGCGACCAGCTTGGCGAGCGCCTGGTCGAGGAATCCGGTGCCAATTTCGACGCCGAGATAACAAAACCGTTTTCCAACCAGCCGGTGCGGCGTACCGAAGTCCGTGAGGCCGAGCCCGAACGGCCGAAATTTACGAGAGACGGCGAGCGGCGGCCGATCGGCGAGGGCGGGCTGATCAAGAACCGCAAACGCCGGGAAGGCAGCCGCGACGAGGCGCTCGGCAAACTGTCGACAAGTCCTGATAGGGGCGAGAGGCCAGAAAAGAGCTTCGGCGAACGCGGTCCGCGACCGGAGCGTGGCGGCTTCGGCGACAAGCCGCGCGGCGGTTTCGGTGACAAGCCTCGTGGCGGCGGCAAGAAATCCGAACGCGAGCAGCGGCCGATCGAGCCGCCAGGCCAGCGCAAGGCCAATGTCTGGATGGCACCGGGAGCCCGGCCGATCGGCAAGGGCAGGGCGGAGGCCGATGCGGCCAAGGCGGCCGAGGCCAAGGCGCGCAAGGCCTCGTTCAAGCCGTCTTATGGCAAGCCCGCTGGTAAACCAGGCGACGCAAAGCCATTCGGCAAGCCGCGTGGCGAGCGTCCAGGAGGTGGCGGTGAGCGGCCGCGTGGCCCCAAGGGCCCCCGGACAAGATGAGAATCGTCGGCGGTGAGTTTCGCGGGCGTCCGTTGGCGACGCCCCGCAGCGGCGCCATCCGCCCGACGACCGACCGCACCCGCGAGGCCGTCTTCAACGTTCTGGCGCATCGCTTTACCGGGCAACTGGAGCGCGCGCGCGTGCTCGACCTGTTCGCCGGCACCGGCGCGCTTGGTCTGGAGGCCCTGTCGCGCGGTGCATCCTATGGCGTGTTCATCGAGGAATCGGCGGAGGGCCGTGGCCTGATCCGCGACAACGTCGAGGCCTTCGGCCTGACCGGACGCACCAAGATCTTCCGACGCGATGCAACGGGCCTTGGCGAGGCGGGCACGCTGGCGCCGTTCGGTCTCGTCTTTGCCGATCCGCCCTATGGCAAGGGCCTTGGCGAGCGCGCTCTGCGGTCGGCCATGGCCGGCGGCTGGCTGCGCCCCGGGGCGCTCTGCGTGATCGAGGAGACGGCGTCGGTTCCCTTCGAGCCAGGCCCGGGCTTTTCCGTGCTTGATGAGCGCAACTACGGCGAGACCGTCATCCGCTTCATCGAAGCTGCCTGACAGGCCTCTTTCAGCAGTGGCCTCTTTGCCGCCGCCTTTGCCGTCAACATGACCAACAAATCACTTTGCTTGTCGCCTGCGCCTTGCCTATCGTCGCTGCATGAAACCGGAGCCATCGATGACATCCAGGACTGAGTGGCTGAGGCCAACGCTGCTGGCGACGTCGCTGGCTTTGTTCATGACCGACCCTGTCCTGGCGGACAACGCCGTATTGCCAGACACTGTGCCGGCCGAGTTCAAGGTCACGGACTTCCTGCTCGACAACGGCATGGAAGTGGTCGTCATTCCCGACCATCGCGCGCCGATCGTCACCCATATGGTCTGGTACAAGATCGGCAGCGCCGACGAGCCACCGGGCAAATCCGGCATCGCCCATTTCTTCGAGCATCTGATGTTCAAGGCGACGGCCCATCACGAAGCCGGCGAGTTCGACCGCGCCGTCTCCGACATTGGCGGCTCCAACAACGCCTTCACCTCCTACGACTACACCGCTTTCCACGAGACGGTGGCGCCGTCGGATCTCGAACTGATGATGAGCTTCGAGGCTGACCGCATGCGCAACCTCATCCTCACCGACGACGTCATCAAGACCGAGCGCGATGTGATCCTGGAGGAGCGCCGCTCGCGCATCGACAACAATCCGCAGGCCGTGCTCGACGAGGAGGTCGACGCCACACTGTGGCAGAACCAGCCCTATCGCATTCCGGTTATTGGCTGGATGCAGGAGATGGAACAGCTGAACCGCACCGACGCCGTCGCCTTCTACAACAAATATTACCGGCCCAACAACGTCGTGCTGATCGTGGCCGGCGACGTCCAACCGGAAACGGTGAAGGCGCTGGCCGAAAAGACCTATGGCAAGGTTGCCCGCGGACCGGACTTGCCGCCGCGCGTCCGCCCGGTCGAACCGGAGCAGAACACCAGGCGCACCGTGACGCTCTCCGACGCCCGCGTCAGCGTGCCGAGTTTCTCGACGCAATGGGTCGTGCCCTCCTATCACACCGCCAAGCCTGGCGAGGCCGAAGCGCTCGATCTGCTTGCCGAGATCCTTGGCGGCGGAAACCGCAGCCGGCTTTACCAGGCGCTCGTCATCAAGCAGGGCATCGCTTCCAGCGCCGGCGCGTATTTCCAGGGCACCATGCTCGACGACACCAATTTCACCGTCTACGGCGCGCCGCGCGGCGACGCCAAGCTGGCCGACGTCGAAGCCGCGGTCGATGCCGAGGTGGCGCGCATCGCCAGCGACGGCGTGACCCCGGATGAGCTCGAAAAAGCCAAGGACCGCTATGTCAGGTCAATGATCTTTGCCCGCGACAAGCAGGACTCCATGGCCAATATCTATGGTTCGACACTCGCCACCGGCGGCAATGTCCAGGACGTGCAGCAATGGCCGGACCGCATCCGCAAGGTCACCACCGACGAGGTCAAGGCCGTTGCCGCGCGCTATCTGGTGCTGGCCCGCTCGACCACCGGTTATCTCTTGCCGCAGCAACAGGCGGGGAATTGATGATGATGAACGAGTTTAGCGGCGCGTTGACTTCTCCCCGCGAGGCTCCCCCTTCTCCCCTTGCGAGGGGAGAAGGGAAGGCCCTGCATGCCATCGCAACCCTATTCCTCTCCATCCTCTTCCTAATCCTGCCGGCGCTTGCCGCCCACGCCATGGACATCCAGTCCGTCACCTCGCCGAAGGGCGTCACGGCCTGGCTGGTGGAGGACTATTCCGTGCCGGTTGTCGCCGTCCGTTTCGTCTTCGGCGGCGGCTCGACGCAGGATCCGGTGGGGAAGGAAGGCCTGGCCAATCTGATGACCGGCCTGTTCGATGAGGGCGCCGGCCCGCTCGATTCGGAAGCCTTCCAGATCAAGCTCGACGCCGGCGCCGAAATGAGCTTTGACGCGACCCGCGACGGCATCTACGGCTCCATGCGCATGCTGGCCGAACAGCGCGACGAAGCCTTCGACCTGTTGCGGCTGGCGGTCAATGAGCCGCGCTTCGACCAGGCGCCGATCGATCGCATCCGCGCCCAGGTCCTGTCCGGCATCATCGCCAACGAGAACGACCCGGACACGGTGGCGCAGAATCGATGGGCGCGCGCCGTCTATGGCGACCACCCCTATTCGCGCTCCGATCAGGGCACCAGGCAGAGCATCGCCGCCATCACGCAGGCCGACCTTGAGGCCCTGCACAAGGCGGTGTTCGCGCGCGGCGGCCTGCATGTCGCCGTGGTCGGCGCCATCGATGCCGAGACGCTGAAGAAGAAGCTCGACATGGTGTTTGGCGATCTGCCGCCAAACCAGGCGATCGCCCCTGTCGCCGATATCGAGCCCAGGCTGGCGCAGCATATCGAGGTCAACTACGACCTGCCGCAGACCTCGCTGCAGCTCGCCTGGCCAGGCGTGAAGCGCAAGTCGGCGGATTTCTTCCCGGCCGCGCTGATGAATGAAATCCTTGGCGGCGGCACTTTTACCTCGCGCCTGTTCCAGGAGGTGCGCGAAAAGCGCGGGCTGGCCTACAGCGTCAATTCCTCGCTGGTAAACCAGGACCACGCCGACGCGCTGATCGTCACCACCGGAACGCGTTCCGACCGCGCCGCCGAGACGCTCGGCATCGTACGCGACGTCGTCAAGCGGTTGGCGCAGGACGGCCCGACGGAGGCCGAACTGGCGGCGACCAAGAAATATCTGATCGGCGCCTATGCCATCAGCAATCTGGATTCGTCGAGTGCCATCGCCGCGACGCTGGTCGAGTTGCAGCTCGACGATCTCGGCATCGACTACATGCAGCGCCGTACCGGCTATATCAACGCGGTGACGCTCGATCAGGTCAAGGCGGCGGCGAAGAAGCTGCTGACCGCCGAGCCGACCATCATGGTGGTCGGACCGCCGCTGGCGGGAGCCGGCAAGGGATGAGCCCGACTTTCGGCATAGCTTTCGGCGGCGGCGGCGCGCGCGGCCTGGCGCATATCCATGTCATCGAGGCGCTAAACGAACTCGGCATCAAGCCGGTGGCGATAGCCGGCTCCTCGATCGGCGCCGTCATGGGCGCCGGCATGGCCTCGGGCATGACCGGCAAGGACATGCACGACTATGCCCGCTCGATCCTCGGCCGGCGCGCCCAGGTGGCGAGCCGCATGTGGCGGGCACGGCCAGGCACGATCGCGGAAGCCATGCAAAATGGCATCCGGGTCAGCCAGTTCAATGTCGAGCGCATCCTCAAGGCCTTTTTGCCCGAAGCCATTCCCGAAACCTTCGCCGAATTGAAAATCCCGCTGAAGGTGACAGCGACGGACTATTTCGGCCATAAGCTCGCCGTGTTCGACGATGGCGACCTGCACTCGGCCCTTGCCGCCTCGGCCGCCATCCCCGCCGTCTTCCGCCCGGTGATGCGTGACGGCAGACTGCTGATCGACGGCGGCATCTACAACCCCGTGCCCTTCGATCTGATCGAGAAGGATGCCGACATCATCATCGGCGTCGACGTGGTCGGCGCGCCGGAAGAGGCCGACCGCAAACAGCCGACCTCCGTCGACCTGATGTTCGGCGCCACGCAGCTGATGATGCAGTCGATCATCGCCAACAAGCTGAACCAATGCCAGCCCGATATACTGGTCCGCCCGGCGGTGTCCAAATACCGGGTGCTCGATTTCCTGAAGATCGATGCCTTGATGAAGGAGACCGTTGAAATCAAGGATCGGCTGAAGCGGGAGGTGGCGAGTGTGATGGAGGCGCGGGGCGGGAAGGACAAACGCGGGAAGCGGGTGACTGGGTGAAGCTCGCCGCGTCGATAGCCAACATGGCGGGGAAGGTTTTCTGCGATCTGGACTAAGCGCTCAACATCGGTGTTAAGCGGTTCGATGTCTCCTGCTGGGGCGTCCCGTCACAGCCGCCCCTCGTTCCTGTGCGTTTTCAAGCTCGTCCAGAGCAAGCTCCTCTTGCTTTCGTTTCTTGCCGGGAATTGGCAACAGCAATTGCGGCTGGGCACGCAATTCCTCCGGCGTCTTGCGCCGAGTCTTTTTTGTCCGCTGTACAGCTGCGGCACGAGTAAAGTTAAGTTCAAGCAGCTTTGCTAAGGCGTCTTCCTCCGAGATATCTGTTGGCCAGCCATAGGCGGTAGCAACAGCTGCGTCGAGTTCGCGATGCGCATCAACAAGCCATTGCGGGCGCCGGTTGTATAGATTGGTCAAAGTCCGCTCGCGCAGGATCGCCTCCGCGCTCACGTCTCTGGGCAGAATGCGGTCCGGATAGCCGGCAACAACTTCCGGCTCGATACGAACGAGATCGGTTGGGTTAAGCCATGCATTGCGGAGGTCATCGAGCCGCGTTGCCGCCTGAGCGATAGCCACAGCTCTGGGGTCGTTCTCGTAGCGCTTGGCGGGAACGTTTGGCGTTAGGCCTTCTGGAAATGGGAAAGTTTCGAAACAGGAGCTTATCGTATAGCGAGGATCATTGCCCACACCATGCCACGAACCCACACCCAGCGACCAAACTAGATGCCAATTGGAAAGCAAAATCCCGAAAGTTGTGTCGTCGTCACGTGCAATTACCTGCAACTTGTGATCCGGAACGATCAGCGTTGATAGCCATGTAAAGACACGATGCCGCGAAACTTCGGGCGTAACGATAACGCGGTTTCGTCCCTCCAGCGCCCGCCACATGCCGGGTCGCGGCTCAACATGGCGCCACCATCGGTCGCGATATGCATCGCGCCTATTTTGGGCCCGCTCGGGCAGGACGTGTTCCTTTATGTGTTCGAACGGACCCTCGTACAACGAGGCCGTCTGCTGAGACATTTCCCAACCGAAATCGATAATCCACATGTCTCTCGAACGGCGCGTCATATCCATTCCATTTCGCCACGGGCGCAGCACATCTGAATTTGGCTTGCCATTGGGATTCAGAGGAAGCTGCAACCACTCCCGCGCAAGCCTACCTGGGATGTCGAAAGCGCCGCCCTTTGTATCTCCCATAAATGCAACGCTGAGATTTTCCGTGAGTCTGTGCGCACGGGTAAGGTTCGTTGTTCCGGCCGTAAGGTCCGAATTGATTTCCGCGACATCATTGCCATCGAGCCGTAATGTATCCTCACCATGACCGAAGCATATAAGTGAGACCCGAACATCCGCACCGTCGACAATCCAAGGTTCATCGCTCCAGGCTTCAAAAATACGGTTCTCTGCAGCGATCTTATCAAGGACCTTTCGGTTGGCACCTCCACGAATTGAATTTGTAGCGACAAGCCCGACTCGTTGTGAATGGCCGGATTTCAAGGCGGCGCGGGCTTTTTCAAACCAATAACAGACGAGGTCGGCTTCTCGCGAAACGCGGCCATCATAAACATCGAACAGACGATCCACGGTTTCGTCTCCCAAACCGTGGCGCATTAGCCGTATGCCGAGGAATGGAGGGTTTCCGACGACGAATTCTGCCTCAGGCCAATCAGTCTCGATGAATTTTGAGCCGGTTGCCGCGCTTTGCAGGTTGCTATTCTCCGGCGCGTCTTTCTGATCATGGAGAGGAGACGACACAGGTTTGACGAGCGCATCGCCCTTTTCGATTGCTTTAAGCTTGCGCAGGATCGGAATTGATTTCGACCGGATGCCGTTTCGCAATTGCCACTGGATATCGCCTATCCAAATTGTAGTGCGAGCAAGCTCAGCCGCTGGTGTGTTGATCTCGATTCCACGAAGGATTTCCGGGCCGACGAGCGGCAGTTGCGGACTAAGGCCCAGAATTTCGCATTCGAGATTGGCTCTGTTTTCGATGTCCTTGACACCCTGCAGGGCAAGATAAAGAAAATTTCCCGATCCGCATGCCGGATCGAGAATGCGCAAGTTGCGCAGGCGTTCCAGGAATTGGGAGCGAATTTCCTGCGCCGCTTCCTCTCGAGTCATGCGCCGATGCGGCTTCTTGCGCATTGGTGGGCCAAGTTCGCCATTTAAGAGCGCTGCGATCTGCTGTTTGGCGGCCTCCCATTCTGCACGAAGCGGTCTTAGAATAACGGGATCTACGAGCTTCATGATCTTGTCGGTGTCAGTGTAGTGCGCACCGATCTGTGCTCTCTTGTCCGGGTCAAGAAAGCGTTCGAACAGCGTTCCGAAAATGGTCGGGTCGATCAAGCTCCAGTCAAGACTATCGGCTGCTATCAGCAGCCCGATATCACCTTCATCGAGCGGCAGTGCGCGACGGCCGTCGAAAAGACCACCGTTGAACCAAGCAATTTCGGTGAGGTCGAATTCGCCACCACGTTCCATCGCTTCGAAGAGCTTGCCGAGGTAACCGCTTGCCCTCTCCGGGTTTTGGGAAGAGCGCCTCAATAATTTCGCAAACAACGCATCCGGTAGCAACCTCACACTTTGGGCGAAGAAGCAAAACACGAGCTGATTGACGAAATGGGCGATCTCGTCGGCTGTGCCTCGCCCTTGCAAGCGTAACGCGATCGTCGAGAACTTATCCGCCGCCTCTGCGGTCACGGCGGCACGCGTTTTGGTCGGCTTCAGTTTTTCGGGGTCATAGAAGACATTGTGCAGAATTTCGCGTGGGGCTGGCTCGGCCAGGTCGTCAAGCGTGATCTCGTAGGTTACCGGGACCGTATTCGTCCATGCCGTGTGGATACGGAAACGCTCGATGTCGCAAACCACCTGCAGCGGTGGACTTTGTAGAGCCGGTGCGTAGCGGACAAGTTGCAGGAGGGCGTCGTCGAGATTGCCGTTCTTACGCTTGTACTCCCAGGCAAAGTGGCCTTTTTTCCAAACGTCGGCGAAGCCGCGCCCACCCGCCACTTTGTTCGCGCCCTTCTCGAAAGCAAAAAACTGACCCTTGGGGTCTTCCTCGGTTGGCGTTGGATGACCGAGGAGTGCACAAAGATCGATGAAGTGTTCCTGGGCTGTCTGGCGCTCAGTCAGCGAGACTTTTTTCCACTTCTTGATGAACGCAACAGGCGTCATCATTGGCGCGAGCGCACCAACACCCGAACTCATGACGCAACTCCCCTCTACCCACCGCCTTTATTTAGGCGGGAATGATAACAATTCAGCCAATTGTCGAAGGAGTCAACTGAAGGGAAGGAATAGGGTGAATCGAAGTCGGGATTACTTCGTTAGACGATTTGTAATTTCGTCGATCAAATTATTCGATCCGGAGGCGTTGCTGCCGTACCATCAGATTCACAAAGAGCTTGCTCCTACATCGCGTCCATGAGGTCAGTCTGTTGCTCATCCTGGATCAGCTCTGCGAACGTGAGGAATTACCGCTTCGTGTGCTGTGAACTTAGTACACGCCGACTATTCCAATCGAAACGCGGCACAGCGGTCAGCGCATGCCAAGGCTTCGGCGCCCGTCTATCCAACTGGCGCGAGAAGTCGTCCGCCTATTTGCAGAAGAGCTTTGTTGGTAAGCCTCTTGGACTGGAAGGGCCGGTCCCCCTCAGTCCTTCGCTCGCTCCACATAGGACCCATCGGCCGTCATCACCACCACGCGGGTGCCGGGCGCGATGTGGGGCGGCACGGTGGTGCGCACGCCGTTGGAGAGCACGGCCGGCTTGTAGGAGGACGATGCCGTCTGGCCCTTGGTCGTCGGCTCGGTCTCGACCACTTCGAAGGTGGCGCGCTGCGGTAGCACCAGGGAGATCGCGATGCCGTTGAACTGTGACACCTGCACCGGCATGCCTTCCTTCAGATAAGGTGCCGCGTCACCGACCACGGCTTCCGACACCGCCACCTGGTCGTAGGTTTCCGGATTCATGAAGTGATAGCCTTCGCCGTCGGCGTAGAGGAAGGTGTGCTCGCGCTCCTCGACATAGGCGCGCTCCACCTGTTCGGTGGTCCGGTAGCGCTCCGACACCTTCACCCCGTCGCCGATACGCCGCATGTCGAGCTGCGTCACGGGCGTGCCCTTGCCTGGGTGGATGTTTTCGGCAAAGAGGATCACATAAAGCTTGCCGTCCTTGTCGACGACATTGCCTTTGCGGAGCGAACTGGCGATGACTTTCACCACGGTTTTAAATCCTGCGAGAGTTGACTGGCGTTTGCCGGCTTGTGCGGCGCTGGATGGGGGCCTAGCGCATCTTGGCGCGAACCGCCAGCCCCTCAATGCGAACTGGCCTGGGCGAACTGGCCTGGGGCGAACTGGCCTGGGGCGAACCGACATGGGGCGAACTGACATGGGGCGCACCTGCATGCCTTCAATCCGCTCATGACCGCCGCGTCGCCCTGGTGGACGCCGCATGTCCATGCCGACCGCCGTCCGCGCCTGATGCTGCGCAACGGGCTGACGGCTGCCTTGCGCGACTGGTTCGCCCGCAACGACTTCATCGAGGTGGAGACAGCCGCGCTGCAGGTCTCGCCCGGCAACGAGGCGCATCTGGCGGCTTTCGCCACGGAAGCGGTCGGATCGGATGGCATCCGCTCGCCGCTTTATCTCCACACCTCGCCGGAATTCGCCTGCAAGAAGCTGCTCGCCGCGGGCGAACAGCGCATTTTCAGCCTGGGTCCGGTCTACCGCAATCGTGAGCGCGGCCCCTTGCATCATTCCGAATTCACCATGCTCGAATGGTACCGGGTGGGCGAGACCTATGAGAGCCTGATGCGCGATTGCGCAGCGCTGCTGGCGTTGGCCGCGACGAGGGCAGGAGCCGCGCGCTTTTCTTTCCGGGGCCGCGACTGCGATCCGTTTGCCGAACCGGAGCGGTTGACCGTGGCGGATGCCTTCAGCCGCCATGCCGGCATCGATCTGCTGGCCACGGTCGCCGTCGATGGCGGCACGGACCGGGACGCGCTTCATGCCGCACTGATCCAGGCCGGCTTGCGCACCGCGCCCGACGACAGCTGGGCGGATTTGTTCAGCCGCGTGATGGTGGAAAAGATCGAGCCGCTTCTCGGGCAGGGGCGGGCGACCATCCTGTGCGAATATCCGGTCGCCGAGGCGGCACTCGCCCGGCCGGGCCCCGGAGATCCACGCGTCGCCGAACGTTTCGAGCTCTATTGCTGCGGCGTCGAGCTCGCCAACGGCTTTGGCGAGTTGACCGACGCAGCCGAGCAGCGCCGGCGCTTCATCATCGAGATGGACGAGAAAGAGCGCGTCTATGGTGAGCGCTACCCGCTGGACGAGGATTTTCTCGCCGCCCTTGCCATCATGCCGCAGGCCAGCGGCGTCGCGCTCGGCTTCGACCGCCTGGTGATGCTGGCGACCGGCGCGCACAAGATCGAGGACGTGATCTGGACGCCGGTCGCGGCATCTTGAACGACAGGCTGCTGCCCCTCTGACTTCAATGCGCGAAAACCTGCTCGATCGAGCGAAAGCCCTTGAATTCCAGGGCGTTGCCCGAGGGGTCGCGGATAAACAATGTCGCCTGTTCGCCGGGCTCGCCCTTGAAACGCACCATTGGCCGCTCCAGCCAGTCTATGTCGTCGCGCGCTTCCAGCCGAGTGGCAAGGCGCTGCCAGTCGTCCATCAAGAGCACAGCGCCAAAATGCGGGATCGGTACGGTGATACCGTCGACCTTGCCGTCACTGGCGGCTTGCGCGGGGCGCAGATGCGCCGACATCTGGTGGCCGTAAAGGTCGAAATCGACCCAGGTCGCCGACGAGCGGCCGATCGCGCAGCCCAGCACCTCGCCATAGAAAGTTCGGGTTTCATCGAGATCACGAACCGGAAAGGCAAGATGGAAAGGCGTCATGGCGAAGGCTCCAGATAGGCAAAAACCGCGACGTCCGCTCTTTGCGGGCGCTTCGATGCCGGTTTGGTCGCGACATCCTGATTGCCCTTCTGCCATTGCACAAGCGGCATTGGAACAATAGATGGTGCGGCAGCAACTGCCTTCCGGACAGGCTGAAGAAACAGGATCAAGTGCATGACCGACAAGCTGGACGCGGCGAAATTGACGGACCGCGTCGCGGCCCTAGTCGAGGCCGCCAAACGCGCCGGCGCCGATGCCGCGGACGCCGTCGCGGTGCGTGGCCGCTCGACCGGCGTCTCGGTGCGGCTTGGCAAGGTCGAAAACACCGAGGCTTCCGAGGGCGACGATGTTTCGCTGCGGGTCTTCGTCGGCCAGCGTGTGGCCAGCGTATCGGCGACCGCCGCGTCCGATCCGAAGGCGCTTGCCGAGCGTGCCGTCGCCATGGCCAAGGTGTCTCCCGAGGATCCCTACCAGGGTCTTGCCGACCCTGCGCTGCTCGCCGGGCAGACGCGCGATCTGGACCTGTTCGACGCGACCGAAGTATCGGCCGACCAGTTGAAGGAAGCCGCGCTTGCGGCCGAAGCGGCGGCTCTCGCCGTCAAGGGCGTGACCAATTCGTCCGGCAGCAATGCCAGCGCCGGGCTTGGCGGGCTGGTTCTGGCCACCTCGCACGGTTTTCTCGGCCACTATGTCGGCTCGCGCTTTGCGCGCTCGGCCAGCGTGATCGCCGGCGAGGGCACCGGCATGGAGCGCGACTATGAATTCTCCTCGCGCCAGCATTTTGCCGATCTCGACTCACCCGAGGACATCGGCCGCAAGGCCGGTGAACGGGCGGTGCGCCGCCTTGGCGCGCGCAAGGCGGCGACCGGACCGGTCGACGTGGTGTTCGACCCGCGCGTCGCGCGCGGCATTGCCGGCCATATCGCCGGCGCCATCAACGGCGCTTCCGTCGCCCGCAAGACCTCGTTCCTGCGCGACATGATGGGCAAGCAGGTGGCCGCTGCCGCCATCACCGTCACCGATGACCCGCTGCGGCGCCGTGGCCAGGCCTCGCGCCCATTCGATGGCGAAGGCGTCGAGGGCGAGAAGCTCCTGATGATTGAAAAGGGTGTCCTCAACCACTGGTTCCTGTCGACGTCGGCGGCCCGGGAGCTCGGCCTCGTCACCAACGGTCGCGGCGCACGCGGCGGTTCCTCCGTCTCGCCGTCGTCGACGAACCTTGCCATCGAGGCGGGTGAGCGCTCGCCGGAAGACCTGATCGGCTCGCTCAAGACCGGCTTCTACGTCACCGAAGTGTTTGGCCAGGGTGTCGACATGCTCACCGGCGAATACAGCCGCGGCGCCTCCGGCTTCTGGATCGAAAATGGCGCGCTTGCCTATCCGGTCGCCGAAGTCACCATCGCCTCGAACCTGAAGACGATGTTCCTCAACATGGTGCCGGCGAATGACCTCGACCGGAATTTCGGTACTGCCGCCCCGACGCTCCTGATCGAAGGCATGACCCTTGCCGGAGCATGACCTGACCACTGCCGCTGCCGATCAGGATCTGCCGCTGCTGCGCGACGCCGCCCGCGAGGCCGGTCTTATCGCCATGCGCTACTTCGGCAACAATCCGCAGGTCTGGATGAAGGGTGGTACCTCGCCGGTCAGCGAAGCCGATCATGCCGCCGATGCGTACCTGCGCCAGACGCTGCTTGCGGCACGGCCGGATTATGGCTGGCTGTCGGAAGAGACGACCGACGATCCGGCACGGCTTTCGGCGCGCCGCACCTTCGTTGTCGACCCGATCGACGGCACGCGCGGCTTCCTCGAAGGCCTGCCCACATGGTGCGTCAGCGTTGCCGTCGTTGAGCTTGGCCGCACGCTCGCCGGCGTGCTCGAATGTCCGGCCATGGATGAGACCTACTGGGCGCTACCCGGCCAGGGCGCCTTCCGCAACGACAAGCGCATCGCGGTACGCAAGCCTGAGGACAAGGCTGAAATTTCAGGGTTGAAGCAGTTGATCGACATGGTGCCTGCCGGCTGGCAGAAGCGGCTGCAGCGGGCACCCTACATCCCCTCGCTCGCCTACCGCCTGGCGATGATCGCCAACGGGACGCTCGACGCAACGTTCGTCAAGCCGAACGCGCATGATTGGGACATCGCCGCCGCCGATCTCATCCTGCGCGAAGCGGGCGGCCAGCTGCTCGACCCGAATGGCCGGGCGCCGCTCTATGCCGGCGAGGTGATCCGTCACGGCGCGCTCGCCGCCGGCAGCGGGGACCTGCTGGCGGTGCTTGTCGATGTCATCGCCGGGCTGGATGGCTGAAAGCATTTTCGAAGGTTCCAAAGTCGGCGGCTTTGGTCTAGACCTGTGACAAACTCACGATATGTGAAGGACCGACATGGCCGCGGAAGACGGAAAGAAACAGCTTTTGCATCTGGTGTTCGGCGGCGAACTCAAGAAGCTTGGCGGCACCGAGTTCCGCGATCTCGACGCGCTCGACATCGTTGGTGTCTATCCCGACTATCAATCCGCGCACACCGCGTGGAAAGCCAAGGCACAAGCCAGCGTGGACAATGCCCATATGCGTTATTTCGTCGTTCATCTGCACCGTCTGCTGGATCCCGATAGCAAGGCCGCCGGTTGACTTCGATGGAGCGTGATCTGGCGAAAGAGCCAGCCAGCGAGGCCGCGCCCACGGGCAGGGGCGGCAGCCGCACGACCAAGGCCTTCTGGCGCAGGATTCGCGAGCCGCTCGCGCAATCCCGATTCGTCAAGAACGCTATTGCCAGCCTGCTCGCACAGTTCGTGCGGCTGGTTCGCCTGACCAGCCCCCTGGTCGCCGGATCGGCCCGCTTTGCGGGCGGCGCCTATGCCGAGTTCGAGCCGGGGATCATTGCTTTGTGGCATGGCCAGCATCTTTTGACGCCGGCCTTTTACCCCAAGCGCAAGCCGCTGGTCGCCATGGTGTCGCGCAGCGCCGATGCTGAACTCAACGCCCTGATGCTGGAGAAATTCGGCATCGAGGCGGTGCGCGGTTCGGGCGGGCGCGAGAATGCCAGGCATCTCGACAAGGGCGGGGCCAAGGCCCTCATCGCCCTCAAAAAGTCGCTCACCGCAGGCAAGAACGTCGCCATGATCGCAGACATTCCCCACGGTACCCCTCGCGATGCAGGGCTCGGTATCGTTCTTTTGGCTCGCCTCTCCGGCCGGCCGCTGCTGCCCGTCGCCATCGCCACCAGCCGCCGCAAGGTGCTGGAAAAGAGCTGGGACAAAACCACCATCAACCTGCCCTTCGGCCGCTCCGCCGTGACCATCGGCACGCCGATCTTTGTGGCGGCGGATGCCGACGATGCCGAAATGGAGCGCAAGCGCCAGGAAGTGACGGCCGCCCTCAACGCCGCGACCGCCGAGGCCTACCGTCTCGTGGATGGTCCGCGGTGAGCGGCCGCTGGGCACGTACCATGCTGTCGGCATACCGTTTTGCCGGCGCGGCCGCCTATCCCCTGGTCGGGCCTTACGTCGCCTGGCGCACCTCGCGCGGCAAGGAAGACCGCAACCGAAGGCGCGAGCGCTATGGCGTCGCCGGCCGCCCGCGCCCCGAGGGGCCGGTGATCTGGATCCATGCCGCGAGCGTCGGCGAGACCTTGGCCGTCGTGCCGCTGGTCGAAAGCATCCTCGACTATGGCGTCAACATCGTGCTGACGACCGGCACGGTGACCTCCGCCCAGGTCGTGGACGAGCGGCTCGGCGACCGCATCATCCACCAATATGTGCCGCTCGATCTGAAGCCGGCGGTCAGCCGCTTCCTCGATCACTGGAAACCTGATCTGGCAATCATCGCCGAATCCGAGATCTGGCCGATGACCATCCTCGAACTCGGTGCGCGCCACGTGCCGCAGGTGCTGGTCAATGGCCGGCTTTCCGATCGCTCGTTCACCTCGTGGAAGAAGCGGGCCAACATCGCCGAGGCGCTGTTCGAGAATCTGGCCCATGTCGTTGCGCAATCCGACGTCGACGGCGAGCGTTTTCGCGCGCTCGGCGCCCGGCCGGTCACGGTGTCGGGCAATCTCAAGGTCGACACCAACCCGCCGCCGGTCGACCAACGGGCGCTTGCCACTTTGCAGCGGCAGATCGGCGGTCGGCCGACCTGGGCGGCGATCTCGACCCATGATGGCGAGGAAGTGGTCGCCGCGGAAGTCCACGCGACGCTGCACAAGCGTCACCACGGCCTTTTGACAATCGTCGTCCCGCGCCATCCCGATCGGGCCGAAGCCCTTGCCGCGCAGATTTCCGGCATGGGACTGAAGGTCGCGCGGCGCAGCAAGGGTGACCGTATCGGTCCCGACACCGATATCCTGCTTGGCGATACGATCGGCGAAATGGGGCTTTATCTCCGCCTGACCGAAATCGCTTTCGTCGGCCGTTCGCTGACCTCCGAAGGCGGCCAGAACCCGCTCGAGCCGGCCATGCTCGACACGGCGGTTCTCGCCGGTCGCAACGTGCAGAATTTTCGCGAGGCCTATCAACGCCTGCTCGACAGCGGCGGCGCCAAGCTGGTGCGCGATCGCGACATGCTGGCTGGCGCCGTCAATTTCCTCCTGACCAACGAAGTGGCTCGCCACGAGATGATGGCGGCGGGAATCGCGACTGTCGATGAGATGCGCGGCGCACTGGCACGCACACTCAAATCGCTCGAACCCTATATCCAGCCGCTGGTGGTCAAGGCGCGCCTGAAGGGCGCGAACGGGCGTTAGCGTGGCCTCGGAGGCACCACCATTCTGGTGGGAAGAGCCGGACTGGAAAGTCCTGGCGCTATCGCCGCTGTCGGCTGTCTATGCGCTGGTCGCCGGTCGCGGCATGCGGCGGGCCCGACGCGAGAAGATCCAGGCGCCGGTTCTGTGCGTCGGCAATTTCACCGTTGGCGGCACCGGCAAGACGCCGGTGGCGATCGCGCTCGCCCAACAGGCCAAGCGCATGCGGCTGAAACCGGGTTTCCTGTCGCGCGGCCATGGCGGTTCCTTCGCCGAACCGCATGTCGTCGATATCCGTCATGACAGCGCCAAGCACGTCGGCGACGAGCCGCTTCTGTTGGCCGAACATGCCCCGGTTGCAGTGACGCCGAACCGTGCCGCCGGCGCCCGGCTGCTGCTGGAAAAGCACGGCTGTGATTTCCTGATCATGGACGACGGCTTCCAGAGCGCGCGCATCCACATCGATTATGCGCTGGTCGTGGTCGATGCCCGTTATGGGATCGGCAATGGCCGCGTCATCCCGGGCGGTCCGCTCAGGGCCAAAATCGTCGACCAGCTGGTCTTCACCAGCGGGCTGCTGAAGATGGGCGAGGGCACCGCCGCCGATGCCGTGGTCCGCCGGGCAGCGCGTGCCGGCCGGCCGATCTTCGAGGCCCACACGGAGCCGAGCAGCAAGGCGGGGCTTGCCGGAAAGCGGTTTCTGGCCTTTGCCGGCATCGGTCATCCCGAAAAGTTCTTCGACACGGTGCGCGAGGCCGGCGGCGAAGTGATCCTGTCCAGGCCCTTTCCGGACCATCACTTTTACGCCGAGGACGAGCTCGCCGAACTGGCCGCGACGGCGCGGGCCGAAGGCCTTGGCCTGATCACCACCGCCAAGGACGCCGCCCGGTTGCGCCATGGCGCCCCGCAGGATTTTCTCGACCGTCTCGACGTGCTGGAAATCGACACGATTTTCGAGCTTGATCACGTTCCCGAACGCATCATCGAGGAAACGCTCGATGCCTGGCGCCAGCGTAAGCTGAGAGGCTAACCCCGCTTGCGCAGTTCCGGATGCACCTCGATTTCGCGGCGCAGCGATGCGCTCGCGTTCACGTAGGGCTCCTGCCTGGCAACGCTCCAGTATTTCAGCTCGTCCAGTGGGATGTTTTCGCCCGTCACGGCGCAGCGCACGAACGAGCCGGGGCTGGTGACCTGGAAATCGCCATCGAGATAGCGGATGCGGGCTTCCTTGCCGCCCGGGCCTTCGAAACGGTTCATCATGCGGTGGTACTTGAGTTCATCGGGGATTCAATCGCCATAAATCGTGGGCAAGGTCAAGCTTGGCGCAATGCTCATGTAATATTGCCCTTTGGCACAATGGTTGTCAGGAAGCGCCATGGACATCGCCAATGCAAGCATGCCGTCTTTGCTGAAAGAAGCACTCACGCCCCAACCGGTGCCTTCCCTCAAGGCCGACCCGGCGACCGCGGCGCTGGTCAAGGCGCTCGTCCAGCCGCCGGCGCCCGCGATGGTGCAATCGGCGCAGTTCGCCGCCCAGGCGCTGCAAGGCTCGCTGCCGCGACCGGCCGCTCAGACCTCGCAACGCCTGTCATCCTCCGAAATCGAGGATGCTTACCGGGCCGTCATGGAACCTGACGCCGCCACCCACCATGCACCGGCAGGAACGTCGACGCGTGGGGCAGGGACGGACACCGATCAGGATTGGCGCGGCTTCGCCCCGCAGCAGACGATGGCGACTGACAGCACACCCAAACTGGCAGCGGCCCCGGCCCCGTCCACATTTTCGCCTGCTGTCGCTTCCGCCGCGGTGCTGGTCGCGGCCAACGCCAACGCGCCGCAACCGCGCGGTGCCTCCATCCGTCCCGCGGGCCATGCTCCGCGATCCGAGCCAGCTCCGTCGTCGCTGTGGACGATATCGATCGTGACGGCCATCGTCTCGGCCGCGACCACCATGATTGTGCTTTTTCTGTTTCGTTGAGAGGCATCGCGCGATTTCCGACCGCGACCGTCGCGCATTGTCTCCGAGACGCGTCGCAGCCTAATCGTCATCCTGCAGGAAAGCTTCCAGCCTTGCCGAAGCAAGCCCGGCCTGTTCGGCAATGCGCCTGGCGAGATCGGCGGCGGCCGCGCGCGGTCGGCCGACCGGACGATCCAGCCAGTAGGAAACGGGATTGAGCGCGGTGCGATCGTCGACGGCGACGAGGCGCCCCGATTCTATCTGGTGCTCGGTGAGCGGTGGCCGCGCCAGCGCGATGCCGAGACCATGGGCTGCGGCATCGAGCACCAGATTGTAGTCCTCGAAGCGGCGGTCTTGCGGGCGCGGCCGGTAATCCATGTCCTGCGCGGCGAACCAGGCGCGCCAGCCCGAAGCGTCGGAATCGTTGATCAGCGGGAATTTGAGCAACCGGGCCGGGTCGCCACCGCCGATCTCTCGTGCGAGGCCCGGCGAGGCGATCGGGAAGAGAAGTTCTTCGAACAGTTGCACCGAGACACGGCCCGGGACGCGGCCGCGACCGCAGCGGACCGACAGATCGATGCCTTCGTCTGCGAGGTCGGCCTGACGGTTGTCGACGTCGAGCACGATGCGCAGGCGGGTAGGGTCGTTTTCCAGCGTTGCCATACGCGGCATCAGCCACAAGCCGCTCACCGATGGAATGGAGGCCAGGCGCACCACGGCGGTGCCGCGCGGCTCCACCCACCGATCCGAATTGACCGATATCAGCGCGAAGGCTTCGGTGGTCCTGAGATGCAGGCGATTGCCTTCGTTGGTCAGCGACACGCCGCGCGCGCCGCGTTCGAAAACCTTCAGGCCAAGCCAGTCCTCGAGCTTGGCGATCTGCCGGCTGACGGCGCCATGGGTGAGGTTGAGTTTTTCAGCGGCGGCCGAAAAGCTTCCCGTGCGGGCCGCCGCGTCGAAGGCGCGCAATGTCTCCAGCGGCAGCATGCTGTTCGAGCTGTGATCCATGCTCACAGGTGACCCTCGATTTGGTCGTTTGTCAATTGAGCTGGAAAGGCGTTTTCTGCGACTGAGACCTGAAGAATCCGAGGGCAATGAGATGAGCGCAACGACAGGCACGTTGAATTCAACACAGCGGATGGACACCACGGCCGCCATCGCCGTGGCGCTGACGGTGATCGGCTGGGCCTCCGCCTTCCCGGCGATCCGGGCCGGGCTCGCCGCTTTCCAGCCGTTGGAGCTTGGCGCCCTGCGCTTTGCCATAGCCGCCGTGCCGGCTGCCATCTTCCTCGCCGTCAAGCGTCCGGCGCTGCCCAGGATCGGCGATTTCTGGCGCTTCGCCTTCGGCGGCGCCATTTTCGTCGCCCTCTACACGGCGATGCTCAATTTTGGCGAGCAGACCGTCTCGGCCGGAGCAGCCGGCTTCATCATCAATGTCAGTCCCATCTTCACCGCCATCATGGCGATGGCCCTGCTTGGCGAGCGCTTCTCAGGCCTGGCCTGGAGCGGTACCGTCATTTCCTTCGCCGGCATCGGCATCATCGCCATCGCCGATGGGCATGGCCTGCATTTCAACGCCGGCGCGCTGCTGGTGCTTGGTTCGGCACTCTGCTCGGCCGTCAACACCATCGTCCAGAAGCCGCTGTTTGCCCGCCACAATCCGCTGACCATCGCGGCGTCCAACATGGTGCTCGGCGCGCTCTGCCTGGCGCCCTTCCTGCCCGCTGCTCTCCAGCAGGCCGCCGTCGCGAACACCGCCGGCCTTGGCGCCGTCATTTATCTCGGCATCGTGCCGAGCCTGATCGCCTATGCGGCCTGGGCGACCGCGCTGTCGCGCCTGCCGGCGGCGCGTGCCTCGAACTTCTTGTACCTAGTCTCGCCGATGTCGGCCCTGATCGGCTTCTTCTGGCTGGGCGAGGTGCCGACGCTGCTCGGCATTCTCGGCGGCGCGCTGGCGCTCGGCGGCGTTATCGTGGTGAATTTGAAACGCTAATTCAAAAGGTTGCGGTCTTTCCCTGACTCGGATCAGGAACGACGGATTTCATCGCCAGTTGACGGCTGCCGCAACGCAAGGCAACTGTCACGCAGTCTTGGCGGATTGTCGTCGCGGAGCGCAGCGGGGTTGGGATGGGAAGACGTTTTATCTCAACGGTCATTTGCTTGTTGCTGCTCAACGCAAAAGCCGTTGCGGGTTGGTACCACGTGGAAAACTACGAGGGTTTCCTCGGGTCGTCTCCTATCCATTTCTCCATCCAGACAGATGACAGCTTAGGCAGCGCGCCAGAGGTCAATGGAAGCTACTTCTACGACGCGAAGCAAATCCCGATTGCGCTGTATGGCACGGTCAGCGGCACCAGGTTCGTGCTTTGCGAGATTTCAGACGATAAGGAGCTTTATCGGATAATAGTGCAGGGACCGACGCCCCCTGTCGACACCGCAAGGTGCCCATTGTCCCTCGATCTCAAGGGAAACGCTTTGACAGGAAGCTGGAGCAAGGGCACGGACAGATATCCCGTCACCCTCAAGAAAATCGCGAGCTTGGATGACACCGGCGAGGCAAAGATCGACGGCACTGTCGAGATCCCCTTCTGGGCGCAGACAGCCACCCACAGGTTTTCGGGAATTTACACGAATACCGGTGGCGGCCTTTGCATGGAAAAAGTGCAGGTCATCAAAAAGAGCAGCCGCAAGGTTGTCCAGGAAATTACCTTCGCCGATGACGACGCTTGCAGTGCCGGCATGCTGAAGACGATCATCTACATGAACGTCCAGAAATGGGTGGAGCGAGGCAAGGACGTCATTTCCGTGAATTTTCAAGGCGGCGGCGCCGGAACCGCGGTCGACTACGTCTTCAATTCACGGACAAGGAAATATCAGCAGATGAAATGAGGGCTGGCCCGTTAGGGCCGGTTCACCGCCGCCCGAACAGCCGCTCGATGTCCGCCAGCTTGAGCTCGATATAGGTCGGCCGGCCATGATTGCAGGTGCCTGAGCCCGGCGTCGCCTCCATCTGGCGCAGCAGCGCGTTCATCTCCTCGGCCTTGAGCAGCCGGCCGGAGCGCACGGAGCCGTGGCAGGCCATGGTCGCCGCGATCTTGTCCAGCCGACCTTTGAGTGTCTCGACCGTGTCGTTGTCGGCGATCTCGTCGGCGAGGTCGCGCACCAATTGCTGGACATTGGTCTCGCCCAGCATCGACGGCGTCTCGCGCACGGCAACCGCGCCCGGGCCGAAACGCTCGATGCCGAGGCCGAAGCGGGCGAGCGTTTCGGAATGCATGGCGAGCCTCTCGGCGTCCTCTTCCGGCAAGTCTATGATCTCGGGCAGAAGCAGCATCTGCGAGGGCACTGGCCGCGAGTGCAGGGCGTTCTTCAGCGCTTCATAGACCAGCCGCTCATGGGCCGCGTGCTGGTCGACGATGACGAGCGAATCCCTGGTCTGGGCGACGATGTAGTTCTCGTGCACCTGGGCGCGCGCCGCACCCAGCACCGCGCCGAGCAGCGTCTCGGTTGCCTCATTCTGCCCGGCACGCGCATCGGCGCTGGCGAGCGGGTCGGCATCGAACGCCGCCTGGTCGCTCTCGCCGAAGCCGGCGGTTCTTGCATTGCCGCGTTCAAAGCCGGCGCCTGAGAATTGCATGTCGAGCGGTCGCTGCGGCGAGCGCGAAGGGTCGAAACCCGCGGGACCGGACGCGCGGAAGGCTGCTTCGTAGCTGCGATGGCCATTTGTCGGGCCGCCGTGATCATAGGGCGCGGCGCCCGGACGGAACGCAGCCATCATGCCGGCGGCACCCGTGGTGGCGGAGCGGATGCCGGCATCGGCCAACGCCTGCCGGATCGCGCCGACGATCAGGCCGCGCACGAGGCCCGGATCACGGAATCGGACATCGGCCTTGGCCGGATGGACGTTGACGTCGACGATGGCCGGATCAAGCGTCAGGAACAGCACGGTCACGGCGTGGCGGTCGCGCGGCAGGACATCGGCGAAGGCGCCGCGGATGGCGCCGGCGATCAGCTTGTCGCGCACCGGCCTGCCATTGACATAGGCGTATTGCTGCAGCGCGTTGGCGCGGGTGAAGGACGGGATCGACACATGGCCGGTCAGGTGCACGCCTTCGCGCATCGCGTCGATGGCAATGGAATTGTCGGGAAAGTCGGCGCCCATCACCTGCGCGACACGGCGCAGGCTGCCGTCCGCGCTGTCCTCGGTCGCCGGCAGTTCCAGCGTCGTGCGGTCGGATCCGGCCAGCGTGAAACGCACTGTGGGGAAGGCGATGGCGATGCGCTTGACGATGTCGCTGATGGCCGAGCTTTCGGCGCGTTCGCCTTTCATGAATTTCAGCCGTGCCGGCGTGGCGAAGAACAGGTCGCGCACCTCCACGGTGGTGCCGCGATTGGCTGCAGCCGGCCTGATGGGCAGGACGCGGCCGCCCTCGATGCCGATCTCGGCGGCGCTGTCGCCCGAAGCCGTGCGCGAGCGGATCGACAGCCGCGACACCGAGCCGATCGACGGCAACGCCTCGCCGCGAAAACCAAGCGAGCGGATGTCGTGGATGTCCTCGGCAAGCTTGGACGTGCAGTGACGCGCGATCGCCAGCGCCAGCTCCTGCTCCGGAATGCCGGAGCCGTCGTCGGTGACGCGGATAAGGTTCAGCCCGCCGCCCGACGTGACGACCTCTACCTTGCTTGCACCGGCATCGAGCGCGTTCTCGACCAGTTCCTTGACCACGCTCGCCGGACGCTCGATGACTTCGCCGGCGGCGATCTGGTTGATCATCGTTTCGGAAAGCTGGCGAATGGGCATGATCTGATCTTACACGGATTCGGTCGTTGCGTGCGAGGCCACTTTACGCCTGCGCGACCAGCCAGTCTCTTACCTTGCGGGCATTGTCCGAGAGCTCGCGGTTCTTCGGCCACACGACATAGAAGGCCTTGCCGGTCTTGAGCACGTGGTTCGTCACCGGCACCAGCAGGCCCGTCGCCAGCAGCCGCTCGGCAAGGTGCCGCCAGCCCAGCGCAATGCCTTGTCCCTCCATGACGCCCTGGATTACCAAGCCATAGTCATTGATGCGCAGGCCTCGCGCGGTATTGCTCAGGCTGCCGCCGGCCGACTGGAACCATTCGTCCCAGCTTGCCGCTTCACGATAGGGCTCCTCGAGGTGAATGAGACGGTGCGTGGCCAGTTCCTCGATGCTCCCCGGCATGCCGAACTTGGCCAGATAGCCGGTGCCGGCGACGGGGAAGATCTCCTCATCGGCGAGCGGCAGCGAGTGGTAGTCCGGCCATTCCCTGGGCTCGCCGCCGCGCACAGCCAGCGGGATACCTTCGGCGATGATGTCGAGATCACGGTCGGCGGTCTGGATGCGCAGGTCGATGCCCGGCAATTCGTCGCGGAACTGCTGCAGGCGCGGCATCATCCAGAAGGAACCGAAAGCGGTCGAGGCGGCAAGCGTCACATGGCCACCGGTCGCCTGCAGGCGCAGATCCTCGGCGGATTTGCGGATATGCGACAAGCCCAGCGAGACGTCGGCATGGAACCGCTCGCCGGCTTCCGTCAGGCTGACTTGCCGGTGGCGGCGCTGGAACAGCTTGGCGCCGAGCTGCTCTTCCAGTCCGCGCACCGCATAGGAGACGGCCGCCTGCGTCATGCCGAGCTCGCGCCCGGCGGCGGTGAAGCTCGACAGCCGGCCCGCCGCCTCGAAGACGATCAGGCTGCCGGCGGACGGCAGGAGGTGGCGCAGGCTTCGCATAAGCACAGCTTATACAAGAGATCAGGATTTTCCAGCGTCACAGCCATATTTCACCTCGCTAACTTGGCTGGAACGGACGCCAGGAGGTCTCATGAACGCACCCGCCGCTGAATTGACCGAACCGACCCATCGCCGTGGCGGTGGCCGTCTCGGGCGCAAGGCGCTTCGGGGGGCACCAATCGCCTCGTTCCCAACCCTGGTTCGTCAGATCCCGGTGTACCAGATGGTTCCGGACGAGGCGGTGGAACTGATCCACGAGGAGTCGCTTTCGATCCTGGAAGAGGTCGGTTGCGAATTCCGCGACGACGAGGCCATCGCCTTGTGGAAGGCCGCCGGTGCCGATGTCCGGGAAACGCGGGTCCGCATCGATCGCGCGCTGCTGATGGAACTCGTCTCCAAGGTTCCCTCCGAGTTCACGCTCAACGCGCGCAATCCCGAGCGTACGGTGCGCGTCGGCGGCAAGAACTCGATCTTCGTGCCGATGTATGGCGCGCCCTATGTGCGCGACCTCGACAACAACAGGCGCTACGGTACGCTTGCCGACCTCAACAATTTCCACAAGCTCGCCTACATGGCGCCGGCGCTGCACTCGTCGAGTTCGATCATCTGCGAGCCGATGGAAATTGCCGTGCCCAAGCGGCACCTGCACATCATCCATTCGGCGCTGAAATATTCCGACAAACCGTTCATGGGCATCGTGACGTCCAAGGAGCGGGCGGAAGATACGATGGCGATGGCCGGCGTCGTGTTCGGCGAGGAGTTCGTCCGCGACAATCCGGTGCTGGTTGCAATCACCAACTGCAATTCGCCGCTGGTCTGGGACGCCACCATGCTGGACGCGATGAGAGTGTATGCGCGCCACAATCAGCCGCTGATCCTGGCGCCCTTCGCGCTCTGCGGCGCCTCGACCTCGGCGTCGGCCGTCGGTGCGGTTGCGCAGGTCAACGCCGAGGCGCTTGCCGGCGTGGCCTTCACCCAGCTCATCCGTCCGGGTTCACCCCAGATCTACGGCCAGTTCATGGTCACGGTCGACATGAAGACCGGCGCTCCGATGGGCGGCACGCCGGAAGCCGCCCAGATGATGTATCTGATGGGTGCGCTGGCGCGGAAATACAAACTGCCGTGGCGCACGTCAGGCTTCCATGTCGGCTCGAAGCTCAACGATGCCCAGGCCGGCTACGAGGCGAACATGTTGATGCATGCCGCCATCCTTGCCGGCGCCAACTACATCTGGCATTCGGCCGGCTGGCTGGAAGCAGGTCTCACCTGCGGGTACTCGAAATTCGCCACCGACTGCGAACAGCTCGTCGGCTGGTACAAATACGCGGGCGGCCTGCCTTTCGACGATTTCAAGGAAGCGATGGCGGCGATCCGCGAGGTCGGACCGCAAGGCCATTTCCTTGGCACCCAGCACACGCTCGAACATTTCGAGAAGGCTTTCTTCATGCCGAGCATCATGGACTTCAACTCCTACGAACAATGGAAGGCGGAAGGGGCGAAGGACCACGACACGCGCGGCCGCGAGAAGGCGCGCAACATGCTCGCCGATTATGAGGAGCCGAAACTCGACGAAGGCATCGCCGACGGTCTCAAGGATTTGATCGCGCGGCGCGAGGAAAAATTGCCCGACAGCGTTAGTTGAAAAACAACAGACAAAGACCTGACGGGAACAACAAGGGGAGAGTGACATGACGGTTTTCAAAAGTAATGGCGATCGTGTGCCGCAGGCTATCGAAGCGATGGCAACGGAGGCGCGGGCGGGTCGCATGGACCGGCGCGAGTTCCTGGCGCTGGCCAGCGCGCTTGGCGCATCGACGGCGTTTGCCTATGGCATGATCGGCCTCGCCGCGCCGACGCAAGCTCTGGCCGAGGAGCCGAAGAAGGGCGGGACGCTGCACGTCTCGATGGCGGTGAAGGCGCAGAAGGATCCGCGTACTTACGACTGGGTGGAACTGGCCAACATCTCGCGCAGCTGGCTAGAGCCGTTGGTTCGCTACACCAGACAATTCACCTTCGAGCCGGTGCTGCTCGAAAGCTGGGACATCAACGACGACGCCACCGAATACACGTTGCATGTGCGCAAGGGCGTCACCTGGAACAATGGCGATGCCTTCAATGCCGATGACGTGGTGCACAATGTGACGCGCTGGTGCGAGAAGGGCGTCGCCGGCAACTCGATGGCGGCGCGCGTCGGTGCGCTGATCGATGCCAAGACCGGCAAGGCCAGGGACGGTGCCATCACCAAGGTCGACGACAATACGGTCAAGCTGAAGCTCAGCGAGCCCGACATTTCGCTCATTCCGAACTTCACCGATTACCCCGCCCTTATCGTGCACCGGAATTTCGATACCGATGGCGCCGATCCGATCAAGAAGCCGATCGGCACGGGAGCGTTCGAGCTGGTCTCTTACGACGTCGGCCAGAAGGCGGTGGTCAAGCGCCGCGAGAACGGCAAGTGGTGGGGTGGCGAGGCGCCGCTCGACGGGGTTGAATTCATCGATTACGGCACCGACTTCAACGCCACGGTGAACGCTTTCGACTCCGGCGAGGTCGATGTCAACTTCGAGTCGCCCGCCGACTTCATCGACATTCTCGACAAGATGGGGCTGCAGAAATCGGAGGTCGCGACCGCCACCACGCTGGTTGCCCGCACCAACATCACGCACAAGCCATATGACGACCAGCGCGTTCGCAACGCCCTGCAGATGGCGGTCGACAACAACGCGGTGCTGCAACTCGGCTATAATGGCCGGGGCACGGTCGGCGAGAACCACCATGTCAGCCCGATCCATCCCGAATATTATGCCCTGCCCAAGAAGGAGCGCGATGCCGCGGGCGCCAAGAAGCTGATGGCGGAAGCCGGCCAGGCCGACTTCGAGCACGAGCTGATCACCATCGAGGACGACTGGCAGAAGAACACCGGCGATGCGATCGCCGGCCAGCTGCGCGACGCCGGTATCAAGGTGAAGCGCACCGTGCTGCCGGGCTCGACCTTCTGGAACGACTGGACGAAATATCCCTATTCGATGACCATCTGGTACATGCGCCCGCTCGGTGTCCAGGTGCTGGCGCTGGGCTATCGCACCGGCGAGGCGTGGAATGAATCGGCTTATTCCAATCCCGATTTCGACGCCAAGCTCAAGCAGGCGCTCTCGCTGATCGACGTCGCCAAGCGCAAGGAGGTGATGAAGGATGTCGAGCAGATCCTGCAGGACTCCGGCGTCATCATCCAGCCGTTCTGGCAGAAGCTCTACAGCCATACGAACAAGAAGGTGAAGAACTACGGCGTCCACCAGACCTTCGAAATGGATCTCCAGAACGTCTGGCTGGACGCCTAGCTTCAAGGATCGCGGCAAGCCGGCACTCTCGAGGTGCCGGCTTTCCGGCAAAAAAGCAACTTTGGTTGCGAGCGCTGGCGCCTGGGTGCCGCCGCCAAGGCTTTGAAGGAGCGGTGCATGTCTGGGCGGGTCTTCAACCGGCTGTTCACGCCGGCCACTCTGCGCGGCAAGACGTTACGCAACAGGATCGTGTTCGGAGCCCATACCGCCAACATGGCGGTGGAGGGGCTGCCGACCGCGCGGCATGTCGGCTATTACGCGGAACGCGCCATCGGCGGCGCCGGCATGATTGTGGTCGAGCCGATGCCCGTGCATCAGGCCGCCGTGCTTACCCGCGGCAACTTCAGCCCGTCCGATGACCGCGTCATCCCGCATTTTCGCAAGGTGACGGAGGCGATTCGCGGCAACGGCGCCGTCGCCATCCAGCAGCTCTACCATGTTGGCCAGCACGCGGACGCGGACAACTCGTTTCACCCCGGTTGGTCGCCTTCCGGCCTGCCGAGCTACCACGATTCCGACGGTTCGCATCGGATGTCCGAAGCCGAGATTGAAGAAACGATCGACGGCTTTGTCCAGGCGGCGCGCCGTTGCCGCGAGGCCGGCTTCGACGGCGTCGAGGTCTGGGCGGCGTACCATTCGATGCTGGACCAGTTCTGGACATCCTGGTCGAACCGCCGGGACGACCGATGGGGCGGCAGCCTTGAAAACCGCACCCGGATGAGCCGTGAGGTGATGACCAGGATTCGCCGGGAATGCGGCGATGATTTCATCATCGGTCTTGCGATCAGTGATGAGCCGGAAGTCGAAGTGGCGCTGAAGCGCGAAGCGCTGGCCGAGATAATCGACCTCCACGACCGCGATGCCTTGATGGACTATGTGACTTGCGGAACGGGTTCCTACTTCGACTTCTACAAGATCATGCCGACCTTTGTTTACCCGGAAAAGCTCGGTGCCGACCTGGCGTCCGTGCTCAAATCCACCGTGCGTCATGCGCTGATCACCGCCGAGAGCCATATCCGCACCGCCGAGAACGCCGAGAGCGTGTTGAGCGAAGGTCGCGCCGATCTCGTTTCCATCGTGCGCGGGCAGATCGCCGATCCGCATCTTGCGGCAAAGGCCGCCGCCGGACGGCCGCAGGACATTCGCGGCTGCCTGTCCTGCAACCAGATGTGCTGGGGCCGGCGCAGCCGTGACTACTGGATCAGCTGCGTCATCAATCCATCCGCGGGGCGGGAATGGGAGTGGGGCGGAGACCGCTTCGCTCCGGCCGCCCAGCCGAAGCGCGTGCTGGTCGTCGGCGGTGGCCCGGCCGGGCTCGAAGCGGCGCGCGCCGCGGCCGAGCGCGGTCACCGGGTGACACTGGCCGAAGCATCCGACCGCCTTGGGGGGCAGTTCCGTCTTGCGGGACTGCAGCCGCGCCGTGCCCAGATTCTGGATCTGATCGACTGGTACGAGCGCCAGCTCGGCCAGCTTCAGGTCGACATCCGCTACGGGCGGTATGTCGAAGCCGACGATGTCGAGCGCGAAGGCGCGGATCACGTCATCGTCGCGACCGGCTCGATGCCGCCAGACGGCGCTTTCCAGCGGGCCTTGCCGCAGTGGGACAGCATTCCGGGCGGCGGGCCGGTGCTCTCGACCGAAGCGGTGATGGCCCGTGAGGCGAGGCCGGGGAAAAATGTTCTCTTGCTGGACGATGGCGGCAATTGGAAAGGCTGCGGCACCGCCTGGAAACTTGCCGAGGATGGTCACAATGTGACGCTTGTGACGCCGGACGCCCTGGTTGGCAAAGAGCTTCAGCGAATGGCCGTCGACGCGCCGCTGCGGCGGGCGCTCGTCAAGCTGAAGGTGCGGTTTGTGACCGAGAGCGCCGTCGTTCACTGGGATGGCAGGATGGGCAGGATCGCTTCGCTGCTCGATGGAACCGAGCAGGAGATCGAAGCCGATGCGCTGGTCTTCGCCACGACGAATATGGCCGCCGACATGCTTTCCATCGAACTCGAAAGGCGCAAGATTGCCCACACTTCGATTGGTGATTGTACCGCTTCCAGGCAGGTGGCATTCGCCATCCATGACGGACGCAAGGCAGCGCTCGGCCTCTGAGTGCAAGCTTGGCCTGCACGTCCCGTCGAGATGACCCGCTTCAGCCGTGATGCGTGCGCAAGCGGGCTTCATGAACCGCAAAAAAACCGATATGCAGGATGCGTGGTATTGGTTGCTTCAAGCCATGAAAAGCCGGAGATTCTGCATGAGACCGACAGTGCTCCTTGCCGCCCTTTCGATAGCCTTGCCCGCCGCCGCCGTGGCCGGTCCGGCTTCCGACGCCGTGAAGTTCTTCTATGTCCCGCAGGTCAAGTTCGAGGCCGACGCGCAATACCGCGATCGCTTCACCGAGCCGGTGACGAAACTGTTCGACCTCAACGACCAGGCGACCAAGAAGAATCCGGACCAGGTCGCCTGTATCGACTTCGACCCCGGCCTCGACGCGCAGGATTTCGACCAGAAGACCCTGTCCAAGACACTGAAGCTGTCCGAGACGGTGGATGGCGACACGGCGCAAGTGGTGGCGAACTTCAGTCTTTTTCCGGAAGGAGACGATGCGCAGCGCGAAATGCACTGGTCGCTGAAGAAGGTCGACGGCAAATGGAAGATATCGGACATTGCATCGAAGACCAGCGACTGGACGCTGAGCCAGCTCGAATGCATGGCGGGCCAAGATCCGGAGTGAAGCAATGGCCGGTCGTGCGCTCCTGTCATTGTCGGCCATGTGCCTGCTGGCGGCTGGCTTGAACGGCGCATCCGCCCAGGGCCTGTTGGGCGCGCCGCCGGCAAATGCCCCTGCCGGCACCGCGCCTGATGACAGCGAGACGCCGCCGACAACCGCGCCTGGCGGAGCCGTGGAGCCGGCGACGCCACCCGTCGCATGGCCGCCGAGCGCGCCTGCCGCCCCCATCCAGCCGGGATCGCCGACAGCGGTCGTGCGGCCGTTTTACGATCAGGTCGGCCTCGAGGTGGATCCAGCCCAGCGCGGCCATTTCGTCGACCCGGCTAAAACCGTGCTCGACAAGAGCGATGCCTTGCGCAAATCCGGGCAGGGCGAGTGCCTCGACCCCAACATGGCGCTCGACAATGCGGACTACGACAAGGCCGAGATCGACAAGAGCCTGAAGACGCTCGAGGCAATCAACGGCGATCAGGCCAAGGTCATCGTCGCCTTCGTCGTCGGCGGCAACCCGCACCGCCTCGAATGGAAGTTCAAGAAGGTCGGCGGCGAATGGAAGATATCGGACCTTTTGTCGGTGACCGGCGAATGGGCGCTCAGCCAGTACCAGTGCGAATGATGGCCGAGCTAGCCGCGCCCGCGATAGGGGGCGACGCCGGTGTCCGGCAGCCAGGCGCCTTCCGGCGGAGCGCCGGTCTGCCAGAACACGTCGATCGGAATGCCGCCGCGCGGATACCAATAGCCGCCTATGCGCAACCAGAGCGGCTTGGTCGCGGCCACGATGCGACGTCCGATCATCACCGTGCAGTCTTCGTGGAAAGCGCCATGGTTGCGAAACGAGGTCATGAACAGCTTCAGCGACTTCGATTCCACCAGGGCGGCATCGGGTGCGTAGTCGATGACGATATGAGCGAAATCGGGCTGTCCGGTCACCGGGCAGAGCGAGGTGAATTCCNGGCAGGTGAAGCGCACGATCGCCGGCGGTCCGTCGCCGCGAGAAAACGGCACGGTTTCCAGGACCGCAGCTTCGGGGCTCTGTGGCGTCTCGACGTGCGTGCCGAGCTGGGTGAGGGTTTTGGTATCGATCATAAGCGGTTTCCTTGGATTTGCCGCTCATTAGCACAAATTAAAACGGCAGGAAGACGATGATCAGCAACGACCCGCTTCTCCAACCTTACCAGCTCAAGCATTTGACGCTGAAGAATCGGGTGATGTCGACCAGCCACGAGCCGGCCTACTCGGAGGACGGCATGCCGAAGCAGCGCTATCGCCTCTACCATGCCGAAAAGGCCGAGGGCGGCATGGCGCTGACCATGACCGCAGGCTCGGCCATCGTTTCGCGCGACAGCCCGGCCGCCTTCGGCAATTTGCATGTCTATGACGACCGCATCGTGCCGTGGCTGGCCGAACTCGCTGACGCCTGCCACGAGCACGATTGCAAGGTGATGATCCAGATCACCCATCTTGGCCGCCGCACCGGCTGGAACAAGGCCGACTGGCTGCCGGTGCTGTCAGCCTCGCCGGTGCGCGAGCCGGCGCATCGTGCTTTCCCCAAGACCATCGAGGAGTGGGATATCGAGCGCATCGTCGCCGACTATGCATCGGCCGCCCAGCGCTGCCAGGCAGCCGGACTCGACGGCATCGAGTTCGAATCCTACGGCCATCTGATGGACGGCTTCTGGTCGCCTGCCACCAATCATCGCGGTGACGAGTATGGCGGTTCGCTCGACAATCGCCTGCGCTTCACCAACATGGTGCTCGATGCGGTGCGAGCGGCGGTCGGCGAGAAATTCGTCGTCGGCATCCGCATGGTCGCCGACGAGGATTTCGAGAAGGGCCTGTCGAAGGAGGAGGGCGTCGAGATCGCCAGGCGGCTGGCCGGCTCCGGCAAGATCGATTTCCTCAACATCATCCGTGGCTCGATCGAGACCGACGCGGCGCTCACAAAGGTCATCCCGGTGACCGGCATGCGATCTTCGCCGCATCTCGATTTCGCCGGCGAGGTGAGGGCGGCGACGAAATTCCCGACCTTCCACGCGGCGCGCATTTCCGACGTCGCCACCGCTCGCCATGCGATCGCCACCGGCAAGCTCGACATGGTCGGCATGACCCGCGCCCACATCGCCGATCCGCACATCATCAGGAAGGTGATGGAGGGCCGCGAGCACGAGATCCGTCCCTGTGTCGGCGCCACCTATTGTCTGGATCGCATCTATGAAGGCGGCGAGGCGCTGTGCGTCCACAATGCGGCGACCGGCCGCGAGGCGGATATCCCGCATATCATCGCCAAGACGGAAGGGCCTAAGCGTAAAGTCGTGGTCGTCGGCGCCGGCGCCGGCGGACTGGAGGCGGCGCGCGTCGCGGCCGAGCGCGGCCATCAGGTCACGATCCTGGAAGCATCATCACAAGCGGGTGGCCAGGTCCGCCTTGCGACCCAGAACCCACGCCGCAAGGAATTGATCGGCATCATCGACTGGCGTCTGGCCGAACTCGAACGGCTGGGCGTCGAGATCCGCTACGACACCTGGGCCGAGCAGGACGACGTCCTGGCCCTGACGCCTGACGTGGTGGTCGTCGCCACCGGAGGCCTGCCGCAGAACCCGCCGCTGGCCTCCGGCGACAATCTCGTCACCTCGAGTTGGGATATCATGGCCGGCAGCGTCAAGCCGGCCGAGAATGTTCTTCTCTTTGACGATAATGGCGGCCATCAGGGCATGGGCGCGGCCGAACTGATTGCCAACAGCGGCTCGAAATTGGAACTGGTTTCGCCAGAGCGGTTCTTCGCCCCCGAAATGGGCGGCATGAACCACGTGCCGTACATGCGCGCCTTCCAGGAAAGGGGCGTCACCATCACCATCAACACACGCCTGCGCTCTGTGCGGCGCGAGGGCAATCAATTGGTCGCGGAACTCGCTTCGGATTTTGCCGATGGCTGGCGCGGGGAGCGCAGGGTCGACCAAGTGGTGGTCGAGCACGGCACGGCGCCGCTTGACGACCTCTATCTGTCGCTGAAGCCGCTGTCGAGGAATGGCGGCGCGATCGATTATGAGCGGCTGGTGAACGGCGGCGATATCTTCCCATCGCGCAATTCGGAAGGTGGCTTCGTCGTGTTCCGCATCGGCGATGCGGTCGCCTCACGCAACATCCACGCCGCCATCTATGACGGCATACGGTTTGGGATCAGGATTTGATCACGATCAGGTGGCGCGCAACGGCCTTTGCAAGGAGAGCCACCTACCGCTCTGGTCCGTTGCGCGCCGCGCATGATCGGCTTTCACCGGCCGTGCGATTCTAAAACATCTTGGCGGTCGCCATGCAAAGCACGGTGATGACCAGCAGCCCGCCGGCGATGCGTTCGCCCCTGGTCATTTTCGCGCGCAGCTCCGTTTGGGTCGCGGCATCGGCGCCAGCAAGCTGCCTGCTGGCGGAGCCCACAAGCGCGCCTTGCACGCCGGCGGCGATCAGCGCCGTCAAAATGCCGAGCGCCAGTACCTTCTCCATCGAGCCGAAAGCACCCTCATGAAAGAAATACCAGAGCAGCAAACCGGTCAGGAAAGCCAAGCCAGCCGCGCCCATTTGCGGCCGAAAGAACCGCTCTGCCCGGATGTCCGGATCGCGGGCAACCGCGATGGTCGTGCCGGCCCAGAAGACGCCGGCCATGACGTGCAGGCCGATGACGACGATATAAACATATTGCATGACCGCATTTCCTCTCATTCGCCCGCCGCCCACGCATCGCAACCATGTCGCGACGCCATCAATAAGACAAAAATTAGATATCTAACGGTTAGATGTCAATCATGAAGCCCAGTCTCACGTTTCCACTGCTTGCTCTACTGTCAGATCATGACACCATTTGACCGCCCGCCGGTCGGCATGAATCTCGGCCGCACCGCCAAGCTTGTTGCCCAGGCCTTCGACGCTGCCTTGGTTGAAGCGGGGGGGACCTTGCCGGTCTGGCTCACGCTGCTGTCGGTCAAGTCGAGCGAGCTTGCCAATCAGCGCGAACTTGCCGGCATGATCGGCATCCAGGGCGCGACGCTGACCCATCATCTCAATGCGATGGAGGTGCAGGGCCTGCTGACGCGGCGGCGCGACCCCGTCAATCGACGGGTTCACATGGTCGAATTGACGGCGGCGGGAGAAGCGCTGTTCGAGACGTTGCGGCAAGCCGCGCTCGTCTTCGACAAGCGGCTTCGCACCGGACTGTCCGACGAGCGTCTGGCGGAGTTTGCGCAGGTGCTCGCGGCGTTGCGGGAGAATGTGGGGAGCTAGCAGTGCCGACCTGATGGCTCAGTCGTCATAGCTCTGGATTATTCCAAACGCATAGTGGCGTAGTTTCAATGCGGTGATCAGCTTGGTCAGTTGCGTCTTGCCGTCAAAGCGGTCCTGAAACATCTCGTCGTGCATAAGCAGGATCAACTTGCCTGGTTTGGCGAAATGGCCATAGCCGAACAAATGATCGATCTCGCTGACCACATGATCGACGCTCTGCACCGGCTCACCGCTGTCCTTGTGCACCCACTCGTGGTCCCAGCCATAGAGATAAAAGCCGGACGCCGCGACAAACTCATAGTCGGGATCCTCACGCCCGGCTTGCGCCTGTCCAAGCGAATTGTCGTTCTTCGACATCGAAGGCAGCCGGAACACATCGCGACCCGGCAGGCGGGCGTGCTGTAACGCGCAAGATCAGATGGCATCAGCCGGCCAATGCTGGGAAAAGGTAATAATTGGCGGGAACAGCCGCTAGAAGCCCGGAAAACAAGGGGTTTGGGCGGGAAGTGGCGAGGCCAGAGAGCCGGGCAGGCAGAAAACGGCCGCGCAACTTCACTTGGCACCGAAACCGGGCGGCGGCGCCGGCCGCGCAAGATCGGATGGCATCAGTTTAGGGGCGAGCCGGCCGGGCGGAAGAGCTTCAGCGCCGCCTCGATGGCGAGGAGCAAAGCTTGCGGCGGGTAATCCAGCATGCGCAGGCTGTCGGGCTCCTCACCAGGCACGCCGCAGATCGGCACAAGCCTGTAATCACCCTCGAAAGGCTCGACATCGCCGCTGGCGTAGAACACCAGCCCGGGAAAACGACCAGCCAGGAACGCCTCGATCCCACGTAGCGCAGCCTCGGCGCGGAACGGGCCGGACGGTGGCAATACAACGAAACTGCTGACCTCGGTCGCGTCGGTATCGGCTTCCGCCAGGTCGATGGCCGAATGCATGAGAACCCCTCTTCCCTAAATAGACCCACCAGCCCAACGAACCCGGCCGCCGATGATCAGCTCCGGCTGTTCGGCGAGCGGCACCTCTTCCGTCGAATAGCGCGGGTTGTCGCTTCGGAGGAGCAGAACGCCGGAATGCAGCAGCTGCAAGCGTTTGAGCCGCACCAAGCCGCCGTAGACCAGGACGTAGATCGCCTCGTCGATGAACTCGCGGATAGAGATGTCGACGATCATCAGGTCGCCGTCGTTGATCGTCTCACGCATCGAATCGCCCTGGGCGACCATTAGGCGGGCGAATTTCGGGCTGACGCCGATCCTGCGCAGCCATTCCTCGCGAAACGCAAAGATGTCCGGTTCGCTTTCTTCGTAGATATCGACGCTGCCGGCGCCGGCGCTCGGCCGGATGTCAAGCTTGGGCACCGACACGAAACCCTCAGGTGCTCCGCCCATCACCATGATGTCCTGCGCGTGGCCGCTGCGCATCGGGCCTCGGCCGGCGGCGAGCCAGTCGAGCGTCACGCCGGTCGCCTCGGTGATCTCCAGCAGCTTGTCCAGGCCGGGCATCGATCCTTCGAGATATTTTCGCACCATAGTTCCAGAGATCCCGCTCCGGCGGGAGAACGCGTGGGGTGATTCGCCCTTGGTTGCGAAAGCGAACCGTCCGGAGAAGGTCGTCAGATCGTCTGGACCCGAACTCTGACCATGCGTCAGAGTTCCATTCCCAGCATCCCCGTCAGGAAAATCCATGAGATTTCCGATGCTTAGCCACTTATTCACACCGTATTGCCGATTTTGAACTCTGACGTGCGAATTTTCTCGCACCCCGGTTGCTGTTTTCGCTCTTTGGTGCGACATTAGTCGCGACTACTGTTGTTTAAAACTTTAACCATCCGGACCTCTGCAAAGGGCCGGACGATCGGTGGAGCCGCCATGAACACGCCTCAGGTGTGGGACCGTCACGCCATCAACGCCGAGATCCGGCGCCGTGGCATGACCCTGACCGGGATCGCCCTCAGCGCTGACCTTTATCCCAGCTGCTGCAGGCAAGGCATCATCGGATTGAGCCGCCCAGGTGCCGAGGCCATCGCCGCCGCCCTGGATATCCCGTTCCGAACCCTCTTCCCGACTCTCTACACCAGAGGCCGTCATGACGAGGTGGACACTACCAGCACCGCCAGCCGCAGCGGAAGTGCAAAAGTTGCACTCATTTTAGACACCGCGTCCGGCTCGCCCTGAGGCCGCCGTCTAGCGCCAGAGCATGCGCAGACAGGGGATTTCAAACGGGGAGCCTGCGGACGTGACGACCACTACCAAGATCAAGATTGCTGAAATACGGGTGCCCGCCAACCGGCGGCGGCTCGACCCGGCCTGGGTGGCGACCATCATGGCCGACATCCAGGGCGGCAACGGGCACATGACGCCAATCGAGGTCGTGCCCGAGAAGACCGAAAGCCACGAGTATCGCCTGATCTTCGGCGGCCATCGCCTCGCCGCCGTCGCCGCCCTCGGGCTCGCCGAGATCGACGCTTTCGTCAAAGACCCCAAGGACGTCGCCACCGAAACGCAGATCCGCAAACGCGAGATCGCCGAGAACCTGATCCGGCGCCAGCTGTCGGTACTCGACCGCGCGAAGGATATCGCCGACTGGCGCGACATCTACGACGCCGAGCACGGCACCGGCAAAGCCGGGCGCAAGAAGACCCGGGAGATCGTCGAGGACGATGAATTGAGTGCAAAGTTTGCACTCAATTTCTCGGAGGCCGCGCAAACGGTGCTCGGCATATCGCGCCGCAGCGTTTTTCACGCGCTGAAGATCGCCACCATCCCGGAGCAAGTCCGCCAGGACATCTCGCTGCACGCTGTCGCCGACAGCCAGACCGACCTCCTGCAGCTCGCCGCCGAAACACCCGAGCGCCAGATCGCTATTGCGCGACTGCTGACGCTGGAAGCCGCCGACGCGCCGAAGACGGTCAGCCACGCGATCGCGGTCATCGACCGCACCTCCAGGCCGGCGACGCCGCCGAAATGGGAGAAGGTCGCCAGCGAGTTCTCCAAGCTGAAGGAGAGCGAACAGGACCGTTTCTTCACCCTGCACGAAGCCGCCATCCAGCGGTGGATGAAAGGGCGGAAAGGCTGATGGTCCGCTCCCGCCGCGATCAACTCACAGCAGACCTGTTCGAATGGGAACCGCCGAAGGTCGCGGTCGGCTACGCCGCCGACGTCGCCGGCCGCGGCGGCCTCGACAACCAGATTTCACGGCTGGTGAGCCGGGCGCTCCGCGATTGCCGCGACGACGGCAAGGGCTCGCGCGCCGATATCGCCCGCCGCATGTCGGCCTATCTGGACCGACCGGTGTCGGAGGGCATGCTCAACAAGTGGTCGTCCGAAAGCAGCGACGAGCACCGCATTCCGCTCGACGTCTTCATTGCCCTGATCGACGCCACCCAGGCGGAAGGCCTGCTCGGCTTCGTGCCGGAAAAATTCGGCTACGCGGTGGTGCCCGAGAAGTACGCCGACATCATCGAAATCAGCCTGATCGAAGAACATGAACGCGACATCGCCGCCCGCAAGACGGCGCTGATCGCACGCTCAAAAGCAAAGCGCTGAAAGGCCCACGGCATGAGCATTCTCGCAATCAGTTTCGGCAGCGCGGGCCTCTACCTCGCGTTCCTCTACGCCCTGCACCTGTTCTTCACCCGCCAGCAGGGCCCGCGCCTCGCGGCCGGCGCCGTCTTCCGCCGGCGCGTGCGCAAGCATGTCCTCAAAGGGTGGATCTGGTCATGACCAAATGCGCCGCACCGACCTGCCGGAACGCCGCTCCAGGCCGCCACGGGGTCTTCTGTGTCGACCACTATTTCCTGCTGCCGAAGGCCTACACCGGCCTGCTCACGCGCATGAAGATCGAGTGCGGCCGCTGCGAGGATGCCGACACCAAGAAGCATCTGGAAGAGCAGCTTGCCGCCTACATCAACGTGGTCATCGGCAAACTTCCCCCCGAGGTGCGCAGCTCCCAAGCCGCCCTCGACAGCGCGCCCGCCGCCCAAGAGCCGGCGGCGGGNGCGAGCCAATCACAGGGGTGGCTCATATGACATCCGTCATCCTCGTGAAGCGGCTCAACGGCGTTGGCGATTGGAACCGCATCGAGATCTCCCTGTCGAGCCGCGAGATCAGGCGCGGCCAGGTTACGGTCGGGCTTACACCGCAGGAATTCCGCCTCGCCTCGGTTCTGGTCGGCGGAGCAGCTTCGCAGCGTTGCTTCACCATTTCCGAGCTCATCGACGTCGTGTTTGGAGACCGCGCCGACGGAGGACCGGAAACGGCCGACAGTTCCATCCGTGTCAGGCTTTACAACATCCGGCAGAGCCTCGCCTCGATCGGCATCGTCATCCCGGTTGTCTACTCGCGTGGCTACCGGGCCGAAATCCTCGCAACCCAGCCGATCCATCACTCTCCGCGCCAGGTCTTCACCCGACGCCGCCAGCCTTTGCGCGCCTTCCGGTCGACGATTGAGCAAATCTACGACGCTGTCTTGGGAGGGCGTTGCGAGGAAGCTCTTGCTGTCCTGGAGGAGACTTTTCCTGCGTACCGGCTCGGCGACCTTGGACTTGAAAGGGTGTCGGCATGAAAGACTGGCTGACCGCCCGCGAGATCGCCACCGAGGCCCTGCCGGACATGCCGCGCACCGAAAGCGCCGTCATCCGCATGGCCCAGCGCGAAGGCTGGGCGGACCGGCTCACCCAGGCGCGTTCACGCGCCGGTCGCGGCGGCGCCACCGAGTATCATGTCTCGCTGTTTCCGACGCTCGCCCAGGTCGCCTACCAGCAACGGCACGTCGTCATCGAGCTGCCGGTCAAGCCGGCCAAAGCCTCGCCCGGCAACAGCCTGTCGGCGCGGGCGCTGGAGGAGCGCGACGCGCGACTGGCGGTCGTCGCGGCCTTCGAGACCTTCTCGCGCGGCATGAAGCTCGGCTATGCCACCCGCGTCCAGGTCTTCACGGACAAATACAACGCCGGGTCGCTCACCATCGAACCCTGGGCACTGGAGATAATCCCGAGCCTCTCCAAGCGCTCGCTCGCCCGCTGGCAGTCGCAAAAGCGCGATGGCAAGGTCAATGCGCTGGCGCATGATCCCGCCCAGGCGCGCAAGGGCACAGGCGTGCTGGAAACCGCCAATGGCGGCGCCGTTCGCGCCTTCATGCTGGCGCTGATCGCCCAGCAGCCGCATCTGTCCGGCCATCATGTCCGCACGCTCTGCCGATCCGAGTTCGGCGACACCTTGAAGGTGCTTTCAAAGGGCGTTGAAACGGTCATTGACATGCCTCCGGTCCGCACCTTCCAGCACGCGCTGAAGGGGCTGAAGGAAAGCCACAAGGTCGAGCTGCTGAAGCTGACCAACCCCGACCGCTACCGCTCGCACATGGCGCCGGCCGGCGTCGGCATGCTGCGCCACATCACCGAGCCGAACCAGCTCTGGCAGATCGATGCCTCGCCGGTCGATGCGCTCTGCACCGATGGCCGGCATTCGGTCTATGCCTGCATCGACATCGCGACACGCCGCTCCGTCTGGCTGCTGTCGCGCACGCCGCGCGCTTCGGCTGTCGCCCTGCTCATCCGCAAGGCCATCCTGGAATGGGGCGTGCCCGATGTCATCAAGACCGACAACGGCTCCGACTTCGTCGCCAAGGACACCAGTCGCCTGTTCCTCTCGCTCGGCATCGAGGCCGAGACATCGGACGCCTATTCGCCCGAGCAGAAGGGCCATGTCGAGCGCGTCATCAAGACGTTCCAGCACGATATGGCGACGCTGCTGCCAGGCTTTGTCGGCCACTCCGTTACCGATCGGAAGGCCATCGAAAGCCGCAAGTCGTTTTCGCAGCGGCTGGGCGAGACCGAAGCCGAGGTGTTCGGCGTCACGCTGACCGGCCCGCAGCTGCAGAAGCATGTCGATGATTGGGCGAGCACGATCTACCAGCACCGCCCGCATGCCGGCCTGAAAGGCGCCACGCCATTCACCGCCGCTCTCGCCTCGACGAAACCGGTGCGCAAGGTCGAGCAACGCGCCCTCGACCTGTTGCTGATGCCCGTTGCCGGAGACAGCGGCCAGCGCATCGTCACCAAGCGCGGCGTGCGCATCGGCGGCGACTATTACCAGACGGCGACCATCATGCCGGGCACACCGGTGTTCGTGCGCATGGATCCGAACGACGCAGGCCGCGCCTATGCATTCGCCCAGGACGGCGCCGAGTTCCTCGGCGACGCCATCTGCCCTGACCTCGCCGGGATCCATCCCGAGACCTTCCACCGCGCCGCCAAGGAAATCCGCGCCGACCTGGTGAACGAACAGGCCCGCGACCTCAAGGCCGACATGAAGCGCCTGGCCAAGGGCAAGCCGCTGATCGAGCGCGCGCTCGAAGTTGCCCGCCGCGACGCGCCGAACGTCATCCCGCTGCCGAAGCGCGAGGAAGCGCATTCGACGGCGCAGATCGACGCGGCGATCGCCGCCATGTCCGAGCAGCTCAACCCGACCCAGCCGCTGGATCCGGCGGCGGCGGCAGCGCATCGCCGGCTGATCGACGACATGCGCGCCGAGGAAGAGGCCGAGCTGGTGGCGAGCACGGACGCCATCCTCCTGCAGCGCCGGGCCGAGATCGAGGCCGAGCGCACCGCGCACCTGCCTGCGAACGTCGTCGCCCTGCCAGAGACGGCGATGGAGCGCTACCGCCGCGCACTGCTGTTCCGCGACCGGATGAAGACGGGCGAGCTGTCGGCTCCGGATGCGATGTGGCTCGGCGGCTACGTCATGTCCGCCGAGTTCAAGGCCCAGTCGGTCATCCATGAGGATTTCGGGGACGCGTACCTGTCCTGAGTAAAGGCGATCGGCCCGCTGCTGGAACACCGGGCCGATCAGAAAGCAGCGCCGCGAAGCGGCACACAACACGAGGAAGATGATGACGGAGATACTGAAAGTCAATCGGCCGGCGCCGCTCAAGAACGTGGCGGCGTTCGCGACGCTGCTGACCACCATGGTCGAGCGTGACCCCAAGCTGCCCGGCCTGGCCGCCTACTTTGGCCCCTCGGGATGGGGCAAGACGGAGTCCGCCATCTATGCGGCGAACAAATACCGCGCCGCCTATGTCGAGTGTGGCCAGTTCACCTCGGCGCGGTCGCTGCTCACGGACATTCTCAAGGAGCTGGGCGAGCCATCGCCGCGTGGCTCGATCGAGGCGCTGAAGAACCAGGCGATCATGGTGATGGTCGGCGATCCCCGCAAGCCGCTGATCATCGACGAGGCGCATTTCATCGCCCACAAGCGCTTCGTCGACCTGCTGAGGGAGCTTTCCGACAAGTCCGGCGCTCCCGTGGTCCTGATCGGCGAGGAGCGGTTGCCGCACCTCCTGGAAGGGTTCGAGCGCGTCCACAACCGCGTGCTGGAGTGGCTGCCGGCGGTGCCCTGCGACGCCGAGGACTTCGCGCTGCTCGCGGTCAATCGCTGCGGAGGCGTCCGCCTCGCGCCCGATCTCGCGGCTGCCATCCTGGACAAGACCAGGGGCAACACGCGGCGCATCGTCATCAACCTCGCCAAGGTCGTCCAGGTGGCTCAGATCACCGGCGTTAGCGTCATCGACCTCGTTACCTTCGGCGGACCGGCCGCCATCAATGCAGCGCCAAAGTTCACCATGAGGAAATTCCAGTGAGGCCGCTGCTGGACATGGTGAAGCTGAACCTTGCCGTACCGCGCGGCGAGGCTGGCTTCTGGACGGTGATCAAGGAGCTGGACCGGGTTGGCCGCCCCTGGACCGCCAATGACGTCAGCAGGCGGACCAACGTCTCCCGCCGGCTCGCCACGCGCTATCTGCGCAAGCTTCGGCTCGCCGGCTTCGTTGAGATCGTCGACCAGAACAAGGTCGGCAACGGCGGCGGCCTGCCGTCCGAGAACATCTTCACGCTGGTGAAAAAGCCGGCTCTCGCGCCCCGACTGGCGGCCGATGGCAAGGAGCTGCCCGAGAGCGCGAAGGAGCAGCTCTGGCGCGCCATGAAGATGATCAAGATGTTCGGCGCCGCCGACCTGGTCGGGGCATGCCCTGACGTCCCGCTGTCGACGGCGCGCAACTATGCCTGCGCGCTCGCCGCCGCCGGCATCCTTGCGCAGAACGGGCATGTGTTCCGCCTGGTGCGGAACCTCGGCAACCAGGCGCCCAAGGTGCTTGCGGCCAAGCTGGTGTTCGACCCCAACGCCAAGGTGGTGGTCGGCCATTCGGTCGCGCGCGAGGTCTCGCCATGAACCGAGGACCTGTGAAGAACAGCCGGCCGGCCGGCCAGACCTTCGCCGACAAGGCCTTGGCCGCATGGGGCACACCGGTGCCCGACTGGATCGAGGAACTGGCGCGGCTTGCCGATGCCGAGGGCCTGGGCGGCGCGGAAAAGCGCATCGACTACAGCCGCTCGGCGATCTCGCAAATCCTCGCCTTCAAATACATGGGCGACCTCTCTCGCGTCGAGCAGATGGTGCGTGGCGCGCTGATGGCGCTGACCGTCGAATGTCCCGTCCTGGGCGAGATCGGCCGCGACCGCTGCCTCACCGAACAGAAGGAGCCGTTCCGCGCCACGTCGCGGCATCGCGCCCAGCTTTTCCACGCCTGCAAAACCTGCCCCCAAAGGAGAACATAGCCATGGGCGAAAGAATGTCCCTCGAATTGTCAGACGGCCTGGCCGAACTCGACGACCTGCTTTCCGACTACCAGCACGAGCCCCGCATCCTCGACCCGCAGGACGCCCGCATCCTGGGCGACTGCATCAAGATCCTCCGCCACAAGGCGCGCGACCTGGAGAACCGGCTCAGCCGCGATCTCTGGAATGGCGCCGCGCGGGCGGAGCGGGAGGCCGAGGCCGAACGCGTCGCCGAGGTCGCGTTCCAGCCTGGCTCCAACGTGTGCCTCTTCCCGGTGATCCCGCGCCCATTCTCGGATGGCCGGCCGGTGGGCTCGCGATGACAGCGCCGGTCTCTCATAACGCCCAGGCATTGGCGGCGCGGCTGATCGACAAGATCCTGCCGATCGTCGCCGCCGACCTGGAGGCCTTGAAGCGGGAGAAGGCGCGAGACGAAGCCGTCATGCATGCCTGCCGCGACCTAGGCGCCGCTGTCGATCGGCTCGACCAGATGAAGTTTGGGCCGGGTGAACTGCCGGCGCGGAGGGCACTCGAACGCAAGGCCCGAGCCCTCGCGAAGGCCATGGAAAGGCATCGCGATGCCCGCAAGTGAAGCACTGCTCGCCGCGGTCTCCAGGCTCGACATGATCGAGCTTTGCGGCCGCATCATCGCCAACCCCGAGCGCAACGCGCCTAGGGCGACTGTTGCCGAGGTGTTCGCCCTGGCCAAGGCCACCGAAGGCCTTTGGGCGATCGTCCTTGAAGCCAATCTTCTGGTCACCGCGCTGGAACGGTCGATGCCGTGGGCCAGCCAGGACGCCGAACACCACGAACACGTGGTCCTGCAGATGGCCGCCGTGCGCGACCTTCTCACCTTCATGCACCCAATTCCGATCTCAACAGGAGAATGACCATGGACATCGTTGAAGCCGGCCCGCAGGCCGGTGTTGAAATCATCAAGGACAAGCTGTTCTGGATCAATCACAAGGGCGGCTACACCGCCGACGAACTGGTGAAGCCCAAAGACAAGCTGGAAGACCAGACGGTCCGGAAGATCATCAAATTCGCCCGCGAGCTTTCCGACCAGGTCGCACGCTTCAAGATCCACACCATGTCGGACCTGGCCGCGCTCGACCAGCTGGTCGCGGAGCAATACGGCTTCGTAAAGGCTGGCAACAAAGGCAAGGGTAACCGCACCTACATGACCTATGACGGCCTGTTCAAGGTCACCGTCCAGGTCGCCGACTTCATGGATTTCGGCGCTGAGCTGCAGATCGCCAAGGCGCTGATTGACGAGTGCCTGACGGAATGGGCCGCCGACAGCCGGCCTGAGATCCAGACGATCGTCACACGCGCCTTCAACACCGATCAGGAAGGCAAGGTCAACCGCTCCGAGATCCTGATGCTGCTGCGGCTCGCCATAACCGATCCGCGCTGGCTGAAGGCGATGGACGCCATCCGGGACGCTCAGCGACCCCGCAGCTCGAAAGAGTATGTCCGCTTCGCCATGCGCGAGAGCAGCGCTACCGACAGCTGGACCGCCATCACCGTCGACATGGCGAGGGCTTGACCATGGACCGCACCATCATCAGCAGCCGCACCTCCAAGGCCGATCTCCTCCGCGAAGGCGAGACGACGCGTCAGCGCCGCATGGAGAGCGTCGAGGCGACGCTCTGCAAGGCCTTCGGCGATGCCATCGTCATCCGCTTCGGCAAGCCCTGGCTGAGAAGCCCTGACGGCAGCGACGTGAACCTCCGCCTGGTCGCTGCGGCGATCGTCAACGACCTGGCGAAGGCTTGAACGATGAATATTCACCATTTGATCGAAGAAAAGACCGACCTCGCCAAGACGTATGCCGAGGACGGTGCCTTCCATTCCGCCGCCCGTGTGCTGGAGGATCTGGCCACGCACGTGTCGCGACATGCGGTGGCTTGTGATGCCGCCTTCGCAGAGGCAACCAAGCCGGGGCGTCCGTCATGAGCGCGATCGCTGCCGACCGCATCGTCGTCCATAAGCAACCCTGCATGGGCTCCGGCCAATACAGAGGTCTTACTAACCATCATGTGGGTAGAGACGGGAGAAGGCCTGATTTTACTTTCAGCCTTCATCGTTTCGTGTCTATCGTCACGGTGCTTCGCGAAAAAGGCGGGGCCGGGTTTGGTAGCCCGACATGGAGCGTCCTGGTCGGGCGGCGCGGGAAGCCGAGAGGCTTGCCGTTTCCATGCGGTCTACCAACCTGCGTTCGTCCGGCCGCCAGGGCGGCCGGCGTGCGCGATGCCAGCAGCAGCGCCCTCAATCACAACGATAAGGCCTTTCCCGGGGGGGAGATTAAATGTCAGGAACTATACAGCCGATCGACCGGCTGGACTTTGCCGTGCTTGCATTCCAAGGCCTCAACGACCTCGTCGCGGCCGTCCCCAATCTCCAAGAGGTCGAAAGCGAGAAGCTCTCGCACCTCTTCAGTCTCGTCGCCCACGAGATCCAGAGCTGCGCCGAGGAATTGCGTCGCAATCAATGATGCCAGCAGCGGGGTCGCGTCATGACCCCGCTCGCCGCCATCCACGTCGCCAACAAGCAGCTCGGCCTCGACGAGGACACTGCACGGGATCTCTATCAGCGGGTCACCGGCAAGCGCAGCCTGCGCGAGATGAACCCAGCTGAGCTGACGCTCATCATCACCGAGCAGCGCCAGCGCGGTTTCAAGCCCGCTGAAAAGGGTCTTCAAGGGCCGTTCGCGAAGAAGCTCCAGGCGCTCTGGATCGCCTCCTGGAACCTCGGCATCGTGCGCGACCGCAGCGATGCCGCCATGCTGTCGTTCGTCAGGCGGCAGACCGGCATCGAGCACACCCGCTTCCTGCTCGACGCCGATGACGCCGCCAAGGCGATCGACGCGCTCAAGGCATGGATAACGCGGGAGGCCGGCGTCGACTGGAGCCAGAGCGTTTCCACCGCCTCATGGCTGCGGCCAACGGGTGCAAAGATTGCACTCGCACAGTGGCAGCTTCTGTCCGTTCTGCGGGCCGTCGATGCGACCGGCTTTCGCAAGTTTGTTTTCGACAAGGCCAAGCCCCTCGACCAGATGACCGACCGCGACTGGCCGGCCGTGATGAACACGCTGGGCGAGATGGTCAGAAAGGGAAAGACATGAGCCCGCGAGCCGTCGAGATGGCACGTCTGCTCTGCGAACGGCTGTCGGCCGATTGCGGCCCGAGCGAAACGCAGGCTTTCGTCCTGGAGCATTTCGCCAGTGACACAGTCGCCGACTTTGAACGCGCGGTTGAGTTGGTGGGTGAGATCGAGGACCTAGAAGACATCGACCGGTTCGTCGAGAAGCGAGGTGTCCGATGAACGGCCCGCGCCTGATCTTCACCCGCGAGGCCGCGAGCTGGCCGCCGAAGTGGCGGGCAGCGTTGCGGATCTATCACGATCGCCAGCTCGGCCTCCTGTCGATCGAGCATGACGGCTCGATCGGCTGGGACGAACTGCAGGAGATCAAGAACCGCATGGCCGGTGAAGACGCGGCCGCGATCGAGGTCTACCCGCCTGCCGGTCGCGTGGTGAACAACATCGCCATGCGCCATCTCTGGCTGCTTGGCCGCGACGATTGGTGGCCCGATCTCGGTGGCGAAGATGGCACGGCCAAGCCGAGCACGCTCCGCGACCGCTATTTGGCGGTGCTGCAGTCCACGGGAGGCGGACGCTGATGGTCCGTTTCAGGTGCGGCCGCGACGACCTCCGCCTGAACGGCTGGTCGATCGCCTTCTTTGCCTTTCGTCGGGCGGCCCTGCCAGGCGAAATTCGCTGGCGCGTTTGCCTCGAATGGCATGTGTCGAGCTATCCTTTCAGCATCACCAGGTTCTGGCGGTTCTGGCCGGCTTGGCGCGACGAGCCGACCGCCTTGGCGGAATTCAATCGCACAATGCGGAGCCAGAGCTGATGGTCGCCTATAGCTTCAAGGCAATGTTCGGCCCGCAGGTGTCGGGGCTGATCAAGCTGCAGACGGTACGCGCCGATCGCAAGCGGCATGCCCGGCCGGGTGAGCCGGTCCAGCTCTATCAGGGCATGCGGACGGTCCATTGCCGCAAGCTTGTCGAAGCCGACCCGATCTGCACGCGGGTTCGCTCGATCGAGATTGCGGTCAGCGATCTCATGCCCGGTGCGATCGTCAGCGTCGCCATTGAGGGCATCCCCCTCCATCGCGAAGAGATCGAGCTGTTCTGCCGGGCTGACGGGTTCGCGCCATCCTGCGTCTTCGACTTCGGCATGCGTGGCGGCACCGCCCGCGAAAACATGGGTTTCTTCTGGCTCCAGCATCACGGTGTCGGGCGCTTCGAAGGCAAACTGATCGAATGGGAGCCAGCATGAGCGACGAACCGGTCCGCGTCTCAGACCACGCCATGGTCCGCTACATGGAGCGGGTGCTCGGCATGGATGTCGAGCAGCTGCGCGCCCACATCGCCGAAGGCACGCGACGCCACCAGCAGGCACCATGCGTCCGGACGCTCGGAGCCCGGTTCCTCCTCGTGGACGGTGTTGTCGTCACCACGATCGAGGGCCGCAGCGTTCCCGGCTATGACGTCCTGGTGCGCCTCATCCGCGACAGCGAAGCGAAGGTTGCATGAGCGACGAGCAGCGATCCACCGAGCTGCTCCACCTGCTTGGCCAGGCGGACTTCGTGCGGCTCGCGGAAGCCTATGGCGGTCGCCGCCTGTATGTGCCGGCGTCCGGTGATGACACCGCGCTCTCGAAGGAGCTCGGCCCGGCGGCGGCCAAGAAGCTTGCCCGCCGCTATTCAGGCTCGTATATCCGGGTGCCTCTTGCCCGCGAGCTGCGGGCGCGGCAGTATCGCGAAGCTGGCGCATCGAATGGCGACATAGCCGGCCGCCTCGGGATCACCGAGACCGGCGTGGACAAGCTCTTCCGGCGCATGCCGGACAAGCCCGTCAAGGGCAGCCGGGATCCGCGCCAGACCGACCTCTTTTCCAGCAATTAAGAGACCGCCCGCTTCGGCGGGCATGATTGCCGCCGGCCGCCGAAGGCATGGTGCTGTGAAATGGCCGGGACATCTCCCGGCCGATTTCACAGGCGGAAGCTCACCATGGGCGCAGGCAGGAACACAGGGGCGGCCGCGACAGTAGCGGCCGGGATCGCCGCAGCCGCCGCCATGGCAGCGCCGCAGGAGGGCTATCGCGGCTACGTCTATCGCGATCCGATCGGCGTCCTGACCTACTGCTATGGCGAGACCGAGAACGCCAAGGATATGGCCGGCCGCAAGTTCTCCGAGGCAGAGTGCCGGGCTCTTCTCACCAGGCGGATGGCCCATTACGAGCAGGGCAACGCCAAGTGCGTGTCGAACTACGAGCAGCTCGACGTCTACGTCCAGCAGGCCTTCAACGACTTCTCCTACAATCTCGGCAACGGCACGTTCTGCGAAGGTTCCGTCAGCCGCCTTTTGCGCGCAGGCGACGTTAAAGGAGCGTGTCTGAAGATCACCGAGTTCAACAAGGCAAGGGTGCACGGCGTCCTCAAGCCGCTGCCTGGCCTGACCAAGCGCCGCGCGCTGGAGCAGATGTACTGCCTGAAGGGTTCGCACTGATGCAGGCGCGCCTGATCATCGCCGGGCTGGTCGTCCTGGCGTTCATGGGCCTCGGCCTGGTTGCCTACCACTACAAGCTGGCGGCCCGTGATGCGGAAGCCGATACCGTCCAGGCCAAGGCCGAGACGCGTCAGACGAAGGCCGATCTGAAAGTGGCTGAGGACGTCAACGCCGCCAACCAGGCCACGATCGGCAGGCTACAGGCGCAAGCCGCCTCCGACGCCAAGCTGACCGCCCAGCTTGCTGAACAGATCGCCGCCTCGAACCAGGCCTTCATCGACACCAACGCGGCCGTGGCCGCCCTGAAAGACGCCAATGCGGACGTTAGCCATTTCCTCGCTCAGCCTGTGCCTGCTGATCTGCGCAAACTGTACGACCCAGCCGCCGGAGCCGCAGGTGGTCGTTAGGACCGAGATCATCAAGGAGCGTGTCCCGCCGGCATTCCTGATCCCGCCGCCGCCCAACTGGTCCAAGCCGGGCGGCCCAGCGACCGCTGGCGATTTCGTCGAACGCGGCGACGTGAACGGCAGCGCGCGAAATGTCTGCGCGGTGCGCCTCGCCAAGGTCGCGGAGTGGGACAAGCCATGAAGGGCGGCAACGCGGCGGTCGAGCTGGCCGAAGCGCGCGTCGAGGCTGAGCGCGTTGCCGGTGTCCAGCGCATCCAGGCGGCGATACGGTCGGCCGTCGACGTGACGGCCTCGCCCTTCTGCGACTGCGGCGAACGCATTCCCGACGCCCGCCGCCAGGCGGTGCCCAATTGCACGCGGTGCTTCGACTGCGAAACCTTCATCGAACGACAGAGCCGGAGACGTGCCTGATGGAAGACTTGTCCACCTGGGCCTCGCTGGCCTCGCCCCTGCTGTCGCTCGCGACGATCGTCTACGTCTTCCTGACCGCAGGGTCGAAGAAGGCACAGGCCGATATCGACGCATTCAAGGCATCCAATGCCGAGGAGCTGCAGGTGATCCGTAGCTCGATCGACGGCAAGAGCGCCGAAATCGAGAGGAAGCTCGAAGATCATGCCGTGCGCGTCCAGTCGATCGAGAGCGACATGAAGCACCTGCCCGACGTGAAGTCGTTCACCGACCTGCGGCTGGCAGTGGCCGAGATCAAGGGCGAAGCGGGCAAGCAGGCCGAGGTTGTCAACGGCATCGCCCGCACGGTCCATCGGATGGAGAATTTCTTGCTAACCGGATCGAAGAGCGCCGCATGAGCGACTTTGACACATACCTGACCGAGGACGCCCGGCTGGTCATCCTGCGGGAGCTGCACCAGCAGACGGACGGGCGCCTGAACGAAGCGTTGCTGACCAAGACGCTCGACGCGTTCGGCCACAACCGGTCGCGCGAATGGGTGCGGACCCAACTCCGCAAGCTGGCCGAGCTGGGCGCAGTCAAGGTGACCGAGGTCAGCACCATCATGGTCGCTGCCATCACCCGCAGCGGCATCGATCATGTCGAGCGCCGGTCGATCATCGAAGGCGTGGCGCGTCCTTCGCCGGAGGCCTGACATGGCGCGCAAAGGCCGTGGTCAGCTTTCGGCGATCGAGCGCCTGCCCGAGGAGTGCGGCCCGATCATCACCTGGGCGGCGACCGCCCTGCAGGACCGCGAGCGCACCCAGACCGAGATCTACGAAGAATTCTTCCTGAAGATGCAGGCGCTGCAGGCCGAGCATAAGGGCGAGCTGGAATTCGTCATCCCGTCGTTTTCGGCGTTCAACCGCTACTCGATCAAGCTGGCGATGATGACGCGCCGGCTGGAAGACACCCGCGAGATCGCCGCCACCATCTCCAAGCGCTTCGACGCCCAGAGCTCCGACGATCTGACGCTGATCGCGGCCGAGGCGATCAAGACGCTGGTGTTCGAGCTGCTGACCGATGCCGGCGAGAGCGGCCTCGCGCCGATCGGCGCGATGCAGCTCGCCACGGCGCTGAAGATGGCGACCCAGGCGCAGAGCGTTTCCAGCGATCGCCGGGTCAAGGTGGCCAAGGAATTCAAGGCCGATGTCGAGAAGGCCGTCGACACCGTGGCCAAGGCCAAGGGCATGTCGGCCGAGACCGCCGAGGCGATCAAGGCGAAGATCCTCGGCGTGAGGGCGCCATGATCACAGTTCATATCCCGCCTCGGCGCACCACAAGGACTTCCGGCAATCGGAACGATGTCGACTTCTGGCGCTACCGATCGAAGACGCTGCCGATCGTCATCCTTGATGGGAAGGTCTTCGACCGGCCTGTCTGCGAGGCCTTTGCCGGCAGCGATGGCTATGGCTACGTGACGGTCGAAGTGCTCGGCGAAGACGGTCTGCCGCTCCTGGCGAATGTCGTCTTGCCTGACGGCGAGGTGCTCGACCAGGTGATAGCCCGCCGGACAATTCATGGATCGGTGACCATCATCTGGCCGGAGCCGACCCAGTGACCGGCCCGATCTCAAAAGAGGAATGGGAGCAGATCCGCCGCGAGAGCGACAGGATTGCCATCCACGTCAGCACCTTCGCGGGTGCCTGTTTGCCAGGAGTGATCCGTGAGCGGCTTCGCCAAGTCGAGCAGCATCGCAGTGTCGCTGGCCACCTGTACGCGCCTCAGGATATCGAAGCCGTCGAGGCGTTTGTCACCCAGCTGCGCGAATGTCTGACCGCGGCCGAAGATGCCCTGTTGACGTCTGTCGGTCTCACGCGTGACGACCCCCGGGCGAAGGTGCTGCTGCAATGAGCGGCCCGATCTCCAAAGAGGAATGGGAGCGAGTCCGCCGCGAGAGCATGGCGAACCTCGACCATGTCATCGACAGCGTCGGTCTGCCCAGCGTGCTGCTCGGCTATCAGGGGCGCACCGTCTCGCTGCTCGAAAGCACGGCTGTCCGCGTGCTGTTCATCGAGAAGAGCCGCCGCATCGGCGAGACCTGGGCGCTGGCCTCGTATGCCGTGCTGCGCGCCAGCCGGGCCAAGGATGCCGGCGGCATGGACGCCATGTACATCTCCTATTCGCAGGAGATGACGCGCGAGTTCATCGACGCCTGCGCCATGTGGGCTCGGGCCTACGCAGAGGCAGCAATTGCCCAGGAAGAGTTCCTGTTCGCCGACACCGACCCGGCGCACCCCGACGAGACACGCCAGATCAAGGCTTTCCGCATCCAGTTCGCGTCCGGCTTCGAGATCCTGGCGCTGTCGTCGGCGCCGCGCACCCTGCGCGGCAAGCAGGGCCTGGTCATCATCGACGAGGCGGCGTTCGTCGACAGCCTGAAGGAGCTGCTCAAGGCGGCGCTCGCGAACCTGATGTGGGGCGGCCAGGTCGTGGTCTGCTCGACGCACAATGGCGCCGACAATGAATTCAACGTCCAGGTCCAGGACATTCTCGGCGGCCGGTCGAAGTACAGCCATCTCAAGATCGACTTCGACCAGGCGCTGCTGGAGGGCCTCTATGAGCGCATCTGCCTGGTCACGGGGGCGGAGTGGTCGCCCGAGGCCGAGGCCGCCTGGCGCCAGGACATCATCGACTTCTACGGTGACGGCGCCGACGAGGAGCTGTTCTGCGTTCCGTCGATGGGCTCGGGCGCCTGGCTGACCACGCCGCTGATCGAAGCGCGCATGACGCTGACGCCGGAAGAAGCGCCGGTCATCCGCATAGATCTGCCGCTTGACTTCCTGCATCGGCCCGAGCTGGAACGCCAGCATCTGATGGCGCCGCACCAGGACGCCATCAAGAAGGCGCTCGACGGCCTCGACGAAAACCGCCAGCACGCATTCGGCTATGACCCGGCGCGCAAGGCCGACCCGGCGATCATGTCGCTGCTGTCGATCGACAAGGTGCTCCGCCGAAAGGCCGCTCTGACCGTCGAGCTACGAAACGTGCCTTTCCAGGAACAGAAGGAAATCGCCACCCTGATGCTGAAGACGGCACCGCGCCTCTGCGGGGCCGCTGTGGACGCGACGGGCGTCGGCATGAACCTTGCCGAGGATCTCGGCCGCATCTTCGGCCTGCACACCGAGGAGACGCCGGGCGGCCTGGTCTGGTCGGTGACCCTCAGCCAGAACTGGTACAACGAGAATTTCCCGCCGCTTAAAACCGCCTTTGAAGACGACAACATAGCGCTCACCAGGGACGCCGAGCACGCCGTGGATCTTCGCCTGGTCAAGATTATCCGCGGCATTCCCTCAATCCCGCCCGAGCGTGTCGGCGTGGCCGGCGCAAAGCGGCATGGCGACTTCGCGGTCGCCCTGGTGCTCGCCTATTTCGCCAGCCGCATGCAGTGGCATGAATACGGCTATCTGCCGGCGCCGATTGCCAAGAGCCGTTTTGAGGAAAGGGCCAGCACCGACCAGAGCCGCAGTTGGCGCGACCGCGCCGATGACAACGATCGGGGCTTCCGCATGGCGTCCACTCGCCGCAATCCGGGGATCTACTGATGGCTGACATGTTCAAAGGGATCGTTGACCGCTATGGCCGGCCAATCGAGAAGGCCGCGCTAAAGGTGGAGCAGGCCGCGCCGACATCGACCGGCGTGCGCCGCCACGACGCGCTGCATCCGGCCGCCGGTCTCACGCCCGATCGGTTGGCCCAGGTCCTTCGTGCCTCGATCGACGGCGACCCGGAAAACTATCTGGCATTGGCCGAGGACATGGAGGAGCGCGACCCCCACTACGCCGGTGTCCTCGGCGTCCGCAAGCGCCAGGTGTCCGGCCTCGACATCACCGTTGAAGCGGCCGGCGATGACGCGGTCAGTGTCGCGGCTGCCGACCTGGTGCGCGAGATCATCGAACGGGACGGCTTCGAAGACGAGTTGTTCGACATCCTAGACGCGGTCGGCAAGGGCTTTTCCTGCACCGAGATCATCTGGGACACCTCGGAAGGTCAATGGCGGCCGAAGCGGCTGGCGTGGCGCGACCCGCGCTGGTTCGTCTTCGACCAGGTCGACGGTGAGACGCCGCTGCTGCGCAATGGCGGTCTCAACGAGCCGCTGGTGCCGTACCACTGGATCTATCATTCGGCCAAGGTGAAGTCGGGCCTGCCTATCCGGGGCGGCATCGCCCGCGCCGTCGCCTGGACGTTCCTGTTCAAGAGCTTCACCGTCAAGGACTGGGCGATCTTCTGCGAGGCCTACGGCCAGCCGCTTCGCCTCGGCAAATATGACGCCGGGGCATCCGAGAAAGACAAGAAGACTCTGCTTGAGGCGGTGAGCGACATTGGCGTCGACTATGCCGCCATCGTGCCGACGTCGATGATCGTCGACTTTGTGAAGGCGGATATTTCGGGGTCGCACGCGCTCTACAAGGAGCGCGCCGACTGGCTGGACCAGCAGGTTTCCAAGGTGGTGCTCGGGCAGACGGGCACAACGGACGCAATCGCTGGCGGCTATGCGGTCGGCAAGACCCATGACGGTGTCCGGGAAGATATCGAGAAAGGCGACGCCCGCCAGATCGCGGCGACGCTAAATCGGGATCTCACCCGGCCGGCGGTGGACCTGAATTTCGGGCCGCAGAAGAAGTACCCGAGGATACGCATCGGCCGGCCGGAACAGGTCGACATCAAGGCACTGGTCGAGAACGTGGTCTCGCTCGTGCCGCTCGGCCTCAAGGTCGGCATGTCGACGATGCGCGACCGCATCGGTCTGCCTGACCCTGAGAAGGACGAGGAGCTGTTGGTTGCGCCAAAGGTGTCGGCGCCGATCGCCGCGCCGGCCGATCCGGAGCTGAAGCTGCGCAAGCCAGGCGAACGTCCGCCAGCGCTCTCGGCTATCGGCGTCGAGAACCGTGACGCGATCGAGCGCGCGGCCGACGACATGTTGGCGGACTGGAAGCCGCTGGTCTCACCGGTCGTCGCTGGGTTGGAAGCCGAGATCGCCGCGGCCTCTTCCGTGGAAGACGTGAAGGCTCTCCTGGCGCAGCGCTTCGCCGGGCTCGATGCCGCCGCGCTGACCGAGCTGCTGGCGAGATCCGCCTTTGCCGCGCGCCTGGCCGGCGAAGTTGACGAGACGCTTTGACGGAGCATGCAATGGGAACGGTGACCCTCTTGCCAACAGCGGCAGTCGATCGGATCTGCCACGATGAGCAGATGACGGTCTGGAGCGGCGACTTCGTCGGAGCGCTTAGCTTGCATGGGTTTCTTCGCGAGCTCGAATATCATGAGGTTTGCGAGCTTCACGACATCGTGGCGCGCGAGATTCGAAGCATCATCCGGATGGCGCTCGACCATCCTGAAGCCCGAACAGTCATGAAGGTCTAGGGTTTGTGGTCGACGCAGTCCTAAAGCCACTGCCGCCACGCGACGCCATCGCCGCGCTGTTCGCGCGCGGTCAGCGCCTTGATCCGGAATTCTCGTGGCTGGACACATGGCAGGAAGCCCATGCTCGCGCCTTCACAGTCGCCAAGTCTGCCGGCTTCGACATCCTTGACGACATCTACCAGGCTTTGCTGAAGGCGCTCTCCGAGGGCAAGACCTTCCGCCAGTTCGCAGCCGAGCTGACGCCGCTGCTCCAGACGAAGGGATGGTGGGGTCAGCAGCCGGCGTTCGATCCGGTCTCCGGCGAGGCGCACTGGTCGCAGCTCGGCAGCACCAGGCGGCTGACCACCATCTTCGACGTCAACATGCGTGTCAGCTACGCCGCTGGTCACTGGTCGACCTTTGAGCGCAACAAGGCGGCTCGGCCGTTCCTCCGCTATGTCCACCTGGAGGGACAGGAATATCCAAGACCGCTGCATCACCTCTGGCACAATACGGTCCTGCCGGTCGATCACCCCTGGTGGAACACCCATGCCTGCCCGAATGGCTGGAACTGCCATTGCACCCTGCAGAGTGTCAGCCAGCGCGATATTGACCGCCTGCAGCGCGAGGGCGAGGTGCTGAAGTTCGAGCCCATCGCCGGTACGATGCGCAAATACGTCAACAAACGCACCGGTGAGATCACCACAGTGCCCGATGGCATCGATCCGGGCTGGGCCTACAACCCAGGCAAGGCCGGCTACATCTCCGTCGTCGAACAGGATCTGGCGGGCAAGACCGGCGCTTCGGATTGGGCGCAGCCGCCCGGTTGAACTCACCCACAAACGATCGCCGCACAAGCGCACGGCGACCCCTGAGGGCGTCCACTGGGTGCGCGGAGCCCTGTTTGGCGCTGTAGCCCCGTTCAAAACCGATTTTAAGGCCTATCCGCCCCCGATGGAGCCAATCGCGAAAACGAATTTTTTGGCAGCCTTGCCGGTTGGTTCCCTGTCAGCTACCGTTCGGTTGCGAATTCGGCGGCGGTCCTGCCAGCATCAGTCCCGCCAGTTCGACCTCCCAAGCACAAGCTGCCGCCCGCCATGGCGGGCATGATTTGACAGCATCGGCCGGGCCAATGTCCGCTGATGAAATCCGCAATTGCTTCCTTGCTATCGACCGCGTCGGTCGCCGCCCTGGCGGTGGCCGTCATCGCGCCTGAAGGGACCGATGCCTGGATGCGCCTGGTGCCGGCCGGCAAGTTCGAAGCCAGGGACGGCCGCAAGTTCGACAGTGGCAGCCATGACGACCAGGAAGCGATCGTCGCCCGCACCCGGCAGTATCACTCTGGTACCGACATGGTGGTCGACTACGATCACCAGTCCGTCTTCGGCGTAAAGGATGGCGTAGGCGGCACCGCCAAGGCAGCCGGCTGGGTCAAGGAGCTTCAGGTCCGCGACGACGGCATTTGGGGCCGTGTCGCTTGGACGCCATCTGCTGCCGCCGCGATCAAGGCCGAAGAATACCGCTACCTCTCTCCTGTCATTCCGCACCGCAAGGCGGATGGCCGCGTCATGCTCATTCTGAACGTGGCGCTGACCAACACCCCGGCGCTCGATCTTGAAGCGGCGGCGGCGAGTGCAGTTTTTGCAAACCTCTCCGAAGAAGGAACCGAAATGGATAAGATCCTGACCGCCCTGGGCTTGCCCAAGGGCACTGGGGAGGACGCCGTCCTTTCCGCAATCCAGGCACTCCTCACCTCCAGCACCGCGCTGGCCAGGGCTGCTGGCCTGACCGAGGACGCCAAGCCGGCTGCCGTGCTCACGGCGGTGACGGCCGCTGTCGCCGATCGCTCGAAGCTGGCCAAGGCGGCAGGCCTCAAGCCTGAAGCCGCCACCGACGAGATCGTTGGCGCGGTGCAATCTGCGCTGAGTGCCAAAAATCCAAACCCGGCGGAGTACGTGCCGATCGCGGCGCTCACTGAGCTGCGCGACCAGCTGAAGGAGCTTCGCGACGAGACGTCGGCCGAAAAAGCCGACGAAGCCGTCACGGCGGCCCTCACGGCCGGCAAGCTGACGCCGGCCATGAAGGAATGGGGCATCGCGCTCTTCAAGTCGGACAAGGCTGCCTTCGAGAAGTTCGTCGAGAACCAGCCGGTGCTGACCAAGCCGCAGATGGACATCACCCGGCGGGACAACAAGACCGCCGATGCGCTCGACGAGGCGCAGCTGGCCGTCTGCACGGCGATGGGCCTGACGGCCGACGCTTACAAGAAGATCCTCGCGGCCGAGGCCGCCGAAAAGGAGGCAGGCCGTTGACCCTCTCTGCAGACCGCAACACGCCGCGTTCGGAACGCGGGTACGTCAAGACTGTGCCGATGGCTGCAGCGCTCATCTACGCTGGCGCCCTGGTGTGCAGGAACGCCGCCGGCTTCGCCATCAAGGGCTCGACCGCCCTCGGCCTCCAGGCAATCGGCCGCGCCAACGAGCGGGTCGACAATTCGGCCGGCAGCGCGGGCGACCTGAGCATCAAGGTCGAGGAAGGCGTGTTCCGCTGGGCCAACTCGGCCTCGACTGACGAGATCACCGAAGTCGAGGTGGGCAAGGTCTGTTTCATCGTCGATGACGAGAAGGTCGCCAAGACCTCCGGTTCCGGCACCCGCTCACCCGCCGGCATCGTGATCGCCATCGATACAATCGGCGTCTATGTGCTGATGGGCGAAGACATCCTCGCCGGCTACTTCGAAGGCCGCAAGATGTTCGTTCCGCTTCGGGTCACGACCCTGGTTGGCACGCCCGTCTACCGCGCGCTCTCGCCCTATGCCGGCCTGGTCAAGAAGATCAGGTCCGTCACCGAAGGCGTGCTGACCACCGGGGACGCCACACTGACCGGAAAGATCGACGGCGTCGCCATCACCACCGGCGTGATCACCATCACCCAGGCAGGATCGGCGGCCGGCGACAAGGACAGCTGCGATCCGACCGCAGCCAACTACGTCCCGGCTGGCGGTGAACTCTCACTGACGGTCGGCGGCACCAATGCCACCGCCACCGTGGCGAACTGCGTCTTCGAAATCGACCGCGACTAGGCGCGGCTCAACCGTCAACGGAGCTTCCATGAAAATCAACAGCACGACCCTTGATGCCATCCGCGTCGGCTTCAAGACTTCCTTCCAGGGCGGGCTTGGCCAGGCGGCATCGCAGTATCCGCGCGTCGCCACCACCGTCCCCTCGACGACGCGCGAGGAAAAGTACGGCTGGCTGGGCAAAATCCCCAACATCCGTGAATGGATCGGCGATCGCCTCGTCCAGAACCTCATGGAGCACGACTATTCCATCAGGAACAAGGACTACGAACTGACGATCGGCGTCGACCGCAACGACATCAAGGACGATACGTTGGGGATCTATGCCCCGCTGTTTACCGAGATGGGCATGTCGGTCGCCGCTCACCCGGACATGCTTGTGTGGGCGTTGCTGAAGGCTGGTTTCGCGACTGCCTGCTACGACGGCCAGTATTTCTTCGACACCGATCACAAGGTGCTCGACGAGGCCGGCGAACCGCAATCGGTCCCCAACACCGACGGCGGCGCCGGCGAGCCGTGGTTCCTTCTCTGCACCAAGCGCGCGCTCAAGCCCATCATCTACCAGGAGCGCGAGAAGTTCGAGTTCGTCTCCAAGGATGATCCGAAAGACGAGAACGTGTGGCGCAAGAAGGAATTCGAGTACGGCGTCGATGGCCGCTGCAACGTCGGTTTCGGCTTCTGGCAGTTGGCCTGGGGCTCCAAGCAGACGCTTGATCCAACCCACTATGAAGCCGGCCGCGTCGCTCTGACGGGCATGAAGGGTGATCATGGCCGCCCGCTTGGCAACGTTCCCGACCTGCTGGTGTGCGGGCCGACGAATGAAGGCGCCGCCCGCGCTGTCGTCGCTTCGCAGCTGGTCAACGGCGGCGAGACCAATAAGTGGGCGGGCACCGCCGAGGTGCTGATGGTGCCCTGGCTGGCCTGATCGGTCCGCCGAATTCGCCCCTGCCGGCATCTCCCAACGGTGCCGGTAGGGTTTTTGAAAAGCAGCCGCGAGCCGGCTCCTTCTCAAAGGCCCCGAAAACGAGGATTGAACGATGGCGAAAGCGTTGCGCGCGGCGAAGGCCAAAGCTCCCAAGATGGAAGCAGCCGCACAGGAAACATCCGGCCCGGAAGTGGCGCGAGCTGCACAAGGCCAGGATGCCCCGTCATCGGGGGCGGCGACGGGGACCAATACCAGCAGCGAGAGCGACGACCAGGGCGGAGCCGGCGATGCGGCCGGCTCCGCAGGCCCTCAGCACGCCGAGTTCTTCAAGAACCCGGACGAGAGCGTCACCATCGCGACGCTGGATGACGCGCTCGATGCGCTTGGCGGCCAAGGCGAGCACCTGGACACGGAAGCCGAGTTCCGCGCCCGGTTTCCCCGCATGTCGGCCGAACTCGATGCCTGGAAGGCCGAGAACGGAGACCAGCTGCCGGCCGGCCTGCGCATCCGCTCCAAGCTCGATGGCTTCCGGCGCGCCGGCATCGCCCACTCCAAGGCGCCGGTCGAGCATCAGATCGGCGCGTTCAAAGGCCCCGAGCAGCTGGAGGCGCTGTTCGCCGAGCCGAACCTCAAGGTGGAGCTGTTCTAAGCGTGACCTATGCCGTCAAGCAGGACCTGATCGACCGCTTCAGCTCCACCGAACTGGTGCAGCTGACCGATCGCACGAACATCCCGCCGACCACGGTGGACGATGTCGTCGTCGGCCGGGCGCTGGCCGACGCGGACGGCGTGATCCACGGCTATATCGGCAAGCAATATGCACTGCCGCTCTCGGTGGTGCCGCCGGTGCTGGTCAAGATCGCGGCGGATCTCGCTCGCTACTTCCTGCATGGCGAGGCGGCCGACAAGGACAGCATCGTCACCCGCAACTACAACGCGGCGATCTCCTGGCTGAAGGACGTCGCCAAAGGCCTGGTCTCGATCGACGATGGCGGCACTGTGCCCGAGCAGGCCGGCGGCGGCGCCATCCGGGCCAATCCCTCGACGCGCGTCTTCCGGCGCGAAACGCTGAAGGGGTTGTGATGGCAACGGAAGGCATCCAGCTCCGCGTCGTCGACCAGCAGGTGCTGGCCACCCTCGATCGCATCGAGCGCGTTGCCACGGCGCCCGGCGTGATCATGGAAGCCATCGCTGCTGCCCTGGTCCCGATGGTCCAGCGCCATTTCGAGACCGAGACAGGTCCGGACGGCAAATGGCCGCGCCTCAGTCCGCGCACGGCCGCCAAGCGCACTGGCCGCAGCCAGCGCGGCTACGGGCACATGCTGCGGGTCAAGAACCGGCTGTACAGCTCGATCACCGGCGAAGCGACCGACAACACCGCAGCGGTCGGCACCAACGTCGCCTATGCCGCCGCGCAGTTCCTCGGCGCCACCATCCAGATGCCTGCCCGCGAGCAGGACATCCACCTGGGCAAGACCAATCGCGGCCGCCGCTTCGTCAGGGCTTCGGCGAAGCGCAAGGAAACGATGCGGGTCACGATCGGCGCGCACACCATCACTATCCCGGCCCGCCAGGCGCTCTACCTCAACGACGCCGATCGTGCCGAGATCCTGCATGTCGCCGAGGACGCCTTCCGCGCCGAGGCCGACCAGGCGTCGGGTGCACGGCCATGAGCATCGTGACCGAGCTGCGGGGCCTTCTCGACGACATCGACCCGCCGGTGTTCCGCATCGTTGGCGGCGCGGCCGAGTTCGCTGCGCTGGCCGGAGAGCCCAAAGCGACACCCGCCGCCTATGTCGTGGTCGAGGAAGAGCAGAGCGAGGATAACGCCCGCATGACCGGACCGGTGCTGCAGCGCGTCGAAGCCGATGTCGCCGTCATCATCGTCACCAGGAATGTTTCGGACAACACCGGTGCTGCTGCCGCCGAGGAGATCGAGGCGCTCAAAGCCAAGGTGCGAGGTGCCCTGATGGGCTTTATCCCGTCTGGCGTGGGCAGCGACCCGATCACCCATGTTTCCGGAAACCTGCTGAAGGCCAAATCCGGCAACGTCTGGCAGCGCGAGCTGTTCGCCGCCGCCTACTACCTCGAGGAGCAACCATGACCAAGTCCTACGAGCCGCGCCCGGCGGGCCGGCACATCATCGACCAGGCATCGGGCAAGCTTGTCCGCGATGGCGACTTCACCGTTCCGGAGGGCGTGGCCAAGCCAGCCGCGCCGATCCGCACGCCGGCTGCCAAGCCGGCCGATGACACTGGCGCCGGACGTCCGGCCGGGAAAGGCAAATAGCGATGGCCCGTTTTTACCGCAAGCTCGCCGTCCTGGCGAAGATCGAAACCGTCGAAGGCACCGACGCCGTACCGACCGGCGCGGCCAACGCCATCCAGATGAACAACGTGACGATCACGCCGCTTGCTGGCGACCAGGTGTCGCGTGATCTGCTGCTGCCCTATCTCGGCCAGCAGGGCGTGATCCTGACCGGCACCTATGCGACGCTCTCCGGTCAGGTCGAAATCGCCGGTGCGGGCGCCGCCGGCGACGTTCCGGGCTATGGCGTGCTGCTGCGCATGTGCGGCTTGGCCGAAACCATCACCCCCGACACCGACGTCCAGTATGACCCGATCTCGGGAGCCTTCGAGGCGGGCACGCTGTATTTCAACCATGACGGGGTCCGCCACATCCTGCTGGGTGCCAAGGGCAACGTATCGGCCAACCTGACGCCCAAGCAAATCCCGCACTTCACCTTCACGCTGACCGGCCTGCTGGGCACGATCTCCGACACGGCCCTGCCGAGCGTCGACTACACCGCCTTCCAGGTGCCGGTGCCGGTCAACAAAGCCAACACCACGCTGTCGCTGCTCGGCGCCGCCGCCGTGGCGGAGAGCGTGGCGATCGACCTCGGCAACCAGATCGAGCCACGCTTCCTCATCGGCGCCGAAAGCATCCAGCTGGTCGACCGCAACCCAAGCGGCACCTGTGTCGTCGAGGCGCGCCTGCTGGCGACAACCAACTGGTTTGCGGCGGCCCAGGCAAGGACACGCGGGGCGCTTGCCGCCCAGCACGGCACGATCGCCGGCAACATCGTCAAGTTCGACGCGCCCGCGGTCGAGATCGGGAGGCCGACCGAAGGCCAGACACAGAAGATCATCAACTATTCGCTGCCGCTGATGCTGTGCACTGACGCCGGCGACGACGAGCTCAAGATCACGGTGAAGTAACCGGCGGCGGCTTCGGCCGCCGCCTCTTTCAACGCCCCCCAGAAACCCCTTTTGAAGAGGCCCTGCAGATGAAGTTCAAGATGATCGACGCGTATCGCTACTGGTGGCCGGTGACCGTCGAGATGCCCGATGCAGACAAGCCCGGCGAGATCGTCACCAAATCCTTCGACATGCAGTTCGAGGCCATCTCTTCCGACGAAAGCGATGCCATGCTCAAGGAGGTCTCCGCCCTCCCGCCCGAGGAACAGAAAAAGCGCCGGCACGAGGAGCTGATGCGGGTCTGCAAGGACTGGCGCGACGTGGTCGACGGGCCGGTCGGCAAGGAGGAGCCGGTTCCTTTCACCGAGGCTGCGTTGGCTCTCAGCCTCCAATACGCCTGGTTCAGCCGCGGTCTCTACAAGGCCTATGCGCAATCCCTGGCGGGGGACGAGGCGCGAAGGGGAAACTGAGAGAGGTCGCGCGGGAATGGGCGTTCGCCCGCGCCGGGCAAACCGACCCGCGGCGACCTGTGAAGATCGACAAGGCCGACGCCGAGCAATGGGCCGCGCTCAACGTCACGGTCGAGGTGGACGACGAGGACGAGGCAGTCGAAGTGTGGCGGATAAACTGGCAATCGGTGATGGCGTTCTTCGCCTGCGACACCCAATGGCGGACGGTGGCGGTGCCCGCCGGCGAAGGCCACCGGCTGATCCGGCTTGGCATCGACTACGCCTCCGCCCGGCCGGTTTTCGCCCGTCGCGACCGCGCTCGGGAGCGCCAGCTCTTTAGCGACATCCAGGTGATGGAACAGGCAGCACTTCAAGCCATGGCCGAGGCCGACTGATGACCTTGAACCTTGCCTTGGTCATTTCTGGTGACGCCGCTGGAGCGAAGGCGGCGACCGCCGAGACGACGGCCGGCGTAAGGGTGCTGGGTGCGGAGGCTCGGGAAACGTCTTCCGCGATGGCGGCGGCCAGCGACCAGGTCGTGGCATCGGCGCGCGGCGCAACCGAAGCGATCGCCGCCCAGGCGGCCGCCGAGCGCAACCTGCGGACGGCGATCGACCAGCGACTTGGCATCGGCGCCAACGTGCCTGTGGTCGGAACGCAGTTTGCCAACAATTCCTTCCGCTCCGCCGACATCGAAGCCTACGGCCAGTCACTCGACGCACTGCGCGCCCGGTACAACCCGCTGTTTGCCGCCTCGAAGCAATATGAGACCGAACTCGACGACCTGAATGCGGCCCACCGTCTGGGCGCTATCTCCACGGCCGAGCACGAGAGTGCGCTTGATGGCCTCAACAGCCGCTATGCGCTCCTGGCCGGTCAATCGGCTCGGACGGCCGGCGTCCTCGGCACTGTCGGCGGAGCGGCGCGCCTGACGTCCAACCAGCTCCTCAACCTGTCCAGGCAGGGCAACGACGTCATCACCATGTTCGCGCTTGGCGCGTCGCCGATGATGATCTTTGCCTCGCAGGCCGGCCAGATCTACGACGCGCTGGAAAGCGGGCCGCGCGGTCTTCGCGGCTCACTGCAAGGGATTGGTGTCGCTGCGAGGGCGGCAGGCCAGGCATTTCTTGCCTTTCTCGTGACGCCGGCCGGCATCGCGGCGGGAGCGGTCGCTGCCGCCGCCGGCGTGGCGGCCTATGTGCTGGCCACCCGCGAAGGCATCGAGACCGCCGACGTTTCGCTGAAGAAACACAAGGAACTGATCGACGAAATTGCGGCCTCCTACCCGGCGGCGGCCGCCGCCGCGAAAGCCTACGAGGATGAGGCCAACAGGCTGCCGCGCTCGGTGGTGGGAGCCGATACGACGGATCGGCTGGAGGCCGAGCGAAAGACCCTCCAGGCGCAACAAGCCGACATCGCTGCGCAGATCCGGCTGGCGACGACCAACCCGCTGACCGGGGACAGAGGCGATTTCTCCAATTTCGGCGACCAAGCCTACACCGCCCTGCGGCGGATTGAAGACGGCCTCGACCACAACAAGATCTCTGCGAAGGAATTGCAAGCCGCGCTCGGCGACATACGCATCGATCCGGCCCTTTCACAGGATACTCGCGACTTCTTCACGACACTGCAGAAGGGTGCCAACGAGGCCGTCAACACGGCGGCGGAGATCGAGGGCACGCTCGGGATCAAATCGATCGCCGTCGAAGGAAAGCAGGCGCAGGCGACGCTCTTCGACATTTCCAAGGGCCTCAAGGGTATCGGCTCCGACGCCAACAGCAGCGGGTCCGCCGTCACGAAGCTCCTCGGTGACCTCAAGGCGGGCGGCGGATCGCTCGCCGCGCTCTCCGGCATCGACCCGAATGTGCGCTCGCTGCAATCCATGGCGCAGGCATCGGCCGCAGCAAACCAGCAGCAGCTGCAGACGCTGGTCGGCTACAACAATGAACTGCGCAACGCCAAGGCCGAACTGACCAGCATCCAGGCCGCCATTTCGAGCGCGGCCAGCACCCGCTCGATCGGCCAGTTCTTCGGCGACGTTTCCAACATCAAGGGCGCGGAGGCGGCGATCGGCTCGGCCACCGGCACGATCGAGAAACTGTTCGCGTCCATGCGCGCGGGCGGCGCCAGCGCGCCGCTGGTTGCCGAGGGCATCGAGATGGTGCGCAATGCGCTCATCCAGGGCGGGCTCGGCGTCGAGGTGGTCAACAAATTCATTGACGCGTTCGTCGCCGCCGAGATGCAGGTCGACGCGACGACGGCCAGGGTGAAGCTGCTCGATCAGGCAACCCGGCAACTGCAGGACAAGACCGTCTCGATAACCACGGTCTACCAGACATCGGGCGGCCCGATCAGCGTCGAGCGGCCCGGAGGCGTTTTTACCGGCGGTTTGTCTACGAACCCTGTCGGCAAGATCGGCGGCATGGACCCAAATCCATTTGCCAACCAGACGCTTGCCGGCTCTCTTCCACCCGGCTTCGGCACCGGCGGCTTTACCGGGCACGGACCTACCGATCGCGTCGCCGGCTTCGTGCACGGGCAGGAATACGTCTTCGACGCGGCCTCCACCTCGGCGATCGGCGTCGCCAACCTCGAAGCGATCCGGCGCGGCGTGCCCGGCCACGCCGCCGGCGGCGCGGTCGACGGCGTCATGCCGCTGCTGGCCGGCGGCGCCGGCGTGCTGTCCAAGATCGAGGAAAACACCTTCCAGACGGTTGAACAGGTCACTCGATCGGTCGGCTATCTCTCGACGCTGGTCGACGATGGCCAGACTGCGATCGGGCTGCTGCGCGGCATCCAGTCGGCGGGCATGGCGGCCGCATCGTCGCCTAGCTCATATTCCGGCGGATCTTCGTCGTCGGGCTCGGGTGGGGGCTCCGGCGGAGGCAGCCAGGCCAATCCATTCGACTATGTTGGTGGCGTTTTCTATCCCGGCAATGGCGGCTTCAATTACCGGGATTGGATCATGTGGCAGAACACGCATGGCGGAAGCACCGGCTTCGACACGGGCGGCATGATCCATCCCGGCGATACGCAAAAGGTCGAGTTCTTCAAGAACCCCAACGAGCGCGTCATCATAGCGCGCCCGGATCAGTTCGAGGATCGGCGCGACGCCGCGCCGGCCGGAGCCGCCACGGGTCGCGCCGCCGCCGGCAGGCCGATCATCGCCGAGTTTCACTATCACGCCGCGCCCGGCAATCCGGAACCATCACCGCAGTCGCAGAGCGAGATGATGGACCAGTTCCGCGCCTTCCTGAATGAACATATGAGGGCGCTCTGATGGCGCTGCTTATTATGGACGAGCACGTCTCCTACGGCTTCCAGTCCAGCGCCGGCGGCTGGAACACATCGGTCGTGATCGGCGGCGGCGGCATCGTCTTTCCCTCGCAGATCCATGCGCTGCCGAAGCGGCAGTTCATCTTCTCGCTGGTCGACGCCACCCAGGACGAGATCCGCGTCGCCATGAAGATGGTCGACGATTGCCGGGGCCGCGCCTTCCCGTTCCTGCTCAAGGACCACATGAACTTCCAGCTGACCGACGAGGTCATCCTGACCGCCGCCGGTGGCGAGACCGGCGCCCAGGTCAAGCAGACATGGGGCACCAACAATCTGCTGTCACTCGACCGCAAGTACCTCAAGGCCGGCACGTTGTCGGTGAAGAAGAATGGCGATCCGCTGGTGCTCACCACCGACTACACGGTCAACGATACGGGCCTCCTGACCTTCCTGGCGCCGATACTGCCGCTGGTCGACGGCGACGAGATCAGCACCACGGTCGAGTTCTACCACAAGGTCTTCTTCGACGCCGACAGCTACCCCGTTACGATCGACCATCCGCGCCGCGCCTCGATCCGCTCCGTCTCGGCGACCGAGGACCGCACATGAGCCGGGCCTTTTCTCCTGGGCTGAAGACGGCGCTCGACGCGCGGCCGAACGCGCCCGGCCGCCTGCTGCTGCTCGCGCCGGTCGGCCTGCCGGTCGTCTACCTCAACACGATCGGCGTCGACTACACCTTCGAGGGCAATGTCTATCGCGGCAATCCCGGTTTCGTCTGGGTCAGCGGCCGGATCACCGACAGCTCGGAGAGCTCGATCGACATTCAGATCCCGCTGCTCGCCGGCGGCCCGGTGGCGCCGGACGACGTGACGCGCGGCCTTTACCAGGGCGCCGCCATCGTCACCCGCATCATCGACTTCGAGGCCGGCGAGGTGTCGCCGCCCTTCGGCTTCAAATGGTCGGTCGGCAAGACCGACATCATCGACGATGGCAAGGGCGCCTTCACCTTTCGCAATGACAGCCGCAGCGGCCGGGAGCTGGTGCTGAAGACGATCGGGCCCGGCTGCCGTTTCGATCTCGGGTCAACGGGCTGCGGCGTCGACGTGCTCGGCGCCTGGACAGACGCGGTCACGATCGTCGACTGGTTCGACGCCGTCTCCTTCTCGATCGACGGCGCCCGCCCGGCGGCGGTCGACGGCTTCTTCGATCGCGGCGCCGTCAAGTTCACCAGCGGCCAGCTCGCCGGGCGCGCCTTCACCGTCCGCGCCTGGGACCAGGACACCGCCACCGTCAAGCTGTGGGAGCCGCTGCCGGCGCCGATCGAGGCTGGCGACGCCGCGCTGATCCATGCCGGCTGCAACAAGAAGCGCGGCGCAGGCGGCTGCGCCAAATTCGCCAACAACCGCTACCAGGGCTTCGACCATCTGCCGGCCGACGACGCCAAATTCACCTACGCCGGGGACGCACCCGCCGTGGTCAGCAATCCGCCATTGCCACCCTTTTCGACCGGCTGGGGGCGAGCCTGATGGCGCTGTTTTCAACAGGATGGGGCAGACCCACCGGCGGCGGGTTCTTCTACGACAAGGCCTCGGAGCCGATCTCGTCGCGCGCCCAGGACTACAACTCGCCCGGCGACAATTCCTCGCCTGCCGGCAAGACGATACCCGCCGGCAGCGGCACCTCCGCCTATGACGGCGAGATCGTCTGGTGGAGCGACTTCACGCCCAAGAAAGGCAAGGTCACGGCCTCCTTCGCCGTGCTGTTCAAGGATTGCCTGTTTGCGCCGTCGTTCAGCCTGCTCAAGCTCTACGCCGACAAGGAACTGATCGTCTCCAACACGGCGCCGCTGCGGCAGTCGAACCAGAAGATACGCTTCCACGACGGCACCCAGACAACGCCGGACCCTTTGCTGCTGGCCAAGCTCGGCGCCGACAAGGTCTCCTCATGGCCGGGCCTGGCCTATGCCGTATTCGAGGATTTCGACTGCACACCCTATGGCAACCACGTGCCGTTGATCCGGGCGGTGCTATCGGGCGTGGTGACGGCGCAGCCGAGCTCGGACGAACTCTCGACCATCACCTTCGAGGATTGGGCCACTTACGATCCGCACTTTGGCGAAGGCTTTTATCGTGCCGAGAGCAAGGCGTCGGCCGCCGACTTCGCCAAGGGGCAGATCTACGTCGTCGTGCACCCGCGCCTGCCGTCCTCATCGCCCGAGACGCTCGGCTGGGTCGTCGTCGTCGATGTCGCCTCCAACGCCGAGATCTCGCGCTCGCCGCTGTTCGACCGCACCGGCGCTGGTTGGCGGCGTTTCGAATATATCGTCGCGTTGCAGGGCTCCGATTACTTCGTCGTCTCGAATGACGACATGAGCAGCGTGCCGGACTGGGAGACGCCGGCCAAACTGCTGCTGGTCAACGCGATGACCGGCGAGATCGTCAAGCGTTCGGCTGCATTGGGGATCAATGGCCGTGTCATCATCGCCAGCGTGCTGATCGAGGGCGGCGCGGCGACCCGCTACCTGGTGTTCTGCGATTGCTTCGAGGACAGCACCGAGCGATCGGGGCTCGCCATCGCCGTGGTCGACATCACCAACCTGTCGATCTCGTGGATCGTCGACCCGTTCGACAGCCCGGCCGGCGGCGCCAATGCCCGTGTCGTGTCGCTGGCGATCGGCCCGGTCGAGGACGGCCAGGTCACCTTCTACTGGACCGAGCAGGACCGCGCCATCTTCGGGCTCACCGGCTTTCTTCCCGATGTACGCAAGGGCGTTGCTTCGGCCACCGGGTTCTCGGAAACCATTGCCTACAGCGAGAGTGAGGGCGGCAAATACCCCCAGGGCGTCGCCTATGATGAGGCCGACGACAGCATCGTCGTGCTGCGTGAGGACGGCTCGATCCGCAAGATCCGCGACGCCGCCACCGTGTATACGGCCGGGCCGCACGCCGTCACCGATCTCGGTCTGAACCTGCAGCTCTACATCGCAGGCACGGCATGCCAGTATGTGGCGCGACCGGGCCATGCCTTCGCGCTCGACGCCGACAATCGCGACATCTACGCGATCGACCTCGCCGACGGATCGATCTCCGTCCTGGCCGATCTCGACGATTTCGACTATATCGGCTGGTCCTACGTGTTCCACGTCGACGGCATCAACGGCTGGATCGCCGAATATGGCGACTGGGTGTCGACGGCCGGCCAGATCAGCCTGATCACCTCGGGCGACGCCACGCCCGGCCAGGTCGACCTGGTCGACATCTTCACCCAGCTCGCAACCTATGACGGCCGCTTCGAAGCTTCCGATCTCGTTTTCGTCGGCTTTCCCGGCAACGAATGCCAGGGTTTCAAGCTCGAAAACGACACCACGATCGACGATGTCGAGCAATCGATCGCCGCCGCCTTCGACGTCAAGATCGTCGAGAGCGACGGCAAGCGGAAATACTTCTGGCCGCCACGCGACGGCGCGTTTGCCGTCGACCAGGAGCTGGCGCACCAGGACTTCGTCGAGACCGGCACCCAGACCAACATCAAGACCATCAATGCCGGCGAAGACGAATATGCCGGCGTCACCTTCGGCTATTACGACCAGGACGCCGACTACCAGAAACTCGAACAGCCCTTCGATCGGCCGCGTGGCATCTTCGACGTCACCCGCTCGAAAAAGCGCCGCACCATCCCCTCGCTGCTGTCGATGACGGCAAGCCAGGCGCTGCGGGCGGCGACGCTGGCCGTCTTCCGTTCGGTGCTTGGCAACGAGACCTATGCCTTCGGATTGCGGCCCGGCATGGCGCATGTCGAGCCGGCCGATATCGTTGCTTTCGACTTCCGCAATTTCCGCACAGTCGCGAGGATCCGCGAGGCGACCTTCAAGGATGATTACACGCAGGACTGCCTGGCCTACCAGTACCTGCAATATTCGGAGGCGACCTATGACGGCGCCTCGCTGACGCCGCCGCAGATCGCCGCCGTCTCGCTGCACGCCAGGCTGATCTGGCTCGACACGCCGCTGCTGACGCGCGCCCACGACCTCGGCGGCACCGGCCTGGTGCAGTACGCGCAGATGACCGGTTACGGTACGGCGGCTCTCGCCAGCGCCTTGCTCTATCGGTCCGACGACGGCGCGATCTTCACGCTCATCTCGGAGCGTTCCGACATGACACCCGTCGCCGGCGTCATCACCGCTATCTCGGGCACGCCCACCGATCCGTTCTCGACCGACTTTGCCAACACCATCCATGTCGCCATCGGCACCGGCGACCCGGCCTCGATCCAGTCGGTCAGCGCTGCGGCGTTCTACAACGGCGCCAATCTGGCCGCCATCGGCCGGCCGGGCGCCTGGGTGCTGATCCACTACCAGGACGCGACCGTCAGCGACGGCGTCGCCGAGCTTTCGACCATTATCTGGGGCGCGCAGGGCTCGGAAGTGTTCATCGGCAACCTGGCGCCCGGCGACCTGTTCGTGCCGCTCGACCCTGCACAATACTCCCGCTTCAGCACCGCCGCCGCCGGCCTCGGCGAAACGCGCCTCTACAAGGCAGCGACAGCGCTGGTGTCGCTCGGAACGGTGGTCACCGAGGCGCATGTCTCGACCGGCGCTGCCGAAAAACCCTATGCCTGCGTCAACCTGCGGGCGGCTGTCGACGGGTCCGACATCGACCTGGCCGCCGACGCGCGCTCGCGGCTGTCGCCCTGGGAAATGTTTGCCGCCGACCCGGACAGCGGCGAGGCGATCGACGCCTTCGAGTGGGACATCATGGACGGCGACGCGGTTGTGCGCACGCTGGAGAGCTCGGAGCCGGCCGTCACTTATGCCGATGCCGATATCGTCGCCGACTTCGGTGCACTGCCGGCCACCCTGACATTCCGCCTTGCCAAGATGAGCACTGCCGTGGGCCGCGGCCACCTCGCGCAGGCGACGATCACGCTTTGAGGGACAAATGACCATCGAGCAGAAGAACATGAACGCGACGCCGGTAGCGGCCAGCCAGATCGGCAACGGCATCGCCGCCGTCAACGACCGCATAAATCGCGAGGAGACCGCCAACCATGGCGCGTCGAGCTTCGCCCTGGCCGGCACCGAGGATACCATGACCTCGGCCGAGCTGTGGGACGGCTCGCTGATCGCGCTGACCGGCGCGCCCTCCGGCCCGTTCACGCTGACCGTTCCGGCCGAGGAGCGCGGGCCGGTGAAGTTCGTCAACACGACGGGCAAGGCCGTCACGGTGACGATCGCCGCCCAGCCGGGTGACGCGCCGGTCATCCCGGCCGGCGGCGAAGGGACGCTGCGCATCGACGGCACCAACGTCTCGGTCGAGGCCGTCATCACGCTTGGCATCAATCGCGTGATCGCGATCAGCCAGGCCGCTTACGACGCGCTCGGCACGCCGGACGCCACCACGCTTTACGTCATCAACAGCTAGGAAAACGCACCATGGCCGCCTTTGTGAAATACGAGACCTTCATCGAAAACCTGATGAACAAGCTGATCGACGCCTTCGGCTCGACCGACACCTGGAAGGCAGTCATCCACACCGACGCGCCTGTGGTCGCCACCGACAACGCCGTCTCTGACCTGACCCAGATCGCCGGCAACAACGGCTATACGACCGGCGGCACTGATATCACCTACAGCTCGACCCGGTCCGGCGGCACGGTGACCGCCACGGCGGTGGATGTCGTCTGGACGGCGTCGGGCGGCAATCTCGGCTCCAGCACGACCGGCCGCTATGTCTCGGTCTATGACGACACCTCGGCCGGCGACAATGTGGGCTGGAGCTACGATTACGGCGCCACCTTCACCGTCGCTGCCGGCGAGACCTTCACGCTCGACTTCGGCGCTTCCGTTCACACGTTCGCCTGACAGCCTGCCGCTCTCAACATCAACCGGAGTTTTTGACATGAAATCCGCAAAAGACCGCGACGACATGGTGAAGCGCGCCACGGCCGCGCTGAAGAAATGGCCGACCTTCGCCGCCCTGCCGGACGGGCAGAAGGGAGCCCGGACGATCAAGGTCGAGGGCGACCCGAACAACGCGGCGAACTACCACCGGGCCATGTACGAACTATGCGCGCTAGCCACGCCGATCGGCCGCCAGGCCGACACGATCGTCGGAGCGTGAACCATGGCCCACGTCCTTGCCTGCGCCCGCTACCCTGTCGCCAAGCTGTTCGACCTCCTCCCGCCGAAATACATCGAGGCTCTCGAGCAGAACCAGAAGATCGCGTCGTGCTGCCGGCACCCTGAAAACCACGACATCGAGGCGTTCTATTCGAGCGAGAACTGGCGCGACAAGAAGAAGCCGGACGGCAGCCCCGACCCCGCCGGCGGCATTCCCGACATCTATATTTTCCATTGCACCTGCGGGAAGCAGCACAGGCGCTTCTGCGTCGGTGGCGGCGACGCCAGGCCGTTCTGGGAAGTCGCCTGAAGCTGGGACGGGATAGGGCGTTTCGATGGACCTGAAGCTGGGCAGCACGACACCGACCGCGCTCTGTCTCGGCGCCGATCCGGTGCTGAAGCTCTATCTCGGCGCCGTCGAGATCTGGGGCGCCGGCGGCGGTCCCCTGACGCTCGCCGCCGATGCCGGCTCCTACACCCTGACCGGCACCGCCGCGACCTTGCGGCGTGCCTTGAAGACGGCCGCCGCCGCAGGCTCATTCACGCTCACCGGCAGCAGCGCCACCCTGCGGCGTGCCTTGCTGCTGGCGGGCACGTCAGGCAGCTACACGCTGACCGGCAGCGCGGCCGGCCTGGTCCCGTCGAGCGCCGACAAGGTTCTCGCCGCCGATGCCGGGTCGTTCACGCTGACCGGCACCGCCGCCACGCTGCGGCGCGCCCTGTTGGTGTCGACCGCGGCGGGCTCCTACACCATGACGGGCACCGCGGCCGGGCTGGTCTACGGCAAGAAGGTGGCGGCTGCGGCAGGCTCGTTTGCCCTCACCGGAACCGCCGCCGGACTGCTGCGCGGCTACAAGGTCGCGGCGGTGGCAGGCAGCTACGCCATGTCGGGCACGGCGGCGACGCTGACCAAGGCCGCCGTCTCAGATCCAAATTTCGCCACCCGCAAATTGCTGCTCGGCTTCGAAGGCGTCGATGCGGCGACGGCGACATCCGATGAAAGCGGCGCGGCGCACGGCTCGGCTACCTTTGCCGGTAACGCGCAACTGGACACCGCGCAATCGAAGTTCGGCGGCTCCTCGCTGCTCCTCGACGGCAACGGCGACTACATCACTTTCCCGGACTCTGCTGATTGGTTTTTCGGGACAGGCCAATTCACGGTCGAGGGCTTCTTCCGCTTCGCAGCTGCGCCGACCAACGCCTTGCTTGTCGGGCAATGGTCCGGTGGCTGGGCGTTCTGGTTTAATGCGGGGAAGCTTTCATTCCGTACGTTCTCGACGACTGACTCCGGTCTCTACACGTGGTCGCCGACACTCAACACCTGGTATCATATCGCGGTCGATCGGGACGCATCCAACGTCCTGCGCATCTACGTCGATGGCGTCATGCAGGTCAAAACAACCGGCTATACCGTCAGCATTCCCAACGCCGCCGCTGTGCTGGCTTTAGGCAGCTTGAGGCCGGGCGGGTTCACCACCTTCGACATGAACGGTTGGATCGATGAGGTGCGCATCAGCAATATCGCCACCTATGGATCGGACGCGGGGTTCACCCTGCCGACTTCCGCATTCCCGAGGTCATGAGTCCTTATCTCGGTCGGATCAGCGCCGGGCGCGCGTCCATCCGGCTGCCCGCGCCTCATCCTCGGAACAGAACCAGGCTTCGCCGTATTCAGGACGGATGATCGTCGCCGCATAAAACTTGTCGCCCGGCGTGTGATAAATGCGCTGTCCGGTGTTGATGCTGACATTGCCCTTGATGTTGCAGGCCGGATTGAGTGAGTTCGGAAGAGCCGGCAACCCCGTGCTGGCGACATAGGTGGCGGCGCCGGCGCTGAGGAAGGTGACCAGCGGCAACTGCCAGGTCCAGGGGGACGCAGCCATGGTCAACGAACCAGATAGGATTCTTCACGCAAAAACGTATCCAGCGTGCCATTGCCATTGTAGCCGCTGACATCGACAATTTCGGCTGACAGCGTTTTGGTGGTCGAGTTGGTGATCATCGGCTTCGTGAGGAAAAGGCTAACGAAGGCTTTTGGCTTGGTTATGGTTGCATGACCGTTGCCTAAATCCTGATGGCAGTTGATCACCGCCGCGAACACCATCCTTCGGTCCAATGCCGTCTTCGAAATGGTTCCGCTTCCCTTGTAGCATCGGTTCGACGCTCCTTCGCCGGTCTCGCCGTTCGGCGCTTTGTTGGCGGCTCCTGTGACCAGATCGTTCTTGTTTTCATAGGAGTAGACATCGTAGCGCGAAGGTATGGTCTTGCTTCCCGTCGGGTCTGTTGGCTTGGGAAATGTCGACGGCGCCGACGCGCCGGGGTGGTTGAGCGTCCAGTAGGCAGAATAATCCCATTTATCGCCCTTCAAAACACCACCGCCGACAAGGGTCTGGTCCGAATAGGTGCCGCCAGGGAGAGACCAGTCTGGAAGCGCCATCGCCTTTGTCCGGTCGGTCTCCTCGGTGTAGGCCGAGCAACTGGAAGTCTTCGTCGGGTCTTTTTCGCCTCTGCGGACATTGTAGGCGGGAGCAGTGTCGGGATCGTTGTTTTTCATGGCTCCGGCGTAGACGCCGAAGCGAGTGTTGATCCCCTGTTCTGCAGGGCCGATCGTTCCGCCGGTCTTGGTTTGGAGACCGCGCATACCGTAGCAGAGGCCGGGCTTGCCTGTCGCCAGCGCATCGCGAAGAGCGTTACCGCCGCTCGCCGCCACCTCAAGCCAGCCGAAATTGCCCGGCTGCGGAGACGAGTTGCCGGAGAAGGAAAGGATCAGTTGCCGCCCGTAGGTCGCACCCTGGGCGAAGTTCTCCTGAAAGGTCAGGTTGTTGCCAGACCCGCCGACCGGCTCGAATGGGTTGCAGATGAACAGGGGCGTCACGTCACAGGCCGACGCGTCATAGACCGCAACCGCCTCGGCTTGGATGTTCAGCGTCTGCAGTGTCAGCCCCACCGGCAGCGGGAACAGCGTGGTCATGGCTCGCGGCGTCGATCTCACGAGCAGGTAGACCGCCTTGAGGCCATCGGTCGTCTGGTGAGCGGTTACCCAGGCTGCGTCGATCCGTGTGTCGTCGCTGGGCGGAATAGCGTCGAGATAGATCGCGCTGACCTGGGTGTTGTCGATGATCGCCGGGCCACCGTTGCCAAACCGGGCCTCGTTCTTGACCAGAGCGGCGAGCGCATCGTTGGCCCTCGTGATCGAATTCGACCCGCCGTCAAGTTCGCGGGCGCCGGCGAGCGCTAAGGAATCGGTCGCGTTCTGAAGGTCGGTGTGAAGGTTGTTCGCCCTGCCGACATCGATGACGAGCAGCGCAAAGCCGAGCAGCAACGGCATGGCGATCAGCGCAAGAGCGGTCACATAGCCTTCGACGCTGCGAAGGAAGTCGCGGAGAATACCCATGGAATTCGAGCCCCAGCCCATTAGACGGCACTTATAAAGCGCTCTTTTGGGCGAGAATTCAATTCCCCTGGGAATCTCGGCCGGTGGGGATCAGGCCCTTGCTGCGGCATTCCTCAAGAAGCTGAGGGTCCGGATGGCCCTTGCGGGCGTCGATCACGGCCCGCTGGCACTTCGCGACTTTGTAGATTTCCGGGGTCTCGACGAAGTCGCCGCGTAGCCATGATCCGACGAACCAATAAGCGGCAAGAGAGCCGATCATCAGCGCCGCCTTTGCAGCGACCTCACCTTTTCGCATGTCTACGCCTATCGCTCGACTGGCAGCAGGATGCCTGATCTTCTCAGCTATGACGAGTCAGCTTTTCAACCGTCGCGACTATGGCGGCGGAGATCGCCTTGGCCTCGCCCATCAGATCGGGGCTGTAGAGCCCGTTGACCATCTCTTCGCTGGGCAGCACGCCGGGCGGACAGTGGTCCTCGATCGTGCTCCTGATTAGCGCTAGCGCCGCTCGGCAGTCCTCCGCCTCGATCTTCATCAACTGTTTCCACATTCAATTAAGCTAAAATGCAACCAAAACGGCCGGCGGGCCTTGTCTGGCAGTTGGAGTATCGAGTGTGCGTAACGCCGCAGATCGGCTGAAGTTCATCAAACCGCTTGAGCCCGAACTGGTCCTTGAGCCGCCACTCAGCGACGACTGGTTCCACGAGATCAAGTATGACGGATTTCGCACCCAGCTTGTCCTCGACTGGGCAGGCGTGCGCGCCTTCACCAAAAACGGCCATGACTGGTCGAAGCGATACTGGCCTGTCATCGGCGCGGCGGAGAAGCTGCCAGCCAAGGCGTTCATCATCGATGGCGAGATGATCGCGCCCGAGCCGGACGGTCGCCCCAACTTCCACCAGATGCATTCGCGCATGACTTGGAACGCCGAGCTGCTCGCCTTCGTCGCCTTCGACATCATGCACTTGGACGGCAAGGATCTGCGCGCGCTGGCCGCGATCGAGCGCAAGGCGATCCTGTGGGACCTGCTAAAGCCGGCCAAGGGCATCATCCAATACAGCCAGCACGTCGAGGGCGGCGGAGCCGAGTTCTACGCTGGCGTCGGGAAGCTGAAGCTGGAGGGCATGGTCTCGAAGCGCCGGCACAGCCCATATCGCAGCGGTCCCTCGGAAGCCTGGGTCAAGACCAAATGCTGGGATGTTGGCGAGTTCGAGCTACTGGGGTTCAAGCGCGAGCCTGGTAAGCAGACGGTCGGGCTTATGGCGCGCGAGGGTAAGTATGCCGGCGCCGCGACAATCGCCCTAACCGAGGAGATCCGCGAACGGCTCATGGAGCGGGTGCGCAAGGGCCGGCCACCGGCGGGCCTCCCGAAGGCCGTGACAGGCCAAGAGGTCGAATGGCTCAAGCACAGCGTCAAGGCGCGCGTGCGGTTTCTGCGAGGCGAGCCGAAGTTGCGCCATGCCACGCTGCTGGATTACAGGGACAGTGATTGATAGCTCTAAAAAGCCTGCTTCGTCCCGTCTTTGTAAAGCACGGCTTCAACGCAAACGAAGGTCTTCACCTCAGCATGCTTGAGTATCAGCATGCGCTCGAACGGGTCTCTGGCCCAGTTTTTCACTTCGGTGTACATGCCGCCGGCTGGGATTTCGACATCCTTGTCTAGCCGGAATGACACCACCGGGTCGCCGAGAGCGTCAATATAACCGGCCATGGCATTGATCATCGCAATGGGCTTATCGGCGCTCGATTTGAAGGCCACGCTCATCTGAACCTGATCGTAATCGAGTGGCACGACGCTCCATTCGCCGAACGCCAGCAGCGTGTCATTGCACCCTGCGTGCGCAGTCCCCGTCAGCAGCATCAAGGCCAGCAGCGCGCGCATTTTGTTGTCTCCCCCCGGTGAAAGCAGGGGGGACGCTAAACCAACATTCCCGCCGGAGCAAATGCCCCCTAATGTTGGTTGAACCGGTCGTGGCCGAGGCATGCGCCACGAGGACGGGAGGATTGTGTGATGGCCATAGATCGCCTGACGGTTCGTTTTGCCTATCAGCGCGGCTTCCAGGTCGTGGACGACGGCCCCACGGTGCTGGCGACTTTTGAGGCGCGGCACGACGCGTTCAAGTTCATCCTGCAGCGGGGGGCGCGGGTCCGGTTGTCATGGGCCCGCACCGTCATCGGCGGCCGCGCGGCGCCATACGACTTCGCGGCGTCTTTCATTGGCAATGATGTCGGCCGGATAATGAAGCACCAGCACGGCCCGTCTGCCGGCGCCTGGCATTGGGGCCTGTACTACCACGATGCCCTCCTAAAGCGTCAGAACGGGGCAAGAGGCCGGGCCGACAGCAAGGACGAGGCCGTGGCTGAGATCGAGCGGGAGTTCACCCGGTTCGTTGCCGCCAGCGACGAGTACCTGGCTGACCGCTAAATGGCCGTTCAAAGGCCATTATAACCGCGCCTAACTGATGCCAAATGAAGTTGCGCGGAGGTGCCAAACGATTTTGCGCGCTACACGTGCACCGCCGGCTTCAGGCCCAATACGGCATTGGCCTTGAGCATGTCGGCAACCACGCCTTCCGTATCGCCATAGAAGTGCCGGTAGTGATTGTAGGCGTGACTGTAGCTGTGGTTGCCGATCGTCACCAGCGGCATCGCCTTGGCGCGCCGTACCAACGCCTTGTTGGACGCACTGGCTTCGGCATGCATGCCGACCATGAACAGCGTTGCCGGAACCTGCGCCGCCTCCAAGACGTCGAGGATGTTGCTTGTGCCGTTCAGCGGACCGTCGTCGAAGGTGAGATAGATGGTGCGATCCGCGCCATAGGCCGGCAACGCCGGCATCAACATGGCTGCCAGGGCAAGCCGAAGGAACGTCATGCGGCCGCTATCCCGTTGCGATCAGGGCAGGCCGCCATTTTCGCGGCTACTTGTCAAGGCTGGCCGGGCTCTACCTACGCCAGGCTTCCCTGCAATACCGTCAGCCTGGCTTTCTTCGGCATGCGGGCGGTCAGCCATTCAAGCGCCTTGTCATGCGGCATCGGAAAAGCGATCGAATAGCCTTGCACCTGGTCGCAGCCGATTGCCATCAGCGAATCGAGTTCCGCCTCGGTTTCGGCGCCCTCGGCGACGATGGAGATGCCCAGCCCCCGGGCAAGCTCCGTGATGGCGCGCACGATCTTGGAGTTGTCTCCATTCTCATGGATGTTCTGGACGAAGCGGCGGTCGATCTTGAGCCGGTCGATCTCGTTGGGATTGACGTGGCTGAGCGAAGCATAGCCGGTGCCGAAATCGTCGAGCTCCAGATGCACGCCGGCCGCCCTGATGTGGCGCAGCTTCGCCGCGATGCCTGTCTTCTCGTCGTCGAGAATGACGGATTCGACGATTTCCAGCGACAGTTTCTGCGGCGGCAGTCCGGCCTTCTCCAACGTCTCGAACAGAAACGCATCGAAATCGTGCTCGCGCAGCTCGGTGCCCGAGACATTGACGGCAAGCCGCCCGAAGGCAATCCCGGCACGGTTCCATTCAGCGGCCTCGTTGATCGCCTTGCTGATCACGATGCGGCCGATCTCCGGCATGAAGCCGCATTTCTCGGCGACCGGAATGAACTCGCCCGGCGAGATCATGCCGCGCTCGGCATGGTTCCATCGCACGAGCGCTTCGATGCCGCTGATGGTGCCGTCGGTCAGCGAGACCTGCGGCTGGAAATAGACCTGGAATGCCTTCTCGGAAATGGCGACCTTGATGTCGTGTTCGAGCTGCTTGCGGTAGTCGAGCTCGCGGCGCAGTTCCTCTGAGAAGAACGAGAAGTTGCCGCCCCCCATTTTTTTGGCGGAGTAAAGCGCCAGATCGGCATGGACGAGCAGGTCTTGTGCATTGTCGGCATCGATCGGATAGACGGCGATGCCGCCGCTGGCGCCCGGAAGGATGGTGGTGCCCTGGAATACGATGGGCTCATTGATGTGCACCAGGATGCGCCGTGCCAGCATGTTGATGTCCTCGGTGTTGCCGGCTCCGTTGAGGATCATCACGAATTCGTCGCCACCAAGCCGCGCGCACAGATCCGACGCCCGGCAGGAATCGCGCATGCGCTGTGCGGTCACCACCAGGACATAATCGCCGGCGGCGTGACCCAGCGTATCGTTGATCTGCTTGAAGCGGTCGAGGTCGAGCTGGACCACGGCCAGGCGTTCGCGCCGGCGATGCGCGCCCTTGATCAGCGTCTCGAAATGGTCGGTCAAGAAGGTGCGGTTGTGCAGGCCGGTGAGGCCGTCATGCACCGCGATGAAGGCCATCGAATTGCGCGCATCGACCAGTTCACGTGTCTTGCGCAGGATCGCGTTGGACATCGGCCTGAAGATGAACAGCGCCACCAGCAGGATGACGCCGAGGGTGGCGTAGAACAGCGTGCGATGGAGGGTGAGCAGCTTCTCGGAGCGCTCGTCGGCATCCGCACTGATGCGCTGGCCAAGCGCGGCATAGCCCGACAGCGTGGCATTGGCGACCGAGGCATCGAGGTTGACTCGTTCGGCGCCGCCCTTGTAGCCCCCATTGTCGAGCTGGTTGAGTTGCGATTCAAAGGCCGAGACCAGCCGATCGCCATTGGCGATCAGGCCAACCGAGAAATAGTCGAGATGGAAGGGTTTGGCGAAAAGCACGCTCTCGATCGACTTCGGATCGAGCTTGGCAGGCGATTGCGGATCCGCGCCTGTCTGCTTGAGCAGCAGATCATAACTTGTCTCGAACTCAGCCGTGGCCTGCTTCAGCGCGCTGACCAGCGCCGGCTGCTTGTCGCGCGAGGCGGCGCCCGTTGCGCTGGCAAGGAAAACGATGCGCTGCGATAACGTTTTTTGCGTGCCGACGATGTCGAGCAGCGTGTTGTTGTGCTGCTGCGTGGCCATCGTCTGCTGCAGCAGGACGAAGGAGGCCGCCACCATGGCGGCAATGATCAGCAGCGCCAGCCAGTAGCCAGCTTTGATCAGCAGTATGAGCTTGCCTGAAACGGTTTGCACCGGCTGCTGAGACATGTTTGGGGGCAGTCCTCTCGCCAACGGATTTCTGTATGAGCACCATTGAACTGCAAACGTTAACAGGACCGGAAGTCGACGGCCGGCCGGCAAGGGGGAGGCGGGGAGAAATCGCGAAATGGTTATCGGCTTCTTTCGCCGCAAGCCCGCTTTTGAGCATTCGTCAGTCCATGCGTTCCCGGGCCGTCACTTGGGCAATGTCCATTGCATCCCGGCTGATGCTGCCCGGCCACCTGATCCGGTCGCTTTTGCGATGGATTTTTTGCGCCGGCGGGACGACAGTCTGCCCACGTCAAACGAGGCCTGATCATGACCGCAGCATTTCTCTCCCATATCGACAGCGAGCTTGCAGGGCTGAAATCCGCCGGCCTCTACAAGTCCGAGCGGGTGATTTCCTCGATGCAGTCGGCCAAAATCGAGGTCGGTGGCGAGAAAGTATTGAATTTCTGCGCCAACAATTATCTCGGCCTTGCCGACAGCGCGGACCTGCGCGCGGCGGCCACGCAGGCGCTCGATCGCTACGGCTACGGCATGGCCTCGGTGCGCTTCATCTGCGGCACGCAGGAAGAGCATAAACAGCTCGAGGCGACAATTTCATCCTTCCTCAGCCTGGAGGACACCATCCTCTACGGCTCCTGCTTCGACGCCAATGGCGGCCTGTTCGAGACGTTGCTTGGCGAAGAGGATGCTGTTATCTCGGATGCGTTGAACCACGCCTCGATCATCGATGGTGTCAGGCTGTCGAAGGCCAAACGCTTCCGCTACGCCAATAACGACATGGCCGATCTCGAGGCGCGATTGCAGGAAGCGAAGGATTGCCGCTTCCGGCTGATCGCCACCGACGGCGTGTTTTCCATGGACGGCATCATCGCCAATCTCCGAGGTGTCTGCGATCTCGCCGAGAAATACGACGCGATGGTGATGGTCGACGACAGCCATGCGGTTGGTTTCGTCGGTTCAAACGGCCGCGGCTCGGCCGAACATTGCGGCGTCGAGGGCAGGGTGGACATTATCACCGGCACGCTCGGCAAGGCGCTCGGCGGCGCTTCCGGCGGATATACCTCTGGCAAAAGCCAGGTCGTCGACTGGCTGCGCCAGCGCTCGCGGCCCTATCTCTTTTCCAACACGCTGATGCCGGCGATCGCCGGCGCCTCGATCAAGGTGTTCGACCTGATCCGCAATGGCGATGCCTTGCGCGAGCGCCTATATGCCAATGCGGCGCGGTTCCGGTCCCAGATGGGCAAGCTTGGCTTCACGCTGGCAGGCGCCGATCATCCGATCATACCGGTGATGCTCGGTGATGCGACGCTGGCCCAGGAGATGGCCGCGCGCATGCTGAAGCGTGGCATTTATGTCATCGGCTTTTCGTTCCCGGTCGTGCCGAAAGGCCAGGCGCGCATCCGCACCCAGATGTCGGCGGCGCATTCCAGCGCTGATGTCGACCGCGCGGTGGAGGCATTCGGTGCGGTCGGTAGGGAATTGGGCGTGATTTCCTGAACGGCCGGCGCCGAAAAGCGATTCCGGATCAAGAGATTCAAGGGACAAAAGAATGTCGAACATGATGAAGGCGCTGGTGAAGGCCAAGGCCGAGCCGGGCATCTGGATGGAAGAGGTGCCGGTGCCGGAGATCGGCCCCAACGACGTGTTGATCAAGGTCAAGAAGACAGCGATCTGCGGCACCGACGTGCATATCTACAATTGGGACCAGTGGGCGCAGAAGACGGTGCCGGTGCCGATGGTCACCGGCCATGAATTCGTCGGAACGGTCGCCGACTTTGGTGCTGCGGTTACCGAATACAAGGTCGGCCAGCGCGTGTCGGGCGAGGGCCACATTGTCTGCGGCCACTGCCGCAACTGTCGTGCGGGCAGGGGACATCTGTGCCGCAACACGCTCGGCGTCGGCGTAAACCGTCCTGGCGCCTTCGGCGAATATCTGGCGATCCCGCAGCACAATGTCGTGCCGATTCCCGACGATGTTCTAGACGAGATTGCCGCGATCTTTGACCCCTTGGGCAATGCCGTCCACACGGCGCTGTCCTTCGATCTGGTCGGCGAGGATGTGTTGGTCACCGGCGCCGGACCGATCGGCATCATGGGCGCGCTGGTGGCGCAGTGCGTCGGCGCGCGCAAGGTGGTCATCACCGACATCAACCCGGTGCGGCTGGCGCTGGCGAAAAAGCTCGGCGTCCAACATGTCGTCGATGCCTCGAAGGAAAAGCTGCGCGATGTCATGCCGGTGCTCGGCATGACCGAGGGATTCGACGTCGGTCTCGAAATGTCGGGCGCCGCGCCCGCCTTCCGCGACATGATCGACACCATGAACAATGGCGGCAAGATCGCCATCCTCGGCATAGCGCCGACCGGCTTCGAGATCGACTGGAACAAGGTCATCTTCAAGATGCTGCACTTGAAGGGCATCTATGGTCGCGAAATGTTCGAGACCTGGTACAAGATGATCGCCCTGGTACAGGGCCCGCTCGATGTGACCGGCCTAATCACGCATCGCATCGGCGTCGATGATTTCCAGGTTGGGTTCGATGCGATGAGGAGCGGCAGTTCGGGCAAGGTGGTGATGGACTGGTGAGACGCGTCGACAGAGATGTGGAGTTCCTTCGCGCCCCCTCTGTCCTGCCAGCCTATCAACTCTATTTTCCTTCCAACGCCATCTCCAGTGCCGCCACCCCGCTCATAATCGCCGCACGTTCGTCCACGCCAAACTTCGCCAGCAATTCCCTCTCAAACGCCTTCGCCAGCGGCACCATCTCGCGATAGGCCGCAAGCCCGGTCTTGGTCAGTGTCAGGTGCTCGACGCGGCGGTCGTTCTCGTCAGCCGTTCGCATCAACCAGCGCCGCCGTTCCAACTCGGCCACGGCGCGCGAGACCTTGGTCTTGTGCATGGCCGACTGCTCGCCAAGTTCCGTCGCGGTCATCGTGCCGCGCTGTCCCAATCCCGATAACGTGCGCCATTCGGGCCGGGTCAGGCCATGGCGGTCCTTATAGACCTTCGAGAATTCGCGGCTGACGGCATCGGCAAGACGGTAGAGCCGGTAGGGCAGGAAGCTTTCGAGTTCGAGAATGTCCATTGTCCGTACCCGGGAAAAACGGAAGATTGATAGTTACATTTTCAATGGTTACAAATGAAACCAGTTTGGTCAATCCGGGAGGAAGCGATGGCCTTTTCCTACATGCCGGGCTTCGGCAACGACTTCGAGACCGAGACACTGCCTGGCTCGCTGCCGCAGGGGCGCAACTCGCCGCAGCGGCCGGCCTACGGCCTCTATGCCGAACAGCTTTCCGGTTCGCCCTTCACCGCGCCGCGCGGCACCAATGAGCGCTCCTGGCTCTATCGCATCCGGCCGAGCGTCAAGCATACGGGCCGGTTCAAGGCCGCCAGCTACCCCCTGTGGAAGACCGCCCCCAATGTCGGCGATCATGAGCTGGCGCTTGGCCAGTACCGCTGGAATCCGGTGCCGATGCCGAACGAACCGACCGATTTCATCCAGGGCATGCGCACCATCACCACGGCCGGTGACGTGCTCGGGCAGACCGGCATGGCCGCCCATGTCTATGTCGCCAACACATCGATGGTCGACGATCATTTGTTCAATGCCGATGGCGAGTTGCTGGTGGTGCCGCAGGTGGGCGGCTTGCGCTTCGTCACCGAAATGGGCGTCATTGAACTCAGGCCAGGTGAGATCGCGGTGCTGCCGCGCGGCCTCGTCTTCAAGGTCGAATTGGTCGACGCCGAAGTGCGCGGCTATGTCTGCGAGAATTACGGCGCCAAGCTGACGCTGCCCGATCGAGGACCGATCGGCGCCAATTGCCTGGCCAATCCGCGCGACTTCAAGACGCCTTGCGCCTGGTTCGAGGAGAAAGAGATGCCGTGCCGGCTGATCGTGAAATGGTGCGGCAATTTTCACGTCACCGAGATCGGCCATTCGCCGCTCGACGTGGTGGCGTGGCACGGCAACTACGCCCCCTACAAATATGATCTGGCGACCTTTTCGCCGGTCGGTGCGCTGCTGTTCGACCATCCCGACCCGTCGATCTTCACCGTGCTCACCGCGCCGAGCGGCGAGGAAGGCACCGCCAATATCGACTTCGTCATCTTCCCGCCGCGCTGGCTGGTGGCCGAAGATACGTTTCGGCCGCCCTGGTATCACCGCAACATCATGAGCGAGTTCATGGGGCTGATCCACGGCCAGTACGATGCCAAGGAGGAGGGTTTCGTTCCCGGCGGCATCAGCCTGCACAATTTGATGCTGGCCCATGGCCCGGATGCGCCTGGCTTCGATAAGGCCTCGCGCGCCGACCTGAAACCGGTCAAGCTCGACAACACCATGGCTTTCATGTTCGAGACCCGCTTTCCGCAAATGCTGACCCGCTACGGTGCCGAACTCGAAACCCGGCAGGACAATTACATCGACTGTTGGGCCGACCTGAAGAAACGCTTCAACGGCACGCCCGAGGGCGACTGGTCTTGAGCGGCAAGCCAACGCCGGATCGGCTGGTGCTGCTAGGCTCCAAGGGCGGTCCTGCGCTGCGGCCGGGCGGACCGTGGCCGAGTTCGTCGCTGCTCGAGATCGGTGGGCGAGCGATCGTCGTCGATTGTGGGCTTGGCGTCACGCGCGGCCTGGTCGATGCCGGTGTCAGCCTGAAGGCGCTCGACTTGATCTTCATCACACACCTGCATTCCGACCATGTGCTGGAACTGGGTCCGCTGATCCACACCGCCTGGACGGCTGGCCTGGCGACGCCGGTCACCGTGTTCGGCCCGCCTGGGGTCGGCCACTACTGGCGGCGCTTTTGTCAGTCAATGGAATTCGATATCGAGATCCGCATCGTCGATGAAGGCCGGCCCGACATTCGCGAATTGGTTTCTGTAGACGAATTCGGCGAGGGCCGTGTGGTCGAGCAACGCGGCCTGAAGGTGACGGCGCTGCGCGTCGACCACCCACCAGTGACCGACTGCTTTGCCCTGCGCTTCGAGCATGGCGCAAAAAGCGTGGTGTTCTCTGCCGATACAGCGTTCTTCCCGCCGCTCGCCGATTTCGCCGAAGGTGCCGATATCCTGGTCCATGAAGCCATGCTGGAAGAAGGCATCGAACGGCTGGTCGCCAGAACCGGCAATGGCGCGCGGCTCAGGGAACATCTGCTCGCCAGCCACAGCTTTGCCGAGGAGGCCGGTCGTATCGCCGGCGATGCCGGCGTAAAGCGGCTGGTGCTCAATCACCTCATTCCGGCCGACGATGCAGAGATCGCAGAGGCGGACTGGATCGACGCCGTCAGGAAAACATGGATCGGCGACTTGACGATCGCCCGGGACGGCCTTGTTGTGGAGCTAGCATGATCCCGAACCGAAGGACCGCGTCAGCGAAAAGTGGGAACCGGTTTTCGGAAAAGATCATGCGTGAGACAAGAAATCAAAGCGGCGCCAAGGCCGCCTCAGGAGAGGGAACCGCATGAAGCTTGCCACGCTGAAGGACGGAACGCGCGACGGGAAACTCGTCGTGGTTTCGCGCGACCTGACGCAATACACCGACGCCTCGTTCCTGGCGCGCACGCTGCAGGCGGCACTCGACGACTGGCGCAGGATCTCGCCGCATCTCGCGACAATCGCGGAATCGCTGGAGAACAATGCGATGCCGGCAGCTCGCTTCCACGAACACGATGCGCATTCGCCGCTGCCGCGCGCCTATCAATGGGCCGACGGCTCCGCCTATGTGAACCATGTCGAACTGGTGCGGAAAGCGCGTGGCGTCGAAATGCCGGCGAGCTTCTGGACCGACCCGCTGATCTACCAGGGCGGCTCGGACTCCTTCGTGGCGCCACGTGACCCGATCCGCATGGCCGATGAAGCCTTCGGCGTCGACATGGAGGCCGAAATTGCCGTCATCGTCGACGATGTGCCGATGGGCGCCAGCCTCGATCAGGCACGCGCCGCGATCCGGCTGGTCATGCTGGTCAACGATGTCACGCTACGCGCGCTCACCGGGCCGGAACTCGCCAAAGGGTTCGGCTTCTTCCAATCGAAACCATCCTCCGCCTTCTCTCCGGTCGCGGTGACGCCGGATGAACTGGGCGACGCCTGGGATGGCGGCAAGGTCAGCCTGCCGCTGCTCGCCGACATCAACGGCAAGCCGTTCGGCCGCGCCAATGCCGGTATCGACATGACCTTCGATTTCCCGGCCCTGATCGCTCACGCCGCCCGCACAAGGCCACTGGTGTCAGGCACCATCATTGGTTCGGGTACGGTATCCAACAAACTCGACGGCGGCCCGGGCAAGCCAGTCTCGGCGGGCGGCGCCGGCTATTCCTGCATCGCCGAACTGCGCATGATCGAGACCATTGAAGGGGGTGAGCCGAAGACACCGTTCCTGCGCTTCGGCGATACGGTGCGCATCGAGATGAAGTCGAAGACCGGAGCCTCGATTTTCGGCGCCATCGAGCAGACGGTGGAGAAATACGAGCGGTGAGCGCAAGGAGGAAGAATGACCCTGCTCGAGCATCTTCGCCGCATGGCGCGCAACAATTTGTGGTCGAACGACCGGCTCTATCGAGCCGTGCTTGCGCTGAAGCCCGGTGAGTTCGAGGCCGAGCGCACCAGCTTTTTTCCGTCGATCAAGGCAACGCTCAACCATGTCCTCGCGGTCGATCAGCTCTATCTCGGTTTTCTCGAAGAAGGCGGCGTCGGTGCCGCTGCCTACGATGACTTCGTGCCTTTCGATGCTGCGCCGGAGCTTTGCGTGGCTCAGCTTGCGGCCGACCGGCGGCTGATCGCCTTCTGCGATGGGCTGTCGGAGACCGATCTCGATCGTCGCGTCATCACCGACCGGCGCGAGGACGGCATGATCCCAGAACGCATTGGCGATATCCTGGCGCACGTCTTCCTGCACGACATCCATCATCGCGGCCAAGTCCACGCCATGCTCTCGGGTAGCTCGGTCGCTCCGCCCCAGTTGGACGAGTTCCTGCTCGATTACGATTTCAATCTGAGGGAGACAGAGGTCGAGCGGCTGGGGCTCTAGCCGTCATCTCGAATACTCGGCCCATTCAGGGCCGAGGGCGTCAAAATCATCGGCGATACGAATCTTGCCCTTCAAGGCGCCGATGCGTGGCAAAAGGTCTTCCTTCCCCGGCGGCGGCAAGAGACGCGCCACGGCCTTCCCGCGTCGCGTGAGCACGATCTCCTCGCCAGCTTTCGCGCGTCTCACCAGTTCCGACAGTTTGGCTCCGGCTGCAGTTATGGAGACGTTCACAGATCGACCTCTTATGGCCGGAACTTAGGTCAACGCTGATCGAACCGCAAACGAGCTTTCACTTTTACGCCGCCTTGCCGTCAACCTTGATGACGCCGCGCTTGATCTGGTCCTGCTCGATCGATTCGAACAGCGCGCGGAAATTGCCTTCGCCAAAGCCTTCATCGCCCTTGCGCTGGATAAACTCGAAAAAGATGGGCCCGATCACGGTCTTCGAAAAGATTTGCAGAAGGATCTTGGTCGTGCCGCCATCGACCACGCCTTCGCCGTCGATCAGGATGCCGTGTTTCTTCATCCGCTCGATCGGCTCGTCATGGCCGTTCACGCGGTCATACGACATCTCATAATAGGCCTCAGGCGGGCCGGGCATGAATTTCAGCCCGTTCTCGGCGAGCTTGTCGGTGGCGGCGTAGATGTCGTCCGTGCCGACAGCGACGTGCTGGATGCCTTCGCCATTGTACTTCTTCAGGTATTCGGCGATCTGGCTGGTCTCGTCCTTGGACTCATTCAATGGAATGCGGATCTTGCCGCAGGGCGAGGTGATGGCGCGGCTGACCAGGCCGGTAATCCTGCCGTCGATGTCGAAGAAATGGATCTGCTTGAAACCGAACAGATTGCGATAGAAGTCCCACCATTTGTCCATCTGGCCGCGATAGACATTGTGGGTCAGGTGGTCGAGGTAATAGAAGCCGACGCCCTGCGGTCGCGGGTCGCGTTCGCCCAGCCATTCGAACTCGGCATCATAGGCCGAGCCCTTTTTGCCATAGGCCGCGATGAAATAGAGCAGCGAACCGCCGATGCCTGATATGGCCGGCACGTCGAGTGCCTTGTCGTCGCCTTCATAAGGCGTGGCGCCCTTCGACACCGCATGCTCGAAAGCATGTTTGGCATCAACCACCCGCCAGGCCATCGAGGCCGCGCAAGGGCCGTGCTTGTCGGCGAACTTCATCGCGTGCGAGCCGGGCTCGGCATTGACGACATAGTTGATGTCGCCCTGGCGCCAGACGGTGATGTCCTTCGTGCGATGCCTGGCTACCGCCATATAACCCATGCGGGTGAACAGTTCGGCTAGCTTCTTGGGCTCCGGATGCGCGAATTCGACGAACTCGAAGCCATCGGTGCCGGCAGGGTTGTCCTTGCTGATCGTGGCGGGCGGGGCGTCGTGTGGGAAGGGACCCATGATAATTCCTCCGGAAGCTGCTTGGCCTAAAAAGGCCATCCAACGCCATCATAGCGCGGAGCCTGTGCATGGTGCTTGCATTCAAACGCTTGAAATGGTGATGTCATGCGTGAAGCATGCATGATGTGAGAAAAAACCATGGATGAAACGCGCATTGACCAGTTTGACCGCAAGATAATGGCGCTCTTGCAGGGCGACGCGCGGCTCACCAACAACGACCTTTCCGAAAGGGTGAACCTGTCGGCATCGCAATGCTCGCGCCGCCGGCAGCGGCTGGAGGAAGATGGCTATATCAAGGGCTATCGCGCCGTGCTCGACCGCGACAGGCTCGGCTTCTCGCTGGTCAACGTCATTTCAGTGACGCTGGCCACTCACAACCGCGACAACGCCCGGCGCTTCGGCGAATTGGTGGCGCGCTTGCCGGAAGTGCAGGAGGCGCACGCGCTGACCGGCGAGATGGATTACATCCTGAAGGTGGTGACGCCCGATCTCAAATCGTTGTCGGAGTTCGTCAACGGCGTACTCCTGCCGCATGAATCCGTGCAGCATGTGAAAACGGCGATCGTGCTGGAGACGCTGAAGGAAACGGGGGCGCTGCCGATCTAACCCTTCGACTGCTGTATCGCCAGGAACAGATTGGTGCAGCGCGCGCCGGAGCGGCAATAAGCAAACACCGGGCCTTGGAGCTCATCGAGCGCTTCTGCTTGGTCCTCGACATTCTCGGCGGTCATCTGGCCGCTGATCACCGGGATGTAGCGGAAGGCGAGGCCAGCGGCTTCGACCGTTGCCTTGAGCGTGTCCGCCGAAGGTTGGCCGGGCTGCTCATCGTCCGGCCGGTTGCAGATCACGCTCTTGAAGCCGGCTTCCTTGATGGTGGCGACATCTTCGGGCTGGATCTGACCGGAGACCGAATAGTCCTCGCTGATCTGGCGATATTCCATGGCTCATGTCCTCGCAATCTGGTTTGGCGGCAGTCTTGCCATTGCCCGGTGGGCACGGCAATCCGCATCGACGGAATTCTCTGCCAAATAGACATGGCGCGCCAGAAAATCCAACCAGGCCGATACGGCCCGGTTGGGTGCGGATCAAATTCAGCTGCCTAGAATGGCACCTTTGATCTGACGGATGTTGTTGTGCATCATGTCGATATAGGTCGAGCCCGGGCCGTCGGGCTGCGACAGCGCGTCCGAGTAGAGCGTGCCGCCGACCTTGATACCGGTCTCGCTGGCGATCTGCTCGATCAGGCGCGGGTTGGTGATGTTCTCGACGAAGATGGCCGCGGCCTTGTCCTGCTTCACCTGCTCGACCAGCTTGGAGACATCGGCGGCCGACGGTTCGGAATCGGTCGAGATGCCTTGCGGAGCGAGGAAGGTCAGGCCGTATTCATGTTCGAAATAGCCGAAGGCGTCATGCGAGGTGATGACGACGCGCTTTGCTTCGGGGATCGACTGGATCGCCGCCTTCACTTCGCCTTCCAGCGCATCGAGCTTCTTGGTGTAGGCGGCGGCATTGGTCTGGTAGCTGACACAGCCGTCGCTGTCGGCCGCGCAAAAGGCTTCGGCGATGTTCTTCACATAAATCTTGGCATTGGCGATCGACTGGAAGGCGTGCGGATCGGTGACCGTCTTGCCGCCGCCGGTGCCGGCACCCTCGGCCGCATCGGCGTCGGCGAATTCAGGTTTGAAGTCGATCGGCGTCACGCCCTTGGTCAAGGTGACAATGGAGGCCTTGGTGGCGCTGGCATCGACTAGGCGCTGCAGGAAACCTTCGAAGTGCAGGCCGTTGACCAGCACGATATCGGCCTTGGCCATGGCCACCGCGTCGGCAGGGCTCGGCTCGTAGACATGGGCGTCGCCGTCTGGGCCGACGATCGTGGTGATCGCGATGCGGTCGCCGCCGACATTCTTGGCGAAATCCGCAATGACTGTGAAGCTGGCGACCACTTTCAGCGGCGCGGCGAAAGCCGATGACGCGCTAAAGGCGGCAAATGTTATAACGCTCATCGTCAGGGCGGCACGGATCGATTTGAGCATAAGCGGGTCTCCTTTAGGGCGGGGGATCAGGCCGTTCTGTGACGGTGATGGATGATGCGGGCGCGCAGGATGCCGCGCGTGCCAAACAGGATCGAGGCGAAATAGACGACGCCAGCCGACAGAATGATGGCAGGGCCGGATGGCAGCGACGCATGATAGGACAAGAGCAGTCCGGCGATGCAGGAGGCAAAGCCGATCAGTACGGCCAGCACGCACATCGGTTCGACGCGCGTCGTCCAGAAGCGTGCGGCTGCCGCCGGCAGCATCATCAATCCGACGGAAAGCAAAGTTCCGAGCGCCTGGAAGCCGCCGACGAGGTTGAGCACGACGAGACCGAGGAAGATGAAATGCACCGGGCTGCCCATGCGGCTGACCGAACGCAGGAACAGCGGGTCGAGGCATTCGGCCACCAGCGCCCGCCAGAAGATGGCAAGGCTGACCAGCGTCACCGCGACGATGCCGTCAATCAGCGTCAAAGCCTCGTTGTTGAGCGCCAGCACCGTGCCGAACAGCACATGCATGAGGTCGACGCTGGAGCCGCGGATCGACACCATCAGCACGCCGATGGCGAGCGAAATCAGGTAGAAGGCGGCCATCGAGGCGTCCTCGCGCTGGATGGTGAAGCGCGACACGGCACCGGCGCCGAGCGCCACGATGATGCCGGCGATCAGGCCGCCAATGGTCATCGGCAGGATTTCCAGCCCGTAGAACAGGAAACCCGCGGCCGCGCCCGGCAGAATGGCATGCGCCATCGCGTCGCCCGACAGGCTCATGCGCCGCAGCATCAGGAAGACGCCGATCGGGCAGGCGCCGAGCGACAGCATCAGCGAGCCGAACAGCGCCCGTTGCATGAAGCCGAAATCGGCGAAAGGTGCGATGAAAAGACTGTAGAGCGCGTCCATCAGGCAGCCCTCGGTCCGGCGCCATGGTGATGATCGCGGTCGTGGCCATGATGATCATGGTCATGAGCGTGCTCGTCAGGCTCGCACCAGGGCGCGTTCTCTTCCCAGGCTTCGTGGAAGCGGCGCGCGCGCAGCAGGTTCTCCGGTTTCAGCGTCTCCCGGGTCTCGCCCCAGGCAACCGGCTGACGGGCAAGCAGCAGTGTTTCGGGAAAATTCTGGCGCACCAGATCGAGATCATGAACCACCACCATGATGGTGCGCTCTTCGCCGTGCCAACGCTTGATCAAGGCAATGAGGTCACCGACCGTCTTGGCGTCGACGGCGTTGAACGGTTCGTCGAGCAGGATCAGGTCGGCATCCTGCAACAGCACGCGGGCAAACAGCGTGCGCTGCAACTGGCCACCCGACAGCGTGTCGATCGGCCGCTTCTCGAAGCCGCCGAGGCCGACGGCCATCAAAGCCTGGCTGACGGCCTCACGATCTTCCCCCGTATAGCGGCCAAGCATGCCGCGCTTCGGCCACAGGCCGAGCGAGACCAGATCGACAACGCGGGCGGGAAAGGAGCGATCGAGTTCCGATTGCTGCGGCAGGTAGGCCGCCCGCACGCCCGGCGCGCGAATGACCTCGCCTGCCATCGGCTTCAGCACCCCGACAATACCCTTCATCAGCGTCGACTTGCCAGAGCCGTTGGCCCCAACCACGGCCGTCAGCGAGCCCTTGCGGATCGCGCCATCGAGGTGATGGATCGCGGGATGGCTGTTGTAGCCCAACGTCAGGTCACGGAATGTCAGGCAGGTCTGGGTCATATCGTTCCGTGGGAAACCAAATCCGGCTAAGGTGCGGCCGTTTGGATATGTGATGTTATTACATTAGTCAACAAGCCAATCCGGCGGAATTGCGTCGCGGTGGTCAACTCGCCGTGTAGGCGCCTGGCCCTGGATGGAGCAATTGGCTCAAGCGGTTTCGGTTCAGCCGGCCTTGCCCGAAGCGGACGGCGACTCTAAAGAGGCGCGACCACAACGGAAGGAACTCGCAATGAGCATTCGTCGCATCGATGTTGGCCCGCGCATGAGCCAGATCGTCATCCACGGCAACACCGTCTACCTGGCCGGCCAGGTCGGCGAACCCGGCGGCAACGTCGCCGCGCAGACCCGCGATATTCTGGCGACCATCGACGAATTGCTGGCCAAGGCCGGCACCGACAAGACCAAGATCGTCCAGGCGATCATCTGGCTGGCCGACATGGGCACCTTCGCCGAGATGAATACCGAATGGGACAAGTGGGTGCCGCAGGGCCACACGCCCGCCCGCGCCACCGGCGAAGCAAAGCTCGCCGGCCCGGAATATCTGGTCGAGATTATTATCACCGCGGCGTTGTAAAGGCGCGACGTCAGAACTGCCGATCTCCCCCACGACGAGGGGGAGATCACTCACCCCTGCGACGGCGTGAACCTTGCCACCAGCGTATGGCTTTCCGCCGGATAGATGAAGCGCACGTGGGTGACCGGGTGCTCGGCACTCCAGGTGCGGCGTTCGACCACCAGGCAAGGTGCCCCGGGATCGATGTCGAGCGCATCGGCGATGGCGTCGTCAGCGCTCATGGCGCGTATCCGATGCTCGGCCTCGCTCCACGGCACGCGGTCGATCAGCCAAGGCCCAGCAGCGATTTCCAGAAACTCTTCGTCCCCGGCTTCCGAAACCGCCGAAAGATTGATCAGACGTTGCTCGAGCGCGAATGGCCGTTCGCCGGCAAAATGAAGACCTTCGAGCCATAGCACTGGACCTGTGGCGGACAGTTCGAGCAACGTCCTGTCCTCCCCATTGCTGCGCCGCTTCAGGCGTTCCAGCCGCTCGTAGCGATAGGGCAGGCCGAGCGCCTCGACTTCGATCCTGATGTCGTGAAGTTCCAGCACGGCTGCCTGCGATTGCGGCTGGCGGACAAAGCTGCCCGACCGGCGGCGGCGTTCGATCAAACCTGCCTTGGCCAACTGGGACAGAGCCTTGTTCACCGTCATGCGTGAGCATTTGTATTCGGCGGTCAGCTCATGTTCGAACGGGATACGGTGGCCGGGCACCCAGGTGCCGGAAAGAATTCTTTCCCGGATATCGGAAAGGATGCGCTGATGCAGCGAGACGGTCTCGCTGTCGTCTATCTCCGTCGGTTCAGCCATGCTCATCTGGGTGAACCCTCGGAAAGCGCTGTCATCACGCCGCGAAACCGTTCGGCGATGGCCTCGCGCTTGGCATGTCTGCCATCACTGACCTGTTTCTTGCCATGCACCCAGACACAATCGACCTTGCTGCCATTGGCGAAAATCCAGGCGTCGAGGATCGCATCGCCGGTTTTGCCGGCCAGCGAGGGGTTGCCGGCGTCGAGCGAGATGAGATCGGCGGATGCACCAGGCGCGATTTGCGATGCGCCGGCGCCAAGCGCGACGCTGCCGCCGTTAAGCGCTGCGTCGTACAGCGCGCGGCCGGTCGAGCCGCCAGCCACGGCCAGCACATTGCGGGCGCGGTGCGCGAGGCGCTGCGAATATTCGAGCTGGCGCAATTCGTCGGGCAGGCCGATCAGCACGTTGGAATCGGAGCCGACACCGAAGCGGCCGCCATGCTCCCTGAACAAAGGCGCGGCAAAGGTGCCGTCGCCGAGATTGGCCTCCGTGATCGGGCAAAGGCCGGCAATGGCGCCGCTCCTGGCCATGCCGATGGTTTCAGCATCGGTCATGTGGGTGGCATGGATCAGGCACCAGTGCTGGTCGACATCGGCAGCCCCAAGCAGAAATTCGACCGGACGCGCGCCGGACCAGGCAAGGCAGTCTTCGACTTCTTTCACCTGCTCGGCGACATGGATGTGGATTGGCCCGTTTGGCGCCATGGCCGCAATCGCCGTGAGTTCCTCAGGCGTCGCGGCCCGCAGACTGTGCGGGGCAACGCCGACAATCGCTTGATTCAAAGAGCGAACAGATTCCCGGCTTTTCTCAACAAGCCGGGCGAACCGATTCACATCGTTGATGAATCGGCGCTGGCCTTCGTTTGGCGCGGCACCACCGAAGGAGGAATGTGCGTAAAACACAGGCAACAGCGTCAGGCCGATCCCCGTTTCGCCGGCCGCGGCAGCGATGCGCTCGGCCATCTCGGCTGGGTTGGCATAGGGTTGTCCGTCACGGTCATGGTGCAGATAATGAAATTCGCCGACGCGCGAAAAACCGGCCTCCAGCATTTCCACGTAGAGCTGCGCTGCCACCGCCTCGACCTGGTTCGGAGTCATCGACAGCGCGAAGCGGTACATCACCTCGCGCCAGCTCCAGAAACTGTCGGCGGAGGGCCCGCGCAACTCGGCGAGCCCTGCCATGCCGCGCTGGAAGGCGTGGCTGTGCAGATTGGTCATGCCTGGCAGGAGAATGGCATGGCGTTCGTCACCAGGCGACGCGGTGCTCCCAGGCTCTACGGCCGCAATGCGCCCATTGGCGAAAGTGATCCGCACATTGTCGTGCCAGCCGTTGGGAAGAAGCGCCTGTTCCGCCAAGATATCGGTCACTTTTCTCTCCGCTCCCCGGTCTCGTGTGCAATGATGACACTTGCAGTGCGTTTCAATATGTATATACATAATCGCCACCGATTGAAACGGAAAAGATGATGGCCGTAGAGAGCAAAAACCCGGCAGGCGGGCTTCGCCTGTGGCGCAATGCGCGTCTGGCGACCATGGCTGAAAATTCTGCCGGACTGGGTATCGTCGAGCAAGGCGCGCTCGCCGCGCGCGATGGCCGCATTGTCTATGCGGGTTCGCAATCCGAGATGCCGTCGGCGTTTGCCCAGGGCGAGATCATCGATTGCGAGGGCCGCTGGATCACGCCCGGCCTGATCGACTGCCACACCCATCTTATTCATGCCGGGAACCGCGCCAACGAGTTCGAGATGCGGCTGGCCGGCGCCACGTATGAAGAGGTCGCCAGGGCCGGCGGTGGCATCGTTTCCTCGGTCAAATCCTTGCGTGCGGCCAGCGAGGACGACCTGGTTGCCCAGACGCTGCCGCGCCTCGATGCGCTGATGGCCGAAGGCGTCACCACCGTTGAAATAAAGTCGGGCTATGGTCTCGATCTCGAAAACGAGAGGAAATCGCTGCGCGCCGCGCGGCAACTGGGCAGTGAACGCCCGGTGATGGTTCGCACCACATGTCTCGCAGCCCACGCGCTGCCGCCCGAAGCCAAGGGCGACAAGGACGCTTTCATCGATCTCGTCGCCAAAACGATCCTTCCCGGCGTCGCCGCGGAAGGCTTGGCCGATGCCGTCGACGGGTTCTGTGAAGGTATCGCCTTTTCATCCGAGCAGATGTCTCGCGTGTTCGACAAGGCCAGGGCGCTCGGCTTGCCCGTAAAACTCCACGCCGACCAACTGTCCAACCTGCATGGCGCTGAATTCGCCGCCCGCTATGGTGCATTGTCGGCCGATCATCTCGAATACACCGACGAGGCGGGCGCCATGGCGATGGCTAAGGCGGGGACAGTGGCGACGATCCTGCCCGGCGCCTACTACTTCATCCGCGAGACCAAGAAGCCGCCGATCGCCCTGTTCCGCCAGCTTGGCGTCAAAATGGCGGTGGCCACCGACAACAATCCCGGCACTTCGCCGCTGACCTCGCTGCTTCTGACCATGAACATGGCGGCGACCCTGTTCGGCATGACGGTCGACGAATGCCTTGCCGGCGTCACCCGCGAAGCGGCGCGTGCGCTGGGCCTGCTCGACGAGACCGGCACGCTGCAACCGGGCAAATCCGCCGACCTGGCGATCTGGGACATCGAGCGCCCCGCCGAACTCGTCTACCGCATGGGCTTCAACCCGCTGCATGCCCGCATCTGGAGAGGACAATGACCGAACTGACGCTGAAGCCCGGCAATGCGACGCTGGCCGACTGGCGCGCCATCTACCGTGGCGCCGTGCCGAAACTGGACGGTGCCTGCCGCCCAAAAATCAAGGCAAGCGCCGAAGCTGTCGCGCGCATCGTCGCCAAGGGTGAGCCGGTCTATGGGATCAATACCGGTTTCGGCAAGCTGGCCAGCGTGCGCATCCCCGCCGAGGATCTCGAGACCCTGCAGCGCAACATCGTGCTTTCGCATGCCGCGGGCGTCGGCGAGCCGATGCCTGTTGCCGTTGCCCGGCTGATGATGGCGCTGAAACTTGCGAGCCTGGCGCAGGGTGCCTCCGGTGTGCGCTCGCAAACCATCGAGTTGCTCGAAGCGATGCTGGCCAACGATGTCATCCCGGTGGTGCCGGCGCAAGGTTCGGTCGGCGCCTCCGGCGACCTTGCGCCGCTGTCGCACATGACGGCGGTGATGATCGGTGTCGGCGAATGCTTTACCCCGCATGGCCGCTTCCCGGCGAAGGTCGCGTTCGTCTCGCATGGGCTGGAGCCCGTGACATTGGGCGCCAAGGAAGGCCTTGCGCTGCTCAACGGCACGCAATTTTCGACGGCCTATGCGCTGGCCGCCCTGTTCGAGGCCGAAGTACTCTACCAGTCGGCGCTTGTCGCCGGCGCGCTCTCGACCGACGCGGCAAAGGGTTCCGACGCCCCCTTCGATCCGCGCATCCATATGTTGAGAAAGCATCGCGGCCAGATCGAGACCGCGGATGCCTTGCGCAATCTGATGGCCGGCAGCGCCATCCGCGAGTCGCACCGGCTCGGCGACGAGCGTGTACAGGATCCTTATTGCCTGCGTTGCCAGCCGCAAGTCATGGGCGCGGCGCTCGATGTCCTGCGCAAGGCCGCCGATACGCTCGAAACCGAAGCCAATGGCGTTACCGACAATCCGCTGATCTTCGCCGAGGACGACACGGCGCTCTCCGGCGGCAATTTCCACGCCGAGCCGGTCGCCTTCGCCGCCGACATGGTCGCGCTTGCCGTCTGCGAGATCGGCTCGCTGTCGGAACGCCGCATCGCCATGCTGGTCGATCCCGCGCTGTCAGGCATGCCCGCCTTCCTGACGCCCAAGCCCGGCCTGAACTCCGGCTTCATGATCCCGCAGGTGACGGCGGCAGCACTTGTCTCGGAAAACAAGCAGAAAGCCTATCCGGCCAGCGTCGATTCCATCCCGACCTCGGCCAACCAGGAAGACCATGTCTCGATGGCTGCGCATGGCGCGCGCCGGCTGATCGGCATGATCGAGAATGCGACGGCTGTTATCGGCATTGAATTGCTGGCCGCCGCGCAAGGCTGCGATTTCCATGCACCACTCGCCTCGAGTGCGGCGCTTGAAGCCGTGCGCAAGCTGGTTCGCGCCGAGGTGCCGCATCTCGACAATGACCGGCACTTCCACCCCGACATGGAAAAGGCGATCGCCATGGTACGTAGCGGTGCAGTCGCGAAGGCCGCGAGCGCCGTGGCGCTGCCGGGGATTGCGCAATGACACCTTCTTGGCTGGCAATAAAACGAGGCACGGCACCGCTTCTGGTGTCGATCCCGCACACCGGTGTCGACCTCGCCGGCCTCGAAAACCGGCTTATCTCGCCATGGCTTGGTCGCCGCGATTGCGACTGGTGGATCGACAATCTCTATGATTTCGCCGGCGGTCTCGGCGCTACGGTCGTGCACACCGCGATCTCGCGCACCGTCATCGACGTCAACCGCGATCCATCCGGCGCCTCGCTCTATCCCGGCCAGGCAACCACTGGCCTATGCCCAACCGAAACCTTCGACGGCGATCCGCTCTATCGCGAGGGCGAAGAGCCGGGACCGTCGGAGATCGACGAGCGCCGCGAGAAATTCTTTGCACCCTATCACGCCGCCTTGCAGGCCGAGATCGACAGGTTGCGCACCTTGCATGGCAAGATTGTCCTCTACGACTGCCATTCGATCCGCTCGGTGCTGCCACGCCTCTTCGAAGGCACGCTGCCGGTGTTCAACCTCGGCACGAACGACGGCAGGAGCGCTGATCCGGCGTTGCAGGCGATGGTCAACCAGATCATGGCAGAAACCGGTGAGACCTTTGTCGTCAACGGACGCTTCAAGGGCGGCTGGATCACGCGCCATTTCGGCCAGCCGCATCAGGGCGTGCATGCGCTGCAGATGGAGCTCTCCAACCGCGGCTACATGCGCGAGCCGGACGGGAAGGGCACACCGGACAATTGGCCCGCGCCCTACGATGCCGCGTTCGCCGCGCCCATCCGCGCCACGCTGACGCAGATTCTCCAAACCGCCATTGACTGGGCCGGGCGCTGACGCGCCGCCTCATCCGAAAGGGACAATGATGACCGACCCCCGTCACAACATCCGCGAAGTGCGCAGCCCCCGCGGCGACAAGCTCAATGCCCGGTATTGGACGACTGAAGCGCCGCTGCGCATGCTGATGAACAATCTTGATCCTGATGTCGCCGAGAACCCCAATGAACTGGTCGTCTATGGCGGCATCGGCCGGGCGGCGCGTACCTGGAACGATTTCGATCAGATCGTTGCGTCGCTGAAGACGCTTGGCGAGGACGAGACGCTGCTGGTGCAGTCCGGCAAGCCGGCCGGCGTGTTCCGTACCCACCCCGATGCGCCGCGTGTGCTGATCGCCAACTCCAACCTGGTGCCGCACTGGGCGACCTGGGAGAAATTCAACGAGCTCGATAAGAAGGGCCTGATGATGTACGGCCAGATGACGGCCGGCTCCTGGATCTACATCGGCACGCAAGGCATCGTGCAGGGCACCTACGAGACCTTCGTCGAAGCCGGCCGCCAGCATTATGGCGGCAATCTCAAGGGAAAATGGATCCTGACCGGCGGCCTGGGCGGCATGGGCGGCGCCCAGCCATTGGCCGCCGTCATGGCCGGCGCCTGCTGCCTGGCGATCGAATGCAATCCGGATTCGATCGATTTCCGCTTGCGCACCCGCTATGTCGACGAGAAGGCCGAGACGCTCGACGAGGCCATGGAAATGATCGAGCGCTGGACCAAGGCCGGCGAGGCGAAGTCCGTCGGCCTGCTCGGCAACGCCGCCGAGATCGTGCCCGAGATGTTCAAGCGCGGCATTCGCCCCGATATGGTCACCGACCAGACCTCGGCGCACGACCCCATCAATGGTTATCTGCCGAAGGGCTGGACGATGGCCGAGTGGCGCGAAAAGCGCGTCAGCGACCCCCGGGCGGTCGAGAATGCGGCGCGCGCCTCCATGCGCGAGCATGTCGAGGCGATGGTCGCGTTCTGGAACGCCGGCGTGCCGACACTCGACTATGGCAACAACATCCGCCAGGTCGCCAAGGACGAAGGGTTTGAAAACGCCTTTGCGTTCCCCGGCTTCGTGCCGGCCTACATCCGTCCGCTCTTCTGCCGCGGCATCGGCCCGTTCCGCTGGGCAGCACTCTCCGGCGATCCGGAGGATATCTACAAGACCGACGCCAAGGTGCGTGAACTCACCCCCGGCAACACCCATCTGCACAATTGGCTGGACATGGCCCGCGAGCGGATTTCCTTCCAGGGGTTGCCGGCGCGCATCTGCTGGGTTGGTCTTGGCGATCGCCACCGATTGGGCCTCGCCTTCAACGAAATGGTGGCCAAGGGCGAACTCAAGGCGCCGGTCGTCATCGGTCGCGATCACCTCGATTCGGGTTCGGTCGCTTCGCCGAACCGCGAGACGGAAGCGATGAAGGATGGTTCCGACGCCGTCTCCGACTGGCCGCTGCTCAATGCGCTGCTCAACACGGCTTCGGGCGCGACCTGGGTATCGCTGCACCATGGCGGCGGCGTCGGCATGGGCTTCTCCCAGCATGCCGGCATGGTCATCGTTGCCGACGGCACGCCGGACGCTGCAAGGCGGCTGGAGCGCGTTCTGTGGAACGACCCGGCGACCGGCGTCATGCGCCATGCCGACGCCGGCTATGACATCGCGATCGAATGCGCCAAGGAGCACCAGCTCAATCTGCCGGGCATTCTCGGATAGCGGCTGACGTGATGCGTGTCTTTCGTGCCACCGATTACCGCGTCATGCCGTGGAAGAACGGCGGCGGTACGACGACCGAGATCGCCGTCTCGCCCGATGGTGCCGGGCTCGACGATTTCGACTGGCGCGTCTCGATGGCCCGGGTCGAACGCAGCGGGCCGTTCTCCAATTTTGCCGGCATCGACCGCACGCTGTCGGTGCTGAAAGGTGAGGGGATCGTGCTTGATGTCGCGGGCCGTCCGCCGCAGCGGGTGACAGCGGCTTCCCAGCCATTTTCCTTTCCAGCCGACCAGCCGACGAGTGCCGCGCTGATCGCCGGCCCGATCACCGATCTCAACGTCATGACCCGCCGCGGCCGCATATTGCATTCGGTCGAGCGTCTGGCGATTTCGACGCCTGCGGAAATCCCAGCCGAGGCCGGTCCCACCCTTATCCTTTGTCACAGAGGCCATGCCATTTTCCCCGGCGCCGCGCCTATTCGTGTCGGACCGCTCGACACCCTGCTGCTCGGGCCGGACGCCTCTGTCTTGCGGGTTCAGCCCGCACCGGATGCGACCCTTTTCGTGATCCGGATAATCGCTGCCGCCTGACGCGCTTCGCCCCAACGGTTACCGCCTGTTTCCAAACATGATCGCGACGCTGGCGAAATATAGCGTAAGCTGGCACTGGCATCACGAAAAAGCCCGAATCCTCTCCGTCGATCGATCCCGACGGGAGCGAGAGGCGCTCGTCTTTGGATTGGTCGAAAGATGACGCTCCGTCGTGGTGCGGAAATAAACTTTCGGCTTAGGGTTGATGCAACCGATTGCATTCGAACCGGTTTTAGGGCCATTGCCGTGGCGGTGACGCCGCTGAGTGCCCGCTTACGGAATTTTCAATGAATATTCAGACGAACCTAGCCCAGATCGAGAAGACAAGCGCGAGCTTCCCAGTCATCACGGAAGAGCCGATAAGATCCACATTCCTGCCGGAGGAACGGCTCCGGCTGCTCGGCGAAAGCCTGGCCAAGGGCGATCTGACGGATCTGTTCGGTCTGATACCGTTCGACTTTCAAGCCCGTATCCGTGACAGCGCCAAGAAGATCCTCGAAGTCTACCGGTCTACCAATGCCGCGCAGGTGAGGGGCGAAACCATCACGCCGGCCGCGCAGTGGCTGCTCGACAACAACTATCTGATCGAGGAAACCATTTTCCAGGTCAAACGCGACCTGCCGCGCCGCTTTTACCGGCAATTGCCGACCCTGAAACTGCCCGATGGCGGCACCGTGCCGCGCGCATTGGCGCTGGCCTGGACTTATGTCGCGCATTCCGACAGTTCCGTCTCGGCGACCATGTTCAAGTCTATCGTCCAGGGTTTTCAGTCGGTCGAACCGCTGAAGATTGGTGAACTCTGGGCACTGCCGTCCCTTCTGCGTTTCGTGCTGATCGAGAACCTCCGTCGCCTGGCGGTCAGGGTCAACCGCACCCGCCAGATGCGCCAGATCGCCAATGACGTGGCCGACAAGGTGCTGGCGACCGACGACAATCCGGATCGGCAGGCGATCCTCGCCAATTTCAGCGCGCATGCGCAGGACACCACCTTTGCTACTCAGCTTCTCTATCGCCTGCGTGACGGATCGCAGAACGCCGGCAAGGCGCTGGAGTGGCTGGAAGGCGAACTCGAGAAGACCGGCTCGGATGCCGAGGAAATCATCATTTCCGAGCACCAGACGCTGTCCAGCGGCAATGTGACCACCGGCAACATCGTCCGCGGCCTGCGCCTTATCAACGACGTCGACTGGACGGTGTGGTTCGAAGGCGTCAGCCGCATCGATACCGTGCTGCGCGAGCGCACCGATTTTGCCGCGCTCGACTTCTTCTCGCGCGATCAATACCGCACCGCGATCGAGGAACTGGCTCGCCGCTCGAACCTTTCGGAGTACCGTGTCGCCGAAAAAGCCATTGAACTGGCCGGCCACGCCGTCGGTGAAACCGTCCCGGAGAGCGGAGGGGGAGTGGACGCCCAGATTGCATTCGCTCATACCGATGTCGGTTTTTACGTCGTTGGCCCGCGCCGGCTGGAACTGGAAAAAGCGATCGGTTACCGGCCCACGATCAGCCAGACGGTCAAGCGGACCTTCGCCAAGACCGGCTGGCTGGGCATCGTCCTGCCCGTCTTCGCGCTGACCGTCCTGCTGCTTGTCCTGTCCGGCAACGCCCTTTCCAATCTCGGCCTGTCGGTGCCGTCGATCGTGCTGATGCTGGCTCTGTTTGCCGTGCCGGCCAGCGAAGGCGCGCTCGCTTTCTTCAACACCGTGGTCTCGCTGTTCCTTAAGCCGACACGCCTTATCGGTTACGACTACAGGCACGGTGTGCCGCCCGAGGCGCGCACCCTGGTGGTCGTGCCGTCGCTGATCGGCTCGCGTGACGATGTCGAGGAAAACATCCGCAACATCGAAGTGCATTACCTTGCCAATCTGGCGGACGAGATCCATTTCGCGCTGCTTTCGGATTGGCCCGACAGCAAGATCGAGATCGATGCGGCGGATACCGAGATCCTCGACTTCGCCCGCGCCGAAATCGCCCGTCTCAACGCGCGCTATCCCTCCGACGGCGCGCCGCGCTTCTATATCCTGCACCGCCGCCGGCTCTACAATGCCGGTCAAGGGTGCTGGATGGGCTGGGAACGCAAGCGCGGCAAGCTGCACGAACTCGACCTCTTGCTGCGCGGCGACAGCGATACCACCTTCCTGCCGCTCGAAGTCCCGCTGCCGGAAAAGGTCGTCCATGTGATGACGCTCGACGCCGATACCCGCACCACCCGCGATGCGGTATCGAGCCTGGTCGGCAAGCTTTGCCATCCGCTCAACCGTCCGCACTTCGACGCCACGAGGCGCGTCGTGACCGCCGGTTACACCATACTGCAGCCGCGCATCACCGCTTCACTCACCAGCGGCGACGAAGCCTCGTTCTTCCAGCGCGTCTTCTCGGCCAATCGCGGCCTTGATCCCTATGTCTTCGCTGTTTCGGACCTCTATCAGGACGTCTTCAGCGACGGATCCTTCACCGGCAAGGGCCTCTATCATGTCGATGCCTTCGAGGCCGCCTTGCAGGGCCGCATCGAGGAAAACACCATCCTCAGCCACGATCTGCTCGAAGGTGCCCTGGCGCGCGCCGCACTGGTCACCGACGTCGAACTGGTCGAGGATTACCCGACCCGCTACTCGGTCGATGCCTCGCGCCACCATCGCTGGGCGCGCGGCGACTGGCAGCTTTTGGGCTACATCTTTAATCCTCGTTCCGGCGTTCCGGCCTTGTCGCGCTGGAAGATGGTCGACAATCTGCGCCGCTCGCTGACGCCGATCTTTTGGGTGATGGCGGCGATCGCCGGCTGGACCTTGCTGCCGTTCACGCAGGCCGCGCAGTGGCAGGCCTTGCTGATCCTCAGCCTGTTCATGGCGCCGACCTTCGACGTGGTCAACGCCATTCTGCCCAAGAGCGGCGACCAGACGCCGCGCGGCCATTTCTCGGCGCTGGCGCGCGACGTCGCCTTCGGCACCGCCATGGTGGCGCTGAAGATCGTGCTGATGGCACATAACGCCTGGATGATGGGCGATGCCATTGTGCGCACGCTCTACCGGCTGTTCGTCAGCCGGCAGAACCTCCTGGAATGGCGCACCGCCTCGCAGGCGCACAAGGCGGGCGACAACGATGTCGGCTCCTATTACGGCATGATGTATGGCGCCGTGATCATCGGCTTTGTCGGCCTCGCCATTCCGGTGCTCGCCGACTCCACCGGTGCCTTCGTCGCCTTCTTCTTTGCCTTGTTCTGGATCGGTTCGCCGGCGATCGCCAGCTGGATCAGCCGCTCCGCCGAAACCGAGGACCGGCTGCGCATATCGCAAGCCGACATCCATACGCTGCGCACCGTGGCGCGGCGCACCTGGCACTATTTCGAAACCTTCGTCACGGCAGAACATCACAATCTGCCGCCGGATAATTTCCAGGAGAGCCCGGCGCCCGTCGTGGCGCCGCGCACCTCGCCGACCAATATCGGCGTCTACCTGCTCTCGGTCGTTTCGGCGCGCGATTTCGGCTGGATCAGCCTTTCCGATGCCATCACCCGCATCGATGCAACCATGACGACCATCGAGAGCATGCCGCGCAGCCGCGGCCATCTCTTCAACTGGTACGACACCACGACGCTCAAGCCGCTCTATCCGCTCTATATCTCGGCTGTCGACAGCGGCAATCTCGCCGGTCACCTGGTGGCGGTGGCGGCGGCCTGCGCCGAATGGGCGGAAGCGCCTTCCGTCCACCTGCAGGGCGATTTCGAAGGCATTCTCGACACGGTGACCATCCTGAGCGAAAGCCTCGATGAACTGCCCGACGACCGCCGTCAGTTGCGCCCGTTGCGCCAACGGCTTGTCGATCGCCTCGACGGCATGCGGCGCGCCGTCGACACGATCAAGGCCCAGCCGGAAATGGCGTCGATCCGCACCATCAACCTGGCGGTGCTGGCCGGCGAAATCCGCAAGCTCGCCACCGCCATTCACACCGAGGCCGCATCACCGCAGAGTGACGTCATCGTCGACTGGGCGGCAAGGCTCGAAGCCACCTGCGAGGCGCACGTCCACGACGCCCACAGCGACGAAAACGCTGTCGAGGCTCTGCGTGCCAAGCTGCTCACCTTGCGCGAGCGCACCCGTCGTTTCGCCTTCGAGATGGAATTCGCCTTCCTGATGCGGCCGGAGCGCAAGCTTTTGTCGATCGGCTACCGGGTCGAGGAACATCAGCTCGACGAAAGCTGCTACGATCTTCTGGCTTCCGAGGCGCGGCTGACCAGCCTGTTTGCCATCGCCAAGGGCGATCTGCCAACCGAACACTGGTTCAGGCTCGGCCGCCCCATCGTCGAGATCGGCTTCCAGGGCGCGCTGATGTCGTGGTCCGGCTCGATGTTCGAGTACCTGATGCCGCCGCTGGTGATGAAGGAGCCGCAAGGCTCCATCCTCAACCAGACCAGCAAGCTGATCATCAAGCGCCAGATGCAGTACGGTCGCCAGAAGAACGTGCCGTGGGGCATCTCGGAAGCGGCCTACAACGCCCGCGACCGCGAATTGACCTATCAGTACACCAATTTCGGCGTGCCGGGGCTTGGGCTCAAGCGCGGCCTTGGCCAGAATACGGTAATCGCGCCTTACGCGACTATCATGGCGGCGCAGTTCAACCCGCGCGAAGCGGTGCAGAATCTGGCCCGGCTGCGCGAGATCGGCGCGCTTGGCCGTCATGGCTATTATGATGCGGTCGACTTCACGCCGCAGCGCGTGCCGGAAGGCACCAACCAAGCGGTCGTGCTGAACTACTATGCCCACCATTCGGGCATGTCGATCGCCGCCGTCGCCGACGCCATCTTCGAAGGTCGCCTGCGCGATCGCTTCCACAGCGATCCGGTCATTGAATCGGCCGAACTGCTGCTGCAGGAGAGGGCGCCGCGCGATATTCCGACCGCCACCGTCCGCACCGAGGCCGACGAGCGCTCCAAGGACGAGACCGAAACCGAGAGCCCCGATACCCGCATCGTGCTCGATCCCGTGCGGGCGCTGCGTTCGACCAATGTGATGTCGAACGGCCGCTATTCGGTGATGGTGACCGCGACCGGCTCCGGCTACAGCCGCTGGGGCGATCTTTCCGTCACCCGCTGGCAGCCCGACCCCGTCGAGGACCGGCTTGGCTCCTACATCTTCCTGCGCGACGCCGCCACCGGCGACTGGTGGTCGGCGACATCGGAGCCCAGACGCGCCGTCGAGGAAAAGACGCAAACCTTGTTTTCCGACGACAAGGCGAGCTTTGTCAAAACCGCCGGCACGCTGCGCTCCGAGGTGGAATGCATCGTCGTTTCCGAGGGCAATGGCGAGGGCCGCCGGATCACGCTCTACAATGAGAGCACGTCAGACCGTCACATCGAAGTGACGTCCTTTGCCGAGCTGGTGCTGGGCTCGGAGGCTTCCGACAACGCGCATCCTGCTTTCTCGAAGATGTTCGTGGAAACCGAGATCGCCGCCAACAATGGCGCGATCTTCGCCACGCGCCGCAAGCGCGAAACCAGCGAGCCCGATGTCACCCTGGTGCATTTCGTCACCGATCCGTCGGGACCGGCGCGTGATGCCGAAGCCGAGACCGACAGGCGCGCCTTCATCGGCCGTGGCCGCACCATCGTCGATGCCGCCGCTTTCGATCCAGGCGCCAGGCTGGGCGGCCATTCCGGCTTCACGCTCGATCCCGTCGCCTCGCTGCGCCGGCAGGTGCGCGTGCCCGCCAACAAGAAGGTATCGCTGACCTTCTGGACAGTCGTCGGGGCCAACCGCGCCGAACTGGAAGAGGCCATAAGCCGGCTCGACCATCAGGAGAGCTTTGCTCGCCAGGCCATGCTTGCCTGGACGCGCAGCCAGGTGCAGACCCGCCATATGGGCCTCAGCCTGACCGATGCGGCCAATGTGCAGAAACTGGCGCGCTATCTGATCTATCCCGACCCGTTCCTGCGGCTGCCGGCCGAGTCCGTTGCTTCCGGATTGGGCAAGCAGTCGAGCCTGTGGCCGACAAGCATTTCGGGCGATTACCCGATCTTCCTGGTCAGGATCGGCGACGTTGCCGATCTGGAGATCGTTGCCCAGGCATTGCGCTTCCAGGAATATATGCGCACCCGCGGCATGATGATCGACTTCGTCGTCGTCAACGAGCAGGCTTCCTCCTATGTCCAGGATCTGCAGCGCGCGGTCGAAACGCTTTGCGAAAACAGCCGCTTGCGTGGCAAGGAACTCGGACCCCGCCAGCACATTTTCGCGGTGCGCCGCGACCTGATGGAGGAAACCACCTATAAGACGCTGCTCGCCGTCGCCCGGGTTGTGCTGCATACGCGCAATGGCACCATTTTCGACCAGATCGAACGGGCCGAGGCGGCCGCACTGCAGGCGCGCGATGGCCTGCAGCCGGCAGGGTTGCCAAGCCCGCGCGAAATTCCGGCGCCCGCACCGCAGATGCATGCATTTGCCTCGCAGGCGGGGGCCGATGTCAGTGCCGATGGCTCCGGCCTTAGCCAGTGGAACGGTTTTGGCGGCTTCGACGGCGACGGGCGGCACTATGTGGTGCGCCTGACTGGCGGGCGTACCACGCCGCAACCCTGGATCAACGTCGTCTCCAACGCCTCGTTCGGCTTCCACACCTCGGCCGAAGGTGCTGCCTTCACCTGGAGCCGCAACAGCCGCGACTACCAGTTGACGCCATGGTCGAACGACCCGGTTTCCAACCGGCCGGGCGAGGGGGTCTATATCTATGATCAAGCCAGCGGCAAGGCATTCTCGCCGATCGCCGCGGTGGTGCGCGATCCCTCGATGACCTACGAAGCCTGGCATGGCCAGGGCTTCTCGACCTTCCGCTCGAAGCGCGGACCGTTGTCGATGGACCTGACCCATGTCGTCGATCCCATCGATCCGGTGAAGATCACGCGGCTGCGCATCCAGAATTCCGGCCCGGTACCGGCCCGGCTGCGCGTTTACGCCTATGCCGAATGGGTGCTTGGCGGGCATCGGTCGCGCACCGCGGCAACTATAGTGCCGTCCCGCGACGGTGCCACCGGCGCGCTGCTGGCGCAAAATCCCTACGGGCTCGATTTCAGCGAGCGGGTGGCCTTCCTCGCCGCCGACACCGGCGTCCACTCGGTGACATCAGACCGGGCCGAGTTCCTCGGCCGGCACGGGTCCAGCGAGTTGCCGCAGGCGGTGCTGAGCGGCGCGGCTCTCTCAGGCCGCGTCGAGGCCGGAGATGATCCTTGCGCGGCGATCGCCCGCGACATCGAGATTCAGGCTGGCGGCGACGTCACGCTCATCTGGCTGCTTGGCGATGCCGAGTCTTCGGCGCAGGCGAGCGCGCTGGTGCAGAAGCACCGGGGCAAGGATTTCGACCAGCGCCTGGCCGACAATGAGCGCGAATGGCGCGCCTTCCTCGACACCATCCAGGTCGAGACGCCCGACAAGGCGCTCGATGCCATGGTCAATCACTGGCTGCCTTATCAGAGCCTTGCCTGCCGCATCCGCGCCCGCTCGGCTTTCTATCAGGCAAGCGGCGCCTTCGGCTTCCGCGACCAGTTGCAGGACACACTCGCCTTGCTGGCGCATGATCCCACGCTGGCGCGCGACCAGATCCTCAATGCCGCGCGGCGGCAGTTCCCGGAAGGCGACGTGCAGCATTGGTGGTTGCCGCGCACCGGCGCCGGCGTGCGTACCCTGATCTCCGACGACGTGGTGTGGCTCGCCCACGCCACGGCCCGCTATCTCTTGGTGACCGGCGACGCCACCATCCTGAAGGAGCAACTGCCTTTCCTCGACGGACAGGTGCTGGGCGAAGGCGAGCACGACGCCTTTTTCACCCCGGAAATCTCGAAGAAGACGGTGTCGCTGTACGACCACTGCGCGCGTGCGCTCGACCTCGCCATCAAGCGCAGCAGTCCAGCCGGCCTGCCGTTGATTCTCGGCGGCGACTGGAACGACGGCATGAACCGCGTCGGCGAGCACGGCAAGGGTGAGAGCGTGTGGCTGGGCTGGTTCCTGCTGAAGACGCTGGGCGACTTCGCCGCGGTCGCCAGGACCGAGGGCGACACCAAGCGCGCACAGGCCTGGACAAAGCATGCCGACGCGCTGAAGCGAGCGCTCGAAAGCACGGCATGGGATGGCGAATGGTACCGGCGCGGCAGTTTCGATGACGGCACGCCTTTGGGGTCGCGTACATCGCAAGAGTGCAAGATCGACTCCATCGCCCAGTCCTGGAGCGTGCTTTCGGGCGAGGGCGACCCGGCGCGGTCGACCACGGCTATGCAGCAGGCGACGAAGCTGCTCGTCGACGATCATCTCAAGATCGTCAAACTGTTCACTCCACCCTTCTCGAAGACGCAGAAGGATCCCGGCTACATCAAGAGCTATCCGCCTGGCGTGCGCGAGAATGGCGGCCAGTACACCCATGCCGCCACCTGGTTCGTCATTGCGCTCGCCCAGATGGGGCAGACCGATGAAGCCTATCGCTGCTTCTCGATGCTGAACCCGGTCAACCACGCGTTCGACGAGGCGTCGACCGAGCACTACCGCGTCGAACCCTATGTAGTGGCGGCCGATATCTATGCCGGGGACGACAAGGGTGGGCGCGGCGGCTGGACTTGGTACACCGGCTCGGCGGGCTGGCTCTACCGGGCGGCGGTCGAAGGCATCCTGGGCATCGAACGGCGCGGCAAGCAGATCACATTCCGGCCGAAGCTGCCCAGCCACTGGGATGGCTACCAGGCTTCGCTCAAGATGCTGGGCGCCGACATCAAGGTCCAGGTCGTTCGCGACAAAAAGGCCAAGACGATCTCGCTCGAAGTCAACGGATCGAAGACAAAAGCGGCGTCCTTTGAACCCAAAGCCGGCGGCCAGACCGAGGTCGTGGTCAAGATACCAGCGTAAAATCAGCAGGTTATGTCAGAAGCGCGCGCGTCCTCCGGACGCGCGCCGCCGCGTCCTGTTTACTTGCGCGCGATCTGTGGGGCGTCCGCCAAAGACGCGTGAAACCGACCGTGCAAGCTCGCGGTGATTAAAAATGTGGCAGCGCTCCGCTACTGCCACGATTTTGCCGCAAGGCTGACATTTCACCTTTTATCTCAAACCGTTAGGTGATCACGTCAGATTTCGTATCGTCGTCATCTTTTGTTCGCTAAACGGGAACGGAAGCGATAGACGGGCATTGTTTTGCGACGCATCAACCGTTAGGTGTTACGAAATGGTGCAGTGCACAATATTGGTATTGGGCACAATAGAAAGTTGGCGGAGTAGCTAAAGTGTCACTTCTGCAGATCTATTGGAGAGCGCTGGGATATCTGGCTGCCGACAAGAAGCGCGTCGCGCTGATCTGTGCGGCCAACGTCGCGCTTGCAGCCATCGCGATCCTTGAGCCGATCCTTTTAGGCCGGGTGATCGGCGCTATTTCCGAAAAAGGTCCGGTGTTTTCGACGCTCGCGGTCTGGGCAGCTCTCGGTCTCTTCAATGTCATGGCCTTCGTGCTGGTGGCGCGTGGCGCCGATCGCTTCGCCCATGCCCGTCGTTCGGAAGTGTTGTGCCAGTCCTTCGAGCGCGTAATCACCATGCCGCTCGCCTGGCATCACCAGCGCGGCACTTCCAATTCGCTGCACACGCTGCTGCGCGCCGTTGAAACCCTTTTCAGCTTGTGGCTCGAATTCATGCGCGTGCATCTTTCGACGGCCATCGCGCTGGTGCTGCTGGTCCCGACCGCGCTTGCGATGGACGTCCGCATGTCCATTGTGCTGCTTGGCCTTGGCGTCCTTTACGTGGGCATCGGCCGTATCGTCATGCGCCGCACCAAGGCAGGGCAGACCGCCGTCGAGCGTCACTATCATACCGTGTTTGCCCATGTGACCGACAGCGTCAGCAATGTCGCCGTGCTGCAGAGCTACAACCGCATCGGCCATGAGACCGCGGCGTTGAAGCGTTACGTCAAGGGCCTGCTCGACGCGCAGAATCCTGTGCTCGACTGGTGGGCGATTGCCAATGCGCTGAACCGCCTGTCCTCGACCATTTCGATGATGATCGTGCTGTCAATCGGCGCGTATCTCGTCACCCGTGGCCAGCTCCGCGTCGGCGATGTCGTGGCCTTCACCGGCTTTGCCGGGATGCTGATCGCCCGTCTCGACCAGATGTCGGCCTTCACCACTCAGATTTCGGAAGCCCGCGCCAAGCTTGAGGATTTCTATAAGCTCGAGGACTCGGCCGCCGATACCGCCGAGCCGGATGGCCTGCGCGACCTTGCCAACGTCACCGGCCATGTCCGTTTCGAGGATGTCAGCTTCGAGTTCGCCAATTCGGGCCAGGGCGTCAGCGATGTGTCCTTCGAGGTCCAGGCAGGCCAGACCGTCGCCATTGTCGGGCCGACGGGTGCGGGCAAGACCACGCTCATCAATTTGCTGCAGCGCGTCTTCTCGCCGTCCAGCGGCCGTATCCTGATCGACGGCATCGATACCCGCACGGTGACCCGCAAGTCGCTGCGCCATTCGATCGCCACCGTGTTCCAGGATGCCGGGCTTCTCAACCGCTCGATCGAGGACAACATCCGGGTCGGCCGTGCCGACGCGACCAACGAAGAAATCCATGCCGCCGCCTCCGCGGCCGCGGCGCAGGATTTCATCCTGGCCAAGAGCAACGGCTACGACACGGTGGTCGGCGAACGTGGCGGCCAGTTGTCTGGCGGCGAGCGCCAGCGGATCGCCATCGCCCGTGCCGTGCTGAAGGATGCTCCGATCCTGGTGCTCGACGAGGCGACCAGCGCACTCGACGTCGAGACCGAGGATCGCGTCAAGGAAGCGATCGACGAATTGCGTCGCGACCGCACCACCTTCATCATCGCCCACCGCCTGACCACCGTCCGCGACGCCGATCTGGTCGTGTTCATGGACAAGGGCAAGGTGGTCGAGATGGGTGGCTTCGCCGAACTGTCGCTGCGCAACGGCCGCTTCGCCAGCCTGCTGCGCGCCGGCGGCCTGCTCAATGACGAGGAAGTCCGCCGCCTCAGCCGCTCCGTACAGGGTGAGGCCGCCTGAGCCGGTTCTTCCTTCCCCCACAAGAGGGAAGGAAGACGCTTCTACGCCTGCGACACCACCGCTCGATTGCCCCAAACGCATCGGCGGTCTATGTAAAGTCGCATGAGTGACACCACCTCACGCCTGGGCGGCTGGGCCGATCTTGCCAATCCGACGCGGTTCGTCGGGATGGCCGACAAGCTTGTACCGTGGTTGGCGGCGCTCGCCGCGCTCGTCCTCGCCGTCGGCCTCTATATGAGCTTCACCGCGCCCGAGGATTTCCAGCAAGGCATCACCGTTCGCATCATGTACATCCATGTGCCTTTCGCCTGGCTCGCCATGATGTGCTACACGCTGATGGCGCTGTCTGCCCTCGGCACGCTGGTCTGGCGCCATCCGCTAGCCGATGTCGCGCTCAAATCAGCGGCCCCCATCGGTGCCGTCTTCACCGCGCTGGCGCTGATCACGGGCTCGATCTGGGGCAAGCCGATGTGGGGCACCTGGTGGGTCTGGGACGCAAGGCTGACCTCGGTCTTCGTGCTGTTCCTGATGTATCTCGGCATCATCGCGCTGACCCGTGCGCTGGATGATGCCAGCCGTGCCGCCTGGGCCGCCGCCATCATCACGCTGGTCGGCTTCATCAACATCCCGATCATCAAATTCTCGGTCGACTGGTGGAACACGCTGCACCAGCCGGCTTCCGTGTTCAGGCTCGGCGGTCCGACCATCGATCCCAGCCTGCTCTGGCCGCTGCTGGTGATGGCCGTCGGCTTCACCGCGCTCTTCTTCACGCTGCATCTGATGGCCATGCGCACCGAAATCCGGCGCCGCCGCGTCATTGCCATGCGGCGGGTGGCGGCGCGGCAGGCGGAGCGTCCGGCCTAGAAATTCACCCCATCAATCCGCGTGCCGCCACCGGCAGCGTTTCCAGCACCTTCTCACCGTCGATCAGATTGACCTCGTTGAACAGGTTGGTGACGACGCAGCAATGGTCCGGCACCACCCGCACGCGTTCGCCAATGCGCAGCTTGCCATCGCCCGACAGCGTGACCGTACCGTGCTCCTCGCTCAGGCCCGTCACCAGCGCTCCCGGCACGCCCATCAACTCTCCGAAATCCTTTAGCCCCAGCGTGTCGCTGGACAAGGCCTTGCTGCCGGCATCGAGAATGGCGCGCGTCGCTGTCGGATGGCTGACCACGGTTGCGAGCACCGTCAGCGCGCAATCGTTTATTGTGCCGACGCCTTTGGCGACCTGGTAACGGTCGAGATAGACATAGGTGCCGGGCCGGTATTCGGTAATGACGGAGGCATCGGCGGAACGCCACATGTCAGGCGTGCCGCCGCTGGAGATGCGTTCGCAAGCGAGACCCGAGGCGGCCAGCGCCTGTTTGGCGTCGGCAAGCCAGGCTTCGGCCTCCACGGCCCGGCCGGCGGCCGGATAGGTCATCAGTCCGCCGAAGGCAAGGCCGCCGGCCTTGTCCATCACCCTCGCCAGCGCAACCGCTTCATTGGCAGTCTGCACGCCGCAGCGTCCCATGCCGGTGTCGCATTCGACCAATACCGAGAGCGGGTGCCCGGCATCGATGAAGGTGGCGGCGAGCCCTTCCAGCGTCTGCGCGCTGTCAGCCGTCACCGACAGCTTCACGCGGCCATGCAGCGCCTTCAGCCGTTCGAGCTTGGCGCGCCCAAGGATGTTGTAGGGGAGAAAGATATCCGTCAGCCCGGCATCGGCCATCACCTCGGCCTCGCCGATCTTCTGGCAAGTGATGCCGACGGCGCCAGCCGCCATTTGCTTCTTCGCCCAATAAGGCAGCTTGTGCGTCTTGATGTGCGGCCTGAGTTTCAGTCCGTTCTTGTCGGCATGGGCTTGCGCTCTGGCGATGTTGGCTTCGGCGCGTGCGGCGTCGATGAGGATCGACGGCGTATCGAGATCATGGATCGTCGGCATCGGCTATCTCTGTGAAAATTCGCAGGGTTTATGAGCCTGAAAGCAAGCGATGTCACGCGGCCAGCGGGCCGGATCAGTGGGCCATGGTCGGGAACGCGCAAGGCTCGAATAGCAGAATGGATCGACACCGCACCGGCGTTCGGCTATGCGATCTATCGGAAAAACCGACACCAGGGGTCATGATCATGAAACGCTCCGCAATCAACGATATCATCCGCGAAGCCGACGCTTTCATCCGCTCGTTCGGCTACATCATGCCGCCCTTCGCCTACTGGTCGCCGGAAGAGATGAAGGCGCGCCAGGTCGATTCCTCGGCCATCTTCACCTCACGGCTCGGCTGGGACATCACCGACTACGGCCAGGGTAAGTTCGACGAACTCGGCCTGTTCCTGTTCACCGTTCGCAACGGTCGCTACGAGGACATGAAGAAGGGCATGGGCATGCTCTATGCCGAGAAGATCATGATCTCGCGCAAGGAGCAGATGTCGCCGATGCACCGCCACAACATCAAGGCCGAGGACATCATCAACCGCGGCGGCGGCAAGCTGGTGCTTGAACTGTTCATGCATGATCGCGATGGCGGTATCGACCCCAAGGCCGAGGTGTCGGTGCCGGTCGACGGAACCATTCACAGGCTGCCGGCGGGCGGGCTGTTGAAGCTCGATCCGGGCCAGAGCGTCACGCTTTTGCCCGGCGTCTGGCACGCCTTCTGGGCCGAAGGCAAGGATGTCCTGATCGGCGAGGTATCGACCGTCAATGACGATCGCACCGACAATGTCTTCCGCGAGCCGATCGGCCGTTTCGCCGATATCGAGGAAGACACGCAGCCACTGCACTTGCTGGTGGCCGACTATGACAAATGGCTGGGCTGAAGGCATCCGCCCTTAGCGCCATTCGCCCCCAGATTTGCGGGCCAGTAACCAAGTCCGAGGAGTAAGTCTTGAAATCAGTTCTAGTTGCCGTTGCCGCCTTGGCGGCCCTCAGCTTGCCGGCCCATGCGGCCGGCTTCGATAACATTGTCCTTTCCGCGACGAAGGACGGGGGAACGCCTCAGAGCAGCTTCCCTGTCGACACACCGGTGATTTATGTGTCGGCCGATTTGGTGGATATCGCGCCCACATCGAAAATCACATTCTCCTGGGTCTCGGTCGATTCCCACGGCGCCGCACCAGAAAACTATACTATCGACAAGGTCGACCTCGACGTCGGAGCGAACAACGAGGCTGATTCACAACTCACCAAACCTACGGCGGGATGGCCGGAGGGCACCTATCGTGTTGATTTGGCCATTGATGGAACGGTTGCGGAATCGGTGCCCTTCAGCATTCCATGATCGGAAATTAACCGCCCGGGAAGGTCGGCCGGCGCCCTGTTAGTCGCTTTCGGGTGGCGCTTCTTTTTGCCAGCCGGCTAGCTCCGGCAGGTCGTCAAGCCAACTTTTCTCGGTCATCAAGGCATCGCGGGTCTGCGGTACCGCCTCCGTGGCGTTTTGAATCAGCCAATCCATCCACTTTCGATAGGCAATTGGGTCCAGTTGGGGCGGCAGCACCTTGGCCTTGAGCAGCATCCTCTTGCGAAAACTAGTTTGCCTGCGCAGTTTGGTGGTCGTGAATTTGATTGCCTTGCCTTGGTATTCAACTATCCACCGGACGCTCCCATGGCTGACAAGCCTGTCGACGGCGAATCCGGCATCGACCGGTCTATCGCGCCACGGAAGCTCGATAGCGTTCTTCCTCAGATCGATAGCCCATCGCCTGCAATTGGCCCCGGTACGCTGAGCCGGCAGCATGCCGGCCTGTTCGAGCATCTTCCTTCGGAAGGTAGGCTGCTTCTGAGCTGGCCGGTCGTCAGCTCGATTCGATGTCCACGAAATTCGACGTGCCACCGGACTCTCCCGTTGCCGACATACTTCACCAACCTGTCGATGAAGGACTCGCCATCGGCCAGCATCACGCAGCCTTGGCTGATGCTTTCGCGGATGAACTCGGTGTCAGTGACCATCAGGCGGCCTTATACGGGAATGGCAGCCCACATGCGATCGGTGAAGGGCAAGATCGCCGCGCTTCGGGCCTTTAGGTCCGGTTGGCGTGGGCGCGTTGCTCCTGTGCCTTCTTACAGATGTCATCCAATTTTTCGCGGACCCGGTCGTTATCAAACAGCAGCTTGGCGCGTGAGAATCCTCTGCTACGAAGCTCCCATTCAATGGCAAGCCATCCTTCATAGTCGCCAGACGCCGCAAGCTTCCCGGCTTCGCGCCACATATGCGCGTCACGCTCTCGGGACACACCTTTCTCCCGTGCTAATGCGCCAAGCATATAGGCATATAGGACGTCGGGCCCCGCTGAAATCGCTGCGCGACAGCTTTTTTGCGAGGGACGTCCATTATTTTTACATTTTGTGATTTGCACGATATGGTTAACGGGGCTCTGGTAGGTGCAGGCCTTTCTGGCTTCAGGCGTTTGGGCAGAAAAAAGGGCGGGGGTGTGAAAGGTGGCCGAACATGGCCAATACGAACACCATTGTCTTGAGTGACGACTACGGCTACCGCCAATACAAGGTATCCGGTCTGCCCGCCGACACCACAATCGATGCCACCAGCGCCTCGTGGATCGTTGCCAATCAGGGAAGCCCCACTAACCTCTATCCCTTCGCGGTCGTCAACCCCGGCGACAACCTCGTGGCTTTGGGCGGCACGATCAACGGCACGGTGTCCCAAACCGGCGACTGGGAGAACATCTACGTTAACTCCGCCGCAGTCCGTGTGAATTCAGCCCACAGCTTTGTCATCGACGACTTTACGATCACCCAGCCCTGGGATGGCATCCGCGTCGGCGGCACCGGCACCTTTCTTATCGAGGACAGCTATGTCGGCAACTCACGAGACGACGCGGTCGAGGACGACGACGTCATCGGCGGCACCATCCGGGATTCGCTGTTCGACCACGTGTTTTCCGGAGTGAGCCTTGGCGACGGTGAGGTGAATGGGTCTGGCAACTCGGTCACCATGGATGGCATGCTTCTGGGCATGGGAGAGTACCTTCGCAAAGGCGTGATCACCCACGGTTCGCCATTCAAACTCGCCGACGGCACAGGCGCCAACGATATCTCGCCCAGCCTGCACTTTGTCGACTGCGTGGTGGCGATCACCGACGTTCACCACAACGGCCAGGGGCGGCTGCAGCACGCCTGGGACAAGACGGTCGAGTCGCACGGCAATTACTATCTCAACCTCTCCGACACGCCGCTGCCGGCGGATTATCCAAAGCCGCCCGCCGGCTGGACGGTCCTTCAGGGCCAGGCCGCCCGCGACTATTGGGACCACGCCAAGGCGGCCTGGCACGCAGCCCATGACGGGACGGACCCGATACCGTCACCTCCGACCCCGCCGACCGACCCGACACCGCCACCTCCGACCGACCCGACCCACGGAACGGCCGGGAACGATACATTTATCGGCACTGGCGCGGCCAATACCTTTGACGCCCAGGCTGGCAACGATACACTGCGGGGCCTGGGTGGCAACGACGTGCTGACCGGTGGCAGGGGCGAGGACACCTTCGTGTTTGACACGGCCTATGGCCCCGGCAATGTCGCCACAATCACCGACTTCGACGCGGAACATGACGCGCTATATCTCGACAGTGCCGTCTTCACCAAGCTCGGCCCCGGTTCCTTGTCCAGCCCGACACAGGTGAACTCGTCGTATTTCGAGTTGCAAGAACACGCCGCCCACAGCAACGATTACCTTCTCTACAACCGGACCACGGGCGTTCTGTCCTATGATCCCGACGGCTCGAAATCGGCCCCACAGGTGGAAATCGCCCATCTGGAGCCCGGGGCGGCCCTGACCTATCACGACGTGTTCGTCGTTTGATCGCTTCTGCGATCGCACCGATAATGGTGTCGCCGCCATCGGCCCGGAACTGGTGATGGCACCGCTGATTGCAAGGGCCGGCGCATGTGCGTCTGTCGCGATCAATGTGGCCGACGTTTATGTGCAACGTGACGAATCTCCATGGACGACGGCGTTTGGCTCCTGGACTGGGTCGCGAAGCCAGCCGACTGTTCGTCCGGCAGCTTCCTAACGAGAAGCTCCTACATCTGGTGCTGCGAATGGAACCGAGGCGAAGTCTGTGCCGCCTTCAGGTAACCATTTGATTGACTTGCGGAAACGGCGGCTGCAGCAGCAGAAGCTCGTGGCAACAAGCTATCCACAGGGCATCCAGTTTGGCTGGGGAACCTGGATTCGAACCAGGACTAACGGAGTCAGAGTCCGTGGGTCTACCGTTAACCTATTCCCCAGCAGGCGCGGTCATGGACCGCGCGGGCCGAACGGCTGAGCCGCTTGAGCGCTGCCTTGTAGCCGCCAGCGGAAAATAGTCAAGCCTGCTCTGCGGTTCAATCGCAACGTTTCGGCCGCTGGTATCAGGCGCCTCGTTCATATGGCGCGCACAACGCGGGTGCAAAGTCCGATCCGATGCCTCAGCTCTCCTTGCGGCTGAATTGCGAGCGTTCGAAGAACAGCACGATGCCCAGGCCCAGAAACAGCGGGATGATCAGATAAAACAGCCGGAACACCAGCAGCGCCGCCAGCACGCCGACCGGGTCCATGTCGGAAAGCCCGGCCAGGAACACCACCTCGAACACGCCGAGGCCACCCGGCGCGTGCGAGATCTGGGCGACCGAGAAGGAGACGAGGAAGACGCCCAGCACGACGAAATAGCCGGGATTGTGCACTTCGGGCAGGGCGAAGAAGATGATCGCCGCGGCGGCGAGCAGTTCGATCGGGCCGATCAGCAATTGCCGCGCGACGATCGGCAGCGCCGGATAGTGCAATTGGAAGCTGCCGATCGTCAACGGGCGCAGATGCAGCCAACTGCCGAATATATAGGCTGCGATGAGGATCAGCATCGCGACGCCTGCCGCCTCCGACAGGCCGTGATGGGCGATGCCGGAGAATCGGTCGATAATCTGCGGCTCGAACACCAGCACAAGGCCCGAGGCGAGTATCGTCGACAGCACGAAGGTTATCCAGCAGACCGCTACCAATACGCCGACTTCCTGGCCGGTCAGGCCCCTGGTGCCGTATGCGCGGTAGCGGATGACGGCGCCGGAAAACACCGAACCGCCGATATTGTGCGACAGCGCATAGGTGGTGAAGGAGCAGAGCGTGACGAACAGCCACGACACTCGTCTGCCGATATGCAGCAGCGCGATGTGATCGTAGCCGGCGAGCGCGGCATAGGCGACGACCGAACTCAAGCCTGCCAGTATCCAGTCGCGAGCCGGAATGGCCGCCAGCCCGTCCCAGACGTCATCCAGCGAGATGCCGCGCAATTCATGCCAGAGCAGCAGCAGCGAGAAGATCACCGCGCCGATGCCGACGACCGGCCAGAAATAGCGTTTCCAGTTCATTGCCAGACTGCCATGCCTTGTGTATCCGCTTCCTTTTCTGTCGAGAGGCCAACCGCCCCGCATTCCCCATTCATTTCAGAAATGCCTCATTGAAGCCGGCTATTCAACCGCGAACACTTGTCGCGCCTGATGCCGGCAAGACCTGCCTGCACTGGACGGGGCGCAAAACGCTGACAAGCGGCGAGGGCATCGGCTTCGACGGGCGCGGTCTTCGCTGGCGCCGCGTTATCAATCCAGCCTTGCCGGTACATTACGGCGGTGCAGCGAAAAGGCGGTTCGCGCCCCGGCCGGCAAAATTCAGCATGCGGCCCTTGGTGATCGGCCACAGCACTGTTAGTCTGGCGGCAACTTGAAACATGCCAAAGCGCCTGCTGCGTCCGTCACCGGTTCGCGCGGCGCCGGAAGGAACGACAGTGGAAGACCGCGACACCGGCGCAGGCGCGCCGGAGGTGGGCGCGTCCAGCGCTTCCCCGGGATCGTCAGGCCCGGGGACAGCCGGTTGGCAGCAACGCCGCCCGACGGAGCCTCGCTCCGTGAATGGGCAGGCAGGCGACGCGACCCACAACCAGAAGGGCAAGCCCAAGAAACGGCGCAAGCGAAGGCGTGGGCGCAAGGTTTTTGCGCGCGACGATGCGCGCCCCGGGGACAATCGATCGCCGGCACAAGGCAAGGCCGCTGTCGCGGCAGTGGAGCTGAAGCCTGTTGCCGCTGCGGCGATCTCGCCCGTCGTTCCAATCCCACGCCCCGAGCAAGGACACCGCAGGCCGCCGGTGCACGAGCTTCCGGTCTTTGCGGCGCTGGACCTCGGCACCAACAATTGCCGGCTGCTGGTCGCCGTCCCCACGCGTCACGGCCAGTTCCGCGTCATCGATGCCTTCTCGCGCATCGTCAGGCTGGGCGAGGGGCTCACCGCCAATGGCCGGCTCGGCCAGCCGGCGATGGACCGCGCGGTTGAGGCGCTGAAGGTCTGCGGCGACAAACTGCGCGGCCGCAAGATCAGGAAGGCAAGGCTGATCGCCACCGAAGCCTGCCGCACCGCCGAAAACGGCGTCGAGTTCCTCGATCGTGTCGAACGCGAAGCCGGCCTGAAGCTCGAGATCATCGACCGCCAGACCGAAGCCCGCCTTGCTGTTTCCGGCTGCGGTTCGCTGGTCGAGCGCGACACGCAAGGCGTCGTCCTGTTCGACATCGGCGGCGGCTCCTCCGAGATAGCGCTGATCGATCTCACCGGCCGCCGTTCGCCACGCCTCGCCAATCATATCGTTTCGTGGACATCGCTGCCGGTCGGCGTCGTGTCATTGGCGGAACGCTTTGGCGGCCGCACCGTAACGCGCGAGATCTTCACCGCCATGGTCGACGACGTCGCCGGCAGGCTGGCCGCTTTCGATGGCCGCGATCGGTTGAGCCATCTCAAGGCCAGCCCGAATTTCCATCTGTTGGGCACTTCGGGGACGGTGACGACGCTGGCCGGCGTCCATCTCGACCTCGAACGCTACGATCGCCGCCGGGTCGACGGCCTGTGGATGGACCGCGACAGCGTCGACCGCATGGTGGAGAGACTGGTCGGCTGGGATTTCCAGCAGCGCTGCGCCAACCCCTGCATCGGTGCTGACCGCGCCGATCTCGTGCTCGCCGGCTGTGCTATCCTCGAGGCAATCCGCGCCGTCTGGCCCTCGGAGCGGCTGCGCGTCGCCGACCGGGGCCTGCGCGAGGGCATATTGAGCGAACTGATGGCCGATGACGGCGCCTGGCGCAACGATGGGCGTGCTAGGGCATGATCATGCTCAAACAAGAAATCAGGCAATGACCAAGAAACCGGAAAAACCAGGGTCCGCCAGCATTCGCGTGCTGAAAACGCGGATCAAGAAGAAAAGCGGCTTGAAGGAATCGTCGCGTCGCTGGCTGCAGCGCCACATCAACGATCCCTATGTCCAGCGCTCCAAAGCCGACGGTTATCGCTCGCGCGCGGCCTACAAGCTGATCGAGATCGATGACAAGCACCACCTCTTGAAACCCGGCATGAAGGTGATCGACCTCGGTGCCGCTCCCGGCGGCTGGTGTCAGGTCGCGGCCGCGCGCACGAAATCGACGGCCGAGCATCCGCATGTCGTCGGCATCGATTATCTCGAAATGGACGCCGTGCCTGGCGCGCCGGTGCTGCTGCTGGATTTTCTTGATCCGCAGGCGCCGCAAAAGCTCGCCGAAGCGCTGGGCGGGGATCCTGATGTCGTGCTGTCCGACATGGCCGCACCCACCACCGGCCACAAACGGACCGACCATATCCGCACCATGCATCTGTGCGAGGTGGCGGCCGATTTCGCGCTGTCGGTCTTGAAGCCCGGCGGCCATTTCCTGGCCAAGACTTTTCAGGGCGGCGCCGAGAACGAACTGCTCTCGATGCTCAAGAAGAATTTCCGCTCCGTCCACCACGTCAAGCCACCGGCATCGCGCGATGAGTCGGTGGAGCTTTATCTGTTGGCCAAGGACTTCAAGGGGCGAGAGCCGAGCAGGGAGTAACGCCTTCCCTTCTCCTCTTGCACAAGGGGAGCAGGGAGAGAGCCTCACTCTCCCGGCGATCTCACCTGTTCCAGTGTCTTGGGCGTTGTCAGCCGGCCATGGCCGGAGACGGCGTTGCCGGCATCGGGTGCCAGCCGCATGAACGACAGCGACGCCGCCGCCGATACCGCCGCCACGATGAAGAAGGCGATATGGAAGTCGCCCAGCGTCAGCGGGCCGCCATGGATCGAGGTCGAGACTTCCAGAACGCCGCCGGCGAGCGCCACGCCGAGCGCGATTGACAATTGCTGGAACACCGCCGTGATAGGCGTCGCCTTGCTGGTATCCTCGGCCGACACCTCGGCATAGGAGAGTGCGTTGACACCGGTGAAGAACATCGAGCGGATGAAACCGCCGACCAGCAATATGGCCAGCATCAACGCATAGGGCGTCTCTGGGGTGAAGAGACCATAGCTGGCGATCGATGCGGCGGCGACAAGCGAGCCCAGGATCAGCACGCGGCGGAAGCCGACAACGCGGAAGATCAGCGCGGTGACGAATTTCATGCCGATGGCGCCGATCGCCGAGACGAAGGTGATCATGCCGGACTGGAACGGGGTCAGCCCGAAGCCGATCTGGAACATCAGCGGCAATAGGAACGGCACCGCGCCGATGCCGATGCGGAACAGGCTGCCGCCGAGCACCGACGAGCGGAACACCTGGTTGCGGAACAACTCAAGCGCGAGCAGCGGATTCCTGGCGCGGCGCGCATGCATCAGGTAGAGCGCGCCCGACAGCAGCCCCACGGCGATCGTGATGAAGCCGGTCGCCGGCGGCAAATAAGGCAAGCTGACCACCGACAGGCCGAAGACGACGCCGGATGCGGCCAGCCCGCTCAGCACGAAGCCGACGAAATCGAGCGGCGGCGTCTCCATCGATTCAGTTTCCGGCAGGAAGCGGGTGGCCAGCCAGATGCCGATCAGGCCGATCGGCACGTTGATCAGGAAAATCCAGTGCCAGGTGAAGTAGGTGGTGATGAAGCCGCCGATCGGCGGGCCCACCAGCGGCCCGACCAGTGCGGGAACGGTCAGCCAGGACATGGCGGCGACCAGATCACTTTTGGGCGTGGCACGAACCAGAACCAGGCGTCCGACCGGGGTCATCATGGCGCCGCCGATGCCTTGCAGGAAGCGTGACACCACGAAGGCCGGCAGGGAACCGGAGAGGGCACAGGCGACCGAACCGGCAATGAACACCGCGATCGCGGCACGAAAGATGTTCTTGGCGCCGAAGCGATCGGCCATCCAGCCGCTGATCGGAATGAAGATCGCCAGCGACACCAGATAGGCCGTCAGCGCCAGTTTGAGTGCGATCGGGCTGGTATGGATGTCGGTCGCGATCGCCGGCAGCGACGTTGCGATGACGGTCGAATCCATGTTTTCCATGAAGAGAGCGACCGCAAGGATAAGCGGGATGGTGCGGTTCAACGAAGACGTCCGAATTGGTCGAAATTGCCTGCCGGCCGGGGGCATGCCGATACAATGGGCGGTTATCATGCCTTTGGGCCGATGTCGCATTAATTTGCTGTCACTTTTGTGCGACTTCGACGCCGCGGAGGGCCTGGGCAGCGATCAGAGACTGCTTGCCAAGGAGCCAAGCTATAGCTACTCTAGTTAAAATAACTACTTTGATGCAATCATGGACGAATCCGTTACAGCTGCCGACGCCAATCGAAAATTTTCGCTCATTCTTCGTGGTGTGCGGGAAGGGCGGAACTTTGTGGTGACCAGTCACGGGCGGCCGGTTGCGCGGATCGTACCCGCGGACAATCGCGGTCAGGTGGCCTCGCGCTCGCGCACCGCGCTGCTGTCACGGCTTGAGCGGCAGCCTGTCGTCGACGCCGGGCAATGGACCCGCGACGAGCTTTACGACCGGTGAAGGTCGCGCTCGACACCAACATCCTTGCTTATGCTGAAGGCGTGAACAACGCCGACAAGCGTGACGCTGTTCTGGAGTTGCTGCGCAACGTTCCGCAAGAGGCAGTTGTCATTCCGGTTCAAGTGCTTGGCGAACTGTTCAACATACTTGTTCGCAAGGCTGGACGATCTTCGCAGGAAGGCCGGGACGCACTCCTGGGCTGGCGCGACGCCTTCCCGGTCGCTGGAACATCGCCCGAGGTTATGATGATGGCGGTCGATCTTGCGGCCGACCACCATTTCAGTATCTGGGATGCGGTCATCCTATCAGCTGCCTCCCAATCGAGTTGCCGGCTGCTCCTGTCGGAAGATCTGCAACATGGCTTCACCTGGGGTGGCGTAACCGTTGTCAATCCTTTCGCATCGCCACGTCATGAATTGCTCGATACCCTGCTGGGCGCGGACTAGGCTCCAGGCAAAGTGTGGAACGGTTTTTCCGTCTGGAACTGCGTAGAAACAGGAAGTTGGATCGGTCCCGCGACCCTGTCGACACTGAACCGATCCTTAACGTCCACTCAACGATCAGCTTTTCAACGCCGCCGCGACGTGTTACCAGCCACCGCCAATCCTGAAAGGGAATAATGAGTCGGCGCTGTCCATTCCGGTCCAGCGCTTTTTCTGCATTCAAAGGGCTGGCCATGGCAAAAATCATCGAAACCTCCACCGGCGCACTGGCGCTGACCTTTGACGACGTGCTCTTGCAGCCCGGTCATTCGGAGGTGATGCCCGGCCAGACCGACATCCGCACCCGCATCGCCGGCGACATTGACCTCAACGTGCCGATCCTGTCGGCGGCGATGGACACGGTCACCGAGGCAAGGCTCGCCATCGCCATGGCGCAGGCCGGCGGCATCGGCGTCATCCATCGCAATTTCTCGCCCGCCGAACAGGCCGAGCAGGTGCGGCAGGTCAAGAAATTCGAATCCGGCATGGTGGTCAACCCGGTCACGATCGGTCCCGACGCCACGCTCGCCGATGCCTTGTCGCTGATGCGCACCTACTCGATTTCGGGCATTCCGGTGGTCGAGAATGGCGGCGCCGGCGGCCACAAGACCGGCCGGCTCGTCGGCATCCTGACCAACCGTGACGTGCGCTTCGCTTCCGATCCGGCGCAAAAGGTCTACGAATTGATGACCCGTGAGAACCTGATCACGGTCAAGGAGAATGTCGACCAGGACGAGGCCAAGCGGCTTCTGCACCAGCACCGCATCGAGAAGCTGGTGGTGGTCGACAAAACGGGCAATTGCGTCGGGCTGATCACCGTCAAGGACATCGAGAAGTCGCAGCTTAACCCGCATGCCACCAAGGATGCGCAGGGGCGCCTGCGCGCCGCGGCCGCCACCAGCGTCGGCGATGACGGCTTCGAACGCGCCGAGCGTCTTATCGAGGCCGGCGTAGACCTTTTGGTGATCGACACCGCGCATGGCCACTCACAGCGGGTGCTGGACGCGGTGACGCGGGCGAAGAAGCTTTCCAATTCCGTGCGCATCCTGGCCGGCAATGTCGCCACCGCGGAAGGCACGCTGGCACTGATCGACGCCGGCGCCGACGCCGTCAAGGTCGGCATCGGTCCGGGCTCCATCTGCACCACCCGCATTGTGGCCGGGGTCGGCGTTCCCCAGCTTTCGGCCATCATGTCGGCGGTCGAGGCAGCGCATAAATCGGGCGCCTCGGTGATCGCCGACGGCGGCATCAAATATTCCGGCGATCTCGCCAAGGCACTCGCCGCCGGCGCCAGTGCCGCCATGATCGGCTCGCTGCTTGCCGGGACCGACGAAAGCCCGGGCGAGGTCTACCTGCACCAGGGCCGCTCCTTCAAGGCCTATCGCGGCATGGGCTCGGTCGGCGCCATGGCGCGGGGCTCCGCCGATCGCTACTTCCAGGCCGAGGTGCGCGACACGCTGAAATTGGTGCCGGAAGGCATTGAAGGGCAGGTTCCCTACAAAGGACCTGTGTCTGGCGTGTTGCACCAGCTTGCGGGCGGGCTGAAAGCCGCTATGGGTTATGTTGGTGGCCGCGACCTTGCCGATTTCCGCGACCGCGCCACTTTTGTGCGCATATCCAACGCTGGACTTCGTGAAAGCCACGCCCATGACGTCACGATTACCCGCGAAAGTCCCAACTATCCCGGCGGAGCCTGATTCTTCCGGGCTTTGGCGCAACTTGACCGCCATGGTGCTGCGCCTGTCGCGCCATGTCGGGGCGCTCTGCTTTCTCTCGGCGGCGGTTTTCATCGCCATGACGGGCATGGAGTTCTTCTATTTCCGCCAATTGAGCGGGGGCTTGGCCTCGCTCGACATGCGCTATTTCGGATTCACGCCCGACGAAGGCATGGCCTGGCTGACGGCGCTTGGCCGGCGCGGCAGCGAGATCATCCTGGTCTGGCATTACCTGACCTTCGATCTTTTGTTTCCGGCGCTGCTGTCGCTGACGCTGGTCAGCCTGATCCTGGCGACTGGCCGGCGACTGAAGAATTTCCGCGTGCTGCCGGCTCAGATGCAGGCGATCTTCGCGCTGGTCCTGGTGCTGCCCTACACGCTCGCCGACTACGCCCAGAATATCGCCGTGGCGCGGCTTCTGTCCGATTTCCTCTACGCCAATCCGGACTCGCTGTCTTTCGCCTCGGCGCTCATCGTCACCAAATTCGTGCTTCTCGCCGTCCCGGTCATCGTCATTGCCGCTTTCTGGTTGGCGGGCCAAAGACGTCAGAATTGAAGCCGAACAGGGCAGGGGCGACTGCATGAACCAGACCGCGATCTTCTGGCCGGTGCTCGCCCACGTGCTGCTGATCTATATCGTCTATTGCGTACTGGGCCGGCGCCGATATGTTGCCGTCAAGTCGGGCGAGGCGAAGGCGAGCCAGTACAAGGCCCGCTCGACAGAACCGGCCTCCTGCGCGACCGTTGCCGGCAATCTCAGAAATCAATTCGAACTGCCGGTGCTTTTCTATGTGCTGTGCCTGGCGCTGCACGTCACCAATGGCGTCAACTATCTGACACTGGCGCTGATGTGGGCTTTCGTGGTGACCCGCTACTTCCACGCCTGGGTTCACCTGACCAGCAACGATCTGCGCTGGCGCAGCCGCTCTTTCTTCCTTGGAGCGGTCATTGTCCTGTTGGGCTGGATCTGGCTCGCTCTTCACCTGCTCGGGGTGATTTGAGCAGAATTGGCGTCAGCTCTCTTCTCCCGCGACGGAAGAAGAGAGACTGAACCTACAGGTCGAACACTGCTATTTTTCGATTGTCGAACTTGATGCCGATCTCGCCGCGCACAAGTTTCAGCGCCTGTTCGCCGAACACGGCGCGCCGCCAGCCTTGCAGCGCCGGCACATCGGCATCCTCGCCTTCGGCGGCGATGCGATCGATATCGTCGCTGGAGGCGAGCACCTTAGAGGCGACGCCCTGTTTTTCGGCGATGATCCTGAGCAGCACTTTCAAGAGCTCCGCGGCCGCATTCGAGCCCTCGGGCGGCTGGAAGCTTTTCGGCAGTTTCGGCATCTGCTCCTTGGGCAGGGCGAGCGCGGTGTTGACCGCGCCGAGCAGTGCCGTCGCCGTCGAGGAGCGTTCCCAGCCCTTGGGCGTGGTGCGCAGCTTGGCAAGGGCTGCCGCATCGCGCGGCCCTTGTTGCGCGATCTCGTAGATCGCATCGTCCTTGAGCACGCGGCCGCGCGGCACGTCGCGCTCGCGCGCCTCGCGTTCGCGCCATGCCGCCACGGTCTGCACGATCGCCAGCTCCTGCGGTTTGCGAAGCCGCATCTTCAGCCGCTTCCAGGCGTCCTCGGGATGCGGATCGTAGGTCTCGCGCGAGGTCAGGACATCCATCTCCTCATTCAGCCAGTGGGCGCGGTTTTCCCGCGCCAGCTCGGCGTTGAGGTGCTGATAGACCTCGATCAAATGGGTGACGTCGGCCAGCGCGTAGTCGAGCTGCTTGTCGGACAGCGGGCGGTGGCGCCAGTCGGTGAAGCGCGACGACTTGTCGAGCCGGGCGCCGGTTATGCGCTGCACGAGCTGATCATAGGAAACGCTGTCGCCGAAGCCGCAGACCATCGCCGCCACCTGTGTGTCGAACACCGGGTGCGGAACGAGATCGCCGAGATGGACGATGATTTCGATGTCTTGCCGGGCGGCGTGGAAGACTTTGACTACCGCCTCGTTGGCCATCAACCTGAAGAAGGGAGCGAGGTCGATATCAGGTGAAAGCGGATCTATCAGCGCCGTCACGCCGGGCGCGGCCATCTGGATCAGGCACAGGATGGGCCAGAAGGTCGTTTCGCGGATGAATTCGGTGTCGACGGTGACGAAATCCGACTTTTCGAAAGCGGCGAGAACGGTCTCGAGTTCTTTCTGGGTGGTGATGACGTGCATCAAATCGCTTTTGGCAGGAGTAGGGTCTTCCTAGATTTCAGCCGGGAAGGCTTTCGTCAAGCTGTGGCGCCACCGTCACGGCCCTTCCGGACTGTCTGGATCACTATTTCTCCTCGCCAGCCGCGCAAGAATGGTCGAGGTGCGCAACACCGCGGTGAAGCGGCTGCGCTTGCCGCCGGCACGCCGGAGAGGATGACGGCGGTGAAGACCGCTTAGACCACGGCGCTGAAGACAAACAGCGCGCTTGGCCCGAAATACTGCATCGCTGTCGAGGCCGCGAACGGGCCGCCAATGGTGCCGAAGGAATAGAACAGCATCAACGCCGCGTTGATCGGCACGAACTCGCCGGCGGTCGGAGTATTCAATCGACGCGCTCAAAAGTGTCTAGGCTGGTCCCGAAGGCGCGCCATGTTCCAACCTGGGTCAGCTTTGCGGGCTCACCCTCGGCATCGGCTGAAAGTGCCAGTCCAGCCACTGTGTGCCACAACATCTCCATCTTGCCGTCCCGAAAAATGCCGGTGTAGCTGACCGCCGCCGGGCCCGTTTTTCCTAACGCCGCGGAAGTAAAGCCAATCACATCTCCATGAGCGGCCCCGTGGAGAGGCACTTCCATCCCGGAAAAGCTGCTGTCGGGCAATGCTGTCTTGAAGACACCGCGGATCAAACCATCGCTATCGTCTTCGATAACTACAACCGAACCGTATTGATTGCGCCAAGTGCCCTTCCAGGAAAACATGTTTGCCTCCTCTCACTCCATCATGCGCCAACGCGAGAGGCGGTTTACGGTTGCGCCACATGACCGGCTATGGATTGAGACCCGAAGTTCCAAACTGAGAGACCGCCCCTCCGTCCGTTTGCCTTGACAAACCATGCCTCTCATGCGCTTTTCGCGCAAATTTTGGGCCGGGCTGCGATGCTTTGGCCCGCAACCCACAATCCCGGACTTTTATCCATGACCATGCACCGTTACCGCAGCCATACCTGTGCCCAGTTGCGAAAGAGCGACGTCGGCAATTCCGTTCGCCTGTCGGGCTGGGTGCATCGCGTGCGCGACCATGGCGGCCTGCTGTTCATCGATCTGCGCGACCATTACGGCCTGACCCAGATCGTCGCCGATCCGGATTCTCCTGCCTTCAAGATCGCCGAGACCTTGCGCGGCGAATGGGTGATCCGCGTCGACGGCGAGGTCAAGGCACGCCTGCCGGAAACCACGAACGCCAACCTGCCGACTGGTGAGATCGAGATTTTCGCCCGCGAGATCGAGGTGCTGTCGGCGGCCAAGGAATTGCCGCTGCCGGTATTCGGCGAACCGGACTACCCCGAGGACATCAGGCTGAAATACCGCTTCCTCGACCTGCGCCGTGAGACGCTGCACCGGAACATCGTGGCGCGCACGAAAATCATCGCCGAGATGCGCAAGCGCATGGGCGAGGTCGGCTTCACCGAATTCTCGACGCCGATCCTTACCGCCTCGTCGCCGGAAGGCGCGCGCGACTTCCTGGTGCCGTCGCGCATCCATCCTGGCACCTTCTACGCGCTGCCGCAGGCTCCGCAGCAGTACAAGCAGCTTATCATGGTGTCCGGCTTCGACCGTTATTTCCAGATCGCGCCGTGCTTCCGCGACGAAGACCCGCGAGCCGACCGTCTGCCTGGCGAATTCTACCAGCTCGACGTCGAAATGAGTTTCGTCGAGCAGGACGATGTGCTGTCGACCATGGAACCGGTGATGCGCGGCGTCTTCGAGACCTTTGCCAACGGCAAGCCGGTGACGCAGAAATTCCAGCGCATCCCTTACGATGTCGCCATGCGCAAATACGGTTCCGACAAGCCGGACCTGCGCAACCCGATCGAGATGCAGGCCGTCTCCGACCATTTTCGCGAGTCCGGCTTCAAGGTGTTCGCCAACATCCTGGCCAACGACCCGAAGGCCGAGGTGTGGGGCATTCCGGCAAAAACCGGCGGCAGCCGCGCCTTTTGCGATCGCATGAACAGCTGGGCGCAAGGCGAGGGCCAGCCGGGGCTGGGCTACATCTTCTGGCGCAAGGAGGGCGACAAGCTCGAAGGCGCCGGCCCGCTCGCCAAGAACATCGGCGAGGAACGCACCGAGGCGATCCGCTTGCAGCTCGGCCTTGCCGACGGTGACGCTGCCTTCTTCGTTGCCGGCGACCCGAAGAAGTTCGTCTCCTTTGCGGGCGCCGCGCGCACGCGCGCCGGCGAGGAGCTGAACCTTGTCGACCGCGAGCGCTTCGAACTGTGCTGGATCGTCGACTTCCCGTTCTTCGAATGGAACGAGGAGGAGAAGAAGATCGACTTCGCCCACAATCCGTTCTCAATGCCGCAGGGCGGCATCGATGCGCTGAACGGCGAGGACCTGCTCGGCATCAAGGCTTTCCAGTACGACATGGTCTGCAACGGTTTCGAGATCGCCAGCGGCGGCATCCGCAACCATTTGCCCGAAACCATGGTCAAGGCATTCGAGACGGTCGGGCTGGACCGCGCCACGGTCGAGGAGCGCTTTGGCGGCCTCTATCGCGCCTTCCAGTATGGCGCGCCTCCGCATGGCGGCATGGCCGCCGGTGTCGATCGCGTCGTCATGCTTCTGGTCGGCGCCAAGAACCTGCGCGAAATCACCATGTTCCCGATGAACCAGCAGGCCTATGATTTGTTGATGAACGCGCCCTCGGAAGCGAGCCCGCAGCAGCTTCGCGATTTGGCGTTGCGCGTCGCGCCAACCAAGAAGGACGCCTGACCAGAAGCTTCAGGCTTCACTTCAGGAACTTGCTCGAACCGGTTCTTCCGATTCGGCAACAAAAAAACCGGCATCGCTGCCGGTTTTTTCATGTCCTGAGATCGTTTCGATCAGTCCTCGTTCGCCTTGACGCTGACGCCGAGCGTCTTCGGCAGATCCAGCGGGTTCGACATGGCGCCCGCCATGATCAGCGCGAACGGCACCGATGCCGGCGGCTCGGCCGAGATTTCGAGGCTCTTCGGATCGTCGAGATATTTGCTGACCGCGGCGGTCACCTGAGCCGTGAGTTCCGGATTGTTGAGCTGCGCCATGCCGAACGGCACGATCGCCTTGGCTTGGTTGGCGATGTCCTTGGCCGACATGCCCTGCTGCTTGCCGACATAGTCCAGCACCTTGCCGGTCAGCGAATCGTCGTCGAAGCGGATCGAGGCGCTGTTGAACGAAAGCTGCTGCAACAGGCCGAGCATCGCCATGCCTTGCGCCGAATTGTCGGCGCCTTCCGGCTGTGCGGCCATCTTCTTCTGCATTTCCTGCAGCGACTTGATGAAGTCGACCGTGTAGCCGCCGAGGTCGAAGGTCATGCCGAGCGTGCCGGCATTCTCGACGGAGATGTCGTATTTCGACAGTTCCATCTTGCCGTCAGATGGCTGCCAGGTGCCGGCCATTTCGAGATTCCCCGAGATGTTCTGGTAGCCGAGCGCGTTGATGACCTCCTTGGATTTGGGATCGTCGACCAGCGAGAGATCGGCCGTGAACTTCTCCGTATTGGCGGTGAATTCCATCGCCTTGCCGTCGGCGGGCGGCGTGATCTCGATGGCAAGGCCGTCCATCGAGAATGCGGTCTTGTCGGCGACCTTGACCGTCATGTTCGACAGTTCAGCAGATTTATACATCATCAGCGAGCCAAGCGGGCTGGTGGAACCGTCGGCCGGCACCGTCATGTCGTGGATGATGAAGGGGCTGAGATCGAGGGTGACGCCGTCCTTGCTGTGTTCGAAGGCCGAGGTCGACACGGTGCCGATATCATAGCCGCCATTGGCTTCGGTGATGTTCTCGAGCTTGACGTCGCCGATCGTCAGCGCTTCCTTTTCCGCGGCCGGTTTCACCGACACGCCCTGCAGCACCATGCTGGTGTTGTCGCCGGTCACGCCGGTCCAGGAGATGTCGACGCCCTGTGCGGAGAGCGCAGCCTTCAGCCGGTCCGCGACCACGGCGTCCTGGGCAAGGGCAGCATTCAGCGGCAGTGTGAGCAAGAAGGTCGAAAGAGCGAATTTCCGGAGAGTTGAGCGGTTGATTGTCATCGCAAGGTCCCTGAGAGTGTCCTGAAATTATTTTTCAATTCTTTGCGCCATCACCATTCCGTGACGAACTGGACGGGAAAAAGGCGTGTCCCGGCACAATGGTCGAAAATCGCGGTGAAAGGCAAACCCGATCCGAACGCTATTGGACAATGCAGTGAATTTGGCATGAAGGTCGGGCCGCCAGCGTGCTTCGCAATAGATGCGGCATGTAACAGATTGATGTTGGCCGGCAAGCTCGACCTTGCGGTCTCCTGTTGCAGAAACGTGCGCAAATCGACCGGTCCGGTGCGCGCCTCTTGCCGCGAATCACCCGCTCGGCTAGTCCCAGCCCATGGGAAAAAGGCTTTTGCCGCCTGACAATGGCGGCGGCGATCATATTGAACCGGTCGATCTGAAGAAGGCGCTGGAAGAGCGTTATCTCGCCTATGCGTTGTCGACCATCATGCACCGGGCGCTGCCCGACGTTCGCGACGGACTGAAGCCGGTCCATCGCCGTATCATGCACGCCATGCGACTGCTGCGCCTCAATCCCGACCAGGGTTTTGCCAAATGCGCCCGTATCGTCGGCGAGGTGATGGGCAAGTTCCACCCGCATGGCGACCAGTCGATCTATGATGCGCTGGTGCGGCTGGCGCAGGATTTTTCGATGCGCTACCCCCTGGTCGACGGCCAGGGCAATTTCGGCAACATCGACGGCGATAACGCCGCCGCCATGCGCTACACCGAAGCGCGCATGACCGACGTGGCGACCGAATTGCTTGCCGGCATCACCGAGGATGCCGTCGACTATCGGCCGACCTACAATGAAGAGGACGAGGAGCCGGTCGTGCTCCCCGGCGCCTTCCCGAATCTGCTGGCCAACGGCTCGTCCGGCATCGCGGTCGGCATGGCGACGTCGATCCCGCCGCACAACGCGGCCGAACTTTGCGACGCCGCACTGCATCTGATCGACCATCGCGACGCGCCGGTGGCGAAGCTGATGGATTTCGTCCAGGGCCCGGATTTCCCGACCGGCGGCATCATCGTCGACAGCCGCGCCTCCATCCTCGAAGCCTATGAGACAGGCCGCGGCGGCTTTCGCGTGCGATCGAAATGGAACCAGGAGGACCAGGGCAGGGGCACCTGGAGCATCGTGGTCACCGAAATCCCCTATGGCGTGCAGAAGGCGCGGCTGATCGAGAAGATCGCCGAGCTGTTGATGGCCCGCAAGCTGCCGCTGCTCGAGGATATCAGGGACGAAAGTGCCGAGGACATCCGCGTCGTTCTGGTGCCTAAGAGCCGTTCCGTCGACCCCGGCATCCTGATGGAATCACTGTTCAAGCTCACCGAGCTCGAGAGCCGTTTCCCGCTCAACATGAATGTGCTGTCGCGCGGCAAGGTGCCCAACGTGCTGTCGTTGAAAGGCGTGCTGCAGGAATGGCTGGATCACCGCCGCGACGTCCTCATCCGTCGCTCGAAACATCGCCTCGGCGAGATCGAGAGGCGGCTGGAAATCCTCGCCGGCTACCTGATCGCCTATCTCAACATCGACGAGGTGATCAAGATCATCCGCGAGGAGGATGAGCCAAAGCAGGTCATGATGGCCCGCTGGTCGCTCACCGACACCCAAGCCGAAGCGATCCTCAACATGCGGCTGCGCGCGTTGCGCAAGCTGGAGGAATTCGAGATCCGCAAGGAATTCGATGGCCTGACCGCAGAGAAGAAGCAGATCGAGGCGCTGCTGGCGTCCGATGCAAAGCAGTGGTCGACGATCAAGTGGGAAGTCACTCAGGTTCGCGACAAGTTCGGCCCGGAGACCGAGATCGGCAAGCGCCGTACCCAGTTCGCCGATGCGCCCGAGCACGACCTGACCGACATCGCGCATGCCATGATCGAGCGCGAGCCGGTCACCGTCGTGGTTTCGGAAAAAGGCTGGCTGCGGGCAATGAAGGGCCATCTGGCCGATCTTTCGACGCTGACCTTCAAGGAGGGTGACAGTCTCAAGCTCGCCTTCCATGCCCAGACGACAGACAAGGTGCTGGTCTTCACCACCGGCGGCAAATTCTACACGATCGGCGCCGACCGGCTGCCCGGCGGCCGAGGCCATGGCGAGCCGATCCGCATCATCGTCGATATGGACAATGACCAGGACATCGTCACCGCCTTCGTCCACGATCCCAAGCGCAAGCTGCTGCTCGCCTCTTTCGACGCCAACGGCTTCATCGTTGCGGAGGAAGAGGTGGTCGCCAACACCCGCAAGGGCAAGCAGGTGATGAACGTCAAGGCCCCGGACGAAGCCAAGCGCTGCGTGCCGGTCACTGGCGATCATCTGGCCATCGTCGGCGAGAACCGCAAGATGCTGGTGTTCGCGCTCTCGGAAATTCCGGAGATGAGTCGCGGTAAGGGCGTGCGGCTGCAGAAATACAAGGACGGCGGCCTTCTCGACCTCAAGCCGTTCACGCTGGAGACCGGTCTTTCCTGGCAGGATTCGGCCGACCGCACCTTCACGCGGTCGCGCGAGGAACTGGCCGAGTGGATCGGCGCGAGGGCATCGGCAGGGCGTATGGTGCCGAAGGGTTTCCCGAGGACTGGCAAGTTCGGGTAACGGGGCGCTTCTTCCTTCTCCCCTTGTTGTGGGAGAAGGTGGCCTCGCAACGCGAGGTCGGATGAGGGGTGTTCCAGGGAACGCCAACGCCTCACTTCGCTGGAACACCCCTTGTATCTGCACGGAGGAAACTTTGTGCGAGAAGAGCGACTGAGCCTCGAACCGGATGGCCATCCGATTCGAGGCTT
>NZ_AZUY01000081.1 GCF_000513935.1 Mesorhizobium sp. WSM3626 | reverse complement strand
ACCTCCAAAAATCAGCGTTGAATCTGATTTGCCCTTCCTTGGGAATCCCAACCCGTTAAATCGTCACTACGCCCTAGGGTAATCGCATCGCCCCGCAGCAATGCTGGTTCCGCAGCTGTCCTATCCAGGGTTCACATGATCGCCGATGTCGCCGCGATCATCGGATCCCTCGACATCGTGTTCGGCGAGATCGATCGCTGATCAATGAGCGGATCACTTGGCGCTGTCTGAAGCGGTGGCCTCACCGACATGGCGCATCATGCGGCGAAAGCTCATCGAGATATGAGCGCGCCTTATGTGGCCGATCGATTCCCAATCTCCGATTTCCGCCGCGGCAAGGACTTCCTCCATCTCCCGGCGGAAGGCAGTGAATTCTTCGACAAGACCCAATTGCGGCATCATCTTCAGAACGACCCGCGCCACCTGAAAATACAGGCGCTCGCTGATCTCGCGCAGTGGCTGATTGCCAGTCATCGCGGTAAGTTCGTAGAAGAAATCCATGTTAAGGCGAAGGAAGGCGCGCTGGTCGGGGTTGAGAATATCGGAATCACAGCGCGTGATGAGCGCTCGAATCCGATCGAGATCCTCCGCTGTGCGCGGGATCGGCGAAAGCTTGCCGACGAGGAGCGCCAGTTCCAGCCTCAGGTGATAAACCTGCTGCAATTCCTCGATATCGACATCGGTGACGATCGTGCCGACGCCGTGGACGGATTGGACGAGACCCTCGGATTCGAGGCGCGCCAGCACACGTCGAACCGGTGTCCGGCTGATCTCGAATTCCTGAGCCAGCTCTTCCTCGGAAAGATGGCTTCCCGGTGCATAGTCGAGCAGACAGATGCGGTCGCGCAAGATGCGGTAGATGCGCTCGAACCGCTCGCGTGCCGAAAGCGGGCGCGGCTGCGGGTCGGCTGCTACCATGGGCGCGGCATCCGTCTCAAGCGTCATCCAGCCTCCAGGACAGCGTGCAGGAACTGCCGTGTTCGTTCATTCTTTGGCGCTCCGAACAGTTCGCCTGGCGGCCCCTGCTCGCAGATCTTGCCTTGGTAGAAGAAGCAGACGCGATCGGAAAATTCCTTGGCGAAGCCCATCTGATGGGTGACCATCAGCATGGTCAGATCGTGCTCGCGACCGATCTGCCTTATCACCTGCAGCACTTCGCCGACAAGCTCCGGGTCGAGCGCCGAGGTTACCTCGTCGAACAGCATGATCTTGGGCCGCATGGCCAGCGCCCTGGCGATAGCCACGCGCTGCTGCTGACCACCAGACAACTGAGACGGGTAGTGGTCCTTCTTCTGGGATAGCCCGACCAGGTCGAGAAGCTCGGCCGCCCGTGCTTCTGCTTCCGTCCGCTTCATGCCGAGCACCGTCATCGGCGCCTCGATGCAGTTGGCCATTGCCGTCATATGCGGGAAGAGATTGAAGGACTGGAACACCATACCGATCTTCGCCCTGATGCGGCGAATATGGGCAAGGTCGGCAGGCACGAGTTTGCCGTTCTTCTTCATGTGGGTCAGCGGCTCGCCCTCGACCCAGATGACGCCATCGTTGATCGTCTCCAGCGTCATCAGCATGCGCAGCACGGTCGTCTTGCCGGAGCCGGACGGGCCGATGACGGAGACTTTTTCGCCACGCGCGATTTCAAGATTGAGCTCGTCGAGAACGGTCAGCGCGCCGTAGCGTTTCGAGACATTTTCGAAACGGACCATCGGTTGTTCGGTCATCGCATGGTCCTCCGGTTGAGCAGGCGTTCGAGAGCGCGGATGAGCGCGGCTGAAACCAGGCTCATGGCAAGGAAGAACAGGCCGACCAGCGTTATCGGCTCGGTGTAGCGGAAGGTGTCGGAGCCGATGATCTTGGCGGTCTGCATCAGCTCCATCACGGCGATCGCGGAGAGCAGCGGCGTCTCCTTGAACAGGGCGACGAGGTAATTGCCAAGAGCCGGAACGATCGGCGGGATCGCCTGCGGAATGATAATGTCGCGAAACGTCGTCCAAGCCGAAAGATTGAGCGCGATCGAGGCCTCCCACTGGCCTCGATGGATGTTGTCGAAACCGGCGCGATAAACCTCGGAGCAATAGGCGGCGTAGTGGATGCCAATGGCAAGCACCCCGGCGGTGAAGGCATCGAGCACCAGGCCAAACTTCGGGAAGACGAAGTAGATGAAGAATATCTGGATGAGCAGCGGTGTCGAACGGATCAGCTCGACCAGCACCGAAATCGTCCAACCGGTCCATGGCACGGCTATGCGCACAACCGCCAGCACCAGGCCGAGGGTGGCGGCCAGAACGAAGCCGATCAGCGTCGCCTCGACGGAGACGATTGCCGCGTGCGCCAGCACCGGCAGGATTTCGAGGGTGAAGCTCCAGTCCCAGATCATGCTGCCTTCCCCCGCGCCAAACCGGCCGATGCGCGTCTTTCGAGAAGCCGCATACCGATCGTGAGGACCAGCGACATCACGAGATACATCAGCAGGACGAGGGTGAAGATCGGAATGGTCTTGAACGTATTCTGGTTCATCTGTTGCGCCTTGAAGGCGAGATCCGCCAGGGTGATCAGCGAGACCAGCGACGTCGACTTGAGAAGCTCGATGAACAGATTACCCCAGGGCGGTATCATGGCGACGACGGCTTGCGGCAGGATCACTCGCCGCAGCATCTGGGCACGGCTCATATTCAACGCCGTGCATGCCTCCCACTGGCCGCGAGCGACAGACAGGATCGCGCCGCGCACCACCTCCGATCCGTAGGCACCGACGTTCAGGCCGAGCGCAACAACCGCCACCAGAAACGCATTGAGCGTGACGCCGAATTGTGGCAGCACGAAAAACAGCCAGAAGAGTTGCACCAGCGCCGAGGTGCCGCGAAAGATCTCGACATAGACAGTTGCCAACCATCTGAGCGGCGCCGGGCCATAGAGCCGGGCGAGCGCGGCAAGCACACCCATGATAACCGCGAGCAGGCTGCCAAGGATGGCGATCTCGATTGTCAGAACCGCCCCTTGCAGCAGGCCGGGCAGAAAAAGGCTGTAGGCCTGCTGGGTCGCCAGGACACCGATGACCGCGAGAGCAGCCGCCAGCATCGCCACAAGCGTGCCAATTCCCATCTGCGCCTCCAAAAAAGAGGCGGCGCCTTCGCGCCGCCCAGCAGTTGGGAACCCTATTTCCCGGCGCAGAGATCCGCGGTGGTCTTGTTCGGCAGGTAGTCCTTGCCGAAGCCCAGCGGCTCAACCAGGGCGAGATGCTCAGGTGAGCCGAGGAATTTCTTCAGCTCGGCATTGAAGGCTTCCTGCAGATCGGTGTCTTCCTTGCGGAAGCCGAAACCGCCATGGCCTTTCACCGATTTGCCGGCCACCTCGCCGAATGGCTTGGTCGATTCCACGCCGTCGGCCTTCTTGGCCATGTCGGCGATCGAAAGCGCAGTCAGCGCGGCAGCGTCGGCGCGGCCCGACTGGACTGCGGCGACCAGGCTGGACTGGTCGGGCAAAGCGACGATCTGCCCGGCGGCGACGCCGGCGTCCTTGGCATAGCCGCCTTCGACGGCGCCGGCCATCACAGCCAGCTTGAGATCCGGATTGTCCTTGATGCTGGAATAGTCCTTCACGCCCTTGGGGTTGCCTTTGGCCACCAGCATGGCCTGGCCAATACCATAGGACGGCTCGGAGAAATTGATCTCGGCACAGCGCTTGGAGTTGATGAACATGCCGGCCGCGATGATGTCGAAGCGACCAGCCTTGAGACCCGGGATGAGCGAGCCGAATTCGGTCAGTACGCCGTCGACCTGCGGGATGCCCATCTTGGCGAGCACCGCCTTGGCGACTTCCGGCGCCTCGCCGGTCAGCTTGCCGTCGGGCGTGGCGAAACCGAACGGTGCCTCGTTGGCGAAGCCGACGCGGATGTAGCCGTCCTTCTTGGCCCGTTCGAGGGTGGTCTCCGCATGGGCGGGCAACGACGCCAGTGACGTTGCGGCAAGTGCAAGACAGGCGGCCGCCTTGACCACGACACGACGCGATATCGATGATTTGAACATGCTTTTCTCCCGTTGAACTACCGATGATGGTTCCCAGCGCAACGACCTTCTTCGAGGCTGAAACGCGCTTGACCAGACGTATACAACTGCCTTAGAGATTGTGCAAGCAAAGACAGGGAATTCTGCGAAACTTGGCCGAATACAAGCCAAGCTTCCGTCGAGATGTGCACAATTTAGGCAAATTTGGCCAACTCAGTAGGACGACAGCAGAAGGCAGGCGTGACGAACGCGGGAACATTCACGCAACCGGAGTAATCGCGGCGGGGGGAAGCCGGACCTGCCGAAAGACCATGACGGCGACAAAGCCGGCAACAGCACGCATGAGGATGCCCGATGGACCGCAATCCCTTCTCCGAAACCGAAATCGCCGGCCGCCTCGCAAGGATCCGCAAAGTCCTGGCCGAGCGCGAACTCGACGCCGCTGTCTTCGCTTCGCCGGAGAACGTCTTCTATCTTACCGGGCTCGACCACTGGGGCTATTTCGCCCCTCACCTGCTGATCGTGCCGCTCCAGGGAAAACCTGTCCTCGTCACCCGTTCGATGGAAAGGGTGACAATCGAGAAGCAGGTGACGGCGGCGGAATTCCGCGGCCATTCCGATAGCGAAACAGCGGCTGATCTTGCCGCGCGTGTGTTGGCGGAACTCGGCCTCTCCGGCAAGCGGCTCGGCCTTGAATACTGGACGGCGGGCTTGAGTCATGGGCTTGCCGTGGCCTTGCAGACGCAAGTCGATGCCAAGTGGAGCGACGTTTCCGGCCTGGTCGACAGGATGCGGCGGGTGAAGAGCGCCGAGGAACAAGCCCTGATGCGGCTGGCCGCAAAAGTGACCGACGCCGCCGCCGGAGCCGCGATCGCGGCGATTTCGGACGGCGCCGCCGAACAGGAGGTCGCCGCCCAATGTGTTTCGGCGATGATCCGCGCCGGCGGCCATGCGCCAGGCTTTGGCCCTTTCATCCGCCCGGCAGCGCGACTGGGCGAAGAGCACACGACTTGGGGCGACGGTATCTACCGCAAGGGCGAACCGGTCTTCGTCGAACTGTCCGGCTGCATTTCGCGCTACCACGCACCGCTCGGCCGGCTTGTCCGTATCGGCCACATCAGCGACGAGGACGCCAGGATGGCCGAAGTGACCGCCAGGGCGTTCGACGCGGTCGTCAAGGCGCTGCGTCCGGGGGCCAAGGCGCGCGACGTCTATGCCGCCTGGCAGGCTGTCGCCGACGACGCCGGGCTTTCCCACTATCGCCGCCATCACTGCGGCTATCTCGTCGGTGCCGGCCAGCCGCCATCATGGACCGGCGGCAATTCGGTGACCGGGCTCCGGCACGATTCTGATCTCGAAATCGAGACGGGGATGAGCTTCCACATCCTGTCCTGGCTGATGGGCACGGGGAGTGGTGACGACTTCATCTCCAACACTGTGCTTTTGACCGATGCGGGCGCCGAAGTGCTGACCCGCACTCCGACCGGCCCGATCGTTCGGTAGGCCGCGCGCATGGCACCCTATTCGGCATTCTCGATTTTCCGCAATGCGCTGTCCGGCCAGAAGAACTGGCAGCGCGCCTGGCGGGCGGCGGAGCCCAAACCGTCTTACGACGTGATCGTCGTCGGCGGTGGCGGACACGGCCTCGCCACCGCATTCTATCTCGCCGAAAACCACGGCGTCCGCAATGTCGCCGTCCTGGAGAAGGGTTATATCGGCGGCGGCAATGTCGGCCGCAACACCACCGTCATCCGCTCCAACTACCTGCTCGACGGCAACACCCAGTTCTACGAATTCTCGATGAAGCTCTGGGAGGGCATGTCGCGGGCGCTGAACTTCAACGTCATGTTCTCGCAGCGCGGCCAACTCGTCACCGCGCATTCAGCCGACCAGCTCGACGGCTTCAGCCACCGCGCGAACATCATGCGTCTGAACGGCATCGACGCCGATATTCTCGATCGCGACGACGTGCGTCGGCTGGTGCCCTATCTCGATTTTTCCGACACGGCCCGCTTCCCGATCCATGGCGCCATCTTCCAGGGCCGCGCGGGCACGGCGCGCCATGACGCCGTAGCCTGGGGCTATGCGCGCGCCGCCGATGGCCATGGCGTCGACATCATCCAGAATTGCGAAGTGACGGACTTTATCCGCGATGGCAACGGGATCGTCGGCGTCGAAACGACGAAAGGGCGGATCGGAGCAGGCAAGGTCGGGCTCGCCGTCGCCGGCCATACATCCACGCTCGGCGCCAAGGCCGGCCTTGAACTGCCGATAGAAAGCCATGTCCTGCAGGCCTTCGTCACCGAACCGCTGAAGCCACTGGTCGACCATGTCGTCGCCTATGGCGCCGATCATTTCTACGTCAGCCAGTCGGACAAGGGCGGGTTGGTCTTCGGCGGCAATCTCGATGGCTACAATTCCTACGCCCAGCGCGGCAATCTCGGCGTCGTGCGCGAAGTGGCGGAGGCGGCGATCGCACTGATGCCTTGCATCTCGCGCATCCGTCTGCTGCGTCATTGGGGCGGCGTCATGGACATGACACCCGATGCCAGTCCGATCATCTGCCCAACGTCGATCGACGGCCTCTATCTCAACGGCGGCTGGTGCTATGGCGGCTTCAAGGCGACGCCGGCTTCTGGCTGGTGCTTCGCCCATACCATCGCCACCGGCAAGCCGCATCCCTTGGTCGCTGCCTACGGGCTCGACCGCTTCCGGACTGGCCGCACGCTGGACGAGGCCGGCGCTGGCCCCTCCGCCTGGCTGCAATAGGAGGCTGGAAGAAAATGCTGCGCTTCGAATGCCCGTGCTGTGGTCCGCGTGACCATGACGAATTCCGCTATGGCGGCGATGCTTCCGTCAGGCGTCCGGCGCATGACGATCCCGACCCGGAGGCCTGGTATGCCTATGTCTATATCCGGAAAAACCCGGCGGGCCTTCATCGCGAATTCTGGCAGCACGTGACCGGCTGCCGCCAGTGGCTGGTGGTCGAGCGCGACACGCGCAACCACGTCATTTCTTCGGTCGCCTTCGCCAGGACGTCGCAAGCATGAATGCTCGGAACAAGCGGCTGCCAGAGGGCGGCCGCATCGATCGCTCCCATTCCATCGAATTCAGCTTCGACGGCAAAGGACTAGCCGGATATCGCGGCGACACGCTTGCATCCGCATTGCTCGCCAACGGCGTCACCCTGGTCGGGCGCAGCTTCAAATATCATCGTCCGCGCGGCATTCTTTCCGCCGGGCCGGAGGAGCCGAACGCGCTGGTCACGCTCGGAACTGGCGGCAGGCGCGAGCCGAACCTGCCGGCAACGATGCTGGAACTTGGCGACGGCATGGCCGCGGAAAGCCAGAACCGCTGGCCGTCGCTCGCCTTCGACGTGCAGAGCGCCAACGGTCTGTTCGCGCCGTTCCTTTCGGCCGGCTTCTACTACAAAACCTTCATGGGTCCGACGCGGCGTTCCTGGAAGATCTACGAGCATTTCATCCGCAGGGCGGCGGGTCTGGGCCGGGCCGGTACCGAGCCGGATCCCGATCGCTATGAGGTTCGTCATGCCTTTGCCGATGTTGCAATCATCGGCGCCGGTCCGGCAGGACTATCGGCGGCGCGCGCCGCCGCCGCGGCCGGCGCACGGGTCGTGCTGATCGAGCAGGATTTCCTTCTCGGCGGCCAGCTTCTGGCCGAACAGTCCGACGGCGTAGCCGCCTCATGGCTGGGCCAGGTCGAAGCCGAACTGGAGAGCTTCGAAACCGTCACGTTGATGAAGCGGACCAGCGCTTTCGGCATCTACGACGGCAATGTCATAGGCCTGATCGAACAACGCAACCAAGACCGTCCGCCGTATTCGGGGCAAGCTCGGCAGATAGTCACCATGCTTCGCGCCCGCTCGGTCGTTTTCGCCACCGGCGCCATCGAGCGTCCGATGGTGTTCCCGAACAACGACCTGCCCGGCGTCATGCTTGCCTCCGCCGCCCGAATATATCTCAACCGTTTCGCTGTTCTGCCGGGCAGGAAAGTTATCGTCGCCACCACCAATGACGGCGCTTGGCGCACGGCCTTCGACCTCGCCGAGGCCGGCGCGGAGGTGACGATATCAGACCGGCGCACCACTATCCCTCCGGCGCTTGCCGTGGAGGCCACACGCCTCGGAGTCGCGGTGCGGACCGCAACACGCATTCTCGACCTGCGCGGAGGCCATTGCGTGAAGCGCGCAACGCTCAAAGGACCGGACGGCCGATTCGAGGCTGCCTGCGATCTGGTCTGCGTGTCCGGCGGCTGGTCGCCGACCGTGCACCTCGCTTCGCATCTGGGCGTCAAGCCTCGATATCGCGAAGACATCGGCGGCTTTGTGCCAGGTGCGTTTCCGGCCAACCAGTTCGGCGCCGGCGCGATGATGGGACTCCATGCGACCGCCGATGCTAACGAGGACGGCCATCGTGCTGGCATCGAAGCGGCATCCTTCTGTGGCAAGTCGGCGCCAGTACCAGCTCCTTCGAAGCTCGATCTTGGCGAAACCGTCACGACCCCGTTTCGCGAAGTCCCGTGCGCCCAAGGCGGAAAAGCGTTCGTCGATTTCCAGATGGATGTGACGACAAAGGACATCGAACTCGCCCACCGCGAAGGCTATGAGTCGATCGAGCATCTGAAGCGATACACGACGCTCGGTATGGGGACCGACCAAGGCAAGACCAGCAATTTTCCGGGGCTGTCCGCGATGGCCGCTTTGCGCGGCGCAACAATCCCCGAGACCGGCACCACGACCTTTCGCCCGCCCTTCACGCCGGTCGCCATCGGCGCGCTCGCCGGTCGCGCCACCGGCCACCATTTCAAGCCGTTCCGCCGCACGCCGATGCATGACTGGCATTTGGCGAACGGCGCGGAGATGCTTGACGTCGGTCTGTGGATGCGGCCCTGGTTCTATAGGCGGTCCGGGGCCGACGTGAACGAAGCCTATGTCGCCGAAATGCGGCATGTGCGCCAGGCTGCCGGCTTGATGGACATCTCTACCCTGGGCAAGATCGACGTCCAGGGCCCTGACGCCGCAACGTTCCTCGACCGGATCTACGCCAACGGCTTCGCCAAGCTTAAGGTCGGCCGCGCCCGGTACGGCGTCATGCTGCGCGACGATGGCATTGTCTTCGACGACGGCACCACGACGCGGCTGGCGGAAAGCCGGTTCTTCATGACCACGTCGACCGCCAGGGCCGCCGACGTGCTGTCGCGGCTGGAATTCCTGCTGGATACCGCATGGCCGGAACTGCGCGTCTCGGTTTCCTCGGTGAGCGACGAATGGGCGGCAATGTCGATCGCTGGACCGGAGGCTCGTGCGATCCTTGCGGCGGCGTTTCCGTCGCTCGACGTTTCCAACGAAGCGCTGCCGCATATGGGCTCGTACGAGGGCGAATGGCGAGGCCGCGCGCTGCGTATCCTGCGTCTCAGCTATTCCGGCGAGCGCGCCTATGAAATCTATGTCGGCGCAACCGCCGGTGAACAGCTCTGGAGCTGCTTGCTCGAAGCGGGCGGACCGCTGGAGTTGAAGCCCTACGGCATCGAGGCGCTCGGTGCGCTGCGTGTCGAGAAAGGCCATGTCGCGGGACCTGAAATCGATGGGCGCACGACGCTCGACGATCTCGGCCTTGGCCGTATGGTCGGCAAGCGCAGCGGCTTTGTCGGCGATGTGCTGCGGCGGCGCCCTGCCCTGCTCGCGCATGACCGGCAACGCCTGGTCGGACTGGAATGCATGGAGGACGGAAAGCGGCTGCGCGGTGGCTCCGTCCTGTTCCGGCCGGGCGAGAAAGCAACCGGTCATGGGTGGGGGCGCGTCACCTCCGTCACCTTCAGCCCCGAACGTGACCGCTATATCGGGCTGGCGCTGCTTGCCGGCGACCTCGCGACCGAGGGAAGCGAGGTCGTGGCCGTCTATCCCATGAAGGCCGAAACCGTGCGAGCCCGCGTCGTCTCGCCGATATTTCTCGATCCGCAAGGAGAACGGCTGCGTGGCTAGCTCGGATTTCACCCTTTCCGTGGCCGATTGCCCGCTCATCCAGGTCGAAGGCTGGGACGGAACGCTGAGCCAATTCGAATCGAGCCTTTCGGCGTCGCTCGGTGCAAAACTTCCCGCCTCGGTCGGAGAGACGGTTCGCCACCAGAGCCTTCTCGTCATCCGCATTGCACCTCGCCGCCTGTGGCTGGCGCTCGACGACGGGACGCGGGCGCCGACTCTCGCGATCGATCCGGATCTCGGCTGTTCGGTTTGTCTTGGCGAAGGTCGCGTGCGGTTCGGCCTGGCCGGGCTCGATATCTCGAGCGTTCTCTCAACCTGCATGGCCGTCGACTGGCATGCGCCGGCCGCCGCTCCGGGCCGGGCCGTGCAGACATCCTTCCACCATGTACCAGTGCTCTTGCTGCGTACCGGCGAGACCGCATGCGACCTCATTGTGCCGCGAACCTTCTCTCGCAGTCTCCATGATTGGATTACGGACCACCAGGCCAGTACAGAAAACTCCTTGAATCATGCCGGCGGTAACACCCGGATCGGTTAGATCATCCGTCCTCGGCTGCATTTGGCTGCATTTGAAGGGAAAGGCTCAGCCTCGCCAGTTTTTTGCCCTTCTCATCCCGGACCTGAATGAACAATTGCTGGCCGTCGAGATCCTTCAGGGATTCTCTGGCCAAGTCGATCAGGCCTTCCATGGCCTCACGACGTGCTGCCACGATCCCATC
>NZ_AZUY01000080.1 GCF_000513935.1 Mesorhizobium sp. WSM3626 | reverse complement strand
GGCTCGACTGGTGCAACCGGCTCGACTGGTGCAACTGGCTCGACCGGAGCTACAGGCTCGACTGGTGCAACCGGCTCGACCGGAGCTACAGGCTCGACCGGGGCAACTGGCTCGACCGGCGCAACCGGCTCGACTGGAGCGACAGGCTCGACCGGAGCGACAGGTTCGACCGGAGCGACCGGCTCGACCGGTGCGACCGGCTCGACTGGAGCGACAGGCTCGACCGGAGCGACAGGTTCGACTGGAGCGACAGGCTCGACTGGTGCAACTGGCTCGACTGGTGCAACTGGCTCGACCGGAGCTACAGGCTCGACCGGAGCTACAGGCTCGACCGGAGCGACAGGTTCGACCGGAGCAACTGGCTCGACTGGTGCAACCGGCTCTACCGGAGCGCCTGGTCCGACAGGTCCGACCGGAGCGACGGGGCCTGGCGGTGAGACCGGTGACCACCACCATGGCAACAACGGTGGCGGCAACGATCCTGACCACAACGACAGCAGCAATCCGGGGAAAGGCCATCCCAATGATGGCACTGACGCCGATGGCTCCCCTGACGGTCACATCGCCACGGTCACGGCCAGCACCCTCGGGCTCAAGGACTCGACGCAGTTCCTGCAATCCGGCTCGACCGATAGTGATGCCGTAAGCCCTGCGTCGTTCCGCCAGCTCATCGGACTAGCGGCCGGTTCGGTGACGACCGACCTCCTGAACGTGCTCAACACGGTCAGGGGATTTGGCCAGAACCAGAACAAGCCGCTGGGTGCGAGCACCGACCTGACCTCGGACCTCAAGCATGGTGCGGGCAGCGCCAACAGCGACGACACGGTGAAGAAGGCTCTGAAGGATATTCTGAAGCCGCATGAGTGAGCAGGAATGGTAAGTGGACAGACCACGATAGGAACCAGTCCAAGGCTGAGAAACGGGCGCGCGCGCTCTGCGGAAAGCAGGGTCCGCGCGCCCGCCATTTCCGACCGGGGACGGGTCCGTCCGACCGTCCGGCTCGGCGTCACTCAGTTCCCGCTTGAGGTATCGGCGGGCGCCTGGGGTATCGGCGCTTGCGTGTCGGAGGGAAGCCCATGGTGAATATCCCTCTGAGCGCCGAAATCCAGCCGGTGGCGGTCCGCGCCGGCATCGAAGCCGATACGACCGAACTGGGGCGGCTTCCCGGTGGTCCCGCCGAGTTTGAAGAGGTCGGGCAGCGTCTCAAGGCGATGTTGCGGGTCGCCCGCTATCACGGGGTCGAGCTCGACCCGAACGAATTCAGGGCGGCGAGCGCAAGCCCGTTTCCAACCTCCGCTGACCTGTCCGAGTGGGCGCGCAACGGCGGTATGTGGTCTCGCGCCGTCCGCGTTCGCTGGTCCCACCTCTTGCGCTTCCAGGATGCCGGGCCAGTCGTCCTGCTGTTCAGCGATGGCGGCGCGGGGATCCTCACCGGGGCCAGTGCCGAGCGCAACCTGGTCTTCCTCAAAGGCGTGGACGCGCCTGATGACGGTGAATCCACCGCCATCGACGAGTTGCGCCTGTCGCAGGTGTGGACGGGCGAGGCGGTGCTGCTGCGAAATGCGCGATCCTCTGTTGCGGCGGACGCGCCTTTCACTCTCGGCTGGCTCGCCGACCTGGTGCGGCTCGAAAGCCGGCCTCTGCGTGATGTCGCCATCGCCTCGTTCACGCTCAGCGTCCTTACCATCCTGCCGCCGCTCATCGTCATGACGGTGGTCAACAAGGTGCTGCAGTTCAACAGTGTCTCGACGCTGTTGCTCTTGTCGGCCATAATCGCCGTCGTCTTCGCCTACGAAACGCTCTTAGGTCACGCACGGCGGCTGATCATCAACGTCGTCGGCGCCCGCCTGGACACCAAGCTGCAACTGCACATTTTCAGTAGGCTCCTGCGCCTGCCGCTTGACTATTTTGAGCGTCATCCGGCCGGCGAGACGCTGTACCATCTCGCCCAGGTCTATCGCATCCGCGAGTTCCTGACCGGCAAACTCCTCAGCACGTTCCTTGATCTGATAACGCTCTGCGTGCTGGTACCGGTGATGTTCTACATCAACGCCAAGCTCGCCTGGATCGTGATTGCCTGCGCAAGCGCGATCGTACTGATCATTCTTGCCTTCCTCAAGCCGCTGCGCCGGAGGTACCAGCGGGTGATTGAAGCCGAGACATGGAAGTCGGCGGCACTCGGCGAAACTGTCGTCGGGATAAAGACCGTGAAGGCACTAGGTCTCGAGCCGCAACGCAAGGCGCTTTGGGACGAGCAGGTGGCGGAGGCGGGAAGGGCGCGTCTGGCTTTCGGGCAGTTCGCCAGCTGGCCGCAGACCCTGGTAACGCCGATCGAACGTGCCATGGTGCTCGGCACAATGCTGATTGGGGCCTATCTCGCCATGAACGACAGTTCCGGCTATATGGTAGGCGGCCTGTTCGCCTTCATGATGATCTCCCAGCGCGTCGCCCAACCGCTTGTCGGGCTGGCGCGCCTGATCGAAGACTACGAGGAGGTCGGCGCAGCGATCGGCGAGGCGGCGTCGGTCCTCAACCGGCCGCTGGAGAGCAGTTCGAATTCCCAAGGCTTAAGACCGAGGCTTCTCGGCGACGTCACGTTCAGCGATCTGACCTTCAGCTATATCGGTACCAGGACGCCGGCGCTCGACCGGGTCAGCTTCAACATTCCGGCAGGCACCATGTTCGGTATTGTCGGGCGCAGCGGGTCGGGAAAGTCGACGATCGCGCGCCTTCTGCAGGGGATCAACCGCGACTATAGCGGTTTCCTCAAGCTGGACGGTGTCGACCTCAAGGAATTCAACCTGCGTCACCTTCGCCAGGGGCTCGGCGTGGTGCTCCAGGACAATTTCCTGTTCCGCGGGTCGATCCGCGAGAACATCATCGCCGGGCGTGCGGGCCTGACGCTTTCCGACGCGATGCGAGCCGCGCATCTGGCAGGCGCCGAAGAATTTATCGAACGAATGCCGAATGGCTACGACACGTACATCGAGGAAGGGTCGCCCAATCTGTCGGGCGGTCAAAAGCAGCGGCTGGCGATCGCGCGCGCCCTCATCCACAATCCGACCGTCCTTATCCTCGACGAAGCGACCAGCGCACTCGATCCCGAGAGTGAAGCGGTCGTCAGCGCCAATCTCATGCGCATCGCTAGCGGGCGAACGATGATCATCGTTTCGCACCGGCTTTCTTCGCTCACCGAGTGCGACCAGATCCTTGTCATGGAGCAGGGCAAGGTCCTCGACGTCGCCCCCCACGCGATCCTGCTCGAACGATGCGCGCTCTACCGCCAGCTGTGGGCGCAGCAGAACCGGCACCTCGATGGCCGCCACGGCCGTCCGGTCGCCGTACCGCCGCGGTCGGGTTGACCGATGTCGAGCGGCGGTCGATTCGAGCTTTCAACAATGATCGCCCGCAAGACGGCGAACCGTTCCTTTGGCCATCGCACTTCGACTGAAGATGGAATGGACGGGATCGGTTTCATTCGAGACTGTTTGTACTTCGAGTGCTTACACCCCAGGTCCAGCAAGCCATGACCACCACCTCTCTCACCATCCACCCCGCCCGTTTGCGTCGGATAAAGACGAGCGATCCGACGACACCAGCCATTCTCGAATTCCAATGGCCGTCGACGGCGGTCGCCAATGCGCCAATTCCTCGGTCGGCGCGCGGTGTCGTCTGGATTATTTCGAGCATGGTGGTTGCCTTGATTGCCGTGGCGGGACTGATACCGGTCGACCAGGTGGTGACGGCCAGAGGGCTGGTGGTTTCAAAATCGCCCAACATCATTGTGCAACCTTTGGAGACGGCGATCGTCCGCTCGATCGACGTGCGCGAAGGTCAGCACGTAAAAGCCGGGCAATTGCTTGCCCGCCTCGATGCTACTTTTGCCTCGGCGGACCTCCAGTCGCTGGCGATGCAGGTCGCGACGCTTGAGGCAGAAGTGGCGCGGTTGAAGGCGGAGGCCGATGGCCAAGCTTTCAACTATGACGGTCTCGACCCGAGCTGGACCCTGCAGGCGTCTATCTTTGAGCGCCGCAAGGCAGTCTACGAGGCCAAGCTGGAGAATTTCGACCGGCAACGCGATGAACTCAGTTCGGTGATCTCGCGTTCTCAATCGGATGCCTTCGGCTACCGGCAGCGGCTCTCGGTCGCGGCATCGATAGAACAGATGCGCAAACAGCTGGAAGAAAGACAGGTCGGAAGCCGCCTCAATACCCTTATCGCGGAAGACAATTCGGCAGAGATGTCGCGGGCACTCGGCAATGCCGAGCAAACAGCAGAGGCTGCCAAGCGCCAGCAGGCTGCGGTGGCCGCCGAGCGCGACGGCTACATTCAAAGCTGGCGAGCGGAAGTCTCACAGGGTCTGTCCGACGCGACCTCTCGGATGTCCGACGCTCGCGAACTCCTCAACAAGGCAAGGCTGCGTAAGCAGTTGGTAGAGTTGAAAAGCGAAGCAGACGCCATCGTCCAGTCGGTGGCGAAAGTCTCGGTCGGCTCGGTCCTCCAGTCGGGTGAGCGCTTGATCACGCTGGTGCCGGCCGACGCGCCGCTTGAGATTGAGACAAACGTGGTCGGCCGCAGCAGCGGCTTCGTGCACGTCGGCGACCCCGTGGTCATCAAGTTCGACACCTTCCCCTATTCGCAATACGGCCTCGCCCACGGCACCGTGCGAACGCTCAGCCCGGATTCCTTTTCTGCGCAGGAGCAAGCACGCGACCCCAACAGTTCCCTGGCCATGCTGCCCTCGGATGCCGAGCCATTCTATCGGACTCGCATTTCCATCGACCACGTCGCGCTGCACGGGGTACCCGCCGGTTTCATCGTCAGCCCCGGCATGCCCGTGACCGCGGACGTCAAGGTCGGCCAACGCACGGTCCTCAAATATATTCTCGGCGCGATGCTACCGATCGGCCAGGAAGCCATGCGTGAGCCATAGGATGCGGCGCGCGGCCAGATGGAGGACATCAGGGACTCGGATCGATGACAATTCTGGATCGGCTGACTGGTTTCGCCAACCCTGCGGCAGCATTGCGGCGGGCGGTGCAGCTTTTTGACAGCGGCAGGCCTTCGGAAGCTTTTCCGCTCATGGCGACCGCCGCGCGCGCGGGCATCGCCGACGCCGAATATCGGGTTGGGCGTTGTTATCTTGAAGGCTCGGGTGTGCCGCCGAGCCGCGTGGAGGGGACGCGGTGGCTCTGGCGGGCGGCAAAACGCGGGAGCGCCGATGCACAGGCGCTCCTCGCCGCACTCTATGTGAGCGGACTGGCGACATCTGAAGCTGATGTCAAGCGCCCTGCATCGCAACGCCTGTTCGAACAAGACACCTTGGGTGAGCCGGACTTCGTGGCGGCACGCGAGCTTGCCACGAAGGCGGCCGAGGCAGGCTCGGCAACCGGTCAAGCAGTCCTCGGCTATATCCTCACCAGGGGTCCCGGACCGATGCGCGATGCGGATGCAGCGCATCGTTGGTATGAGCGCTCGGCCGCGGCCGGCTGCGCCGAAGGACGCCTCGGTCTCGCCCTTTCGCTGGCCCGGCAAGGTGGGCTCGCGGAACGGGACAGAATTGCTGACGAGGTACGTCGTGCCGCCGATGCTGGCCTGCCGACCGCAATCTACCTCTTTGCGATCTTCACCGAGCACGGGCTGGGCGTCGCGGGCGACCTTGCTGCCGCGGCGCGGCTGTATCAGGCGGCTGCGGAGCAAGGCCTGCCCTCGGCCCAATTCCGATTGGGATTGGCGATGATCGAGGGGAGCCTCGGTGACCTCGATCCTGTGGCCGGGGAGGCGTGGATGCGACGTGCCGCATTGGCCGGCAACGTCGAGGCGGCGTACCTCCTGGGGGAGCGTAACGTGAAGTACCGACCGCCGGATTATGCAGAAGCCGCAACATGGTATCGACGGGCGGCCGAGGCGGGTCATCAGGCCGCCGCTCGCGCCCTAGGCTCCCTTTACCTTACGGGAAACGGTGTTGCCAGGGATGAGCAGGAGGGGGCACGCTGGCTGCGCACCGCCGCAACCAGCGGGAATCAGGCAGCACAAGTCGATATGGCCAACCTCGCTCTGCAAGGGATTGGAGAGGCGGACGACACCACAAATGTAGCAGGATGGTTCGAAGCCGCCGCATCGTCAGGCGATCTGATCGCCGCATTCAATCTCGGCCTCTGTTTCGTCAAAGGCATCGGCGTGCCCCAGGACGAAGGTCAGGCGGCGCAATGGCTAAGGCGCGCTGCTGAGGGCGTGGCCGAGGCCCAATATATGTATGCGCGCATCCTCAGGGATGGGCGCGGGGTGGCGGCCGATGCGCAGCAGGCCCGCGCCTGGTTTGCCCAGGCTGCCGACGGCGGCATACTCGACGCGCAAGTGGCACTCGCGGAGATGCTGCTCAATGGCCGTGGCGGCGATCGTTCGCCAGAGGCCGCGGTGCAGTTGTTCGAACGAGCCGCCGCCGCCGGTCATGTCGGGGCAATGTTTGCGCTCGGAGCGCTGCACAGCTCCAGCCAGGGTTTGCCGATCGACCAAGTGGCGGCGCAGAAGTGGTTCTCGGCTGCCGCCGAATGTGGGCATGGCCAGGCCCAACTCATGCTGGGCCGGTATCTCGCCAAAGGTCTCGCCGGAGAGCGCGACCCGTTGGCCAGCCGCCTCTGGCTCGAGCGAGCGGCTGCACATGGCATCGTGGAGGCGAACGAGGAATTCGCTGAGGCTACCTCGGGTTGAGGTGTAATGGAATATGAGCAGGCGCGCCGCTGATTTCCTACGCAAATGGATTTGCGACCATCTACCGCCGCGAATTGACGACGCAGCCCTCGTCGTGACCACCATGGCGGCCGACGCCGTGCGGGCGGCAGAGGCTCAAGGCATCGCACGCCAAGAGATCGACCGAGAAATCGGAAGCGTCTACGAAGCGACCATGCGTACGCTCCAGGATCGCACGTCCGGTTTGCCGGATTAGGCACAACGCCACGACCTCGGGTGCAAGAGTTACCTTAAGCCTTGGGTAGCCGATCGGGCTTGGGATTTCCAAAGAGGAGGAAGCACCCTCATAAGCCTGGACGTGTTGCCATGTTGGCGGAATCCCGTTCAGTCGCACTGAGGGGCAGGGTGTATTTGCGGCGCAAATAGGTCGGTCATAGCAGGAGGCGCGGCTTCTCGCCTCGATGCTCCTTGGACAACCGCAATTGTCGCATCGCTAGCCCGTTTGCGTTCATCATCATGGCCATCAAAAGAATCTCAACTGGTGGCATCGCAACACCGTATGATATATACAGATTGTCTAATGTGATCGTTTGCCCCGGGTGCGATTTAGATGCCCAGCTTTACGAACAGAAGGGTGCTGTCGAGGAGTGTGGTCGAAATGGGCCTCTTCTCCGCGGCAATGAACACCCTGGTGCTGATTCTGCCTCTCTACATGCTGCAGGTATATGACCGGGTTTTGCCTGCGGCCAACCTCGATACGCTCGCCTATTTGACCTTGCTTGCTCTATCGTCGCTCTTGCTGTTCGGCGTACTCGAAGTCGTGCGCAGCGTATATGCGAGCCAGCTCGCCGCTCGGCTGGATGTCTCTTTGGGTGCATCATCATTTCTTGCGGCAATGAGCGGTCCGCGTGCCGGTCTCGGCGACGTCCAGGCCCTGCGCGACTTGGCGACCCTGCGGGGGTTCATCGCCTCGCGAACCATCTTTTTTCTATTCGACCTCCCTTTTGGGCCGATCTTCGTGGGCCTGCTTTACTTCGTCCATCCGTTGCTCTTCCTGGTAACGGTTATCGGTGCGGTTCTCATGGTTGCCATCGCTGTGCTGAACCAGATCGCGAGTTCGCGACCCAGCAAGGAGGCGGCGGACAATCTTAGCGCCTCAATGAATTCGGCGCAGGCCTTCGCGCGAAACTTCGAAACGGTCCGCGCACTTGGGATGGTGTCCAACGCGATAGAGTTCTGGGGGATCCGTTTTTCAGACTCACTGCACGCCTCCGACGGACTGGCTCGCATCAACGCGTTCTATGGTGGTGTGTCCCGCACGACGCGATCGGTGCTGCAAATCGCGATATTGGGCGTCGGTGCATATCTGGTTCTGCACAATGAAATGACCGCAGGCATGATCTTTGCCTCATCGATGATATCGGCGCGGGCCTTGCAACCTCTTGATCAGATCGTTGGAAGCTGGCGGCAGATCACCGACGCCAATCTTGCATGGAAGCGGCTTTCGGTTTCCCAATCCGGGCCGGACAAGCAGGAAAACCCAGCATTGCCGAGTCCCGATGGAGTGTTGAGCGCAGATCAGATAGTCTATCATCTTCCAGGTTCGGCCGACGGTGCGATGCCGCTCATCAAGCGGGTGACTTTCGAGGTCCCAGCCGGCCAGACCGTCGCGATCGTTGGCCCGAGCCAGGCAGGAAAATCGACGCTGGCGCGGCTCATCGTCGGTGCAATCCAACCCCGTTCGGGCGCGATCCGTCTCGATGGCGGCGATATTCGAAACTGGGATCCGGAGGAACTCGGCCGTCACATAGGCTACCTTCCACAGGATGTGGAACTCTTCCCTGGAACCATCGCACAGAACATTGCGCGCTTTGAGCCGGACGCATCCGACGAGAAGTTAGTTCAAGCGGCCCGGAAGGCGCAGGTACATGAGCTGATCATGGGGCAGAGGAACGGATACTCGACGGTGATCGGCCCCGCTGGCGTTCGCCTTTCAGGCGGCGAGCGTCAGCGCATCGGCCTTGCACGCGCTTTTTACGGCGATCCCAAGATACTGGTTCTCGACGAGCCCAACGCGAATCTTGATTCCGACGGCGAAGCCGCGCTCGAGCGGGCGATCATCCAAGCGCGGTCGCGAAAGACGACCGTCCTCGTCATTACCCACCGGCCCTCCCTCGCTTCGAAATGCGATCGCATCCTCATGCTGCTGAACGGTCAGGTCGAGATTTACGGTTTGACCAAGGACGTGCTCGACGAACTTGCTCAGCGACGGGCCCGAGCGGCAGCAGCGGCGGCCGCTCAGTCGCATGACAATGAAGGAGTGGTGCCTTTCCCGTCACAGGCTCGCGTAGAGGTAAAAGTCGCAAATGACGGCCCCTAGCCAAACCATCCAGGCTGGCGCCAAGGCTTATCGCTGGCAGCGCAACATCGATACACGCACAGATCGGATCATGCTGGCGGGATATGCAAGCGTGGCCGTTTTCGTGCTCGGCTTCGGGTTCTGGGCAGCCACGGCGCCGATTGCTGGAGCAACCATTGCGCCGGGTGTGGTCGCCGCGGCAGGGCAGAATGTCATGATCCAGCACCTCGAAGGAGGCGTTGTCAGGAGCATTAGAGTTCGCGAGGGTGACAGGGTCTCAAGAGGCCAGGCCCTGATCGTGCTCGATCCGACGATGGCGCGGTCCCAGCTCAACCGGGTTCTCAAGCAGTGGGTTGCACAAAAAGCCGAGATTTCTCGGCTCGAAGCAGAGCGCGACGGCCTTGAGAGTATTGTCTTGTCCAGTGACCTCGGAGCCTATTCAGGCGCTTCCGAATATAGCGATGTCTTCGGCGAGCAAAACAAGGAATTTCAGGCGCGGCTAGCACGTTATGGCGCGGAACAGGGGATACTGAAGCAAAGGGTTGCAGCACTTCAGGACGCCATTGTGGGGCTAAAGGCTCAAAAGAAGGCAGCGGAAAATCAGCTTGTGATCGTCAACGAGGAGACCGAAAGAAAAAAAGACCTGCTACAAAAAGGACTCACAAATCGGTCCGAATATACCAATCTTCTGCGCAGTACCGCCGAGTTGGTAGGACAGGCGGGATCTCTGGAGGCGCAGATCGCCAGCTCGGCGACCCAGACTGTGGAAGCACGTCAGCAGATTGAAAGGCTTACAACCAGCCGGGTCGAGGATGCCGTCACGGAACTGAACAAAGCACGGGCAGAGGTCGCGGATCTCGAGGAACAGATCAACGCTGCGCGTTCAGTCCTGGACCGTACGACGATCCGGGCGCCTGTGGACGGCATCATCGTGCGCTCGCTTTACAATTCCGAAGGCAGCGTCATCCGCGCCGGGGAGATCGCGATGGAGCTTCTGCCGACCACGAACGAGCTCATCATCGAGGCCAGGATAAAGCCTGAAGACATCGACTCAATCAGGGTCGGGCAGGACGCAAACATGATGTTCACGGCACTCAACGCGCGCACGACGCCGAAAGTGTCCGGAAAGGTTTTTTACATTTCGGCCGACCGGCTGATGGCACCCAATACCGGGCTGCCTTACTTCACCGTCCGGCTTAAAATGGCCAACAAGCTGCCACCGCAGATCAAGCCCGAGCAGATCTATCCAGGCATGCCGGTCGAGACATTCATCTCAACGGGCGAACGGACGTTTCTGGCTTATCTGACCAAGCCCTTGGTGGATTCGTTCCAACGCGCCTTCCGGGAGAGATAGCCCCCGCATCTTGGATACCGGAAGCTCCGATCTGAAACGGCGCTATTATATTGGAGCCTGCACCCCTCGACGTCAGACGAAGTGGAAGAGGGCATCTACCATCTCTTCAGGCGACTTGCCGAGCGTCTTGAGATGGATCTCCGGGTTCTCCGGTGCTTCGTAAGGAGAATCGACACCGGTGAAATTCTTGATCTCGCCATTCAGCGCGCGCGCATAGAGGCCCTTCGGGTCACGCCTGGCGCATTCCTCGAAAGGCGTGTCGACAAAGACTTCGATGAACTCGCCACTGGCCATCAATTCGCGCGCCATGCGCCGCTCGGCTCTGAACGGCGAAATGAACGAGACGATGACGATCAGCCCGGCGTCCGCCATCAGCTTGGCCACTTCGGCGACGCGGCGAATGTTCTCGACGCGATCGGCGTCGGTGAATCCAAGGTCGCGGTTGAGACCGTGACGGACATTGTCGCCGTCCAGGATATAGGTATGGCGGCCAGTGGCGAACAGCTTCTTCTCGAATAGGTTGGCGATGGTCGACTTGCCGGAGCCCGAAAGCCCCGTGAACCAGAACACGGCGGGCCGCTGGTTCTTCATGTCGGCGCGCACGCCCTTGCCGACATCGAGCGATTGCCAATGGATGTTTTCGGCGCGGCGCAGCGAATGCAGGATCATGCCGGCGCCGACCGTGGCGTTTGAGATGCGGTCGACCAGGATGAAGGCGCCGGTGGTGCGGTTCTCGCCAAACGGATCGAAGGCGATCGGCGTCCGCGTCGAGATGTTGCAGATGCCGACTTCGTTCATTTCAAGCGACTTGGCCGCCTCATGGGCAAAGTCGTTGACGTTGATGCGGTATTTCAGATCGGTGACGGTGGCGCTGGTNTGATCGGTCTCGGTGCGCAGGATATAGGACCGGCCAGGCAGCAGCGCATTTTCGTCGAACCAGACGATGCTGGCGGCGAACTGGTCGGCGACCTGCGGCCGTGCGGCCGGCGAAACCAGCATGTTGCCGCGTGAGATCTCGACCTCGTCGTCGAGGACGAGCGTTATGGCCTGGCCGGCCACTGCCTGTTTGAGAT
>NZ_AZUY01000079.1 GCF_000513935.1 Mesorhizobium sp. WSM3626 | reverse complement strand
TCGATGGTGGCGACGCCGGCCGAGTCATAGCCGCGATATTCGAGCCGCTTCAGCGCGTCGACGATGAGCGGCGCAACCTGCGAGTGGCCGACGATTCCAACGATACCGCACATGCAGACAGTCCCCGATTGCCCATGGAAAACCAGCGCTATTTAGGGGTGGCCGGCCTGCCGCGAAAGTCACATTGCATTTCGTCCGGTGTAACGGACACTTGCGCACGCATGCACCATGACAGACCGCTCTTGCAATCCGGTTACTGCAATCGTTCGTTTTTTCGATTGCTTCGGCAAGAAAGCAGACTTGTCGACCAATGGCTAATGGTCGGCGCCGGCTGCCTTCTTCTTCGCCGCCGCGGCGGAAGCAAACCGTTCGCGCAACTCCTTCCCCTTACCGGGGATCGTCTTCTGGCGAGCCCGGCCGAAGGCCAGAGCGTCGTCGGGAACGCTTTCGGTGATGACACTGCCCGAGGCGACATAGCCGCCATTGCCGATGGTGACGGGCGCCACGAGCGAGGAATTGGAGCCGATGAAGGCGCCCTCGCCGATGTCGGTGAAGAATTTCGAATAGCCATCGTAGTTGCAGGTGATGGTGCCGGCGCCGATATTGGCGCCGGCACCGACGCGAGCGTCACCGATATAGGTCAGGTGGTTGACCTTGGCGCCCTCCTCGATAACGGCCTGCTTGACCTCGCAGAAATTACCGACCTTGGCCTTGTTCCTGAGATCGGCGCCTGGCCGCAGCCGTGCGAATGGCCCGACATCGCAATTGGAGGCGATGGTGGCGCCTTCGATATGGCTGAAGGCGTGGATCTTGGCACCCGAGGCAACCATCACACCCGGTCCGAACCAGACATTGGGCTCGACGATCGTGTCGGCGCCGATTTCGGTATCGTGCGAGAAATAGACGGTTTCCGGCGCAATCAGCGTCACGCCCGACAGCATCGCCTCATGGCGCCGGCGCTGTTGCCAGATGGCTTCGGCTTGCGCCAGTTCGGCGCGGTTGTTGATGCCGAGCGCACTTTCGAAGCTGGCTTCGGTGGCAACGACATCGAGACCCTGTGCGCCGGCAATCTCGACGATGTCAGTGAGATAATACTCGCCCTTGGCGTTCTTGTTGTCGACGGCGTCGAGCAGTTTCAGCGCGTGCGCGCCGGCCACCGCCATCATGCCGGCGTTGCAGAAGCCGATTTTCCTCTCCTCTTCGGAGCAGTCTTTTTCCTCGCGGATGGCAATCAGCTTGCCGCCCTTTTCGATCAGCCGACCATAGCCGGTCGGATTGGGTGGGCGGAATCCGATCACCACGACGGCAGCACCTTCCGCCAACCTCAGCCGCGCCACCGTCAGGGCATCCGCATCGATCAGCGGCGTGTCGCCAAACATGACAAGAACATCGTCATAACCCTTTGATATCGCTGCGCGGGCAGCGATCACTGCATGCGCCGTACCCAAGCGCTTTTCCTGCACGAAGGTCTCAGCCTCAGGTGCGAACTTCGCCGCCGCCTTGCGCATCTCGTCGGCGCCATGACCGATCACCAGCGCCACGCCGCTCGCACCAGCGGCCTCGGCCGCCTTCACCACATGGGCGACCATCGGCAACCCAGCGATCTGGTGCAGCACCTTCGGCAGCGCGCTCTTCATGCGTGTGCCTTCGCCGGCGGCGAGGATGACGGACAGGCAGGTTCTCTGGTTCATGGAAAGGCAACCATCTGAAAAGGGTTGGGGAATCAAATCAGGATAACAGTGGCGCCATGCTGCACCAATGCGGTTAAATTCCGGTGAGATGGTAGAGCAGCTGACTCTTAATCAGCGGGTCCGCGGCTCAATCCCGTGCCTCGCCCCACGACAAGCCTCAGCCCAGCCGCCCCAGCACCGGGAAATTCTCTAGCAGCCAGTAGGACGCCGTCTGCACGCCGCCGGTGAGGAAAAACACGCCGGCGACCACCAGCAGCGCGCCGATCGCCTTTTCGACACGGCCAAGATGCACGCGGAATTTGCCGAGGAAGCGCATGAAGGCGCCGGAGAACAGCGCGGCGATCAGGAACGGGATGCCGAGGCCCAGCGAATAGGCGGCGAGCAGCAGCGCGCCCTCGCCCACGGTTTCGCGGCCGCCGGCCAGCGTCAGGATCGGCCCCAGCACCGGGCCGATGCAGGGCGTCCAGCCGAAGGCGAAGGCAAGTCCCATGACATAGGCGGCGACGGCGCTGGCCGGCTTGCCCTGCGACTGGAAACGCGCCTCCCGCGACAACAGCGGAATGCGCAGGATGCCCAAAAAGTTCAGGCCCATCAGGATGATCAGCAGGCCGGCGCCCATCGCCAGCGGCTCCTGCCAGACGCGCAGCAACCGGCCGATGGTCGACGCGCCGGCACCGAGCGCGACGAACACGGTCGAAAAACCGAGCACGAAGGCGATCGAGGAATAAAGCAGCGCGCCGCGCGCGCCTTCGCGGGCCGTCGCGCCCGCATTGCCGCGAAAATCGTCGACCGACACGCCGGCCATGTAGCAGAGATAGGGCGGCACCAGCGGCAGCACGCATGGCGACAGGAACGAGATGGCCCCCGCCCCGACCGCGCTGACATAGCCGATATCCAATGCCATTTCCAAAGCTCCGACTGTTTGGCGACGATATAGCTGCACGCGGGTTTGTCCGCCAATCACCATCGTGTGGCAAGTCATCGCGGGCCGGGGAAGAAAGCACATGCGCAGGGCGTTGACACAACGAGGCCGCGACTTTCCGCGCGCCTGCAAATATCAGCCACGGAGATTTCCATGAAAACGACAACCGCAGCGCTGGCCGCGCTTCTGCTCAGCACCGCCGCCTCCTTTGCCGCAGAGGCGTGGAAGGAAGCCGATGTCGGCGGCACCAGGATTTATACCGATGCCAAAGGCATGACGCTTTACACCTATGACAAGGACGAGAAAGGCAAGACCAATTGCTACGACAAATGCGCCACCAACTGGCCGCCGCTGAAGGCCAAGGCCGGCGCCAAGGCCGGCGACGAATGGAGCGTTGTCGATCGCACCGACGGCACCAAGATGTGGGCCTATGACGGCAAGCCCGTCTACACCTTCATCAAGGACAAGAAGGCCGGCGACATGAGCGGTGATGGCGTCGCCGGTGTCTGGCACATCGTCAAGGCCGATTAGGCTTGCCCCTGCTCCCTGCCTGCGGGCGGGCAAGCTGGTCGCCGCATTCCTCTGTTCAGCCGGCGGCCAGCATCGATCGACGGCAGGCGAGCGAACGGCTTTCCACGACTCGCCCGGAGTTTGAAGCGGCCGTTTCCGCCGACTCCCGACCGCCGTCGCCTTGACCGAAATTCTGTGATTTTCTCCATACACTCTAAGAGTGTATTGCTGCCGGCACCTCCGCAATTTGGCCCCTTCCCCTTGACCGGATGCAAAAGCGCGGCCATGTGAGCGACGAACAGAACCGAGATTTCGTCGCGCGCAGCGGAATTCTTCTGCCGCATCACAGCTGATATGAGACCTCATGGACGTCGTCGTCGTCGAATCGCCGGCCAAAGCGAAGACAATTAACAAATACCTGGGCAGGAACTACAAGGTTCTGGCCTCGTTCGGCCATGTCCGCGATTTGCCGGCCAAGGATGGCTCGGTGCGTCCGGATGAAGATTTCGCCATGTCCTGGGCGGTCGACACCGCGTCCGGCAAGCGTCTCGCCGACATCGCCAAGGCGGTCAAGGATGCCGACGGCCTGATCCTCGCCACCGACCCGGATCGCGAAGGCGAAGCGATCTCCTGGCACGTGCTGGAAGTCCTGAAGCAGAAGCGCGCGCTGAAGGACAAGCCAGTCAGCCGCGTGGTCTTCAACGCCATCACCAAATCGTCGGTGCTGGAGGCGATGGCCAATCCGCGCCAGATCGATGCGCCGCTGGTCGATGCCTATCTCGCCCGCCGGGCACTCGATTACCTCGTCGGCTTCACGCTGTCGCCGGTGCTGTGGCGCAAATTGCCGGGCGCCCGTTCGGCCGGCCGCGTCCAGTCCGTGGCGCTGCGCCTGGTCTGCGACCGCGAATCCGAAATCGAGCGCTTCATCCGCGAGGAATACTGGCAGATCGCTGCCATCCTCGGCACACCGCGCAACGAGACCTTCGAAGCTCGCCTGACCGCATTCGAGCGCAAGAAGCTGCAAAAGCTCGACATTGCCAACAAGGCGCAGGCCGACGACATCAAGGCGATGCTCGAGGGTGCTACCTTCAAGGCGCTGTCCGTCGAAGCCAAGCCGACCAAGCGCAACCCCGGTCCGCCCTTCACCACCTCGACGTTGCAGCAGGCCGCGTCGTCGGGTCTCGGCTTCTCGGCCACGCGCACCATGCAGGTGGCGCAGCGGCTCTATGAGGGCATGGAGATCGGCGGCGAAACCACCGGCCTGATCACCTATATGCGAACCGACGGCGTGCAGATGGCGCCCGAGGCGATCGACGCCGCTCGCGATGCGGTCGCAAAGGAATTCGGCCCGAAATACTTGCCGGAAAAGCCGCGCCAGTACACCACCAAGGCCAAGAACGCCCAGGAAGCGCACGAAGCCATCCGCCCGACGGATTTCATGCGCACCCCGGCGTCGGTCCGGCAATATCTCGATGCCGACCAGGCACGGCTCTATGAACTGATCTGGAAGCGCGCCATCGCCAGCCAGATGCAGTCGGCCGAGATCGAGCGCACCACTGTCGAGATCGAGGCGCTGAATGGCGCCCGCACGGCCGAGCTTCGCGCCGTTGGCTCGGTCGTCCGCTTCGACGGCTTCATAGCCGCCTATACCGACCAGAAGGACGACGACACGGAAGACGAGGAAAACCGCCGTCTGCCGGAAATCCGCGCCGGCGAACAGCTCGCCCGCCGCGCAATCAATGCCACCCAGCACACCACCGAGCCGCCGCCGCGCTATTCCGAGGCGTCGCTGATCAAAAAGCTGGAAGAACTCGGCATCGGCCGTCCCTCGACCTACACGGCGATCCTGAAGACGCTCGAGGACCGCGACTATGTCACGATCGACAAGCGCCGGCTGGTCCCGCAGGCCAAGGGCCGCCTGCTGTCGGCCTTCCTGGAAAGCTTCTTCGAGCGCTATGTCGAGTACGACTTCACCGCATCGCTGGAGGAAAAGCTCGACGAGATTTCCGACGGCAAGCTCGCCTGGAAGGACGTGCTGCGCGATTTCTGGAAGGATTTTTCCGGCGCCGTCGCCGACATCAAGGAATTGCGCGTCACCGATGTGCTCGATGCGCTGAATGAGGAACTGGCGCCACTGGTTTTCCCCGCCCGCGAGGACGGCTCCAATCCGCGCATCTGTCCGAAATGCGGCACCGGCAATCTGTCGCTGAAGCTCGGCAAGTTCGGCGCTTTCGTCGGCTGCTCGAACTATCCCGAATGCTCCTTCACCCGCCAGCTCGGCGACGCCGCCAATCCCAACGGGGAGAATGGCGGTGGCGAGGACGGCACCAAGATCCTCGGCAAGGATCCTTACACCGCGGAGGAAATCACGCTGCGCTCAGGCCGTTTCGGCCCCTATATCCAGCGCGGCGAGGGCAAGGAAGCCAAGCGCTCGAGCCTGCCCAAGGGCTGGACGCCTGAATCCATCGATCACGAAAAGGCGCTCGCCTTGCTGGGGCTGCCGCGCGACGTGGGCAAACATCCCGAATCCGGCAAGATGATCTCGGCGGGGCTCGGCCGCTATGGCCCGTTCGTGCTGCACGATGGCACCTACGCCAATCTGGACAGCATCGAGGACGTGTTCTCGATCGGCCTCAACCGCGCCGTCACCGTGATTGCCGAGAAGCAGTCCAAGGGCAAGGGCGGCCGGAACGGCGGCACGCCGGCAGCCCTGAAGGAGCTCGGCGACCATCCGGACGGCGGCGGCAAGATCGTCGTGCGCGACGGCAAATACGGACCTTACGTCAATTTCGGAAAGGTCAACGCCACGCTGCCCAAGGGCAAGGATCCGCAATCGGTGACCATCGAGGATGCGCTGGCACTGATAGCCGAGAAGGAAGCCAAGGGCGGCGGCGGCAAGAAACCGTTCCGCAAGGCTGCGGCGGCCAAGGCCCCCACAACCAAGAAGGCAGCCGCCAAGAAGCCGGCCGCGAAGAAAAAAGGGTAGAACGCGTGGCGCGCAGGATCACCGGAAGAAGCCACGGCGATCCCCGCACCGCCGACACCCGGGCCAAGGTCAAGGACAACTACCGGCCCTCGCGTGACGAAATCCTGCGCTACATCGCCGAAAACCCGGATCGCGCCGGAAAGCGCGACATCGCCAAGGCGTTCGCACTGCGCGGCGATGACCGCGTCTGGCTGAAGGATCTCCTGCGCGATCTGCAGGACGAAGGCGTTCTGACCAAGGAGCGCAAGCGGCTGGCCCGGGTCGGCACCCTGCCCCATGTCGCCGTGCTCGACATCTTTGGCCGCGATGGCGATGGTATCTTGCTGGCGCACCCGACCGAGGCGGTCGGCCCGGGCGAGCCTCCCGTGGTCTCGATCCGCGTTTCGCGTGGGGGCAGCGGACCAGCGCCAGGCATTGGCGACCGCGTGCTGGCCAAGACGTTTCCGACCGACGATCCGTCGGGGCCTGCCTATACCGGCCGGGTGATGAAGATCTTCGAGAAGCGCACGGATGCCGTCCTCGGTGTCTTCCGTGTGCTTCAGGACGGCAGCTTCCGCATCGAACCGGTGGAACGGCGCCAGCCTGAGCTGATCGTCGACAAGGAATTCCAGAACGGCGCCAAAAATGGCGATCTCGTCGAGGTCGAGCCCGCGCGCGCCTCCCGCTACGGGCTACCGCGCGCCAAGGTGCTCAACGTGCTGGGTTCGCTGACCAGCGAAAAGGCGGTCTCGATGATCGCCATTCACGCGCACGACATTCCGCACATTTTTCCAGCCGATGTCATTGCCGAATCCGAGGCGGTGAAGCCGGCGACGCTTGCCCATCGCGAGGACTGGCGCGACCTGCCGCTGGTCACCATCGATCCGGCCGACGCCAAGGACCATGACGACGCGGTGTTCGCCACGCCTGACCTCGACGAGAAAAATCTCGGCGGCTTTATCGCCACCGTCGCGATCGCCGATGTCGCCGCCTATGTCCGCTACGGCACGGCTCTCGACCGCGAGGCCATGAAGCGCGGCAATTCGGTCTATTTCCCCGATCGCGTCGTGCCGATGCTGCCCGAGCGCATCTCCAACGATCTCTGCTCGCTGCGCGAGGGTCAGGATCGTCCGGCGCTGGCGGTGCGCATGACCTTCTCCGCCGATGGCCGCAAGATCAGGCATTCCTTCCACCGCGTCATGATGAAGTCGGCGGCCAAGCTCGCCTACAGCCAAGCCCAGTCGGCGATCGACGGCGTGCCGGACGACAAGACCGGCCCGATCCTCGACACGGTGCTGAGGCCGCTGTGGGACGCCTACGCGATCCTCAAGCGCGGCCGCGACAGCCGCCAGCCGCTCGAGCTCGACCTGCCGGAGCGCAAGATCCTGCTCAAGCCAGATGGCACGGTCGACCGCGTCATCGTGCCGGAGCGACTCGACGCCCACAAGCTGATCGAAGAGTTCATGATCCAGGCCAACGTCGCCGCGGCCGAAACGCTGGAGGGCAAGAAGCAGGCGCTGGTCTACCGCATTCATGACGCGCCGTCGCTGGCCAAGCAGGAATCGCTGCGCGAATTCCTGCAGACGCTTAGCCTGTCCTTGGCGCGTGGTGCGCAGATGCGGCCCAGCCAGTTCAACGGCATTCTGGAACGCGTACGCGGCGCCGACAACGAGGCGCTGGTCAACGAGGTGGTGCTGCGCTCGCAGAGCCAGGCCGAATATTCACCCAAGAACATCGGCCATTTCGGCCTCAACCTCAGCCGCTACGCGCATTTCACCTCGCCGATCCGCCGGTATGCCGATCTGATCGTCCATCGCGGGCTTATTGCCGCGCTCGGCCTTGGTCCCGGAGGGCTGACGCAAGATGAGGAGGTTCGCCTCGAAGACGTTGCGGTGCTGATCTCCGGCACGGAACGGCGCGCAATGGCTGCCGAGCGCGACACAGTGGACCGGCTGATCTCCGCCTATCTCGCCGAGCGCATCAACGACCGCTTCGATGCCCGTATCTCCGGCGTCACCAAATCAGGACTTTTTGTCCAATTGCCGCAGTATGGCGCCGATGGTTTCATCCCTGTGTCAACTCTGGGCGGCGATTACTACATATACGACGAAACGGCTCGCTCCCTGTTCGGAGAACGCTCGGGTAAAGGCTACCAGCTCGCGGACCGTGTCGAGGTCCGGCTCGTCGAGGTGGCGCCGATGGCCGGAGCGATGCGCTTCGAGATGTTGACCGACCCAAAGCCCCTGCCAGGCTCCAGCAGGTCGTTTCACAAGGCCAAGGGCCGCGCCCGTGCGTCGCAATCGCGACCGGGGCCGCGCGGCAGGAGACGATGATGGAACAACAGGTTTTTGGCGGCGAACATCACTCGGGCCGGATTGCCCGCCCATTGTGGACGGCGATGAAGCGGGGCCTCTTGGGCCGCTGCCCGAATTGCGGCGAAGGCAAGCTCTTCCGCGGCTTCACCAAGACCGTCGAAACCTGCAGCGTCTGCGGCGAGGAGATTCATCACCATCGCGCCGACGATTTGCCCGCCTATCTCGTCATCGTCATCGTCGGCCACATCGTGCTCGGCGCCTTCATGGGTGTCGAGGCGACCTCGACCTTGTCCACCGGGCAGCACATCCTCATCTGGGTGCCCTTGACCATCCTTCTGTCGGTCGCGCTGCTGCAGCCAGTCAAAGGCGCCGTCATCGGATTGCAATGGGCGTTCTATATGCACGGGTTTGGTGGCGAAAAGGATGTGATCGAGCCGCATCCCGGGGCCTGAAATGTTGGCTGGCGCAACATGCCAATCGTTAGGGCTACTTTCGCATGCAAGAAGTTTCCGCTAGGTCCTGCGCATGGAAGCAATGACCAAGGCGGATGCCGACAAGCTCGACAAGGGTCTTGCCACGCATGGCGGCCGGCCCCTGCGTCCGCGTGACGCCGCGACGCTCATCCTGCTCGACCGCAAGGGCGACGACGTCCTGGTGCTGATGGGACGCCGCCATGCCGGACACGCTTTCATGCCAGGGAAATTCGTCTTCCCGGGCGGCCGCACCGACCCTGCCGACAGCCGCATCCCGACGGCGACCACACTTAACCAGCACGAAGAAGCCAAGCTGACGGCCGGCCCCGGCCGCATCAGTCTCGCCCGCGCCCGTGCCATCGCTTTGTCGGCGGTCCGCGAGACCTATGAGGAAGCCGGGCTGCTGATCGGCCGCAAAGGCGCCTTTGCCACGACCAGGCGCGACTGGCAGGGTTTCGTCGAACATGGCGTCGCACCGTCGCTGGAGGCGTTGCGCTTCGTCGCGCGCGCCATCACGCCGCCGAACCGGGTGCGCCGCTTCGACACCCGCTTCTTCAGCGCCTGGCGTAGCGACGTCGCCGTCGAATTGGCCGAAGGCGGCCCGACCAACGAACTGGAGGAATTGGTCTGGCTGCCGCTCGCCAAGGCCAGGCAGGCTGATATACCCGACATCACCCGAATGATCCTGGATGAATTGGAAAAGCGGCTCGCCAATGATCCACTGCTGCGTCCGGGCGGCCCTGTCCCCTTCTACAGGCTTGTCCGCAACCGCTTCACCCGCGAACTTCTCTAGAGCAATTCCAGGAAAAGTGTGACGCGGTTTCCCGTCCGGAATTGCGTAAGATCAAACAGACAGAGTATTCAGCATCTCATGACGGTCGATACCCAACCAAAGGGCGACGAACGCGTACACTGGCTGCCGATGGTGGCGGCGATTTCGTCGATCAGCGTCGTCGGCATTGCTATCGGCCTTGGCATGCCGCTGCTCAGCGTCATCCTGGAAACACGCGGCCATTCTGCCTCGATGATCGGCCTCAACACGGCCGTTGCCGGCCTGGCCTCGATCGCCGGGGCGCCACTGGCCACGCCGCTGGCCATGCGCTTCGGCGTCGCCTGGACGATGATCGCCATGATCGCCGCCGGCGCGCTGGCCTTCGTCGGTTTCCATTTCGCGCCTGATTTCTGGATGTGGTTTCCCCTGCGCATCGTGCTGCACATCGCGCTGACCGTGCTGTTTATCCTGTCGGAATTCTGGATCAGCACGTCGGCGCCGCCACACCGACGCGGCCTTGTGCTTGGCATCTATGCCACCGTTCTGTCGCTCGGTTTTGCCGCGGGGCCGTGGCTGTTCGCCCATCTCGGCAGTTCCGGCTTCAGGCCGTTCGGCGTCATCGTCGCCCTGGTGACGCTGGCCGCGATACCGGTCCTGGCCGCGCGCAACGAAAGCCCCACCATCGTGGCCGACAGCGAGACCAGCCACTTTCTGCGCTATATCTGGCTGGTGCCGACCGCGACTTTCGCCGTGCTTGTGTTCGGCGCGGTCGAGACCGGCGGCTTCGCGCTGTTTCCGATCTATGGCAATCGCATCGGCTACTCCGAGGCCGATGCGGCGCTGCTGCTGACCATGATCGGCCTCGGCAACGTGCTGCTGCAGATCCCGATCGGCATGATCAGCGACCGCGTCACGGACAGGCGCTATCTGCTGCTCGCCTGCGCCACGGTCGGTCTCGCCGGCACGATGTTCATGCCGTTCTTTGCCGCGAACTGGCACCTGATGGCCGCGCTGCTTTTCGTCTGGGGCGGTGTCGTTGCCGCCATGTACACGATTGGCCTCGCCCATCTCGGTTCGCAGCTTTCCGGCCACGAACTGGCGTCGGCCAATGCCGCTTTCGTGCTGTGCTACGGCGTCGGCATGGTGCTAGGCCCGCAGGCGATCGGCATCGGCATGGACAGTTTCGGGCCCTCCGGTTTTGGCTGGTCGCTCGGCCTGTTCTTCGCCGCCTACATCGCCCTGGTCTGCTTCAGGCTCATCCGCAAGATACTCCTGTAGAGCCCAACCGGTCGTTTATCGGCACGGTGCAGCGACAGGCTGCTGACAGAACCGTGTCAGCAGCCACCGGTTAAAAGGGTGTCCTAAAACACCCTGAACCGAGGACACTCCGATGATCGACAGCGGTTTTGAAACCACTTCGCTGCGAATGACGCTCCTGCTGCTCGTCAGCTTCCAGGCTCCGGCTGCCGATGTCGACCGCATCATGGACGCGGTCGTTGCGATCGCACCGCTGGCCATGGGCAAGTATGACCGCAACGCCTACCAGTCGGCGCACGGCATCGAACGCTACAGGCCGCTTGAAGGGGCCGCGGCCGGCGCCGAAACCGAATTGCGCCGCCGCCCGGGCACGGTCGAGGTTTCATTCGAATTGCCCGATGACCAGGCGCTGGCGGCCCGCGTCGTCGAGGCGATTTTCCAGGCGCATTCCTATCAGGAGCCGGTGATCCGGATCCAGCCGATCCTTGCCAGCCGCTCCAAGGGCCTGGACGACCGCGCCAATCCGAATCGCTGGTGGAACACGACCGGAGACTGGAAGAAGGTTGCGGTATCAGAGGTGGAAAACGCCTGATTATATGCATACAGTGCAGCTTGGGCGGGACACATCACGTCCGCCGGGCTTGACTTTCCAGGCATGTTCTTTATGTGTCGCGCCAAGTTTCCCGCGTCCGGGTGTTTTCCCGTGCTCCAGCGGCCAAAACTCCACGAACATAACGGACTGAGATCATGGCCAAAGCCGCAAACATCAAGATCAAGCTTCTGTCGACCGCCGACACCGGTTTCTTCTACGTCACCAGCAAGAACAGCCGCACCAAGACCGACAAGCTGTCGTTCCGCAAGTATGACCCGGTCGCCAAGAAGCACGTCGAATTCAAGGAAACCAAGATCAAGTAATCTGGGTTTTCCTCTGGAATGCCGAAACGCCGCCCATCGGGCGGCGTTCAGACTGCTGACAAACCCCCGTCGAATTTCGGCGGGGTTTTGTTTTATGGGACTGAATGGATTTGCGATTTTGGTGTCAGGATAATTTGACNNGATGGCGCAGGAGGCACACCGGGTGGTTCTTGGGCCTCAGGCGAAGCCGGTTCTTGGCTTTGGCCACTGGCAAAGGGCGATTTTCTTGATGTTCTGCGCTGCGGCTGCAATCAGGCACTGGCAGGCGACGCGAACGTGACTTCGGAAGCGGGCGTAGCGGTGGCCATGCAGTTGTTTGGCATCCGCGAAGGAGCGTTCGACGGTCTCCTTGCGGCGGCGG
>NZ_AZUY01000078.1 GCF_000513935.1 Mesorhizobium sp. WSM3626 | reverse complement strand
AACGCCCATTTCGATCCAGCGATAGTAGCGCCGCTTCACGGATCGATAGTCGCCGAGCCGCTCGGGTAGATCACGCCAGCGCCCACCCGAGCGGGCCATCCACAGCAGGGCATCGAGGAACTTCCGGTTGTCGGTGCGCGGGCCGCGCTTGCCCTTCGTACCGCCAGGCACAAANCNCTTGATCCGTTCCCACTGATCCTCTCGAAGCGCATCGCAGTCNATCGCTNACCTCNAAAAATCAGCGTTGAATCTGATTTGCCCTTCCTTGGGAATCCCAACCCGTTAAATCGTCACTACGCCCTAGGTCCCGATGAACCGCCAGAGCTCGGGATCGGGTTCGATCTGGCCGCTGAGCACGAAATATTTGTAGAGGACGAGGAGGGAGATCGCCTGCTCGTCCCGTTCATTGGAAAATTTGCGGCAATAGGCATTGGCCGCGGCGATGATGCGCTCCGCCGCGGCCGGATGCTGCTCGAAATAATCTACTTTTTCACGAAGATCGGAGAAGTCCGGGTCGAGCGGCGCATAGTGGACACCGGCCTCGAGCTGGCTCTCACCAAACCATGTTTCGTAGGTCGGCGGCGGCATCAGACAGAGCGAGTTGGAATTCATGATCCATTTGAGGTTGGTCGCCACGTCATTGCCCTCCAACGAGACGATGTAGCGATAGCGCAGATGCTGGCTGATGCTGAGGAAAGGCTTGCTGTACTCAGCCGGTGCACTGCGCTTGTGCGAACCGACGTCGCAGAACGGCAAGCCACGCGCGAAATCCAGGAACCGTGTCCTGATCGGATTGTTGAGGTCGCCGCGCCAGACCACGACCGGGCGTTTATCGGCGAAGGCGACGGTGTCGACGGGCATGTGGAAGTGGCGAAACTTGTTGAACTTCATAACGACAGCGTTGCCGTTGTCGACGCTGATCGGCCGATCCTTGACGAGCGTCGGCAGCTTGGGCACGCCTTTGACGTCGCCGAACTTCAGGTCGATGAGCAATGACGGATTGAAATAGCGGGCAAATTCCTTCAGGTCATAATAATACATGCTCGGTTCAAACGGCATCTTGTCGATGCGCACGGCATCCGGGCTTGGCGTAAAAGCGTTCTGCAGCTTGTTGTAGTAATTCAGCCGCCGGCGCACGGCTTCATCCGAGAGCCTGGCCTGTTCCAGGCGGCCCGCCAACCGTCGTCGGAAGATCGCCTGGGGTGCGATATCGCGCATGACGTTTCGCGCGTAGTAGAAGACCCTTGCCGTCGTCCGTTGTATGGTGGCCATCGTTCTCGTAGTCTAAAACAAGCGCCACTAAACAGACAACAGCCGGGATGGTTCCCGCAGCGTGATTGCGCATCGTTAGTGCACGCATTCCGGCAGTGCCCGAACACGTGATGGCCGGCCTGGACGAGACGCGCCGGGGATGCCGCGGCAACTACAGCATGTCGCGGCGAATAGGATTCGCCCGACCTGCTGTAAGCTTCTGATTTTATGCATGTCGTTATCCTGGAACCGAGGACACTTCCGGGCGACATGCATTAGCCCGTTATGTAGCGCCACACCTCGGCATCAGGTTTGATCTGGCCAGAGAGCACGAAGTATTTGTAGAGCACCAGCAGGGAGATCGCCTGTTCGGTCCGCTCGTCGTCGAATGTCCGGCAATAGGCGTTCGCGGCGGCGATGATGCGCTCTGCCTTGGCCGGGTGCCGCTCGAAATAGGCGACGTTTTCGGCAAGATTGGAGAAGTCTGCCTCTAGCGGCACATAGTGGACATTGGCTTCGAGCTGTCGCTCGGCAAACCATGTCTCGTAGGTTGGCGGCGGCATCAGGCAAAGCGACTTCGAGTTCATGATCCATTTGAGGTTGGTCGCCACATCATTGCCCTCGAGCGAGACGATGTAGCGATAGCGCTGGTGCTGGCTGATGCTGAGAAAAGGCTTGGCGTATTCCGCCGGCGCGTTCGGCTTGTGCGAGCCGACATCACAGAACGGCAGGTCGCGCACGGCTTTCAGGAATCTTGTCCTGATCGGATTGTTGAGATCGCCGCGCCAGACCACGGCCGGCAGCTTGTCGGCGAACGAGATGGCGTCAGCCGGCATCTGGAAGTGGCGAAACTTGTCCAGCTTCATGATGATCGCATTCTTGTCGTCGTCACGGATCGGCCGATCCTTGACGATCGTCGGCACCTTCGGCACACGCCTGACGTCGCCGTATTCGAGATCGATGAGCAAATCCGGATCGAAGTAGCGGGCGAATTCCTTCAGGTCATAATAATACATGGTCGGCGTGAAGGGCAGCTTGCTGATGCGCTTGGCATTGGCGCTTGGCGCGAAACCTTCCTGCAGTTTGTTGTAGTAATTCAACCGCTGGCGCGCCGCCCCACCGGAAAGCCTGGCCCTTTCGAGACGGCTGGCCAGCCTGGCGCGAAACAGCGCTTGCGGAGCCACGTCGCGCGCGACGTTTCGCGCATAATAAAAAACTTTTGCTGCGGTCCGCGAAATTGTGGCCATCGGTCACTTGATCAAAACAAACAGGCAGCTCTCAATTCATTGGCGCCCCGGGTTTCCTACATCATTGTGGCGCCCATCTGGCAAGCCCCGCATCTCTTCGACACCAGCGTCCACGCATTGTCGCTTCGGCTGTTGTGTTTGACGGCTAATGCTCCTAGGCAGGTCCAGGGCCGCAAGGCAGTGACAAAAGGAGCCGATATGGCGCGAGCACCAAACTACGATCAGGAACGCAAGGAGCGCGACCGCCAGAAGGCGGCCAAGAAGGCTGAAAAACTGGCGGCCAAGGTTGCCGCGCGCGAGCGTTCGAAGCCTGAGACCGAGACGGAGACCGAAACCGAGGAATAACGGCATGCGGCCCGCGAATACGGGCCGTGCCTCAATCCGAATTGTCGGTATCAGCCTATGTCAGGCTGGCGCCTTGTCGCTGATGAAAACATCCACCTCCCGCGCCGCGGCGATGAAAGCGCGTCGGGCATTCATCGCCGGCTTGTCGCCGGCGAGTGCGTCGTGGCAGGCCTGCAGCGCCGCACGATGCTTGGCGCTGCGCTTGCCCGGCCAACTGTTGAGGAGGTAATCGGAAGCCTCCCTTGCCGAACGCAAGAGCTGAGTGCTTCCCGCCGTGACGGATTTGACGGTCACGGGTGTTTCAAAGCGATTGTTTTCCATCGCCGCTCTTACGCCATCGGCTTGCATGAAGCGAGGCTGAAAGTGCGCTTCGCGTCGGATGCCGCCTGTTTTCCGGCGAGCGGGCTGCCGCGCATAGGCCGTACTAAGCGGCGACGACGGCAAATCCCCTCGCGCGAAGGCCACGTCGGTCGTTGGCAAGCGACGTCACCAGCCGGTCGCGGCTGCCGACGATGTGGGCCGACAGGAGCCGCGCGGCTTCATCGGCCTGAGCAAGGCGTGTAGCGGCTAGGATGGCGCGATGCTCGAGCCAGGCACGGCCAAGGGCCGTTTCGTCACGCACTTCCAGCCAGCGGGCGCGCGACAGGCGCGTCATGGCGTCACGAACCGCCCGGAACAGGAATTCGTTGCCGGAGAGCCGCGCCAGTTCGATGTGAAAATCCATGCCGACACGATGCCATTCCTCGCGCGGGGTGTTTTCGTCGCAGGAATCGAGCATCGCCTCGATGACATCGATGGCGCTCTTGTCCGCTTGCCCGCATGTCAGCCGCAGCGCCGCGACCTCGACCGCCTCGCGATAGACCGCAATCTGCTCGAGCTCGGCCAAGTTGATTGGCGAGACCGTCCAGCCGCGCCCGTCCCTGCCGACCAGCCCCTCGGTCTCCAGCCGCAGAAGTGCCGCCCTGACCGGCGTGCGCGAGGCGCCGAAACGGCCTTCGATCCAGCGTTCGGTCAGCCGCTCTCCCGGCCCGATCTCGAGCGCCAGGATCATCTCGCGAAGCTGCCGTTCGACATTCTGCATCATCTGCGACATCGCGCATCCTTTCCGAAGCCGCATTGACAGCAACCGGCTTGAAGTTCATGACGGATACCAGGTTGGTATCCCAAAATGGTATCCGCAACAAGCACTGATACCGGGCAGGCAGGACATGACGCAGGAAGACACGCGGCAAAGCGGCTACAACATCCATTGGCGGCGCAATCTCGCCGTCTGTTTCGCGGGGTCGTTCAGCACGCTCATTGCCATGACCCTGCTCTTGCCCTTCTTGCCGCTCTACGTCGAACAGCTCGGCGCACAGGGTCATGCCGCCATCGTACAATGGTCCGGCATCGCCTATGGCGCCACCTTCTTCGCCGCGGCGATGGTCGCGCCGTTGTGGGGACGCCTGGGCGACCGCTACGGCCGCAAGGTGATGCTGGTGCGCGCCTCCTTCGGCATGGCGATCTGCATGTCGCTGACGGGCATGGTCGAGACGGTCTGGCAGTTGGTGCTGCTGCGCCTGCTGATCGGCTTCGCCGGCGGCTATTCCTCGGGTTCAACCATATTGGTGGCCATGCAGACGCCGAAGGAGCGCTCCGGCTGGGCGCTTGGCATCCTGTCGGCGGGCATCACGGCGGGCTCGCTGGTCGGCCCGCTGCTCGGCGGCGTGCTGCCGCCGGTGATCGGGATTCGCGCCACCTTCCTCTTGTCGGGCGGGGTGATCTTCCTCGCCTTCCTGGCGACGACCTTCCTCATCAAGGAGAGTCCGCACCCGAGCCCGAGGGCTGCCAAAGCCGCGTCGGCGACAAAACAGAAAAGCGGCTGGTCGCAGATCCCGGACAAGCGCCCGGTCGTGGCCATGCTGACCACCGGCATGCTGCTCGCCTTCGCCACGATGTCGATCGAGCCGATCATCACCGTCTATGTGCAGCAGCTCATCGAGGACCAGAACCGGGTGACGCTCGTCGCCGGCGTGGTAATGTCGGCGGCCGCCCTCGGCACCATCTTGTCGGCGTCCTGGCTCGGCAAGCTCGCAGACCGGATCGGGCACTGGAACGTTGTCGTGGGAGCGCTGGCCGTCTCGGCGCTGTTGCTCGTCCCGCAGGCTTTTGTCACCAACAGCTGGCAGCTTATCGGCCTGCGTTTCCTGATGGGCTTGGCGCTGGGCGGCCTCCTGCCCTGCATCACCAGTGTCATCAGGCACAACATCCCCGACGGCGTCGGCGGCAACGTGCTTGGCCTTGCGATCTCGGCACAGTATGTCGGCCAGGTCGCGGGGCCGCTGGCCGGCGGTTTCGTCGGCGGCCATTTCGGAATGCCGGCGGTGTTTCTCGGCACGTCGGTGCTAATGGCGCTCGGTGCCGCCTACAACTGGATCGTCCAATCGCGGCGGACGCGGCATATGGCGCTGGAAGCGGGCAAGCCCTGAGCTTGCCTGACCTGCAAAAGAAGGAGCACGCCGACCATGAACCTCGCCAATCCAAACGGCAGCCGGCTCCTCGTGCTTGCCGGCGGTCTCGTCGGCGCGGCGGGGGTGGCGCTTTCGGCAGCTGCCGCGCATCGCGGCGGCGCCTTCACCGGCACGGCCGCGTCATTCCTCCTGATGCATGCGCCGGTCTTTCTCGCCATTGGCCTTATCGGAGCAAACCGCTGGCTGCGCATCGCAAGCCTCGTTCTGCTCACCGGGCTGCTGCTCTTCGCGGGTGATCTTCTCGCCCGCGATTTCTGGGGCTCAAGACTGTTTCCGATGTCGGCGCCGATCGGCGGCACCCTGCTCATTGCAGGCTGGCTGGCGATAGCGATTTCGGCCGTGGCGCGTCCACGACCCTGAAATGATCGCTCCACGTCAATCCTGGCGGCGTTCCGGGCGGACCCAAAGTTCGCGATCGCGCGCGGCGGGTTTTGTCCGGCGCCGCGCCTCCGGTCGCTCCGTGGCCGGCGCGATGCCCCAGTAGTTGCGATAGATGTCCTCGAACAGATGTTTGATGGGGTGCATGACTCATCCTCCTTGTTTTTGAATCGATCCAATTCACGAGTGCGAAAAAATGGTTGATCAGCCCCGCTTGCGGGACACGAGGAAGCGAAGGTCGCGAACCCATGGACCGGCTTCACCACGGCGCCTGACTTTGTTGGCGGCTGTCCTGACATTCCAGTCGTTGCGATAAATGTCGTCGAACAGATAGTTGACAGGATGCATGGCGCTTCTCCCCTCCGGTTAAACAAGCAGGCCAAGCCTGCCATTTGGATCGATTCAAGCATACGACTCCGGCCATGGCAGGTCAAGCAAAATTTGAATCGATCCAACGAAAATGCTAGATGCGACCCAGGAACGTGCTAAATGCATGTCAGGAGGCACGCGCAAATGGCGTCACTCACCGCAGGCAATCGACGACCCGTCCGACTGGCCGATATCGCAAAGGCCGCCGGTGTTTCGCACGGCACCGCGTCCAATGTATTCAGCCGCCCCGAGATCGTGCGCGAGGAAGTCCGCGACCGGGTTCGCGCGGCAGCCGAGGCAATGGGTTATGGCGGACCCGATCCAAAGGGCAGGCTGCTGCGGGCCGGCAAGGTCAACGCCATCGGCGTTGCCACCGCCGAGCCCCTCTCCTATTTCTTCGACGATCCGTTTGCGCGCGTTATGATGGCAGGCATCTCGCAGGCTTGCGATGCGACGGGAGCCGGCATTTCCCTGGTCTCGGCCGCCAACAACGAGCAGCTTGCCTGGAACATCCAGAGCGCCCTGGTCGACGGCTTCATCGTCTTCTGCATCGAAGGCGGCTCGCGCCTGGTGGAGTTGGCACGCGAGCGCAAGCTTCCCTTCGTCGCGCTCGACCTCGATTCCGAGGACGGGTCGGTCGCCGCGATCGGTGTCGACAACATCGCCGGCGCCGGCATGGCGGCCCGCCATCTCACCGATCTCGGACATCGCCGCTTCGCCGTTCTGGCCCTGCCCTTCGCCGACGACAGGACAGGCCTTGTTTCGGCCGAACAGGTCCGGCAGGCAACCTATGCAGGGACGCGCGACCGCCTCACCGGCTATCTCCGGGAGCTTTCGCGGGTTGGCATCGATACATCCAAAGTATCCGTCTACGAGACCGCCAACGACGTGGCGAGCACGAAAGCAGGGCTCGAAACCATCTTCGCCTCCGACGCACCTCCCACCGCCATCCTGGCCATGTCGGACAGAATAGCCCTGGTGGCGCTCGAATGGCTGAGCGCACGCGGGCTCAACGTGCCTGACGATGTTTCCGTCGTCGGGTTCGACGGTGTTCCGGAAGCAGCGGTGTCCGAGCCGCCATTGACCACGATCGCCCAGCCGATTGCCGAGATGGGCCGCCTTGCCGTCAGGGCGATCCTGGAGAGCGACGGACCGGTCAGCCGGCAGCAGCTGCCGGTCGAACTGATCGTGCGGGGCTCGTCGGGTCCGCCCCGCGGTTGAACCGCACACCCGAACCGACTACCGATTGGCTCTTGCCATGGCAGAGAGGCCCAAAGGCGCACGAACCGGCGCGGGATCCTTTTGGGCCGTGCGGGCCTTGCCCGAACCGCCGATGGCCGACAGCCATTCGAGATAGAAGGCGAGCGCGAACTGCATGGCAATGCCGGCCGATATCAGCAGGCTGTCATAGACGAACCCGCCCGGATTGATCACCTTCATCACCTGCGCGACCATGGCGATCACCGTGCCGGAGATGAAGACCGGCAGCGATCGTTTGCCCAGTATCGCCAGCGGATGGTCGGGGCTGGTGCGCAACAGGCCGGACAGCGCCGGCAGGGCGACGACGAGATAGCTGACCGCCAGGATGTGCAACAGCCGCGGCAGCGACAGGAAGGTCTTGTCGAAGCCGCCGATCACCACCGGCAGGTTGAACCACGTTATATGTCCCCAGAGCGGGCTATGCACCCACACCAGCGCCGCCAGCACATAGGCGGCGGCCGCGCCGATCAGCCAGCGGTTGACCGGAATGACACCGCCGCGCCTGACATGCAGCATGGCGGCAAGGCCGATGTTGAACAGGAACTGCCAGGACAGCGGGTTGAGGAACCAGAAGCCGGGTTCGGGATAATTGGGCGGCGCGATCTGCCAGATTCCGGCAACGAGCCACAGCGTGCCGGACAGGAGAAGGGCCGCGACGGGCCTGTAGCTGACAAACAGCACGAAGGCCGGCGCCATCAAAAGCAGCGCTGCATAGACCGGCAGGATGTTGTTGTAGCCCAGCTGGTGGCCAAGCGTGACGATGCCGACCAGCACTTGCGGCGTGTCCTTCATCAGCGGCTCGATATTGATGAGCTTCAGCAGTTCCGGCCGCTTGGCAAACACCGCCACGGCGCAGAACAGAGCCATCACCACCATCGTCGTCACGATATGGGCGACGTAGAGCATGGCCGCCCGCCGCCACATCTTCAAGGTCGCCAGAAGCCGGCCTCCCGGCCGGAATTTCGTGCCGTAGGCGAGCGCGACCGAGATGCCGGAAATCAGCACGAACGCTTCGGCCGCATCCGAAAAACCGAAATTCTTGTAGGTCAGGGCCTCGAAAGCCGTGCCCGGCACATGGTCGATGAAGATCGTGAGCAGGGCCAGCGCGCGCAGTACATCGATACGCGTGTCGCGTTCCAAAATACGCGAATCGCGATCTGGGATACGCAACTCGCGATCTGGGATACGCGAATCGCGATCTGGGATACGCAAATCGCGATCCGGCGAAACAGGGGTGGTCATCGACAAAAGGCCTCAAAGCTGGTTGTTCATGTCCAGCAATGCGACCCCCGACGCACCGCTTCGATTCCTCCCGCAGGGAGTGTATCGGCGCAGAAACGGGCTGGAATGCGCCTGGTTCAATCAACTTTCGCGGAGCATGAAAATATTGCGTTTTGAAGCCGGCAAATTGAGCGAAACCTCATATAATCAATGGGATGATATGATTGGCGCCAGTGTCGAAAATGGTCCGCTGATGCTGGACCTGGCCTTTCCCTATCGTCTCCTCGGCGCCGGCGACAGCGGCCGTGAATGCCTGTTCCTGCTGCATGGATCGGGTGTCGACGAGACAAGCATGGTGGCGCTGGCGAGACGCATGGCACCAGATGCCGCACTGGTCGCGGTGCGTGGCCGTATCCCCCAGGAGGACGGTTTTCGCTGGTTCGAGCGAATCTCACCCACGCGCTTCGACCAGGAAAGCATCCGTGTCGAAACCGCCACGTTCGCGGCATTCGCAAGAGAAGCCGCCGCGCGCCACGGGCTTGATCTAGATCACGCGACATTCCTTGGCTATTCGAACGGCGCCAATCTGGTTTCAAGCCTGATGCTGCTGCATCCCGGCATCGTCCGCAGCGCCGCGCTGTTGAGGCCAATGCCTGTGCTCGACCAGGTCCCGGCGACGGACCTGATGGGCACACGGACATTGATCATTGCCGGAGCCGCCGACGAGACCTACGGGCCTTTCGCGCCGGCGCTGGTGACGCTGCTCAGCCGGCACGGCACGGAGATCGACGCCCGGATTGTTCCATCGGGCCACGAAATCGGCAACCCGGACGCCGCGATCGTCGAGCGATGGCTGGCGGGGATCGGCGGCGACCGAGTTGGTTAATCTCCGAGACAGCTGTGCGTGATAAACGTCCGGCGCATCGCAGGAGAGCTGTGCTGAGATGGCGAGAGCAAAAGCCAGGGTAATATCGCAAATAGTCGCCGGACTCTTCCTGGTCATCGCAGAAATACTGGTTTTCTGGGGACCAGGCTCCAAACCGATATTCCGCATCGGCACTAGAGCCAACGACTATAGTTCAGGAAGCACCAGGGCGGACGAGATCTATGGTGAAAAGGGTAATGACCGCATGGTCGGCTTCGGCGGTGGCGATTTCCTCTATGGCGGAAGCGGAGACGATACGTTGATTGGCGGAGACAGCGCTGATGCATTGCTCGGCGACGACGGTAACGACCGCCTCGACGCTGCTGGCGGCGACGACTATCTAATTGGGGACGCAGGGGAGGACGTGCTGATTGGCGGTGATGGCAATGACACGCTGGAAGGCGGTGCCGGCAACGACCATCTTAACGGCGGCGCAGGCAATGACAAATTCGTCCTCAACCTGGCGCCCGATGCTTCAAACAATGTCGACACGATTGCCGATTATTCGGTGCCCGATGATACTATATTCCTGGCGCGTGGGTCGTTCATGAGCCGGACGGAGGGCACGCTGCCTCCTGAAGCATTTCATATCGGGGCAGCAGCCACCGATGAATCACAGCGCATTCTCTACGATGCGAGCAATGGCTGGCTCAGTTGCGACCCCGATGGCACCGGAACACGGTCCGCGATCCACATCGCGACAATGTCGCCTGGCCTCGGCCTGACAAACGCCGACTTCGTCATTACCAGGAACTAGACCTGGCGCGGCATAGCTATTCCTTGCTTGCGTTGAACTCCACTCAAGGAGGGCATGCCGGCCGCCGCCCTAACCCCGCCCCATCCTGTTCCAGGCGTCGAGGCCGGCGATCTTGTAGGCTTCCGCAAGCGTCGGATAGTTGAAGGTGTTGTTGACGAAGAAGTCGACCGTGCCGCCGAGGTTGATCACCGCCTGGCCGATGTGAATGAGTTCGGTGGCGCCCTCGCCGACGATGTGCGCGCCGAGCAGGCGTCGCGTCTCGATCGAGAACAACAGCTTCAGGAAGCCGGTGTCGACGCCCATGATATGGCCGCGCGACGTCTCGCGGAAGCGCGCGACACCAACCTCATAGGCGCCGCCGCTTTGGCGTACCTGTTCCTCGGACTGGCCGACCGTAGATATCTCCGGCACCGCATAGATGCCGTAGGGAAAGGTCTCCGGCGGCGCCGGCAGGGTCACGCCAAAGGCATGGCAGGCGGCCACCCTGCCCTGCTCCATCGAGGTGGAGGCGAGGCTCGGAAAGCCGATGACGTCGCCGGCGGCGTAGATATTGGCCACGCTGGTCTGGAAGGTCTGCGGATCGACCTTGATACGGCCCCTGGAGTCGGCTTCGATGCCGACCACGTCGAGGCCGAGGCTGCCGACATTGCCGGTGCGGCCGGCGGCGTAGAGCACGACCTCGGAGCGGATGGTTCGGCCATCGGCCAGTTCCACCTCGGCGGCTTCCGGCTTGGAGCGGATTTCCTTAACCGCGCTGCCCAGCCTTATCGTCATGCCGCGGTCGCGCATCTGGTGGATGAAATCGTCGACGATCTCCCGGTCGACGAAATCGAGGATGGAGTTGCGCGGCTCGACCAGCGTCACCGGTACGTCGAGCGCGGAAAAGATCGTGGCGTATTCGACGCCGATGACGCCGGCACCGATCACCGTCAGCGTGCGCGGCAGCCGGTCGAGTTCAAGCATCTCGTCGCTGTCGAAGACACGGGTCTTGTCGAAGGGCACGTCGCGCGGCCGATGCGGCCTGGTACCGACGGCGATCAGCGCGTTGGCAAAGCCGACTTCGCTGTAATCGCCATTGTCCGATGTCAGACTGACCTTGTTGGGGCCGAGAAATTTCACCGCCGCGCGCGCACTTTTGACCGTGTTTCGCATGAACTGGTGTTGCAGCACCTCGACCTCGTGGTCGAGCGTCTTGTGCAGGCGCTCGATCAGGTCGCCGACCGCGATATCCTGCTTGACCCGATAGCCGCGTCCATAGAAGCCGCGCTCGCGCCAGCCCGAGAGGTTGAGCACGGTTTCGCGCAGCGTTTTCGATGGGATGGTGCCGGTGTGCACAGAGACGCCACCAAGACGCCGGCCCCGGTCGACCACCAGCACCGATTTGCCGAGTTTGGCCGATTGCACCGCCGCGCGGCGGCCCGAGGGGCCGCTGCCGATGACCAGCATGTCGTAGTCCATATTACCCCGTCCCCTCGGCGTCTTGTGGCGCCGCAGCAAGCTAACGCCATCCACGCTGCAAATTCAACCGGTTCAGACCGTCAGCCCGTTCTACCCTGCCCCGATGCGCGCGGCGAAACGGCCCGATCTTGATTCCGCCATGAGCCTTCACCATTTCTGAGGTGGGCGCAGGCTAAGCAGGCCCCTGTTACGAGGAAATGACATGGACGCTCGCGTTCTCGACGGCGAAATCATCGACACCCGGCTTGACGGTGTCAGGGCTTATGAAGGCGTGCGCACAAGGCGCATCCTGGCTTTCGTGCTCGACTATATCATCGTCGCCCTGCTCACCATTCCGTTCGCCATCCTGGTGTTCTTCCTCGGGCTTTTGACCCTCGGTCTTGGCTGGATGCTGTTTGGCGTCCTGGTGCCGGCAGTCGCCATCCTCTACATCTGGAACACACTTGGCAGCGCCGACCAGGCTACTACGGGCATGAAGATGATGGGCATCCGCCTCGACCGTCTCGACGGCAGGCCGATCGACGGCCTCACGGCGGTCGTCCATTCCGTGCTGTTCTGGGCCGGCAACGTCATCCTGTCGCCGCTGGTCCTGCTGGTGACCCTGTTCTCCGACCGCAAGCGCACGCTGCACGATCTTTTGCTCGGCACGGTCGTCAGCCGCACTGGCCGCTAAAACCGACCCTCAAGAGAAACCGCAGCCCCTTGAGCGCAAATGTGAAGGTGTTCAGTCAACCGCACCTTCACTATCCTATTGAATTTTTCGCCGCCGGAGCCAAAGGTAGAGCGATTCGAAGGAGTGTTTCCAAGGCTCGATGACGCAGCACCCGACCCAGTCGCCGCAGTTTTTCCTGACCGCGCCGTCGCCGTGCCCCTACCTGGAGGGCCAGTTCGAGCGCAAGGTGTTCACGCATCTGGTTGGCGACAAGGCCTCGGAGATGAACGACCTGCTCACGCAAGGCGGCTTCCGGCGCTCGCAGAACATCGCCTACAGGCCAGCCTGCGAGACCTGCCGTGCCTGTGTATCCGTGCGTATCCTGGCTCAGGAATTTACCGCCAGCCGCAACATGAAGCGCGTGCTGCAGCACAATTCCGACCTCGTCGGCGCCATGCACAATGCCGAGCCGTCGACCGAACAATATTCGCTGTTCCGCGGCTATCTCGATGCCCGCCATCGCCGCGGCGGCATGTCCGACATGACGGTGCTCGACTACGCCATGATGGTCGAGGATACCCATGTCGACACCAAGGTGATCGAATACCGGCGGCGCGGACCCGATACTTTCATCACCGGCAAGGGCCAAGGTGAACTCATCGCGGTGGCGCTCACCGACGAGATGGCCGACGGCCTGTCGATGGTTTATTCCTATTTCAATCCCGATTTCGAAAGCCGTTCGCTCGGCACGTTCATGATCCTCGACCACATCGCCCGTGCCAAGGCGATGGGACTGCCCCATGTCTACCTTGGCTACTGGGTCAATGGTTCACGCAAGATGAATTATAAGATGCGCTTCATGCCGCAGGAGCATCTCGGCCCAAAAGGCTGGGAGCGCTATACCAACGAAGCGGTCTGACGCTGAGTTTTCCCACGATCCACGCTTAACTGTTTCAAGGCAGGGGATGCTGGTCTTTCAGCCGCCCGGATGGAGAGAGTGCGCGATTGCGCCGGTCGGCCATCGCCTGCAATTCAATTGCGAAAGTTCCTGCATGTCCTCTCACCATGACCACCAGAAGGGCCTTCTGATAACCGCCATCGGCGGACTGATACTGACCGTCGACATACCGTTGATCCGCCTTGCGGATGGCGGCGCGTGGACGATCCTCTTGCTGCGGACCGGAACTACTTTCATCGCCGCGATGATCATCTGGTCGGTCTGGCGCGCGCTGAGCCGGAATGTCCCGCCGCTCATCCCCGGCTGGTCCGGGCTGATCGTGGCGATATGCTATGGACTAACCTCGATCACCTTCGTAACCGCGGTCTTTCATACCTCGACCGCCGATCTGGTGTTCATCCTGGCCTTCAACACCGTGTTTGCCGCACTGCTGTCCTGGATATTCCTGAAGGAAAGACCGCGGGCAGTGACGATCGTGGCGATGCTGGTCATGATCCTCGGCGTGCTGGTCATCGTCGGCGGTTCGGTCGGCACCGGCAAGCTGTTCGGTGACTTCATGGCGCTCTGCTCGGCTTTCTTCATCGCGGTCGCCATCACCATCTCGCGCGCCAGCGGCAAGGATATGGGATTCACATCGCTCATAGGCGTCCTTCTGCCGCTTGGACTGGCCGCCTTCATGGTGACAGGCGAAGGCTTCCACGTGAACGCGCCATGGTGGATCATCTTCAACGGCGCCGTCATCATGCCGATCTCGTTCTTCTGCCTCGCCGCAGGGCCGAAATACATTTCGGGACCGGAAGTGGCGATGTTCTACCTGCTCGAAACGGTGCTGGCGCCGATCTGGGTGTGGATGATCTTCGCCGAGACGCCGACCCGCAATAGCCTGATCGGCGGCGGCATCCTGATCGTCACGCTGGTCGCGCATTCGCTCTGGCAGCTGCATGATGGGCGCAGGCGCCGGGGCGACCTTGCGGTGCACCATCCGGCCTAGATTTGTCCGAAATCCCTATCCGGCGCTCGCCTTCTTCGCGGCGCTTGGTTCGGGCAGGACGTCGATCTGCGGACCCGCCTCGATCTCGGCGGCAGAGCCGTCCGCCGTCTCGTCTGCCATTTCCACCTCGCGCAGCCACTCGCGCCAGATCGCGACCAGCAGCGCCATCAGCACCGGGCCGATGAACAGGCCGAGAAAACCCATCGTCTTGACGCCGCCGATCAAGCCGAAAAAGGTTGGCAGGAAGGGCAGTTTTATCGGTCCGCCCACGAGCTTGGGGCGCAATGTTTTGTCGACGATGAACAGCTCGACCGTTCCCCATATGAACAGCGCCAGGCCCGCCATCGGCGAGCCGCTGGCGGCGAGGTAAATCGACACCAAGGTAAAGGACAGCGGCGCACCGCCGGGGATGAGCGCCATCACGCCTGTCAGCGCGCCCAGCGTCACAGGCGACGGCACGCCGGCCAGCCAGTAGGCGACGCCCAGCACCAGACCCTCGCCGATGGCAATCACGGTCATGCCGGTCACGGTCGAGGAAATGGTCGCCGGCACGACGCGCGAGATCCGCTCCCAGCGGGTCGGCAGGATGCGTTCACCGAGGCGGTCGATCTGGCCGGCGAAATTCTCGCCATCGCGATAGGCGAAAAACAGGGCGATCATCATGAACAGCAGCGTCAGAAAGAGGCTGAAAGCGCTGCCGCCGGCGGCGAGCGCGCCGCGGTAGATGCTGCCGATATTGGCGCCGCTGACCAGCTGGATCAGTTCGCCGATGCCGCCGGGATGGCCGAGATTGGTCGTCCACTGCTCGTTCAGCCACTCACCCACCACAGGCAGGGTGGCGATCCAGTGCGGCGTCACCGCACCGTGCCGATTGGTCTCGATCGCCCAGCCGACCCACTCACGCACCTCGTTGATTGCATAGGTGCCGGCAAGCGCGATCGGTATCACCAGGAAGGCGAGGATGAACAGGATGGCAAATGTGGCGGCGATGGTTCGGTTACCGCCGACGCCGACCAGCAGGCGCCGATAGAGCGGCCAGCTGGCGAAAGCGATGACGAGCGCAGCCAGCACCGGGAATAGGAAACCATGGAAGAAATAGACACCAGCGGCAACGATCAGCACCAGCAGCCAGCGCGCCGCCGACAGCGGCGGTATGACGGCCGACCGAAGCGGTGTGGACAGCCCGAAGAGGCGCTGCTGCCGTTCCGGTTTCTGGATCTTTGCTTCCTTCAAATGCCCTGTTCTCCCNGACCCGTCCGGTCAGTTATGCACTGATATAGTGCAGCAATCGTGACGATAGTCCAAATGGTGATGGTGGCGCTGTGTTCCCTTCTCCCCCTGTGGGAGAAGGTGTCGCCGAAGGCGACGGATGAGCGACTATCTGAGGTGTCAAGTTGCATTTGCGAACTCGCTTCGCGCATCGCGTGCTTTTGCATTGAGAATGACGAGCAGCTTTCTGGCGAGAGCGATGCGGATGACCATCTTTTCCTTTCCGGCGGCCTGCAACCTTTGCTGGAAAGC
>NZ_AZUY01000077.1 GCF_000513935.1 Mesorhizobium sp. WSM3626 | reverse complement strand
CAGCCGGTGGTGCCCGACAGCGAGCGCGTCAAGATGGAGACGGTCAACGAGCTGTTCATGCGGGTGACGCTGACTTTCGGCTATATGGAACAGCCCAACATNCCNCGCGCNCTGGCGATCTGCCGCAAGCAGGGCTGGAAGTTCGACATCATGACGACGTCCTTCTTCCTGTCGCGGCGCTCGCTCAAGGCCTCGCCCAATTCCGGCATGCCGGTATGGCAGGACCGGCTGTTCATCGGCTTGGCGCGCACCGCGGCGGACGCGACGGAATATTTCCAGATCCCGACCGGCCGCGTCGTTGAAATCGGCACGCAGGTGCTTGTCTAGCTCTCGCCTGGATGCGCCGATCAACCTCCTTGCCGGGCACTTGCATTAGCTGCAACTCATAAAATGAGTTCGTCCGACCCCGAGTTCTGATTCGAGGCGGGATGCCAGAGGGGCATTGACGTAAGCACCAGCGAGGAAACTCAGCGCGCGGCGTCCGTGGCCCAGGCAACAGCGGCGCTATATTAGCAACAGCGCCAAATATCTCTTTGGTAATTCCGAAACGGATGTTTCTAAGCCCGCTTGCTCCGGCCGGCGGGCTTTTTGCGTTTCAGGAGCGTTTGACGACTTCGGGCTTCGCCGGTCATGCCTCGCCTGCTCGTGCCACATCACTTGACGCAGATCATGCATGTCCACGGGCTGTCCGCAGATCTTGCACTTATAGAAATGGTCACCCTCGTCGGAGGGCTCGTGCGGCCTGTCCTTGATGGGCGGTCCAAGGTCTGTAAGCTTCGTCATGAGGCCAGCAACATCCCGCCCAAGTAAAAGTTCCGCCTGGCAGCAGGGCTTTGAGCCTCGTCGGCAGCATGCCTCCCGGAACGGCCGAATCCGATCCCCAATGGAACATTGTTGCGTCTAAAGCCTTCGGCGGTTGCACTGTTCTCCCATTGCGGTGCGAGTTCCCACGACTGTTGGCCTGGCCCGCTGTCTCCGGCAGCGGGCATTTTTTCGTAACGAACCTGATATTCGTCGACAGGTTCGAAAGGCGGCAGCCCCCGTGCTGCTGGTCAGGTCCCCCCAAAACCTGGCCGGGCTGCCCCCGCCAGTGAGGCGGCCATTTGTGTGGGATGGGCGAGCTCAGCTGGCCCGGCTTACGGCCCCGGGTTCCGGGGAGGCGGCGAGTTGACGGAAAGGACGCTGCTCTTCCTCGCCATAAGCGCCGTTCGTCACAGCGATCAATCCGGCGCGATCTCGGATCTCAAGCGCGCCACGCTTGGCGCCTATGACACCTCGGTATTCCAGCATTTGCACGGCCGTGGTCACGCCAGGACGCCTGGTCCCAAGCATGACAGCCAAAAACTCGTGGGTCAGTTCTATCCTGGTGGAATCGACACGGTCATGAACCATCAGCAGCCAACGTGCCAAGCGTTCTTCGAGCTTCGAGTGGCAATTCACGAGTGATGTTCGGGACGACTGGAGGATGAGGTGAAGGCATATCTCAACAGGGTATCGCGAAAGGTCGGACTTTCAGCCATTGCGGCGCTGAGCATCGGTGCTGATAGGCACCATCCACTGCCTGCTATCTGAATATAGGCTTGGTCCGGAGACTTGTCTTGACCGAGCACGAGTGCCAAGCCAGTCATGCCCTCACGCCCGATGACGCCGACCTCGCTTTGCCGCTCGCGCGACATCGCCGCGACCACAGAAGCAACACCTGTCTCCGGGAAATAGACGTATTCGATGGGCACATTGGCCGCCACCAACTGCGTCTTCAGGCCGAGGATAACACTATGCAATGAAGGCCGCACCAGCGCGAAGTCTGCAGACGCCAGCGCCTTCAGAATATGATTGCGAAATGTGGATTGGGGCATAGCTCTTCTCCAATTACGGATCGGATTGGCGGCCATGGACAGTGAAGTGAATGCTCCGCAAGCCTGCAGTGCCCCGCATCGAGCGCGCATGGCGGCGGCGCAATTCGCGCCCTGTGGTTCGCAAGGCTGACGCGTAGCGCCTCGCCACCTCAATGTCGTTGACGGAATCGGGAAAGTCTGGAGCCATGGCCAGCTACCCGGCCATCGGAAAAAATTTCATCGCCCATATAGCACGCATACGCATTATCTCCTAACTGGGTCTGTCAACCGAAGGTCGCCAGGCGCTTGTGCGGCGTCTCATGTCGGCTTGTCTGCCAGTGGCCTCTTTCTCGTAGGCGGCTTGTAGGCGTTCACCAGCCTGACGACAGCGGCATCTACAGTCACGGGAACGCCCAGGTTCACCGTCACGCGATTTTTGTCGAGTAGGTGGGTAACGTTGCCGATCAGATCGATGTGCTGGCCTTTCTGGAGATTCGACGTGGTGTCAACGACCGAATGCGGCTGGCCGTAGGAGGGTATGGAAACGCTCACGCGGTCCTCTGTCACCCGCCGCCGAGCGGTTGCGGTAATTGCGACCTCATCGCCAATGGTGATGCCCTTCGCCATTCCAGGAGTCTGGCGCGGCGACGGGAGTCGTCAAGAGATTGCTAATGTTCCTGCTGCACCGGGCCTGTCGAGTGGGTCAATCTCTTCCTGCTTAGCCCGCTCCGTCGCCTCGGCCGATAGGGCGTCTTGTTTGGCTCTGTCAGCCTGGGGTAGTCACGCAGCTAAGCGGCTCCACCTCTGTCTAATCGCAATGCCCGTTGTATGACACAGGTTGGTGTCTGTGCACGGGCCGCAGCGGCCGGGCCCGAGGGGCTACGGGGAGACTCCGCGCGTGCCAGTTCGATCATCCGCTCGGAAATTTCTACCAGACATTCCGACCGCTTCAGGCGGAACCCTCAGGTCGAGCTTAAGTTAGGCCCGGTGGTGAGATCAGGACCGCTTCATGGTTTCAGCAGAGCATCGAGCATGGTTGCTGCTCATCCGGTCGAGGGCGTTTCGGACACAGCTCCCGGCGGTCCTGGGTCTGGGTGTGGAGCTAACCCTGCCTGACCCCTGGCCGGCCAGGCTGGATGACCTTGACAGGGCTGAGGTCGCAAATGAACTCGCAACCAAAAGGAAGCCGCCATCTCCCTCCATTGGTTCAACCCACCGGTCGTCGTAACGACCACCGAAGCCGGCCTCAGGCTCCACGTCAGCAACATCGAGGCTGCATGTGAAGAACTGATGAAGTGGACCAAGCGCGGCCCTCACTGGAGCCGAGCGGTGCGCGTCTGCATGGCCTCACTGGCTGGTCAGGCGACACCTCAGGAGGTCCGAAGGTGCTTCCGGCTGGCTGCCAAGGAGCAGGGGGTCCTCATATCGACTGACTAGGGTGTCCCATGCAAACCTGGCCACATCGGCCACACTCTGGGGAGAGCTCCAGGGGGGCCTGAGGAAGGCTATCAGGTGCCATATTGGAAGGGGTTCTGCGCCTCACCTATTCACACATAAGCGGCTGCCCGATATTGTGAGGAGGAGTGGGGCTATCCTGATGGGGCCTGACGACGATCTGAAGTCCCGTATCGAGGCTGCGCTTGTTCGTGGCCACCTGAGCCAATGGCAACGTCAATTCCTCCTCGACATGCGTGACCGGCTGGTGAAGTACGGCCCACGCATGCGTCTGAGCGCGAAGCAATGGTCTAAGCTCTACGAGACCATCGGCCCCGCACCGCCAAGTACCAACGCACCATCGCAGCCGCGCGCGACTAAGCCCCTATCGTCGCCACGCCGGCAATCCCACCGCTGGCGAAGCCCGCTTGCTCGTGAGGCCCGGTACTTGGCGGCCAGGTTTGTCAGGACCTTTGGGATTGCGCTGGCAGTGGTCGCTGGTTCCTTGATCTATTCCTACGTGGTCAAGGGCGGGCACGTGACTTGGCCAAGCATGCCGTCCTTGGCGAGATCAGGCACGGGAGACAGGACGCCGCTCACCAGAACACAGTTCAGCATAACGGACGGAGACACCATACGGCTCAATGGCACTGCAAAGGGAACCCGGCTGGTCGGCTTCAACGCTCCCGAGAGTATCGAGCCAAGATGTGGGGTTGAGGCAGCACTTGGACGTCGAGCGAAGGCGCGACTAACAGAGCTGGTCGCTTCTGCGAAGCTCGAATTGAGAATGGTCCCCTGTTCCTGTCCGGCGGGGACCGAGGGCACCGACAAGTGCAACTACGGGCGAAGCTGCGGCTCGCTGTTTGCCAACGGCCAGGACGTTGGTGACGTGCTAATTTCCGAGGGGCTGGCGGTGCCGTTCGTCTGCGCTGCGACAACCTGCCCGCCGACGCCACGCCCATGGTGCGGGTCCTAGCTAGCCGTGGTGACAAACGAGAGCCAAGGGGACTTCGCGGCGTGCGTATCCGATCACTCGCAAAGAAATTTTTACGAAATCTTGCGACCCCCGGCTTGGTACGATTCCAGCTCTTGATTATTTAAAAAAGCAGCGCACGAAACGCTTGGGGTAGGAGGCGATAATGGATGCTCAGACATCCCGTCGACCGTCACACACCGCCAGGGACATCATCTGTGCAGTGTTGAAGGGCGCCACGGTGGGCAGCGTGGTCTCCGTCAAGGCGACCCTCGAAGCTGTTCGTACCGAGGGTCCTCAGCTAACCCAGACGGACTGTGAGCTGATCGAATTGATGATCAGTGTCGCAACGATGGATCAGGTGTTCCTGGTCGACCTCCACGAGTAGAGTGCGGTCATCCCTCTCCATCGGTTTGCCTCTCCGGTCTGCAGCAGGACGGCCCTGGCTACAACGTCGAGGGTGCATCATGAGGGCCGCCAGTGGCCCTCCTGATTGCAATATTCCCGGCCATATTAGAGTGCTATAAATAGCCATATGGAATCTCGTAGGTACTGCCTCAGGCACGAAATCGACGGCACCTGGACGGTGTTTGACGTGTTCACCGGCCTGCCGGCTAAGATTGAGGGCCATCCATATGTCGACCTGCTCGACAGTGATTATGCCGCCGAGGTCGTCGCTCTCCTCAATTCAGATGATGACGTCGCAGGAAGGCTTGGCCGAGAGCCCGATGAGGCTCTATTGGTTCTCCCCAGCGTTCCCTGTAAGGATCAATGACAGACCTAAGCGAGCTCAGTTCCATCGTCTCTGCAAAAGCCTCGTGCGTCAGAAGGGTCCGCACGTGACGGAGACGGACTGCGAGCTTATTGAGATGGCAATCCCAATCGCTTCAATGAAGTTTGTCCCTTGCCTTCGATCTAGACGAGTGATGGCTGGGGCTCAGCCCTCTGCACCCTTCGCACGACCTCCCGGGCGATCTGATCGGCAGAACCGGCGAAGTCGAGCGGCCCGTCATACATGGCGGCGTTCATAGGCATCCCGGCTTTAATCTCGCCGGCCTCGGTGAGAACCATTGTTGCACCGCCAGCATGGCCTATTGCGGCAAGTCCGCGCGAGCCATCACTCAGCGAGCCCGACAACACAATCCCGATTGCACAAGTCTTGGCGTGAACGGCAACAGAATTGAAGAGAATGTCAATGGTCTGTCCCGATGTATGTGACCAGTGCCCTCAACGAGTTCCACGTTGCTTCTGGCGGCTAGCGAGAGGTGCGCGTCAGGTTGGCCGATGTAGCAATTTCCGACGTGGAAGACGTCATGTTCATCAGCTATCAGCACAGGCAAGTTTGACCACTTACCCAAAATCTCCCTCAGGTGACTTACCCTATCGCTGGGCCTATGCAGGACCACAAGCACGATGGCCTGTAGGTCCTCGGGCAACTCGCTAAGGAGGTCTTTGATGTCGCTGAGGCCATCCGAACCGGAGGCGCCTATGGCCACAAAGAAAGGCCCGCCTTCCGGTTTAACGCGGAGAATGTCCATCTGATAGAGTTAACAGGTTTGCGTCGGCTTCGCGAGGCGAACGCAGGTGCCACCTGTCGCTCCACTGGTTCAAGGCCGGGCTCCACCACCGGCGGGACTGGCAAAGGAGAAGGCCGAATGGCTGAAGCCGGGATTGGTGGGGCGGGTCAAGTTCCTTAAGGGGAGGAGAAGCTACGGCATGCTATCCTTGAGGGAATTTAGGGAGGAATAGCCCCACTCGTCCATTTTATTTATATTAGCGGTCACGTATGTAGGAACTTGTTGGCGATATGCGGGGGAGCGCATTTGCCCGATGAGGCAATTTGGTAGCGAACCAGTTCTTGATCCTACGGACCTCGGCTTCGACAAGGCGCGGCTTGAGCGACTGAAATGGTGGATGCATCGTTATGCCGACACCGGGCGCTGGCCGGGCGGTGCCGTGCTCATCGCGCGTCACGGAAGCTCGCATTTTTCGACTGCGCCGGGCACGCCGACGTGGAGGCCAAGCGCCCTTGGCGGCGCGACCTCATCGCCCGTATTTACTCGATGACCAAGCCTGTCACCGCCGTCGCGCTGATGATGTTGTACGAAGAGGCGCGAATTCATCTCGATGATCCGGTCGAAGCTTACCTGCCGGAATTCAAAGATAGGCAACTTCTGATAGCCGGCGCATCGTCGCTCGACCAAACGGTGCCCGTCGAAACGAAGATGACGATCCACCATCTGCTGACCCACACAGCTGGCCTAAGCCTTTTTACGAACCCCGGATTGCTCGGTGAGGCTTATGCCAGAGAAACGCTCGGCCTCGCCTTGGGCTACGGTGGGCTCGACAAGATGGTGCGCAGGATTGCCGAGCTGCCACTTGAATGGGAGCCGGGCACGAGATGGCAATACAGCACCGGTTCCGATGTCATCGGCCGCATCGTGGAAGTCGTTTCCGGAATGACGCTCGACAAATACTTCGCGACGCGGATATTCGAGCCCCTCGGCATGACCGATACCGGCTTCTCTGTCCCGAAGTCCGGGATCAGCCGTTTCCCCCCGCTCTATGTGGCTACGGCTGAAGGTATGGCGTTGCACGAAGCGCCGGAGGTCTCGGCGTGGCGTCAAGGCAAGGTTGATACGTTCTGCGGCGGAGGCGGACTAGTCGGAACCATCGATGACTACTGGCGGTTCGCCGAAATGCTACGTGCTGGAGGTGAACTCAACGGCGAACGCATCCTTAGTCTCCGCACTTTGAGATTGGCGGCGTGCAATCACCTGCCGGGCGACCTTGCCTCGTTGGCAACCGAGGTTTGGGCTGAGACCCAATTTGATGGCGTCGGTTTCGGTTTGTTGGGCTCCGTCGTCCTCGATCCGGCCAAGGCACAAATTTCGGCGCAGGTGGGAGACTATGGCTGGGGCGGGGCGGCAGGCACTTTCTTCTGGGTGAGCCCGGTCGACGACTTGGTTGTCATTCTCTTCACGCAGCTGCTGCCTTCGAGTGCCATTCCGGTGCGCAAAGAGCTGCGCGCACTCGTCCATGGTGCTTTGACAGGGGCCTGAACACACTGCGCGGCCGGCGGCTTCGTAAAGCACCAGCTAATGTGACGCCGGTGTGAGTTGCGAGAGGCGCAGCGGTAGGAACACGGCAGGCCCCCGGCAATATCGGCCGGGGGTCCGTCACTTTAGGCTAGGTCCAGGGCGGCGCGGACAGCCAGCGAGTTGACCGAAGCGCCAGATGTGTACTGGGCAAAGGACTTGTGGAGTTCGGCGAAGGGGCCACGGACCGCCGCGAGCTGCGCTTCGGTTTGCTTCTGAAGTGAGGCGATGTCGTCTAAAATTCCTTGGCAGGGTGCAATGGCTCGGCGTCTGGCGTCCTCGAACTGACGAAACGTAGCAGCCGCGTGGTCCCTCACGGCGTCAAAACGGGCTCCGTATTTTGCAAGGTCCCCCTGCATGGCCTGCCACACCGCGCCGTATTTTCCGATGTCTCCCCGGACGGCATCTAAGGCCCTTCGAGCTTGCAACGGCTTGGTCAAAGGCCGGCGAGGCCAAAAGGCTGAAGGCACCAAGATGCCCGTCCGGTATCCCTACATAGTTCAGATGGCTTGACCTCGGCGTGGCGGTTCGCGCCGCCGCCCTCTTATGTGCGGCTGCAAGCTCCGCCTCACCCACTACCTTCCACTTTTCCTGCAATCGGTTACGCATAGCCTCCGGGCTCGCGGCCTCCCAATCGCTGCGAGCGGCCATAACTCGCCTGATCGGCGTCCGGATCATGAGGTCAGCCATGTCGGCCAAGAATGGCCCGTCTTCCTTGCCGCTGTCCTTGGGACGGCCACGGCCACGTTTCTCGGTCATCGCTTTTTCCTTCGGTCAAATGACATGGCCCGAAGGATAGGTGATTTGCGGGTTTGCGCCAGCGAGATGAAATAACCTTCCCAACTTTTTGGCGAGGCTAAATCGCGGCCGAAAGTGTATCAGCGAGGAAAAATCACGCTCAGCCATTTATTCTCGCTCTTGCACTGCGTGGCGCGTTGTCCGGTGCGTCCTGGAGAGCACCGTTCAGGTTCGGCCGGCACATTCTACCGCCGGGACCGTGGAGCGACTGAAACAGCCTCACCGGACATAGCTCAGGGCCCATTGGCGTTTGCCGGTCAGTCTCAACGCCGCCTTGAGCGCCCGGCAGCCGAATGGCGCGCGGTATAGCGCGCCTGCTCATCGACTGACACAGGATTTCGCATGCTGAGCCATACACCGGCTCAGTGTGGCCAGCGCGGAGCGACCTTGCACCTTGTGAGCCGGAAGGGCAAATCACGCCTTTCGGCGCCCTTCGGCAGCTCTCGTTCCAGAACAACTCCCCAGCGCAGATCGCAAGTCTTTTTAGGTCTTGTTTCCATAGACTGCCGCGATGAATCCTTTCTTGTTGCACAGCCTTTGTTCGTGCATTGTTTATTCGCTCCCGAATTGAAGCGGGAATAATGATGCCGGCAACAAAAATATTGTGGGGTCAGATCGTCGCTGTTTTGACCATCGTACTTACGACCACCTGGGGCGCAACGCAATGGACGGCTTGGCGACTGGGGTACCAAGAGCAACTAGGGTCGCCCTGGTTCGAGCTCGTCGGTCAACCAATCTATCCGCCACCAGCATTTTTCTGGTGGTGGTTTTTCTACGACGCCTACGCACCTACGGTCTTCGTTGAAGGCGCGATGATTGCGGCCAGCGGCAGTTTCATCGCCATTGTTGTCGCTATTGGCATGTCACTATGGCGAGCGCGGGAGGCCAAGTACGTGGCAACCTACGGCTCGGCGCGCTGGGCTATGCGAAAGGAGATCGAAGCCGCAGGCTTGCTCGGCGCCAACGGCGTGGTTCTCGGCAAGCTGGATTGCGACTACCTTCGCCACGACGGTCCGGAACATGTCTTGTGCTTCGCGCCGACCCGAAGTGGCAAGGGCGTCGGGCTCGTCGTGCCATCCCTATTGACTTGGCCCGGAAGCGCAATCGTTCACGACATCAAAGGTGAAAATTGGGAACTAACCGCTGGCTGGCGGGCACGTTTCGGCCGTGTGCTGCTGTTCGACCCAACCAATGCCGCGTCAACCGCTTACAACCCGCTGGTGGAAGTCCGGCGTGGTGCGTGGGAGGTCCGCGACGTCCAGAACGTCGCTGACGTGCTGGTCGACCCAGAGGGGTCGCTGGACCGCAGGAATCATTGGGAAAAGACCAGCCACGCGCTGCTCGTCGGCGCGATCCTGCATGTCCTCTACGCCGAAAAGGACAAGACGCTCGCTGGTGTTGCCAAGTTCCTCTCCGATCCGCAGCGGCCGATCGAGACCACGTTGCGAACCATGATGCTGACCAAGCACCTCGGCGATGCTGGTCCGCACCCCGTCGTGGCATCGGCAGCACGTGAATTGCTCAACAAGTCCGAAAATGAGCGCTCTGGCGTGCTGTCGACCGCGATGAGTTTCCTGGGGCTTTACCGCGATCCGGTTGTGGCCCAGGTGACGTCTCGTTGCGATTGGCGCATTGCCGATCTGGTTGAGACCGCGCAACCCACGACGCTCTATCTGGTCGTACCCCCATCGGACATTAGCCGCACCAAGCCGCTTGTCCGGCTTATCCTCAATCAGATCGGCCGCAGGCTGACGGAAGATCTGCATGCTAAGGACCGCCGGCATCGCTTGCTTCTGATGCTCGACGAATTTCCGGCGCTTGGCCGGCTTGATTTCTTCGAGTCGGCCCTCGCCTTCATGGCCGGTTATGGCATGAAGTCGTTCCTCATTTCCCAGTCGCTCAATCAGATCGAAAAAGCCTACGGGCCGAACAATTCCATCCTCGACAACTGCCATGTGCGTGTGAGTTTCGCGACCAACGATGAACGGACCGCCAAGCGCGTATCCGACTCTCTCGGAACGGCAACCGAAATGCGGGCGATGAAGAACTATGCTGGGCATCGTCTGTCACCTTGGCTTGGGCATCTCATGGTCTCGCGACAGGAGACCGCCCGCGCGCTGATGACGCCAGGCGAGATCATGCAGTTGCCACCAACCGATGCCATTGTGATGGCCTCCGGACTGCCCCCGATCCGGGCGAAAAAGGCGCGCTATTTCGCAGATCGGCGGCTTGCCGAGCGCGTCCTGCCTCCGCCCAAGCCCGCGACCACCGACGGAGTCTCGCGCCCTGATGACTGGACGGTATTGTCGATTACCGGGGTGCCGTCGGAGCAGGTAACGCGCGCGCCCTGTTCTGGGCAGGACACTGACCCTGACAACGGCGGTATCCGCCGCCAGCCCGAATTGCCCGAGCATGAGGATGTCGCGCCGGAGCCCACGCTGGCGCGCAGTGATGAATTCGACCTTGATCGCGACGAAACGGATGATGAGGCCGCCCGCCGGCGTTCGCTAGATCAGACGATGCGGCGCACCGCGCGACAGGCCGCACTCGATCCCGAAGACGGGATTGAACTTTGACTTCCATGAAGAAGCGTCGTCTCTCAGCCTATCTGGAACCGGAGATCATGAATGCGCTTGCCGACTACGCCGCCAAGAGGGATGTGTCCCTGTCGCTGATCGCCGAGGCAGCTATCGCTTCTTTTCTGTCTCCGGATGCTGAGGAGCGTAAAGAGGCGGCAATCACAAGGCGGCTTGACCAGATCGACCGGCGCGTTCAGCGCGTTGAACGCGATCTCGGTATCTCGATCGAGACGCTGGCGTTGTTCGTGCGCTTCTGGCTCACCTCAACTCCGGCCTTACCTGACGCCGCTCAGCCTGAGGCGCGCGCGAAAGGAAAGCAGCGCTATGACGCCTTCGTCGATGCGCTCGGGCGCAGGTTGACCAAGGGGCCAAAGCTCAGCCAAGAAATTGCCGAGGACATTGTGCCTCCAGCACCGACGGACACGCCTGAGTCGCATCCGGGATAGGGCGCCAACGCGGTCGGCCAGCTCGTCTGCACCGCATTTTGCAAGTCTCTGCGCGCCGTGGCGCTACTGCCCGTTTTGCTTTTGCAAGGCACACATTCCTGCTTCTTCTAATCATCCCCGTCAGCGGTTCGAACCAAAATCGCCCGAGAAATGGGGATCATCGTGGCAGACCATCATCATGTCGGCAGGGAAGCAGCGGCGCGCGGGGCGCGCATGCTGCGCACAGCACTCGGCCCGGCAGTAGCCGGTTTTCTTGACGATCCCTCGATCGTTGAGCTGATGCTCAACCCCGACGGTCGGCTGTGGGTCGACCGGCTGAAGGAAGGGCTCTGCGAAACTGGCAAACATTTGAACCCCGCAGACGGCGAGCGGATCGTCCGCCTGGTCGCTCATCACGTGGGCGCCGAGGTGCATTCCGGGTCGCCGCGTGTCTCGGCCGAACTGCCGGAGGGCTGCCGCCGGTCGTTTCAGCGCCCAACTACGCTATCGGCAAGCCGGCCGTCGCCGTGTTCACGCTCGCACATTACGCCACCGTTATCGCACCGAAGCCCAGGCCGATGTGCTGCGGCTCGTTTCGCAAGCATTTGTCGATCCGTGGAAGTAGCCGTAGGACCGAGCCTGTCGCGGAATGCCGTGCGCAAAACGGCAAAGCGCAAGGTCAGGTCGAAAGCCTCTCAACGCGTTTCGATACGATACTATCTTGTTACATGCGTTGGGCATGCTAGCGTCAGCTGCTGCGCGCGATCTGACTCTCCAGCCAAACGACAAAATGCTGGCCTGCGGGAGAGGGTGTGCTCGCTTCCGGCAGCACGGTAAAATAGCTATTTTCGGTTTCCATCGGCTGATCAATAACCACCCCGAGCTCACCGGACTCCAACTCTCGCTCGATTAGGTAGCGTGGAAGCAGCGCATAGCCCATGCCGGCAACAGCCGCTTCTATGATCATTGAGAATTGGTCGAAGCGGTGCCCCTTGAAGGTGGTTTCGTCAGGCAATCCGGCCAACTCCAGCCACTGCGACCAGAGCCTCGGGCGCGTGGCCAGATGCAGCAAGGGTTGGCCGAGGAGATCGGACGGGGTAAGCTTGGGGCCGCCCGCTAACAGCGCGCCTCCAGCCACGGGTAGGATCGACTCACTGCAGAGATAGGTGCACGTGGCGTGTGCCCACACTGGCTGCCCATAGTGAATGGCGAGTTCGAAATTTTGTTCCGCGAAGTCGAATGGCGCCGAGCGCGAACCGACATTGAGTATGACTCCGGGATGCTGGCGCAGGAAATCCGGCAATCGTGGACTGAGCCAGCGGCTACCGAAGGTTGGCAAGGTGGCGATACTCAGGCTCGATCTGGCGTCGGCGGACGACATTGCGCGCAACATCGTCTCTTCGGTCAGCTGCAGCAGCTTGCATGCTTCCGGCAGGAAGCGTCGTCCGTCTTCGGAGAGTACCACGCGCTGGCGGATTCGCTCGAACAGCAGGGTCCCCAGAAACTGCTCCAATTCCTTGACCTGACGGCTGACGGCGCTTTGCGTTAGGTTCAGTTCCCGACCGGCGCGCGTAAAGCTTGCGTGTCTTGCCGCGCATTCGAATGCCTGGATCGCGATCAGGTCCGGTATCAGTTTTCGGCTCAATATCATGCGTATCTCGCATCAACCCAGTCAAATTTATTGAGATCGGTAGCGTTGGAAAGGATATATCACTCCTTTCCGGAATGATGTTCACTTTTCTTGAAGGGAGCGCACGCGTGCAAGGCGCTGGTTTTGTTTCTTCCGACGAGATTCGAGCAAGCTTCTCGTCGGCAATGTCGGCAATGTACAAGGCCGAGGTTCCGGCATACGGCACGCTCATGGAACTGGTCGCCGAAGCGAACGCGCAGGTGCTGGCCAATGATCCGCGGTTGAAAGGCAGCCTGGAGGACACGGATTCGCTCGACCGTATTTCCGAGGAGCGGCATGGGGCGATCCGCCTTGGCACATCGGAAGAACTGTCGATGATGCGGCGGGTATTCGCTGTCATGGGCATGCATCCGGTCGGCTATTACGATCTCAGCACGGCCGGTGTGCCGGTCCATGCCACAGCGTTCCGGCCGCTCGATGCCGAGGCGCTCAGCCGCAATCCGTTTCGCGTCTTCACATCGCTGCTTCGCCTCGATCTGATCGGCGATGCGGCCTTGCGGGCGGAAGCTGAACGCGTGCTTGCCGCCCGCCGAATTTTCAGCGAAGGCGCGGTGCAATTGACCGAAAAAGCCGAAAGCCAAAGTGGCCTCGACCGGCATGATGCCGATCGATTTGTCGGGGAAATCCTCGAGACATTTCGCTGGCACGATCAGGCCTGCGTGAGTGCGGACCTGTACCGAAGGCTTCATCGTCAACACCGGCTGATCGCCGACGTGGTTTCCTTCAAGGGACCGCATATCAATCATCTTACGCCGCGCACGCTCGACATCGACGCGGTGCAGGAGCGCATGCCGGCCAGAGGCATCGAACCCAAGGCGGTGGTCGAAGGGCCGCCGACACGGCAGTGCCCGATCCTGCTGCGGCAAACGTCTTTCAAGGCGCTCGATGAGCAGGTGTCTTTCAAATCTGACGAAGGCACCTGGACGACCGGCTCGCATACTGCACGCTTCGGTGAGATCGAGCAGCGCGGTATCGCGCTGACGCCAAAGGGAAGGGCGCTCTATGACAGGCTGCTCGACGAGACGCGCAAGATCGCAACGCCCGCTGCGGATGGGTCGAATGTCGCCGAGTATCGCGCGGCGCTCGCCCGACAGTTCCGTTCGTTTCCCGACACCTGGGCGGATATCCGCGCCTCTGGGCTTGGCTATTTCACCTATTCGCTGACCGCGCTTGGGCGCCAGGCCCACGGGGCTTGCGCCGAGGATCTCGACCTGCTTCTGGCCCAGGGATTCGTTCGTTTCGATCCGATCGTCTACGAAGATTTCCTTCCCGTCAGCGCAGCCGGCATCTTTCAGTCCAATCTCGGCGACGAGGCGGTCGAGGCGTTCGCCGCCAGCCCCAACCAGCAACGGTTCGAAAGTGCTCTCGGGGCAAGTGTGCTGGATGAATTCGCTTACTATGCCGCGATCGAACAACGCTCGATCGAGAATTGCCTGCGCGGGCTTAAGGCGGTGGGAATAGAATGATCGATGCGCGGCACAGGGCGGCCTTGCTAGATATTGTCGGGGAGAAAGGTCTTGTCGAGGACCGCCAGGCCATGGCCGCTTACGAAATCGGCGCCCGCTACGATCGTGGCCGCGCCGCGCTGGTGCTGCGTCCGGCCAGTACGGCAGAGGTCTCGACCTGCGTTGGCTACTGTGTGCGGGAGCGGATTGCGCTCGTGCCGCAATCGGGCAACACCGGCCTCGTCTCCGGCTCGACGCCCGACGCCGGCGGAACTCAGGTGGTGCTCAGCCTCGACCGGCTGACCGCTGTCTTCGACCTCGATGTCGACAACCGCTCGGTGCATGTCGATGCCGGCATGAAGCTGTCGGATATGAACGCGCGGCTGGAACACAGCGGGCTGTTCTTCCCGATCGACCTCGGCGCCGATCCGCGCATTGGCGGAATGTTGGCCACCAACACAGGCGGATCGCGGTTCCTGCGATATGGCGACGTGCGCAAGAACACGCTGGGCCTGAAGGTCGTCCTTGCGGATGAGAACGGCACCGTGCTAGACCTTCTGTCCGGATTGCGCAAGAACAACACCGGCGTCGACTGGAAGCAGCTTTTCGTCGGCACGTGCGGCGCATTTGGCATCATTACCGAATGCATGCTCAACCTTGAACCTGTTCCGAGACAGGTCGCTACCGCCTACCTGGTGCCGTCGGATGGTGCTGCCATAACGCCTCTGCTGCGCATGATGGAAGAGCGGCTGGGATCCTATCTGTCGGCTTTCGAAGGCATGTCCGGCAACGCAATGTCCGCGGCACTTGCCCATGTTCCGTCGCTGCGCAATCCGTTCCGTAACGCGCCGATTCCCGCTTATGTGATCCTGGCTGAAGTCTCGCGCAGCTGGCAGCCGCGTGCGGGCGAGCAGCCACTTGATGCCGTTCTGGAGACGGTGCTGGCGGAGATCTGGGACGCGGCCGACGTTCCCCTTGCCAATGCTTTTGTCGGTCCCTCCAATGAGATGTGGGCGATGCGGCATGCGCTCTCGGAAGGCGCCAAGCACGCAGGGCGGTTGGTGGCGTTCGATCTATCGTTCCGCAGGGCCGATGTGATGGCATTCTGCGAGTGGATGAAGAGCGAACTGCCCAGCCGGTTCCCTGATGTCGCAATCATCGATTTCGGCCACGTCGGTGATGGCGGTGTGCATTTCAATCTGGTCGTCGACGAAGCTCGGTCTGGTCTAGTTAGCGACGGTTTCGAAACCCGGCTGCGCGACTGGGTTTATTCTGTGGCCATCGATCGGTTCGGCGGCAGCTTCAGCGCCGAGCACGGCATCGGTCGCAAGAACCAGACCTATTACGACATCTACACTCCACAGAAGACCAGGAACCTTGGCGCTGGACTGAAACGGCTGATCTCGCCGGGCCGGGTTGGTGCCGTGCGTTTCGGCTAGTTATGACAACAGGAGCTTGAACATGAATATCGCACTTAAGCCCACCCAGCTTGTCAGCGAAACGGCCGAGCTTCTGGCGAAACTGGGCGTGGCCAAGGAGGCGCTTGTCGGTGGCGACCTGATCGTGCGCAGCCCGGTGACGGGTGAGCAGATCGCGGCGCTGAAGACGATCTCGCCGGCCGACGCGGCAAAGACTATTGATGACGCCCACCAGGCATTCCAGTCCTGGCGGCTGGTGCCGGGTCCCAAGCGNGGCGAACTGGTTCGGCTGCTGGGCGAAGAACTGCGCGCNCACAAGACCGAGCTGGGCCGGCTGGTGTCGATCGAGGTTGGCAAGATCCCCTCCGAAGGGCTCGGTGAAGTGCAGGAAATGATCGACATCTGCGATTTCGCCGTCGGTCTGTC
>NZ_AZUY01000076.1 GCF_000513935.1 Mesorhizobium sp. WSM3626 | reverse complement strand
CATGATCTCGTCGACGGCTTCGAGACCGGCGCAGCGATCGCCGACAAGGGCTATGACGCCGACCATTTGCTTGAAAAGATCGCAGAAATAGGCGCCGACGTCGTCATCCCGCCCAAGCGCAATCGAAAACATCAGCGTCCCTACGACGCTGATCTCTACAANGAGCGCAACATCATCGAGCGTTTCTTCAACAAACTNAAACAGTTCCGCCGCGTCGCAACACGATACGACAAGTTGCTNGCCAACTTCATGGGCTTTGTCAAACTTGCCGCTATCGCTATCTGGCTCAGGTAGTTAAATCGTCACTACGCCCTAGCCCAAAGCGGCCATTGGACGTCTGTAGCTCGAGATTAATGCAGAAGCGAAGCTCGGCGCGATCAGCCCAGAGGGCGCATCTTCTGAATGAGATCGATGAGTAAGCGCAACGCGGTCGGGACCTGTCGACGGCCAGAGTAGTAAGCATGAAACCCGCCGCTTATTGCCGCCCAATCACTGAGCACCACCCTCAGCGCGCCCGCCTCTAGATGCGGGCGAAGTGCCGGCTCTGAGCCGTAGATGATGCCGACACCGCTGAGCCCCAAACCCACGGAGGAATGACTTGCATCGACGATCAGCGGACCAGGTGTCGCGATCGCGACCTTCTCTCCGCCGCGCTCAAATTCCCAATCGTAAAGCTCGTCGTTCCCCAACCGTATCCGGACACAACGATGATCCACTAAATCGTGCGGATTCAGGGGGGCACCATAGCGCTCGAGGTAGCGAGGGGAAGCGGCTGCGATCCAGCGAATGTCTGGCGAAAGGCGTTGGGCAATCATGTCCTCTGGCACCGTGCCTCCGTATCGGATGCCCGCATCGTAGCCGCCCCCTGTTACGTCAATCATGCGGTTGCTGACGCTGATTTCTAGCTCGACCTCGGGGTAGTGTTCGACGAACGCCGGCATCACCGGGTCCAGGAGCAGTGGCACAGCGTCTTCGAGGACATTAATTCTCACGCGGCCGGATGGTGAATCACGGAACCTGTTCAGGTTGTCCGCTGCTTCGCCAATGGCTGCCAAGGGGCCCTCGATCGAGGCCCTGAGTTCCTCGCCTGCGGCGGTGAGGCTGACACTCCGTGTCGTTCTGTTCAACAATCGGACGCCGCGTCGCGCCTCCAGTGCCGTGATGGCATGGCTCAAGGCCGAGGCCGTGACGCCCATCTCCAGCCCGGCGCGACGAAAGTTGCGATGCCTCGCGATCGCCAGGAAGTAGAGAAAATCAGCGATATCCGTCCGGCTTAGCTGCATGGCCCCGAATAGCATGGTGTTGAGTTCTGTTCATCAGCTCATTGCACGCCAGGGCACTAATCCGGATCATTCGAATGAGCTAGTTGTCACTCACCCGATGTGGCCGTGCCGGTTGGCCCCGAAGTGGTCGTGTCGACACAGCACTGAAAACGGCCGCTGAACACGGCCTCACAACTTGGAGGAGCACAACGTGCAAGGCACAGTCCTTTACGGCCCCGGCGACATCCGTTTCGAAGAGGTCCCCGAACCGAAGATACTCAAACCGACTGATGCGATCATCCGCATGGCAGCAAGCTGCGTTTGCGGTTCCGACCTATGGCCCTATCGTGGTCTTGACGGCGAAGCTTCACCGCAGGCCATGGGCCACGAGTATTGCGGTATCGTCGAAGATGTCGGCAGCACCGTTTCCTCAATCAAAAAGGGTCAGTTCGTCATCGGCTCGTTCTTTGCCTCCGACAACACCTGCCCGCACTGCAATCATGGCTACCAGTCGTCCTGTCAGCAGCGAGAATTCGTGGGTGGGGCGCAGGCTCCATATCTGCGCGTACCGCTCGCGGACGGCACTTTGGTCGCTACGCCCGAATTGCCGACCGAGGACATGATCCCGAGCCTGCTCGCGACCTCCGACGTCTTCGGCACGGGTTGGTTCGCCGCCGATGCTGCCGGCGTAAAGCCTGGCTCTACCGTCGTCGTCGTCGGCGATGGCGCGGTCGGGCAAATGGCGGTTTTGTCAGCCAGGCACTTTGGTGCGGAACGGATCATCGCGATGTCGAGCCACACCGCTCGCCAAGAGATGGCGCGGGATTACGGCGCCACTGACATCGTCGCCGAACGGGGTGACGAGGGTGTTGAACGGATCCTCGAAATGACCAGCGGCATCGGCGCCGATGCCGTTCTTGAATGCGTGGGTTCGGAAACCTCGATGTGGCAAGCCATCAAGTCGGCTCGCCCCGGCGGCAAGATCGGCTATGTCGGCGTGCCGCACGGCGTGTCGCTGGATGGCGCCGCGCTGTTCTTCGAACATGTGCACCTACATGGGGGGCCGGCCCCCGTGCGCCAGTACCTGCCCACGCTGATCGACCTGGTGTGGAACGGCAAGGCCAACCCCGGCAAGGTTTTCGATCAGACCCTGCCCCTGAGCCAGGTTGCGGAAGGTTACAGGGCCATGGACAGCCGTTCCGCAATTAAGACGCTGCTGCGTCCCTGAGTTCGATCGATCCCACACAGCAGGGCCATCGCGCAACTAGCACGTGGCCACAGACGGAGGCAGTCATGCCACACATCATAGTCAAGCTTGGTTCAGGCAGAGACGAGAGCAAAAAGGCGGAACTCGCTCAGGCTATCTCGGACACCGTTGTAGCCGTACTCGCATGCGAGACCAAAGTCGTCTCCATAGCGATCGACGATGTCGATCCAGCCGACTGGCCGGAGAAGGTGTTCGTCCCCCACATCGCCGGGAATTTGGCCCGTCTCTACAAAAAGCCTGGTTACGGCACGCTGTAGTTCAGGGACACCACTCATGTCGCAATGGAACTCTGACGACCTGGTTCGGATCGCAAACGCCGACGATCTTCATATCGCACCCCTTCGTGATGATGGGGTCACTTGCGGTACGCCCACTTGGATCTGGTCCGTAGTCGTCGACGGCGGCGTCTATGCGCGCGCCTATAACGGGACCGCTTCTCGTTGGCATCGGTCCGCCGTTGATCAGAAGGCGGGGCAGATCACGATCGCTGGCAGGACGCTCAACGTCGCCTTTGCGCCAGTCGACGGGCCGATCGGTTTGCAGATCGATGATGCCTATCGGACCAAATACACACGCAGCCCCTACCTCACACACATGATCGGCCCATCGGCCAGGGCCGCCACGATCAAGATCATCCCCGTCAGCTGAAAACGCTCAGGGCCAAAGAAACGATTTTGACTACCGCGCAGCTACTGCCTTCCCGGCCTTCGGTAGAAAACGTCAGGTCGCTGACGCGAGCATGGAGTACTGAAACGTGAATCCAGCGTACGACTTCAAGGGTCAGGTCGCGTTCGTGACAGGTGCGGCCAAGGGCATGGGCCTTGCTACTGCACGGCTGTTTGCCGAGAACGGCGCATCGGTCGTGCTGGCCGATCTCGATGGTGAGCTTGCTCATCGCGAAGCACAGCGGATCGTTGCAGCAGGCGGCACCGCGATTGGCGTGACTTGCGATGTCGCCGTCGAGGCGCAGGTCGCAACGGTTGTCGATCATGTTGTCGCCGAGTATGGCCGGCTCGACATGGCCTTCAACAACGCTGGCATTCAGGTGCCTCCATCCGATGCCGCCGATGAGCCGCTCGACAACTTCGAGCGCGTCACCGCCGTCAACCAACGCGGTGTGTGGGCCTGCATGAAGCACGAACTGCGGGTTATGCGCAGCCAAGGCTCCGGTGCGATTGTCAACTGCTCTTCGCTTGGCGGCTTGGTCGGTCTACCCCTACGCGCCGCCTATCACGGCACCAAGCATGCTGTTATCGGGATGACCCGAAGCGCTGGAGTCGAATACGCCCCCCGCGGCATCCGTATCAACGCGGTCTGCCCAGGCGTTATCGACACGCCGATGGTGCAGGAAATGCTGGACGGGCAGACCGACGCGATGGCTGGAATCATGAAGGAGCAGCCGATCGGCCGGCTCGGCCGCGCCGAAGAGGTTGCGGCAGCTGTGCTTTGGCTATGCAGTCCCGCATCGAGCTTCGTCATCGGAGTCGCGTTGCCGGTGGATGGTGGCTTCACGGCGCATTGACCTGTTGGTCCGCCCTGGGCTCGAAGCAGAACGTGGTGATCGTCCGCCTTTTGCCCAAACCCCTCATTGAGACCCGCGATACCTGAGGGCGTCCACCATTAGAGCGAATGCCGGAGATTGCTGTCGATAGTAGGATAGTAGAGGTGCTGACCTGGATAGGTTGGGCACCACTCGTCAAGCTTTTGCGTCAACTGGCCTGCATTCAAGTGGGGTCGAGCGACATGCTCGGGAATGAAGGCAAGACCACCGCCGGCTAAAGCGCCTTTAGAATGAAGTCTCCGCCGTTGGGCCCGCCTAGTGACCGCGATGCTCGGCAGGAGTTATGAAGCTCTGTGCCCGTTCCCCTCGAACGTGACTGCGAAGCCGATGTTGACGCGGGTCCGTCCGGCACCCCATCCGTGAATCTCCCCTAGTGGCGCAAAGTCGCCCTCGCTGTGCCGGCTCCGAACGTCGGCTTTCAGCCCGATCATACCGAAAGCGGACCTTGCACTTCCGGCCCAAAGCAGCCGCGCTGGAACCGTGGGTAGAAGATACTTCTCACTTGAATATTAGTCCTCCTGCCGGTCCTTCGGTTCGCCAGACCATACGAGATCATACGAAGGATATGGGTTGGCTAACCATCCGCTAAACCATTGATTTCCCTTTGAAAACTCACACCCTCCGGGCCCACCATAACCTTTTAATATCAATCAGTTATGGCCAACTTCGCTCTGAAGTGGGACAATTCGCTTTGTTCTGCGCAGGACTCAGTTCGATTGTTCTGGCATGAACATGATCCATGCGCGGGACAATCTATGGCTGGCTCTATCTTTTACCCTTGCTCCGGTTCGTCGATCGGGTTGCGCACAGCCATTCATAGCGCAGTTGTTTCAAGGCTGAAAAGACCACTGGACGATAGGGGCTGCGAAAGGCGGTAACGGCGTGCGATCGGGATGGTTAGGAGCGCTACATCGATAGGCCGCGGCTGTGAGTGAGCTGGTGTGAAAACAGCAACCGTGTCCCAATGGTCATTGGAACTGCGTTATCCTGACTTGGAAGAGGCTTCCGCCGAACCGTTATTTATGGCCGTCGTTCGTGCTGCGCCTGTTGAACGACGGCTTTGCGCCTGAAGTCGGCCGTTTTCCGGCGTGTTGGACTTTGTCCAAGAGCGGACGTCCGTGGAAAGCTATGCGTCGATGCCAGAAATGTCGTGCCCATCTCGCCCCCGATGAGGATAGCTCAGCGTTTTCCAAAGGGCGCAAGATCATGTTGGAGCTTTGTCGGAACTTTCATATGACGCTCCTAACGCTGTGCTGTAATCTTTGCTCTAAATATTCTCCCGCGTGTATACCTCGAACGGCAAGATGGCGGTCAAATTACCACCATCGTTCGGGGCGGCAACGGCGCGGACCATACCGGTCAGCGCTTCGAGCGCGATACGGGCGAGCGGGTGTGAGATGATGAAGGTCAGCGTGCCGTCGAGCAGCGCCGGACGGGTCGACGCCATCAACTCGTAGCCGACGACGACGATGCTGCCGGCGCGGCCGGTGGAGCGCAGGGCCGCGATAGTGCCGGTGATGCCGCCACCGGCGACATAGAGGCCGGACAGATCCGGATTTTCGTTCAGCAGCTTTTCGGTCATCTCCTGCGCGATGGCGCTCGATTCGAAGGTCAGCAGCGGCTCAAGCAGCGTGAAATCGGGGGCGTGCTCGCGGAAATAGGAGCGGAAGCCGCTCTCGTTCATTTCCTGGCAGCGATAGCGGTGATTGCCGACAAGGATGCCGAGCTTGCCGGGCGCTTTGCAGACATGCTCGAACACCCAGGCCGCGGTGCGGCCGACCTTCCAGCCGTCCAGCCCGATGTAATGAACCTGACCCGTCGCCGATATCTGCGAGATCAGCGCAAACACCGGCACGTTGCGAGCCTGCAGCGCATCGACCGCCTGGGTGACAAGCGGATGGACGGCGGCGACGACGCCGACGGCGTCGCATTCGGCGCCGAGCGCCAGCAGGCGCGCTCCGACATTCTGCGGCGACAGGTCGTCAAGAAACTCGATTCGCAGCTCAATCTCGCAGTCGGGCATGGTCGGCGCCACCGCGCGCAGCGCCTCGGCGACGTTGCGGTAGAAGGCGCGGCCGGGCTGGTGCAGCAGGAAGCCAAAGCGGTAGTGCGGCCTTGCGGCCGCTATGCGGCTGCGCAGCGCGCCCGTGCCGTAGAAGCCGATCTGCTCGGCCGCCAGCCTGACGCGCTCGCGCGTGCCTTGGCGGACGGCGCCGGTGCCGCTCAGCACCCGGTTGACGGTGGCCACCGAAACATTCGCCTCGGCGGCCACATCCCTGATCGTCGGTCGCTTGTTCTGATCCATTTCGTCTCATCCGCCTGTGGAAAATTGATACGAAGATATCAATTTATCATGCCAGATTGATATGAATGACACAATCAGTTTGGAACAAACATTCTATTCTTGATTCATTTTGGATCAAGATGTTTATCTCGTCAAAAGCAAGCAAGGCGGATGCACCGCCAGCCCAAAGGATAGCAGCAGCACAGCGCAGACGGGTTTTTGCCCCCCGCCCTCTGGCGGAGTGAGGCGGCGTGCGGGTGCGGCCCGTCCCAAGGCGCTGCAGGTGCGGCATTGCGGGTGGAGGATTGCATGGACGATCTCAAATACGGCGTGCGCGACAAGCGCGGCGACTGGAAGCCGAACGGATGCATCGAGGGAGCGCCGTTGTGGAACTGGCCACCGAGGCTGCCGAAGATTCTGGCGTGGCTGCCCGGCTATATCTGGCCGTGGAATGCGTTCCACATGGCGACCGCGCTGCTCTACTGGTTCTATATCGTCCCGAGCGTCGAGACGATGAAGACCATCGGCTGGGGCTGGGCGCTGTGGCTCTACGCCGTCAACGCGGCGGCGATCCTCGTCTTCTACGGCATCTTCGAGCTGCGCTATTACATCAAGCGAACCCAGGCGACGCGGTTCAAGTACAACCACAAATTCCCAAGCGACGCGCCCTCAGACGTGTTCTGGTTCCAGAGCCAGAACATCGACAACTTCCTGCGCTCGTTCTTCATCACCATCCCGTTGTGGACCGTGGTCGAAGTCGTTTTCCTCTGGTGCTTTGCCAATGGTTACGTGCCGTGGATCGGCTGGTCTGATCACCCGGTCTACCTCGCTGCCCTGGTGCTGGTCGCGCCGGCCATCCACGAGGTGCATTTCTTCTTCATCCACCGCCTGATCCACTGGGGGCCGCTCTATCGCTGGATCCATTCGGTCCACCACAATTCGATCAACCCGTCGCCGTGGTCGTCGCTGTCGATGCATCCGGTGGAGGGGTTCCTCTATCACGCGGTCGCCTTCTGGCATTTGGTCATCCCTTCCAATCCGATCGTCGCGCTATTCCAGCTGCATGTAGCCGGCTTCGGCGCCGTCAATGGCCATCTCGGCTTTGATAAGCTGGAGGTGACCGAGGACACAGCGGTCGAGAGCCACGCTTACGCACACTACCTGCATCACAAATATTTTGAGGTGAACTACGGCGGCGACGGTCTGATCCCGCTCGATCGATGGTTCGGTACCTTGCACGACGGCACCAAGCAAGGCGACGCCATGATGGACGCCCGCTTCCAGAAAAAGAAGGAACGTATGAACGCCAAGGCCGCGGCGAACCATTGATCAAGCGACGCAACGCGCAACGGGAGAGGTGCGCGCCTGCGGATGAATTCGATTTTTTCTAAACCCGTCTGACGACGGCAACCGGGAGGAAATGAAATGAAAACGATCACGAAACTGTTGACGGCGATCATGCTTGCGGGCGTGGCGGCGACATCGGCCACGGCAGCCATGGCCGATGGCGCGAAGATCTTCGTCATCGGCGGCAAGGCGGACGACCCGTTCTGGTCGAAGGTCAAGAAGGGTGCGGACGACGCCGGCAAGGTCGCCGAACTGACCGGCGGCTCGGTGACCTGGCTCGGCCCGCAGAACTACGACAATCTCGGCCCGGACGCCGCCAAGCTGATCCGCACCGCGCTCAGCCAGAAGCCGAGCGCCATCGTCGGGCCGGACTGGGTGCCCGAGGCCATGGATGACGCCTTCAAGGAAGTCGTCGCCGCCGGTGTGCCGCTCATCATCTACAATTCCGGCGGCATGGACGCAGCCAAGCGGCTCGGCGCCATGAACTATGTCGGCAACGAAGAATACGTGGCCGGTCTCGGCGGGGGCACCTATTTCGGCAGCCACGGCGCCAAGAATGTATTATGCGTCAACACCTTGCCAGGCTCCACCAACACGGAAGACCGCTGCAAGGGCATAGCTGACGCCATCGCCAAGAGCGGCGGCAAATCCACCCAGCTGCCGCTGCCTTCATCCAGCTTCGGCAACCCGACCGCGGTCGCCGAGGCGATCAAGGCCGCTGTGCTGAAAGACAACACCCTCGACGGCCTTATCACCATCAGCGCCGGCGACGCCAACAGTGCGGCCAACGCCATCAGCCAGGCCAATCTTGGCGACAAGGTCAAGCTCGCTTCCTTCGACATGGACGAAACCGGCCTGCAGCGTATCAAGGACGGCACGCAGATGTTCTCGATCGACCAGCAGCCTTACCTGCAGGGCTATCTCGCGGTGTCGCTGCTCAACGGCTTCGTCAACTATGGGCTCGACCTGCCCACGAAGCCGGTGCTGACCGGACCGGGGATCGTCGATGCCGCCAACGTCGGCGCGACGATGGGTGGTGCGGCGGCCGGCGCCCGATAGCTCGCTCGGAGTGTCCGGCCCCTCCGTGGGCCGGACATCATCAGCCCCGCGCCGCCGCCGAAAGGTCGCGCCAGGCTCCCTATTATTCAAGCCAGGGACACTTCGATGACATCCCAAGCCCATCACCAACCTTCCGTGGCGACGGCTGCGCCGTTCGTTCCGCGCTCTTCGATGCCCTCCGTCGGCAGCCTCGTGCGTCGCCCGGAAGTCGGCTCGCTGATCGGCATGATCGCAGTCCTGATCTTCTTCTCAATCTTCGGCGGCGCCAATTTCCTGTCGGCCGGCGGCGCCGCGAGTTGGCTCAACGTCGCCTCGGAACTCGGCATCATCGCGCTTCCCATCGGGTTGCTGATGATCGCCGGGCATCTCGATCTCTCCGTCGGCTCGATGATCCCCGCCAGCTCGATGACCGTCGCCATCATCTCGGGCCACTATGATCTGCCGATCATCGTCGGCATTCTCGCGTCGCTCGGCCTTGGCCTGGCCGTCGGCTTCATCAACGGCGTCCTGGTCATCCGCACCAAGGTGCCGTCCTTTGTCGTCACCCTTGCAACGCTGTTCGCGTTGGCTGGCCTGACACTCGGCCTCTCGGTCATCCTGTCCGGCAGCACCAGCGTCGCGCTGAAGAGTGGCTCCACCGCCAAGCTGCTGTTCGGCGATTATCTCGGCGGCAAGTTCGAGGTGACGCTGTTCTGGTGGATAGCGGCCATCCTCATCGTCGGCTTCATCCTGAACTTCTCGCGCTTCGGCAACTGGATCCTGGCCATGGGCGGTGACGCGGTGAGCGCCCGCAATGCCGGCATCCCGACCGACCGGGTGACCATCGCGCTGTTCATGAGCAGCGGCCTGTGCGCCTCCTTCGTCGGCATGTCGCAGGCCATCCTCTACAACAGTGCCCAGGTGGCCGCCGGCCAGTCCTTCATCTTCAACTCGATCATCGCGGTGGTCATCGGCGGCGTGCTGCTGACAGGCGGCTACGGATCGGTGGTCGGCATCGTGCTGGGCACGCTGACCTTCTCCATCGTCAACCAGGGCATTTTCTACACCGGCTTCGACGCCAACTGGGCTAGCCTGATCATCGGCGTCCTGCTGCTGGCGGCCGTGCTGATGAACAACACCTTCCGCACCATGGCGCTGACCTATGCGCCGCGCACCAAATCGAGGGTTCGCTCATGACCACGCCCCTGCTCAGGCTGACCGGGATCAACAAGTCGTTCGGTCCGATCGACGTGCTCCACGACATTTCGCTGGAGGTCAACAGAGGCGAGGTGTTGTGCCTGCTCGGCGACAATGGCGCCGGCAAGTCGACGCTGATCAAGATCCTCTCCGGTGTCCACAAACCGACATCGGGCACAATGGACATGGATGGCAAATCCGTCGCCTTCGACAGCCCGCGCGACGCCAGCGACCATGGCATCGCGACCGTCCACCAGTTCGGCGGGACGTTCCCGCTGATGAGCATCGGCCGTTCCTTCTTCGTCGGCGCCGAGCCGACGCGGCGCTGGGGACCGCTCACCATCTACGACCGCAAGCGGGCCAACGAGATCGCCGTCACCGAGATGCGCCAGCTCGGCATCACCCGCATAGACGACGGTGATCGCCTCGTCGGCGGACTATCCGGTGGTGAGCGTCAGGCGCTGGCGATCGCGCGCGCCGTGCATTTCGGCGCCAGCGTGCTGATCCTCGACGAGCCGACCGCGGCACTCGGTGTCAAGGAGGCGGCGCATGTCCTGCGCATCGTCCTGCAAGCGCGCCGCAAGGGCATCGCGGTCATCTTCATCACCCACAATGTCGTCCACGCGCTGACCGTGGGCGACCACTTCGCCGTCCTCATCAGAGGTTCCAAGGCCGCCGACTTCCGCAAGGGTGAGAAAAGCCGCGAGGCCATTACCGACCTGATGGCGGGCGGCGAGCAGATGGCCGAGCTCGAAGCCGAGATCGAGAGTTTCTCGGCGGCTGACAACGGCCATGCGCCGCGGGGCGCGAGCCATGCGTGACCAGTGAAGACGCCCATCTCCTCCCGGGCATCTTCCTGTACGGCCGGCGGAATGCGTGGTCCGCCGGCCGCCTTTTTCAACCAACCAAAGAACAGACGGCAGAGTGACAATGGCAAAATGGATCAAAGCGTGCGCGACCGATGACATCGATGAAGAGGACGTCATCCGCTTCGATCACGAGGGCCGGACATTCGCCATCTACCGCAGCCCCGACGATGAGTTCTTCTGCACCGACGGGCTGTGCACGCATGAGAAGGTGCATCTCAGCGACGGGTTGGTTATGGAACACAGGATCGAATGCCCGAAGCACAACGGCGTGTTCGACTACCGGACCGGCGAAGCGTTGCGCGCACCGGTCTGCGTGAACCTGAAAACCTACACCACGAAGGTCGAGGACGGCCGCGTGTACATCGAGGTCTGACATGTCCGATACCTTTACGCTTGCGGCTTGCGCCGAGATGCTCTGGCGCGACCGGCCGATGAAATGGCGCGTCAAGCGCCTCACCGAAATGGGTTTTCAGGTCGGCCTCTGGAACTGGCCCGAGCACGATCTCGCAATGCTGGAAAGATCCGGCGCGACCTTCTCGATCATGAACGGTTATTTGCGCGGCCGGCTGGTCGATGACGAAGGTGCTGCCGAACTGTTGAAGACGGCGAAGGAGACCGCGGCGGTCGGCAAGCGCCTTGGCGTCGCGCGGCTCAACCTGCACGGCACCGGGCTGGGCGAAGGCGGCCTGCCGGTCACGCCCTGCGAGACCGTCACCGGCGCGATGTGGCTCAAGGCGCGCGACACGCTGAACCGCATCGCTGACCTCGCCGAGGTTGAAGGCGTGACCTTCACGCTGGAGAATTTGAACCTTCCGGTCGACCATCCCGGCGTGCCGTTTGCACGCGCCGAAGACACGCTTGCGCTGGTATCGAGCGTCAACCGGCCGGGCCTGCGCCTCAACCTCGACCTCTACCATGCGCAGATCGGCGAAGGGAACCTGATCGAACTGTGCCGCGCCTGCCTGCCATGGATCGGCGAGATCCAGGTGGCCGATGTGCCCGGACGCATGGAGCCCGGCAGCGGCGAGATCAATTACCGGGGCATCGCCCGTGCGCTGAAGGACATGGGCTATCGCGGGCCGGTGGGCATGGAGGCGTTCGCCTCCGGCGACCCCGAGGCAGCACTGCTGGCCTTCCGCGAAGCTTTCACCGTCTAAGGAACGAAAATGGTCGCCAAGAGCACTCGCCCAACCGTCGCCGATATCCGCGCCATGAAAAGTCGCGGCCAAAAGATTTCCATGCTCTACGTCACCTCGCTCGAAGAGGCGGCGGCGGCGGATGCGGCCGGCGTCGACATGCTGTCGATCGAGAGCCGTTTCTTCTCGCCCGAGATGCGCGAGGCGGCTGGCCGCTGCTTCGTGCAGGTCGGGCTTCCCTATGGCCCCGCCGGCAATCTGGTCACGGCGGAGGACTATCTGAAAACCGCCTACCACTTCATGCGCATCGGCGGCGACTGCTTCTACTGTGCCGCCTCGCTCGATATCCAGAAGACGCTCTGCGACAACGCCGTGCCTGTCGTTGCCCATGTTGGCCTGATCCCCTCGCAATGCACCTGGACCGGCGGTTTCAAGGCTGTCGGCAGGACGGCCGAGAGCGCGCGTGCGGTGTGGGACCACGTCAAGCGGCTGGAAGCCATCGGCTGCTTCGGCGCCGAGCTGGAAGTGGTGCCTGACCGCGTTGCCGAACTGATTACTGGGAATACGCCGATGATCATGCTTGGGATGGGCGCCGGACCGCATGCCGATGCGCAGTATCTGTTCAGCGAGGACGTGCTCGGCCACACATCAGGCCACAAGCCGCGCCATGCAAAGACCTACCGCAACTTCGCCGCCGAATATGAGCGGCTGCAGCACGAGCGCATCGCCGCCTATCGCGAATTCATCGCCGACGTCCAGACCGGCGCCTATCCCGAGCCACAGCACGTGGTTCAGATCACTGATGACGAGTTCTCCACCTTCAGGACCGCTCTCAGGCTTTAGGAAGCCAAGATACTCAACAGGCCGCGAGATTCTCTTGAAGGTCAGCTATCTCCGCTACGGCCACAAAAGCGGACGATCTGTTTTCAGCCCCATTCACGAAATCAGCAGCTCGGCGTAGATGCCCGTCCCTGGCGTTATCATCACCTTCAGGCAGCACAGTAGAAGCTTCTTGCCAGCCATCGGGACACCTTTGAGCGAGGTGCATTTGGTCGACTGGGCGTAGCAATCTCTTGGATGGGACAAAAAGATTGAAAAGCATTGGAACAGATTTGAATGCCGGATGGTCCCACCGGATTCTAACTTGTTGATTGTGTTCGTTTTCCAAGCGTCCTCCGGGCCCACGATGACCTTTGATTTTGTTGCCGAAAATTGCGGTCGGCCCAAAACGTTTGGGCCCGTCATGGGCTCCGGATTCGACGCCCGGGAGTCCATCCCGGCATTCCGACCAACAGGGCCAGCTTGCGTGCGGCTACTGAACGCGTGCGAAACGGTCGTGGCCTCAGCACTCCCGTCAGGTGTCCTTAAACTTGGCTTGTGGCGGCTGGGGTTGAACCTCTTCAACCGTGGGACGCCGCCGCCGCTATAGACCATCATTAGGTCAATCGACCTGCAGTAGCCGACGTTGCCGCAACTGCATTCCGCCTCCAAATGCATTTTGTGCCGGGTTGTTTCCCCTGTGTGGGCCTGGCTAGAGTCGGACATCACCTCACCTGACAAGTTCATCCATAAGCTCATCGCCGACGCCAAAGCTGATCGGCCGACTTAAAGCGTGAGGCTGTTGCAAGATACCCCATGATCTAATCGGAAAGCCTGTCGCATCTCAGGCCATCTGGACCCGCGCGCTCGGCTTCCCTTTTCCACAAATGATGACGGCCTCTGGCAAGCAGTTCTCTTGAACGCTGAAGATTGCGCCGTGTCCTTTCAATGGGATCGCCGCGAGCGCGCGTGGCGGGATACTCTCCTTCGGACTCATTGCCTGTGCAGGTCCGGCAGGTCTCAAGCAGAACTCGGATCATTGTCTCGTCTGCCCCGGTGCCGGAGAAGATTCTTACGAGGTTGCGCGCTTGCTTGTCCCATTCGGATTCAGGGATGCCGCTCTCGACGATCATGGCTTTGAGCGCGTTTTTGATCACATCAAAATCAAAGGCGGAGATCACGGGGCGACTATGTCTCATTGGCTTCTTCCTCTGGGTCCGACCTATAGCCAAAGAGTCGCGTAGGAGGCACCAGCGCTACCTTCTAACGCGTCGCCCATTCGGCGCATTAACCTGCGTTAATGGCAATTAACACTCCGTCACCTTCTGCTCGGGACTAGGAGCAGCGAGTTCGAAATCTTAGCTACAGTGGCACCTGCCGGAGAGTGGGGCGACCGACGCCGGTTGGGGGGCGGGGGAAACGCCGGTCGCCTTCAAGAAAGGGAACCATGGATTCAGCAAACTGCGTTGCGATTGGTCCTCAGACAAGAGGAGGCGATTCGCACAGGAATAGCAATTGGCCCGAAATACCTCCGTCCGGTCTTAGAGCGGCAGAGCATCACAATTCTGAGTTATTCAGCCACGAGATGGGCCATCGTCATGCATGCGACGGACCGCGCGATATGATCCCCCGTAACCGCCTCCAATGCAAAGCAGCCAGCAGCCACACAGGCGCCAGCGACGCCGCAGATGAAGACCATGTGTCGCTCGCCAGCCATTCGATGTCGTCTGAGGCGGGCGGCAACCACCTCTTGAGCGCGTGATCCGCAGCAGCCTCGTTTACGAGTTTACTGGGCACGAGCGCGTTGGCCCACCTTGGGGATTGAGTCATTCAGGAACCAGAGCGAGGAACAAACGCCAATCCTTTTGGTTCGGTTACGATGGCACTCTATTACTTCGATCTAGATGATAACGGGGCAATCTTCCCTGACGATGAGGGAACAGAATGCCCCGACCTCGACGCGGTCAAATATGAAGCAATCAAAGCCTTGGCAGAGATGACTAACGACGCTCTTCCGGATGGCGACCATCACAGAATGGCGATTGTCGTGCGAGATGAGGGCGGCGACTTGGTGTTTCGAGCGAGCATTGTTTTCAATGTTGAGGCGCAACGTTCGTCGTTTGCTTCGCGATCCTCGCCGGACAGCCACATCTAGGTGCTATCCACCCGCTTGCGATGGTCGCTTTTATGAAAATCAACTCACTTTGGCGGTCCTAACTGGGGCGAGAGGCGAAAGCCGTAGAAGGTCAGACAAAGGGCGCCGGAACCGCAGCCGTTGGCTTTGCGAACTTCTCACGCCGTGTAGCAGGCGCGCTCGCCGAACGGTGCCGGGAACATTAGCGCCCTATTGAAGTTCGGCAGGTAACACTCAATCTGGTCACCAAATTTGGCACATGTCCCTTCCCCGAACATTTTGGTCCGCAAGCTCCAGAACATTTCTGATCTCACGAAGTCAGACATCGCCGTTTTGGAGAGCATCCAATTCCAGATACGGGACTATCAGGTCGATCAGGACATTGCGCGCGAGGGTGATCGTCCCACCCATTCATTTGTGGTCTTGGACGGTGTGGTGGGGTCCACCAAGCTTACGGGCGAGGGCAAGCGGCAGGTCTCTTCATTCTTTGTTCCGGGAGACATTCCCGATCTCCATGGATTGCATCTTTCGGTTTTGGATTGCACGTTCTCACCTCTCACGCGCGTCAGCGTGGGCATCATGCGGCACGATGCCTTGCGAGCCATTTGCGACCAACATCCTTCCGTAGCGACGGTGTTTTGGCGCTCGACTCTGATCGACGCAGCGATCTATCGAGAGTGGGTCACCAACGTTGGAAGGCGCGACGCCTATGCTCGGATGGCGCACATCCTGTGCGAACTCATCGTCCGGCTTCGCTCCATGGAACTCATCAAGGATCATGTGGCGGAGCTTCCGATCACGCAGGCAGAACTTGCCGATGCGTTGGGTTTATCCACCGTGCACGTGAACCGCACGCTGCAGGAACTTCGACGCAACGGATTGATATCCACCGAGAGCTCGCGATTTCACGCCGTTGATTGGGCCGGGCTCATTCGGGCAGGAGATTTCGACACCACCTACCTGCACCAAAAGAACGCGAGAACGTTGTGAGGCGGGCTCGATGGCGAGATATTTCTTTGACACCGGCGACAGCAATGCGGTCATCAAAGATGAGGTAGGCATCGAATGCGATGGGATCGTGGCAGCACGTCGTGAGGCCATGGAAGGCCTGATCGACTTGGCCAGAGAATCCCTGAAGGATCTCGACGGCCAGCAATTGTTCATTCAGGTCCGGGATGAGAAGGGCAAAAAACTGGCGAGGCTGAGCCTTTCCCTTCAAATGCAGCCAAATGCAGCCGAGGACGGATGATCTAACCGATCCGGGTGTTACCGCCGGCATGATTCAAGGAGTTTTCTGTACTGGCCTGGTGGTCCGTAATCCAATCATGGAGACTGCGAGAGAAGGTTCGCGGCACAATGAGGTCGCATGCGGTCTCGCCGGTAC
>NZ_AZUY01000075.1 GCF_000513935.1 Mesorhizobium sp. WSM3626 | reverse complement strand
ATCTCAAACAGGCAGTGGCCGGCCAGGCCATAACGCTCGTCCTCGACGACGAGGTCGAGATCTCACGCGGCAACATGCTGGTTTCGCCGGCCGCACGGCCGCAGGTCGCCGACCAGTTCGCCGCCAGCATCGTCTGGTTCGACGAAAATGCGCTGCTGCCTGGCCGGTCCTATATCCTGCGCACCGAGACCGATCANACCAGCGCCACCGTCACCGATCTGAAATACCGCATCAACGTCAACGACTTTGCCCATGAGGCGGCCAAGTCGCTTGAAATGAACGAAGTCGGCATCTGCAACATCTCGACGCGGACGCCGATCGCCTTCGATCCGTTTGGCGAGAACCGCACCACCGGCGCCTTCATCCTGGTCGACCGCATCTCAAACGCCACGGTCGGCGCCGGCATGATCCTGCATTCGCTGCGCCGCGCCGAAAACATCCATTGGCAATCGCTCGATGTCGGCAAGGGCGTGCGCGCCGACATGAAGAACCAGCGGCCCGCCGTGTTCTGGTTCACGGGGCTTTCGGGCTCCGGCAAGTCGACCATCGCCAACCTATTCGAGAAGAAGCTGTTCGCCACTGGCCGCCATACCTATATCCTGGACGGCGACAATGTCCGTCACGGTCTCAACCGCGACCTTGGATTCACCGACGCCGATCGCGTCGAGAACATTCGCCGCGTCGCCGAAGTGGCCAAGCTGATGGCGGACGCCGGGCTGATCGTCATCGTCTCGTTCATTTCGCCGTTCAGAGCCGAGCGGCGCATGGCGCGCGAATTGATGGCCAGTGGCGAGTTCATCGAAGTCTTTGTCGACACGCCTTTCGAGGAATGCGCCAGGCGTGACCCGAAGGGCCTCTATGCGCGCGCGCTGAATGGCGAGATCAAGAATTTCACCGGTGTCGATTCTCCTTACGAAGCACCGGAGAACCCGGAGATCCATCTCAAGACGCTCGGCAAGTCGCCTGAAGAGATGGTAGATGCCCTGGAACACTGGCTGAACGAGCGTGACATTGCGGAAGATCAATATGACAATGGCGGCGGCATCTGACGACACGGCGATGCTTGAGATCTTCGAGCGGCTGGCGCTAGCGGCCGGGCGTGAGGTCATGCGTGTGTTCCACGCCGGCTGCGCGGTCGACCGCAAATCGGATTCCTCGCCGGTGACCGAGGCGGACCGCGAGAGCGAGAAGATTATCCTCGCCGGGCTGCGTGCGGAATTCCCCGACATTCCCTGCGTGGCCGAGGAGGAGGCGGCGGCCGGTGTCATGCCGGGCGAACTTGGCGAGACCTTCTTCCTCATTGATCCGCTTGACGGCACCAAGGAATTCGTCAACCGGCGCACCGACTTCACCGTCAACATCGCGCTTGCCCGCCATGGCGTGCCGGAAGTCGGCGTTGTCTTCGCGCCATGCAGCGGCCGCTTCTTTTCCGGTCTGCCGGGCACGGCGGAAGCCCTCGAAATCGATGGCGACTACCGGATCGTTTCTCGCCGGCCGATTTCGGTGAGAACGGCCGCGACGCCGCTGGCGGTGGTTGCCAGCCGCTCGCACAACACGCCGGAAACCGAAGCCTATATTCGCCACCTTGGTGCCGCCGAGATCGTCTCGGTCGGTTCGTCGCTGAAATTCTGCCTTCTCGCCAATGGCGAGGCGGATGTCTATCCGCGCTTCGGCCGCACCATGGAATGGGACACGGCGGCGGGTGACGCGGTGCTGCGCGCCGCCGGTGGCACGACACGCACGCTGGACGGCAAGCCCTTGGCCTATGGCAAGCGCAACCAGGCCGATGACGAGGACTTCGCCAATCCGCATTTCATCGCCAGCGGCAGGGTTGCAACCGCAGGACGTATCGAACGTTGAGGTGCCTTCGCCGATAACCTATCCTGTATAGGCGTTCCCTGAGTCGGTAGTTGAATGTCCTTTTTTCAGAAATGCCATGCCGTCATTCTGGGCGGGTTTCCGGTATGGACCAGCAATCGCGACGAAATAGTCCTCAGGATGTTGCTGGGCCTCTACGCCCTCTCTCCCGCCCTTTTCGTCTTCATCGAAATGTCTCCGACGGCCCTGGCATTTGTCGCGGCACTCATGGGCGCTCTTGCCCTTTTGACGAAGGGTGCGCGCTTTGGCAGGGCAACGATGGGCCTCGCCGTAACTCTGGCCCTCTTGTCCGGCTTTGTCCTGTCGAGCGCCCTGTGGTCGGTTAACGCGAGCCGCTCTCTCATGGCGGCGAGGGACCTGTTTGGCTACTCGGTCGCCGCCATCCTGCTGTTTGAGTGCATTCTGGCGCTTCCGGGCGCTCAACGCGATCGGCTCGAGCGGGTCTCATTGGTCGGCATGTTGATCGGCCTGGTGTCGGTGATGGGTTGGGAACTGTATTTTGCGTTTTTGACCGAAAATCCGCGATTTGTGGAAAATGTTTTCACCCTCCACAAGATCACGGTCTATGGAGCTTTTTTTGCCGTCATATTTCTTGCCCAGCCGCGGCTCGTCTGGAGGGGGCTTGCGGCTCTCTTTGCCGTGCTGACATTGCTCTACGGTCAATCGACCGGCGTCAATCTGGCGATTGTCTTCGTGGCGGTGATGTTTGTCATGCCCGCCAAATACCGCCAACACGCCTTGGTCGCATTCTTCGCCGTCTATTTGTCTTTTGCCCTGATCGCCCCCTTCGTCGTCTCGCCGCTGTTCGCCTACCTCAAAACCACGGGATGGCTGGCCTTCTATCCAGGAACGTTCGCCGCGCGGCTTGATCTTTGGCAGATGATCTCGCCCCACATTGCGGACCAGCCCGTTCTCGGCCATGGCGCCAATACGATGAGAAACGCGGCCGGGGTTGTGGTGAGTCCCACATATTATGCGCAGGTGGATCTCCCAAGCGCACACAATATCGTATTCGATTTGTGGTACGAGCTCGGAGCGCTGGGCATCATTGTGTATGGGGTGCTCCTGGGCGCGATCATAAGAATGATCGGCGGTTTGCGGGGCCCCTGCCATTTCATAGCCAGCAACTACCTGATCATAGCTGTTGTCGAACTGTCGGTCGACCATCGGATCTGGTTGTCATGGGTGCTGGGCACTTTGGTCTTCACAGCAGGGATCTGCATATTGCAGTGCCGTTCCGTGACCCGGCCGGGAATGGATGACCGGACCACAAGACGCGCGCCGACCGTCTCAGAATAACGGCGCGACGCGCCGGCCTGCGCCCCGACCGCTCTAAGCGAACGAGGTGTGTCGGCCTCTGCTATCAGGCGCCTATTCGGCCGCGGCCTGCGCCGAGTTCGAGCCGATATAGTTGCGGATCGTTTCGATGATCCGGCCCTGGTCGGCCTCGCTAAGATAGGGATGCATCGGCAGGCACAGGATGCGTTTCGGCAGGTCCTCCGAAACCGCAAGACCGGTCGGCGAGCGCGGGTAGTCGCGATAGGCGATCTGCTCATGCAGCGGCTTGACGTAATAGATGACAGACGGGATGCCTTTTTCGCTCAGATGCGCTTTAAGGCCGTCGCGTTTGGGCGTTTCGATCGCGTATTGCGCCCAGGCCGAATGGCTGCCATCCAGGTTACGGGCCGCGGTGACGATGTCGCCCAGGCCTTCTGCATAACGCTTGGCTACCACCTGCCGCGCTACCATTTCTTCCTCGAGGATGGCCAGCTTCTCGATCAGGATTGCCGCCTGCAGCGTATCCAGCCGTGAATTGATGCCGACGCGGATGTTGTCGTATTGCGTCTCGCCCTTGCCGTGGAAGGCGAAGGAACGCAGCGTGTCGGCCAAAGCGTCATCATTGGTGAACATCGCGCCGCCGTCGCCATAGCAGCCAAGCGGCTTGGCCGGATAGAAGCTGGTCGAGCCGACATGGCCGAACGAGCCGCACATCCTGCTTTCGAGCGAACCACCCATGGACTGCGCGGCATCCTCGATCACCAACAAGCCTTCGCGATTGGCGATAGCCATGATCGCCTCGTAGTCGGCGGCAAGACCGAACAGGTCGACGGGGATGATCGCCTTCGGCTTCAGCCGGCCTTCCTTCTTGATGGCCGCGATCGCCGCCTCGAGGCTGGCGATGTCGATGTTGTAGGTCTTCGGATCGACATCGACGAAAACCGGCTCGGCCTTGGCCAGCGCCACCACTTCCGCCGTGGCGGCGAAAGTGAAGCTCGGCACGAACACCGCGTCACCCGGGCCGATGCCGGCGGCAAACAGCGGCAAAAGCAGTGCGTCCGTGCCGTTGGCGCACGCGACCACATGCTTGACGCCGACATAGGCGGCGAGCTTCTTTTCGAATTCGGCGACCTGGGGGCCAAAGATGTAGCGGCCATCCTCGACAACATGGTCGATCGCGGCTTTCAGCCGGTCGCGGATTCGTTCGCGCTGCGCGCCAAGATCGATGAACTGCATGTCGGCCTCAATACCTGCCAATAACCGGCCCGCTGGTACCAGACTTGGCGCGGCTGAAAAAGCCGGCTGCGGACCGGGCATCGGGTGCAAGTGTCGCAGCCCGTTACCCGTGTTTTGCCGGCGCATTGCCCCAAAAAGCCGGGAATCCAGGCTTGGCGGTGCAATTCAGGCCATTTTTGTCGCGGTTTTCTGGCGCATGGAAACATAAAGTGATCGCTTCCGGGAGGCGATCAGCCGATCTCGTGTAGCCAGGGGGGATTGGCGCCGGCTCGTGATACCGTCACTGCCGCTGCCTTGGCGCCGAGCGCCAATGCTTTGCGGATTGCGTCTTCGGACAGGCTGGAAATCGCCGCCTTCGCCAGCAGGCCTTGCTCATGCAGGGAGGCAAGGATGCCGGCGTTGAACGTGTCCCCGGCGCCGACGGTGTCCACCACCTTGACTGTCTCCGGTATGACGGTGACACGGTGCTGCTTGCTGTAGCCAACGGCACCTTCGCTGCCATGGGTGACGACGATCAGCTTGGGGCCGCGGTCGAGCCAATTGCGCACCACATCCTCGTGCGAACCGGCTTCGCCGAACCAGTGGAGGTCTTCGTCCGACAGTTTGACGATGTCGGCCATCGCCATCATCTCTCGGATGCGCCTGAGGTGCTTGGCCTTGTCGGGGATGAAGTTCGGCCGGATGTTGGGATCGAGCATCATCACGCGGGCCTCATGCTCGCGCCGCATGAACTCCTCATAGGCCGAGCCAGCCGGCTCCGAGATCAGGCTGATGGCGCCGAACAGCATCGCCTCGATCTCGCCGCCGAGTTGCGGCAGGTCTTCGATGGTCAGCATGCGCCCGGCCGTGTTCTCGTCATAGAAGGTGTAGGTCGCCTGGCCGTTGTTCAGCCGCACGAAGGCCAGCGTCGTCGGCCGGGGCGAAGTGTGCGCGTAGGTTGAACTCACTTTGCTTGCCCTGAGCGCGTCCCGGAACTGGCCGCCGAACAGGTCCGACGACAGGCCCGAGAAGAAGCCGGCCGGCGCGCCGAGCCGGCCGAGCGCGATCGCCGTGTTGAAAACGGCGCCGCCGACATAGGGAGCAAAGGCCGGCTCACCCTGCGTGGTGGTGCGCGGCAGCATGTCGATCAGGGCTTCGCCGCAGCAGAGGATCATGGCTTCCTGGTCTCCGGCGGATAGATCACGCCCTTGCGGATGATGATGTTGGCGTAAAGCCGCGGCTCGCTTGTCGCGACGATGGCATGCGCCGATCTGACCCGTGCATAGAAGTCGGCGCCGGCCAGCGCAACCACCTTGCGGCCCGGAGCTCGTTTGGCGCAGATCGCCTCCATTTCACGATGGACGGGGTCGGCAAGCGACGGATCGCCTTTCACCGAGGCGCGAAACAGCGCCTCCGGCACGACATCGTCGACCGGAAGCAGCGTCAGTATCGCGTCGAGTACGGGAATGAGGGCATGGCCGTCGGTCCGGATGAGGCGTCTTGCCTGCTCTTGCGCCGGATAGTTCCCGTCGACCAGGGCAATCTCGTCGCCATGGCCCATGGCGCGCAACGTCGCCAGAAGCTCCGGACCAAGCAGCGCCGGAATCCCGATCAGCATTCAGGCGCTCCTGGAGATCGTCGTCGAACCGATCAGGAACCGTTCGGAAAGCGGCAGGCTGGCGCCGCCGAGCGCCCGGGCATGGATGCCCACGGTCCCCTCGCGGACGGTCGGAAGTTTCAGCCCTTCGCCGTCGATCGCACCGATTGCCGTCACGACCGCCTCGACCAGCCTCTGGCGGACGGCCTTCGGCATCCAGCCGTCGATCACCGCGGCCTCGAAATCGATGACCGAGGACGCTGCCACGATGGCGTAAGCGAGCGCCCGCGAGGCGCTGGCGATCCACTCGTCGAGCTCAGCGCCGATCTCCCCCCAATCCTCGGGCGAGGTCCACAGATACGAGGCCTCGACGCCACGCGCATTGAGTGTTTTTTCGAGCATGGCGATCGAGGCCACGTCGATCAGCTGGGTCGGTTTTCCATCCGCCCCGGGCACGGGCATTGAGCCGAGCGCGCCGGCATTGCCGGTCGGTCCGCCGAAGAGCCGGCCGTTGAGCACGATGCCGCCGCCGGCAAAGGCGCCAATGTAGAAATAGACGAAGTCCCGCGCCGCGCCCGTCTGGCCGAAGACCAGTTCGGCGCCGCAGGCGGAGGTGGCATCGTTTTGCAGGTAGACCGGAAAATCGCACTGTGCCTGGATGTCGGCCCTGATATCGCGATGGCGCCATTCGTCCATGACGTCGCGCGGCGCGCCGGCGGTGTCGGCCCAGTTCCAAAGTTCGAACGGCATGGCGATGCCGAGTCCGGCAATGCGCTTGTCCTGCGCAGGTGTCAGCTCGCCGCGCATCGTCTTCATGCCCGACGTGACAAACTCGACCGTCTCGCGTGGGGCAGGGTAGCGGTAGGAATGCTGCAGCATGGCGCGCACCTGCCCGAGGAAATCGATCAGCACGAGTTCGGCGCTACGGCGGCCGATCTTGAGGCCGATGAAGAAGGCGCCCTCGGGATTGAGCGCCATGGGGATCGAGGGCTGACCGATCTTGCCACGCAACGGCGCCTGGCGCACGAGCAGGCTTTCTTCCTCCAGTTCGCGCATGATGACCGAGACCGTCTGCGCCGAAAGTCCGGTCATGCGGGCAATGTCGGACTTCGCAAGACTGCCGTGCTGGCGCACCAGCGAAAGCACCAGGCGCTCGTTGTGGTCGCGCATGCCGCTCTGGTTGGTGCCGCGGTGAATAAGGCTCTCGTTCGCTTCGGGCGAACCATGCCTCGCAGTGGCGGTCTCCACCCTGTTCCTCCCGTCGTTTCCCCGGCAATGCTTTTGGGCCAGAATGAGTGAACGACGCAAGGCTGTCAATAATAAATAAGAGTGATTTAATTATTGACAGATGCCTTTGTGTGGTGTTCTTTGAGGGGGCATCCGCGCTGGGAGAAGTCGCTTGGATGCCGTGCGGGTGCCGGTTGGCCGGCATTCGAAAATGGTCCACTGGGAGGAAAATCGTGACCAATACAAAACTGTTGAAGTCCACTGTTTTTGCGGCGGCCGCGCTGGGTCTGATGGCGTTCGCTTCGTCCGCATCAGCCGCCGGCGTCGGCGCCTGCCTGATCACCAAGACCGACACCAATCCGTTCTTCGTCAAGATGAAGGAGGGCGCGACCGCCAAGGCCAAGGAACTTGGCGTCGATCTCAAGACCTATGCGGGCAAGATCGACGGTGACAGCGAGAGCCAGGTGGCGGCGATCGAAAGCTGCATCGCCGATGGCGCCAAGGGCATTCTGATCACCGCGTCCGACACCAAGGGCATCGTGCCGACGGTGAAGAAGGCGCGCGATGCGGGCCTGCTGGTGATTGCGCTCGACACGCCGCTCGACCCGATCGACGCCGCCGACGCGACCTTCGCCACCGACAATCTGGAGGCCGGCAAGCTGATCGGCGCCTGGGCCGCCGCCACGCTGGGCGACAAGGCCAAGGATGCCAAGATCGGCTTCCTCGACCTGACCCCCTCGCAGCCGACCGTGGACGTTCTGCGCGACCAGGGCTTCATGATGGGCTACGGCATCGACGTGAAGGACCCCAACAAGATCGGCGATGAGGTGGATCCGCGCATCGTCGGCCATGATGTGACGAACGGCAACGAAGAAGGCGGCCGCAAGGCGATGGAAAACCTTCTCCAGAAGGACAACACCATCACCGTCATCCACACCATCAACGAGCCGGCAGCGGTCGGCGCCTATCAGGCGCTCAAGGCCGTCGGCCTCGAAAGCCAGGTGCTTATCGTCTCGGTCGACGGCGGTTGCCCCGGCGTGAAGTCGGTCGCCGAAGGCGTCATCGGCGCCACCTCGCAGCAATATCCGCTGCAGATGGCCGCACTCGGCATCGAAGCGATCGCCGCTTTCGCCAAGGATGGCACCAAGCCGAAGCCGACCGAGGGCAAGAACTTCTTCGACACCGGCGTCAATCTCGTCACCGACAAGCCCGCCAACGGCGTCAAGTCCATCGACACCAAGGAAGGCCTCGCCAAGTGCTGGGGCTGATGCCGGCCTGACCGGAACAAAACCCATCGGCCGGGGGCTTGATCCCCGGCCGCATCGGGTGGACGATGCATCACTGTAAACGCGAATAATCCCGGCGACAGACCGGAAGGCGTGGACGGCGTCAGCGCGTGGCTGAAGCCCTACGGGGAGAAAACATGGCTCAAGTTCAGGAATTCGAGAAGGTTCTCTCGGCCAGCGACACAAGCGTGGCCGCTTTCGACGAGCACAAATCAGCCGTCAAGCGCATCCAGCATTTTCTGCATTCGACGCCGGCCGCCGTGCCGCTGATCGTGCTGCTTCTGTCGATTATCATCTTCGGCATCACGATCGGAGGGCGATTCTTCTCGTCCTACACACTGACGCTGATCCTGCAGCAGATCGCCATCGTCGGCATTCTCGGGGCCGCGCAGACGCTGGTCATCCTGACCGCCGGCATCGACCTGTCGATCGGGGTGATCATGGTGATTTCGGCCGTGATCATGGGCAATTGCGCGGTCAGCTACGGCATGCCGAGCGTGCTCGCCGTGGCGATCGGGCTTGCCGCCGGTGCGGCTTGCGGGCTGCTGAACGGGCTACTGGTCGCCTATATGAAGCTGCCGCCCTTCATCGTGACGCTTGGCACCTGGAACATCGTCATGGCCACCAATTTCATCTATTCGGCCAATGAGACGATCCGCGACACCGACGTCGACAATCAGGCGCCGCTGCTGCACCTGTTTGCCCTGAGCTTCAAGGTCGGCACGGCGGTGCTGACGCTCGGCGTCATCGCCACGGTCGTGCTCGTGCTGGTTCTTTGGTACGTGCTCAACCACACCGCATGGGGCCGTCATGTCTACGCCGTCGGCGACGACCAGGAGGCGGCGAAGCTGTCGGGTATCCAGACCAAGAAGGTGCTGATGACGGTCTACACCCTTGCCGGGTTGATCGCCGCTTTCGCGGCCTGGGTTTCGATCGGCCGCAACGGCTCGATCTCGCCGTCCGCCGCCGTCACCGACTACAATCTGCAGGCGATCACCGCGACGGTGATCGGCGGTATTTCTCTCTTCGGCGGCCGCGGCTCCATCCTCGGCACCTTGTTCGGCGCCATGATCGTCGGCGTCGTCTCGATGGGCCTCAACATGCTGGGCGCCGATCCGCAATGGAAAGTGCTGCTCACCGGCGTGCTGATCATCGGCGCCGTCGCCATCGACCAATGGATCAGAAAGGTTTCGGCATGACCCAGGAACCCATCCTCACCGCGCGCGGTCTGGTCAAGCGCTATGGCCGCGTCACGGCTCTCGACAATGCCGATTTCGACCTTTACCCCGGCGAAATCCTTGCCGTCATCGGCGACAACGGCGCCGGCAAGTCGTCGCTCATCAAGGCGATTTCCGGCGCGGCCGTGCCGGACGAAGGCGAAATCCGGCTCGAAGGCAAACCTGTCTCCTTCAAGTCGCCGATGGAAGCTCGCGAAGCCGGCATCGAAACCGTCTACCAGAACCTGGCGCTGTCGCCGGCGCTGTCGATCGCCGACAACATGTTCCTCGGCCGCGAGATCCGCAAACCCGGCTTTGTCGGCCAGTGGCTTCGCATGCTCGACCGTCCGGCAATGGAAAAGCGCGCCCGCGACAAGCTCACCGAACTCGGCTTGATGACCATCCAGAACATCAGCCAGGCGGTGGAGACGCTGTCGGGCGGCCAGCGCCAGGGCGTTGCGGTGGCCCGCGCCGCCGCCTTCGGCTCGAAGATGGTGATCATGGACGAGCCGACGGCGGCACTGGGCGTCAAGGAGAGCCGCCGCGTGCTCGAACTGATCCTCGACGTGAAGAAGCGCGGTCTGCCGATCGTGCTGATCTCGCACAACATGCCGCACGTCTTCGAGGTGGCCGACCGTATCCACATCCACCGTCTGGGCCGTCGCCTGTGCGTCATCGACCCCAAGCAATATACGATGTCCGATGCCGTTGCCTTCATGACCGGGGCAAAAACACCCCCGGAGGTGGCACTGGCGGCCTGAACTGCCAGATTGCCGCAGGGTAAGCAGGCGGGAGTATTCTCTAATCGATTGAAAACATGCTGCAATGCACTAGGATGGGCTGGGAGAAACGGTGAAAGCCGGTATGATCAGGCCAAACCGAACGAGAGGCGATATGACATCCGCCATGACGATCGAAGCCCCCGCTCTCGACAATCCCGATCCCAAGACGCTCGCCGAAGAAGTCTTGATGTCGCTCAAATACCGGGTCGGCAAGGACACCACCGTCGCGACCCAGTACGACTGGCTGACCGCCTCGATCAAGGTCGTGCGCGATCGCATCGTCGACCATTGGATGCAGGCGACCAAGGAAGCCTACGACCAGCAGGAAAAGCGCGTCTATTACCTCTCGCTCGAATTCCTGATCGGGCGTCTGATGCGCGACGCCTTTTCCAATCTCGGCCTGATGGAGAACATGCGTGAGGCGCTGTCGTCGCTCGGCGTCGACCTCGACCTGATCGCGGCGCTCGAGCCGGACGCTGCCCTTGGCAATGGCGGCCTAGGACGGCTCGCCGCCTGCTTCATGGAAAGCATGGCGACCGTCGACATTCCCGCGCATGGCTACGGCATCCGCTATGCCAACGGCATGTTCCGCCAGGAAATCCATGACGGCTGGCAGGTCGAACTGCCCGAGACCTGGCTTGACCATGGCAACCCCTGGGAGTTCGAGCGCCGCGAGCGCTCCTTCGAAGTCGGCTTCGGCGGTTCGGTCGAATCGATCACCTCCAGGGAAGGGCGCCTCGAGCGCCATGTCTGGAAGCCGAGGGAATATGTTCTGGCGGTCGCCTACGATACGCCCGTGGCCGGCTGGCGCGCCAAGCGCGTCAACACGCTACGACTATGGTCAGGCATGCCGATCGATCCGATCCTGCTCGACAAGTTCAATGCCGGCGACCACATCGGGGCGCTGGCTGAAAGCAACAAGGCCGATGCGCTGTCGCGCGTGCTCTATCCAGCCGATTCCCACATGGCCGGGCAGGAGCTCAGGCTGCGCCAGGAATACTTCTTCTCGACCGCTTCGCTGCAGGACATCGTCCAGCGCCATCTCAGCCAATATGGCGACCTGAAGTCGCTGCCCGACAAGGCCGCGATCCACCTCAACGACACCCATCCGGCGATCGCCGTGCCTGAACTGATGCGGCTCTTGATGGATGTCCATGGCATGGATTTCGATCTCGCCTGGGACATCACCAAGCGCACCTTCGGCTACACCAACCATACGCTGCTGCCCGAGGCGCTGGAAAGCTGGTCGGTGCCGCTGTTCGAGCGGCTCCTGCCGCGCCACATGCAGATCGTCTACGCCATCAACGCGCAGGTGCTGCTCGAAGCCCGCGCCACCGACCAGTTCTCGGACGAGCAGATCAGCCGCATCTCGCTGATCCAGGAGAATGGCGACCGCCGGGTGCGCATGGGCAATTTGGCCTTTGTCGGTTCGCATTCGATCAACGGCGTGTCGGCGCTGCACACCGAATTGATGAAGAAGACGGTCTTCGCCGACCTGCACAAACTTTATCCTGATCGCATCAACAACAAGACCAATGGCATCACGCCGCGGCGCTGGCTCATCCAGTGCAATCCGGGCCTCACCGCGCTTGCCCGCGAGGCAATCGGCGACCGCTTCATGGATGACATCGAGGCGATCAAGGGGCTCGATCCTCTCGCCGACGACACTGCCTTCCGCGAAAAATTCGCCGCCGTGAAGCGCCAGAACAAGGTGAGGCTTGCCAATCTGGTAGCCGATCGCCTCGGCATCAAGCTCGACCCTTCGGCGCTCTTCGACATCCAGGTCAAGCGCATCCACGAATACAAGCGCCAACTGCTCAACATCCTCGAAGCGATCGCGCTCTATGACCAGATCCGTTCGCATCCCGAGCGCGACTGGATGCCGCGCGTGAAATTCTTCGGCGGCAAGGCCGCGCCCAGCTACCACAACGCCAAGCTGATCATCAAACTGGCCAACGATGTCGCCAGGGTGATCAACAGTGACCCTTCGGTGCGCGGCCTGCTGAAGGTCGTGTTCGTACCGAACTACAATGTCAGCCTGGCCGAGGTGCTGATGCCGGCCGCCGATCTTTCCGAGCAGATCTCGACCGCAGGCATGGAAGCGTCGGGGACCGGCAACATGAAGTTCGCGCTGAACGGCGCGCTGACCATCGGCACGCTTGACGGCGCCAATGTCGAGATCAAGGAGCATGTCGGCGACGACAACATCTTCATCTTCGGCCTCACCACCGAAGAAGTCGCCGAGCGGCGCAACAATGGCTATAATCCGCGCGGCGTCATCGAAGCATCCTCGGAACTGGCGCAGGCGGTCGCGGCCGTTTCGTCAGGCGTCTTCTCGCCCGATGATCCCAATCGCTACCGCGATCTCATCAACGGTCTCTACGACACCGACTGGTTCATGGTCGCGGCGGATTTCGACGCCTATGCCGCCTGCCAGCGCGACGTCGATGCTGTCTGGCGCAACAGCCCGGACTGGTACGCGCGCGCCATCCGCAATGTCGCCCGCGTCGGCTGGTTCTCCTCCGATCGCACGATCCGTCAATACGCGAAAGAAATCTGGAACGTGCCGGTCTGATGTGATTGCATGAGCCACGAACAATGTGGTCCCGGTGATGCGAGTTGAATGTCAATTCACATCGCTGGAAATGAATAGCTGGTGCCCTGGGAGGGACGCTGCCTGATGAGGAAGCCGCGCGCGACCGCTGCGACAAGCGGGCCGGACGGACTGGCGCCAGCCAGCGATGTTGCGGCGATTGTCGCCGGTACGCACGGCAATCCCTTTGCGGTTCTCGGTGTCCAGGAGGCCGGCAAGAGCCTGTTCGCGCGCTGCTTCGTTCCGCACGCGCAGTCCGTCACCGCCTACACGCTGACCGGCATCGAGGCGGGCGAATTGACCAGGCGCGACGACGCCGGTTTCTTCGAGGGCAAGCTGTCGATCAGGAAGCGCCAACCGCTTCGCTACCACGCGCGAAATGCCGGCGGCGACTGGTGGCTGACCGATCCCTATTCGTTCGGCCCGGTGCTCGGGCCGATGGACGATTACTACATCGCCGAAGGTTCGCATCTCAGGCTGTTCGACAAGCTCGGCGCGCACGTCATCGAGCACGAAGGCGCTACCGGCGTGCATTTCGCGGTATGGGCGCCCAATGCCCGGCGCGTCTCGGTGGTCGGCGATTTCAATGACTGGGATGGCCGCCGGCATACGATGCGCGACCGTCGCGACACCGGCATCTGGGAGCTGTTCATTCCCGATATTGGTGCCGGCCGGCCCTATAAATACGAAATCATAGGCCCCGATGGCGTCAGGTTGCCGCTGAAGGCCGATCCGTTCGCCTTCAAGTCGGAGCTGCGCCCGGCAACCGCCTCTGTGACCGCGGTGCCGCCGGCCCATCCATGGGGTGACGAGGCGCATCGCGATTTCTGGCGCAACGCCGACCCTCGGCGCGAAGCTATCTCGATTTACGAAGTCCACGCCGGTTCCTGGCAGCTTCGCGACGACGGCACCTTCCTGTCATGGGATGAACTGGCCGACCGGCTGATCCCCTATGTGGTCGAGGCCGGTTTCACCCATGTCGAATTCCTGCCGATCTCCGAGCATCCCTATGACCCGTCCTGGGGCTACCAGACAACCGGCCTCTACGCGCCATCGGCCCGCTTCGGCGATCCGGACGGCTTTGCCCGCTTTGTCGATGGCGCCCACCGTGCCGGCATCGGCGTCATTCTCGACTGGGTGCCGGCGCATTTCCCTGTCGACGAGCACGGTCTGGTCCATTTCGACGGCACCGCGCTCTACGAGCATGCCGACCCGCGCAAGGGCTTCCACCCGGACTGGAATACCGCGATCTACAATTTCGGCCGCCGCGAGGTGGTGTCGTTCCTCGTCAACAACGCACTATTCTGGGCCGAAAAATACCATGTCGACGGTCTTCGCGTCGACGCGGTCGCCTCGATGCTCTACCTCGACTATTCGCGCAAGCAGGGCGAATGGATTCCCAACGAGAAGGGTGGGCGCGAAAACCTCGAGGCGGTCAGCTTCCTGCAGAAGATGAACAAGGAGCTCTACGGGCACCATCCCGGCGTTATGACCATCGCCGAGGAATCGACTTCATGGCCAAAGGTCTCGGCGCCTGTCCATGAAGGCGGGCTGGGCTTCGGCTTCAAGTGGAACATGGGCTTCATGCACGACACGCTGGAGTATTTTTCCAAGGAGCCGATTTTCCGCAAGCACCACCACAATGAGCTGACCTTCGGCCTGACCTACGCCTTCTCGGAGAATTTCGTGCTGCCGCTCTCGCATGACGAGGTCGTGCACGGCAAGGGCACACTGCTCGGCAAGATGGCCGGCGACGACTGGCAGAAATTCGCGACCTTGCGGGCCTATTACGGCTTCATGTGGGGATATCCCGGCAAGAAGCTGCTGTTCATGGGCCAGGAATTCGCGCAGCGCCGCGAATGGAGCGAGGCGCGCGCGCTCGATTGGAACCTGCTCGATTTCCGCCCGCATCGCGGTGTCTGGCAGACGGTGCGCGATCTCAACTATCTCTATCGTTCACGCCCGGCCCTGCATGGCCGCGACTGCGAGCCGGAAGGGTTTTCCTGGCTGATCGTCGACGACAGCCAGAATTCGGTTTTCGCCTGGGTGCGCAACGCTCCCGGCGGCAATCCGGTCGCCGTCATCTCCAATTTCACACCGGTGCCGCGCGACAATTATCGTGTGCCTCTGCCGAAGGCCGGCAAGTGGCGCGAGATCATCAACACCGACGCTTCCGAATATGGCGGCTCCGGCATGGGCAATGGCGGCGTGGTCGAGGCACGGGCGGAGGGCAAGAGCATTTCGGCAACGATGCTTCTGCCACCGCTGTCGACGATCATGCTTGAACTCGCCGCCGACTGAACTCGTTAAGGCTGGTCAACGCATAAAGACGAGTAACTTGGGAGGGTAGGAATGGCAGACTTGAAACGAACCCAGCCGCTGGCCCGCGACGCCATGGCCTATGTGCTGGCCGGCGGGCGCGGCAGCCGCCTCAAGGAACTGACCGACCGGCGCGCCAAGCCGGCGGTCTATTTCGGCGGCAAGACGCGCATCATCGATTTCGCGCTCTCCAATGCGCTCAATTCCGGCATCCGCCGCCTCGGCGTCGCCACTCAGTACAAGGCGCACTCGCTGATCCGCCACCTGCAGCGCGGCTGGAACTTCCTGCGGCCCGAGCGAAATGAGAGCTTCGACATCCTGCCGGCCAGCCAGCGCGTGTCGGAAACGCAATGGTATGAAGGCACGGCGGACGCCGTCTACCAGAACATCGACATCATCGAGGCCTATGGTCCGGAATACATGGTCATCCTGGCCGGCGATCACATCTACAAGATGGACTACGAGATGATGCTGCGCCAGCACGTCGATGCCGGCGCCGATGTCACCGTCGGCTGCCTCGAAGTGCCGCGCATGGAAGCGACCGGCTTCGGCGTCATGCATGTCGATGCCAAGGACAACATCATCGCCTTCGTCGAAAAGCCCGCCGATCCGCCGGGAATTCCGGGTAATCCGGAATTCGCCTTGGCCTCGATGGGCATCTACGTCTTCAAGACCAAGTTCCTGATGGAGCAACTGCGCCGCGACGCCGCCGAGCCGGGCTCCAGCCGAGACTTCGGCAAGGATATCATCCCCTATATCGTCACGCATGGTAAGGCGATCGCGCACCGGTTCACCAAGTCCTGCGTGCGTTCGACCGCCGAGAACGAGGCCTACTGGCGCGATGTCGGCACGGTCGACGCCTATTGGGAAGCCAATATCGACTTGACCGACGTGACGCCGGAACTCGACCTCTACGACCGCGACTGGCCGATCTGGACCTATGCCGAGTTGAAGCCGCCGGCAAAGTTCGTCCATGACGAGGACGGCAGGCGCGGTTCCGCCGTCTCGTCACTGGTGTCGGGCGATTGCATCGTCTCGGGCGCTTCGCTGAAGAAAAGCCTGATTTTCACCGGTGCGCGCATCAACTCCTATTCGACGCTGGAAGAGGTTGTCATGCTGCCCGACGTTCATGTCGGCCGGAACGCAAAGTTGAAGCGCGTCGTCATCGACCACGGTGTAAGGATACCGGAAGGGCTGGTGGTCGGCGAGGATCCCGCGATTGACGCCAAGCGCTTCCGCGTCTCGGAAAAGGGTATCTGCCTGATCACACAGGACATGATCAACAAGCTGTCACTTTAGGGTGTTTTGTGCATGTCGTGGTCCCAAAACCGCTACACGGTTCTGGGCGACATGGACCAGGAGCGGATCGTTAAGCGCATGCATGTTCTGTCGGTCACGCCCGAAATCTTCCCGCTGATCAAGACCGGCGGACTGGCTGACGTAACCGGCGCGCTGCCTATTGCGCTCTCGGCCAAGGGTGTGACCATGCGCACGCTCATCCCGGGCTTTCCGGTGGTGATGAACGCCTTCAAGAAAAAGAAGGCCGTCTATCAGTACCCTTTGCTGCAGGGCGGCAAGGCCTCGGTCCATGCCGTCGAGGTCGCCGGGCTCGACCTGTTCGTGCTCGACGCGCCGCATCTGTTCGACCGCCCTGGCGGTCCCTATGGCAACGCCTCGGGCGCCGATTGGCCGGACAATTGGCGGCGCTTCGCGGCGCTGAGCCAGGCCGGCGCCGATATCGCCGGCGGCGCCATTTCGGGCTACCTGCCTGACATCGTCCATGCTCATGACTGGCAGTCGGCGATGACCCTGGCTTATATGCGCTACGGCAAGGCCGTTGGCATACCGTCGATGATGACCGTCCACAATCTCGCCTTCCAGGGCCAGTTCGGCGCCGGCATTTTCGGTGAGCTCGGCCTGCCGGCCGCGGCGATGGCACTTGACGGCGTCGAATATTATGGCGGTGTCGGCTTCCTCAAGGCTGGCTTGCAAGCCGCCTGGGCGATCACAACGGTGAGCCCGACCTATGCGCAGGAGATCCGTTCGCCGGAATTCGGCATGGGCCTCGACGGTCTCATCAACATGCGTTCAAGCGATCTCCATGGCATCGTCAACGGCATCGATACCGCCATCTGGGATCCGGAGACCGACAAGCATCTGGTATCGACCTATACGGCCGAAACGTTGAAGACCCGGGCGCCCAACAGGGCCGCCGTCGAGGACCGTTTCGGCCTCGACCGCGACGACAGCCCGATTGTCTGCGTCGTCAGCCGGCTGACATGGCAGAAGGGCATGGACGTATTGGCGACGGTGGTCGACGGCATCGTCGCGACAGGCGCAAGGCTGGCCATCCTGGGCTCGGGCGACGCCGGCCTCGAAGGCGCGCTGCTGGCCGCGGCCGCACGCCACCGTGGCCGCATCGGCGTCGTCGTCGGCTATGATGAGCAGCTGTCGCACATCATGCAGGGCGGCTGCGACGCCATCGTTATTCCTTCGCGCTTCGAGCCTTGCGGGCTGACGCAGCTTTATGGCCTGCGCTATGGCTGCGTGCCGGTCGTCGCGCGCACTGGCGGCCTTGCCGACACCATCATCGATGCCAATGAAGCAGCAATGGCCGCGGGCGTGGCGACCGGGTTCCAATTTGCGCCCAACAATGGCGGCGCGCTGCTGCACGCCATCCGCCGCCTGGTCGATGCCCATGCCAGTCCCGCAAGCTTCGAAACCATCCAGCGCCAGGGCATGAAGACCGATCTGTCGTGGGACCGAAGCGCCGAAAAATACGTCGAACTTTATCGCCTGCTGCTTTCGAAAAGGGTTGTCTGAAGCATGATACGCACCGTCCCCACCAAGCCCTATTCCGACCAGAAGCCCGGTACGTCGGGACTGCGCAAGAAGGTACCAGTGTTCCAGCAGGAGCACTATGCCGAGAACTTCATCCAGTCGATCTTCGACGCGCTCGACGGATTTGCCGGCAAGACCCTGGTGATCGGCGGCGACGGCCGCTACTACAACCGCGAGGTCATCCAGAAGGCCATTGCCATGGCCGCCGCTAACGGTTTCAGCAAGGTGATGGTCGGGCAGGGCGGCATATTGTCGACGCCGGCGGCCTCTCATGTCATCCGAAAGTACAAGACCTTCGGCGGCATCATTCTGTCGGCCAGCCACAATCCTGGCGGCCCGCACGAGGATTTCGGTATCAAGTACAATGCGGGCAATGGCGGCCCGGCGCCGGAAAAGCTGACCGACGCCATCTTTGCCAAGACCAAGGCGATTTCGAGCTTCAAGACCGCCGACATCGATCCGATCGACATCGATACGGTCGGGAGCGTCAAGGCTGGCGGCATGACCATCGAGATCATCGATCCGGTCACCGACTATGCCGAGCTGATGGAGAGCCTGTTCGATTTCGATGCGCTGCGCAAACTGTTCAAGTCGGGCTTTCGCATGCGCTTCGACGCCATGCATGCGGTGACCGGACCCTACGCCAAGGAAATCCTCGAACACCGCCTCGGCGCACCGAACGGCACCTGCCGCAATTTCAAGCCGCTGCCGGATTTCGGCGGCCATCACCCCGATCCCAACCTTGTTCATGCCAAGCACCTCTATGACGAGATGATGGGACCGGACGCGCCGGATTTCGGCGCCGCCTCCGATGGTGACGGCGACCGCAATCTGATCATCGGCAAGAGCATTTTCGTCACCCCGTCGGATTCGGTCGCCATGCTCGCCGCCAATGCCCGCCTGGCGCCGGGCTACAAGGAAGGTCTGAAGGGCATTGCCCGCTCGATGCCGACCAGCGGTGCGGCCGACCGCGTCGCCCACAAGCTCGGTATCGGCATCTACGAGACGCCTACTGGCTGGAAGTTCTTCGGCAATCTGCTCGACGCCGGCATGGCGACCATCTGCGGCGAGGAAAGTGCCGGCACCGGCTCCAACCATGTCCGCGAAAAGGACGGTCTGTGGGCCGTGCTGCTGTGGCTCAACATCCTGGCCGCGCGCGGCGAAAGCTGCAAACAGATCGTCACCGAACATTGGGCGACCTATGGGCGCAATTACTATTCGCGGCACGACTATGAGGAGGTCGAGACCGACCGCGCCAATGCGCTTGTCGACGAACTCAGGGCCAAGCTAGGCTCGCTGCCGGGCACCAGCGTGCGTGGCCTGAAGATCGCCAAGGCCGACGATTTTGCCTATCACGACCCGGTCGACGGCTCGACCAGCGAGCACCAGGGTATAAGGGTGCTGTTCGAAGGCGGCTCGCGCGTCGTCTTCCGGCTTTCGGGCACCGGCACGTCAGGCGCGACCCTGCGCGTCTATATCGAACGCTACGAGCCGGACCAGGCGAGGCACGATCTCGACACGCAGGAGGCGCTCGCCGATCTCATCGCCGCCGCCGACGACATTGCCGGGATCAAGAGCCATACCGGCCGCAACAAACCCAGCGTGATTACTTGAGGGTGGTGGATGAGGTCTTCCCTTCTCCCCTTGTGGGCTTGTTGCGCAATTCTGGCATTGTGATTCACTTCGATTATTGCTCGGAGGGATTTGCGATGGCGGTGAAGCGGACGGGACAGATGAGCTTTGTCGAGGCGTTCCTTGGGAACAAGGCGGTTGGCTCGTCGGGAATCCTGGGTCGGATCGAGTCGCTGGTGAAGTGGTACCGTTTCGAGAAGCTGCTTGGCGGGCTCAATCATGGTGGTCCGGGCCATCCCGGCTGGCCAGCGCTGGTTCTCTTCAAGGCCCTGCTCTTGCAGTCGCTTTACGGGCTGTCGGACCGCGAGTTGGA
>NZ_AZUY01000074.1 GCF_000513935.1 Mesorhizobium sp. WSM3626 | reverse complement strand
GAGCTGATCGTGCCGATCGCCATGGAAGAGAAGCTGCGCTTCGCCATCCGTGAAGGCGGCCGCACCGTCGGTGCCGGCATCGTCGTCACCATCAAGGAATAATCGAGACCGGCTCTGCCGGATCGACAAGGAAAGGGCGGTCTTCGGGCCGCCCTTTTTCGTTTACTTGCGCTTGGCAGCGCAAGTATTGCCAGGGTTGGTTCAAACCTGTTGCAAGCGCCATGGCTGCAACTAGTATAGGTTGCACTGAGGGAGCTTTGCCAACAGTGGTTCCAAGGTGCTGTTTTGATGGGAAGGCATGGCGGTTGTGGGCACTGGTTTCCCTCGTCGTCGTTATGCTGCTGCCTGTTCTGACAGCGCGAGCGGAGGATGGGCCTCCCGACATCCCGTCCATGCGCTTCGTCGTCGTGCGCAGCAACGCTCCGGGATGCGAACCCAACTGTCCTGAGTGGATATCGGCGAACGGCACCATCGCCGCGGGCACGCCGGCGCTCCTCAAACGCACGCTCAAGGCGCTCAAGGGAAGGCAATTGCCGGTGGTCGTCAATTCGCCCGGCGGTAATGTCGATGCGGCGCTGGCACTTGGCCGGATGATCCGCAAGAACAAGCTCGATGTCGCCGTCGGCGTGACGGTTCTTTCCGGTTGTCAGCCGGAAATTGAGAACTGCAAGGACAACAGCGCCGACTATTTCGGGATAGTCCATGACGACGGAGCCATGTGCAATTCGGCCTGTCCGCTGATGTTTTCCGGCGGTGTCCGCCGCGTGATCGGAGATTTCGGCTATCTCGGCGTCCACCAGATCACCACCACATATCACCGGGAAAAACTGCTCTACCGGACCACCTACCGGATCGTGAACGGCAAGAAGAAGATCATCAGCACCAAGGTGGTCAGCCGTAAAAGCGCAGGCAGCTACAAAACCTACGAGATGAGCAGGGCCGTCGAGAAGACGCTTTCGGCGTATCTGAGGGAAATGGGGATAGGCGACGGCGTGCTGGAAATCATGAAGGCTACGCCGGCCAGCGAGATTCGTCAGATTCCGCTCGACGCCATGTTGACGATGAAGCTGGTCACCAGCCGGGACGCAGTGGATCTGTTGACCACGGCAAGCCTGTGCGGGCTTGGCCAGTCGGCCACGAACTGCCGGGAAATAGCAGGACCTGCAAACAAGACGACGCCATCGGCCGCCCTCAAGCCCATGACTGCCGTACCGGTTCAACCGGACGCCGCGAAGGCCGGCGGGGAGATGCGCTTTGTCGTGGTTCGCGGCAGCAATCCGCTGTGCAACCCCGATTGTCCGGAATGGATATCGGCGGAAGGTGCGATCACCGGCCAGACGCCTCAGAAGCTGCGGCAGTTGCTGGCCACGCTTGGCAATCGGGGGCTGCCTATCGTCATCAGTTCACGCGGAGGCGACCTGTCCAGCGCTCTCGCAATGGGACGACTTGTCCATGAAAGAAAGCTCGACATAGCCGTTGCCCGGACAGATTTCGTCGACTGCGACCCCGGCGTGTGGAATTGCCTTGCCACGGAAGGAGCCTATGCCGGATTGAGCATCGATGCGGGGGCGGAGTGCGATTCTGCCTGTGCGCTCGTGTTTGCCGGCGGCGCCAGACGGCTTGTCGGCCCCCGGGCGCGGCTCAGCCTGTATCCGATGGGACAGAAGCTGGTGGTCAGGGCGTATCTCAATGAGATGGCGATCGGTCCCGCTCTGTTCGCCGCGGTCGAGCGACGCTCGGCCGAGGAGCAACTTGACCCGGACATGATGCGCAGGGTTGGACTGACAACGGGACCGCAATCGGTCGACGCGTTGACCGGCTCCACGATTTGCAAGGCCGTTGCCAAGCCCGACAATTGCCGAGGCCTGCCAGCCGCCAATGTACAGGCCGACGCACCTGCCAGGCTGTAGAGCACGGCGACGTCGAAACTGCCCATAGAGGCAGGTTGAGCCATATCCGATTTCCGCTATCGTCGCGGCCGCGGGGCCGGCGAAGGATCAAGAATGAGCCAGGACGTTCCGACACTCTACGAATGGGCCGGCGGCGCCGAGGCGCTGAACCGGCTGACGCAAACCTTCTATGACAAGGTGGCACAAGACCCGGTCGTTGGCCCGGTGTTCAAACATATGTCGCCGGATCACCCCGCCCATGTCGCCGCCTTCATCGGCGAGGTCTTCGGCGGACCGAAAACCTACAGCGAAGACTTTGGCGGCCATCGCGAAATGGTCATGCATCATCTGGGCAAGCATTTGACCGAGGAGCAGCGCCGCCGCTGGATCAATCTTCTCGCCGATGCGGCGGATGAAGTTGGTTTGCCGGACGATCCCGAATTCCGTTCTGCCTTCATGGGCTACATCGAATGGGATCGCGGCTGGCCAAGATGAATTCCAATCTCGGCGAGACCTGCGATCCCGAGACCGAACCGATGCCGGCCTGGGGCTGGGGCGTGCCCGGCGGGCCGTACCGGGTGCCGGACGAAAAATAGCTTCCGGTTGCCGGGGAGGTGGAGGGCCGGTGCCGCAGATGCCAAGGTCGTGCGCCGGCGCGAGTGGGATGGACCGGGCTTCGAACATCTTGTGCCGCGGGGGGCAGGCGGGGCGGTTTCTGGCTGAGTTGCCGACTATCCCGATTTCTGGCGCAGGGTTAAGGCATGTTTGCTTGCAAACCGCTCTTTACAGAGCGTGCGGAAGCTTTTAGGAAGCGCCTGCGCCGAGGCGCACGTGTACGGGCATAGCTCAGTTGGTAGAGCGGCGGTCTCCAAAACCGCAGGTCGTAGGTTCGAGCCCTGCTGCCCGTGCCATTTCTAGAGATGGCATCACAACGATTTTTGCGGGCGGCCTTTGAAAATCGGTGACCCGCTTGCCATATTAGGCTCATTGGGGCATAAAGGTGCCATAGCCGGAACGGAACGACTGGATGGTTCCGAGGCGGCGTTTGGTCATAAAGCGGACACTTGCCACTTGCGTGGATCAAGAATCGGTTTTATGTAGACGAAACAGACACGCGACGCGTGAAGCTGGGAAGCCGGCTTTACGCGTCTGATTTGCATGGGCGAAATGATTGCGCTGATTCGGCGCGAGATTGGGCTCAGGCGGCACGTCCCGGCCAGCGGGATCATCCAGGGGACCCGGCCAACGGGTCTTGAAGACAGGCGGCATATGGCTTCGAAAACCACAAATCCTTTCGTCTTTCTCCAGCAGGTGCGCGCGGAGACAGCCAAGGTGACTTGGCCGTCGCGCCGCGAGACGATGATCTCGACGATCATGGTCCTGGCCTTCGCTGTGATCGCGATGATCTTCTTCTTCACCGCCGATCAGCTCATGGGCCTCGCGGTCGAGCAGATTCTGGGCATTGGACGCTAAGTCCGGCGATTAGGAGAAGTCGTAAAAATGGCTACGCGCTGGTACATCGTCCACGCCTATTCGAACTTCGAGAAGAAGGTCGCCGAGGACATCGAGAACAAGGCCAAGCAGAAGGGTCTGTCCGCCGATATCGAGCAGATCGTGGTGCCGACCGAGAAGGTCGTCGAGGTTCGTCGCGGCCGTAAGGTCGACGCCGAGCGCAAGTTCTTCCCGGGCTACGTGCTCTTGAAGGCTAATTTGACCGACGCCGTGTTCTCGTTGGTCAAGAACACGCCGAAGGTCACCGGTTTCCTCGGCGACTCCAAGCCGGTGCCGATCACCGAGGCGGAAGCGCAGCGCATCCTGAACCAGGTGCAGGAAGGCGTCGAGCGGCCGAAGCCCTCGGTCACCTTCGAGATCGGCGAGGCGATCCGCGTTTCGGATGGTCCGTTCGCGTCGTTCAACGGTTTCGTCCAGGAAGTGGACGAGGAGCGGGCGCGGCTCAAGGTGGAAGTTTCGATCTTCGGGCGCGCCGTGCCTGTCGATCTGGAATTCGGGCAGGTCGAAAAGGGCTGATCCGAAATCCCTGATGCCGGTCTGGCGATCAGGGGAGGCGGTGCGGCAACGCGCGGCCTTGAGAACGGTGGGAGGCGAAGGCGGCTTTAGCCGGCCGCAAGAACCGCACCACCAGACTGCAACCGCCGGTGTTTCCCAGATCGTGGGGCCGGCATAGACAAAGGCAGGAAAAGAGATGGCTAAGAAAATTGCAGGCCAGCTCAAGCTCCAGGTCTCCGCGGGATCGGCTACGCCGTCGCCCCCGATCGGCCCGGCGCTTGGTCAGCGCGGCATCAACATCATGGAGTTCTGCAAGGCGTTCAACGCGCAGACCCAGGAAATGGAAAAGGGATCGCCGGTTCCGGTCGTCATCACCTATTACCAGGACAAGTCGTTCACCTTCGTCATGAAGACGCCGCCGGTGAGCTACTTCCTGAAGAAGGCCGCGAACCTGAAGTCGGGCTCGAAGGAGCCGGGCAAGGTCAAGGCTGGCACCGTTTCGCGCGACAAGGTTCGCGAAATCGCGACCGCCAAGATGAAGGATCTGAACGCGAACGACGTCGAAGCGGCCATGCGTATGGTCGAGGGCTCGGCCCGCTCGATGGGTCTGGAAGTGGTGGGCTAAGATCATGGCAAAGATTGCAAAGCGTGTATCGAAGACCCGTGAAGGCATCGATCCCAACAAGGCTTACGCGCTCGGTGATGCGCTGAAGTTGCTCAAGGATCGCTCCTCGGTCAAGTTCGACGAGACCGTCGAAGTCGCCATGAACCTCGGCGTCGACCCGCGTCACGCGGACCAGATGGTCCGCGGCGTGGTCAACCTGCCGAACGGCACCGGCCGCTCGGTCCGTGTTGCCGTGTTCGCCCGTGGCGACAAGGCTGAAGAGGCCAAGGCCGCCGGTGCCGACATCGTCGGTGCCGAGGATCTGGTCGACATCGTCCAGAAGGGCACGATCGATTTCGATCGCTGCATCGCCACGCCGGACATGATGCCGCTCGTCGGCCGTCTCGGTAAGGTGCTCGGCCCGCGCGGCATGATGCCGAACCCGAAGGTCGGCACCGTCACCACCGACGTCGCCGCGGCCGTCAAGGCATCGAAGGGCGGCGCTGTCGAGTTCCGCGTCGAAAAGGCCGGCATCGTTCATGCCGGCGTCGGCAAGGTCTCGTTCGACGTCAAGGCGCTGGAAGAGAACATCCGTGCCTTCGCCGATGCGGTGACCAAGGCAAAGCCGACAGGCGCCAAGGGCAACTACGTCAAGAAGGTGTCTGTCACCTCGACGATGGGCCCGGGCCTCAAGCTCGACGTCTCGACGCTCGCCGCGTCCTGATTGGACCATTTGGATCGGCCTCTCGAAGGCTGGTCCGTGACTGAATTCCGGGCCTTGGATTGATCCTGGGCCCGGTACCGGAAGCCGGAAGGCTTCCGGACATCCTGTCCGAGATTGCGGGCGGCCCGAACCTTGATTCAAGAGGAGGGCCTTAATTCATGTGGGCCTGCATGAGACGGGTGAAAACCGGACAACGGAGCAACAAGCTCCAATGAAAGGTTCGAACCGTGTTTGCCTTTTGTCTGCGCATCGCCGGCTTGGCCGTCGATGTGGCGAAAGGGGGCAGGATCCTCGAGCGTCGTTCGGGAGATCCGTTACTGGATGGCCCGGCCGGCAAAAGGCAACCCGACGCCTGTCCTCGAAAATGGGAATGTTCCCATCAACGGGACTGGGGTCAACTGGAGATAGGCAGTGGACAGAGCGGAAAAACGCGAACTCGTCACGGGCCTGAATGATGCGTTTTCGGGCGCAGGTTCAGTCGTCGTGGCCCACTATGCCGGTATCACCGTCGCGCAAATGAACGACCTTCGGTCGAAAATGCGCGCCGCCGGTGGCACCGTTAAAGTCGCGAAGAACCGTCTCGCCAAAATCGCTCTTCAGGGCACGGACTCCGCATCGATCATCGACCTGTTCAAGGGACAGACGCTGATCGCCTATTCGGAGGATCCGATTGCGGCGCCGAAGGTCGCGTCCGATTTCGCCAAGGGGAATGACAAGCTCGTCATCCTCGGCGGCGCAATGGGCACCACCTCGCTCAACGCCGACGGTGTGAAGGCACTCGCCACACTTCCGTCGCTCGATGAGCTGCGCGCCAGGCTGGTTGGCATGATCGCCACGCCGGCAACCCGGATCGCCCAGATCGTCAATGCGCCAGCGGCCTCGGTCGCGCGCGTCATCGGCGCTTACGCCCGGAAGGACGAGGCGGCATGAGGCCGTTCCTCGCTATCAAAAACACACGTTCGAACCTAACGAAGGAATACAACAATGGCTGATCTCGCAAAGATCGTAGACGACCTTTCGAAGCTGACCGTCCTCGAGGCGGCTGAGCTGTCGAAACTTCTGGAAGAAAAGTGGGGCGTTTCGGCTGCTGCTCCGGTCGCGGTTGCCGCTGCCGGCGGTGCTGCCGCTGCCGCTGCTCCCGTCGAGGAAAAGACGGAATTCGACGTCGTCCTCACCGACGCCGGCGCTCAGAAGATCAACGTCATCAAGGAAGTCCGCGCCATCACCGGTCTTGGCCTCAAGGAAGCCAAGGACCTGGTCGAAGCGGCTCCGAAGCCGGTCAAGGAAGCCGTTTCCAAGGCCGACGCCGACAAGTTCAAGGCCCAGCTGGAAGCAGCCGGCGCCAAGGTCGAGCTGAAGTAAGCGTATCAAGCGGCGGGCGGCCTCGCGCCGTCCGCCACTCCCTTGGGTGACCAGGGGAGGCTGCGTGACGCGAGATGTACGAAAACCTCTTTCCTGAGGGCCGAAACCGGCCTTCAGGAAACGGGTTTTCTCCCGTTTTAGCCGGTAGCCGCCAAGCAATTGGAAGGCGGCCGGAGAACAGACAGAGAGCCGCCGGCCAGGTGGCTCAGTATGCAAGACGAACCGCGGCGAGGTTCGTCCCGAGTTTAGAGCTAAGGAGCGACGATGGCCCAGACCCAGACTTTCAATGGCCGCAGACGCGTACGCAAATTCTTCGGAAAGATCCCGGAAGTTGCGGAGATGCCGAACCTCATCGAGGTTCAGAAGGCGTCCTATGACCAGTTCCTGATGGTGGACGAGCCCAAGGGCGGACGTCCCGACGAAGGGCTGCAGGCTGTTTTCAAGTCGGTCTTCCCGATCTCTGATTTTTCCGGCTCCTCCATGCTGGAGTTCGTGAAGTACGAGTTCGAAGGACCGAAATTCGACGTTGACGAATGCCGTCAGCGCGATCTGACCTATGCCGCGCCGCTGAAGGTGACGCTGCGCCTCATCGTGTTCGATATCGACGAGGATACCGGTGCCAAGTCGATCAAGGACATCAAGGAGCAGGACGTCTACATGGGCGACATGCCGCTCATGACGCTCAACGGCACCTTCATCGTCAACGGCACCGAGCGCGTCATCGTCTCGCAGATGCACCGCTCGCCGGGCGTCTTCTTCGACCATGACAAGGGCAAGTCGCACTCGTCGGGCAAGCTACTGTTTGCCGCCCGCGTCATCCCCTACCGTGGCTCGTGGCTCGACATCGAGTTCGATTCCAAGGATGTCGTGCACGCCCGTATCGACCGCCGCCGCAAGATCCCCGTGACGTCGCTGCTGATGGCGCTTGGCATGGACGGCGAGGAGATCCTGTCGACGTTCTACAACAAGATCACCTATAAGCGCGCCGGCGACCATTGGCGCATTCCGTTCAACGTCGAGCGTTTCCGCGGCCTCAAGGCCGTCGGCGACCTGGTCGACGCCGACACCGGCGAGATCGTCGTCGAGGCTGGCAAGAAGATCACCGCCCGCCAGGCACGTCAGCTCGGCGAGAAGGGTCTCAAGGCGATCAAGGCGACCGACGAGGATCTGCTCGGCAACTACCTTGCCGAGGACATTGTCAACTACGCCACCGGTGAGATTTTCCTCGAGGCCGGCGACGAGATCGACGACAAGACGCTCAAGGTGCTGCTCGGCACCGGCGAGCAGGAGATCCAGGTCCTCGACATCGACCATGTCAATGTCGGCGCCTATATCCGCAACACGCTCGCCGTCGACAAGAACGAGAGCCGCCAGGACGCACTGTTCGACATCTACCGTGTCATGCGCCCGGGCGAGCCGCCGACGCTCGAGACCGCCGAAGCCATGTTCAACTCGCTGTTCTTCGACAGCGAGCGCTACGACCTGTCTGCCGTCGGCCGTGTCAAGATGAACATGCGTCTCGAGCTCAAGGCCGAGGACACCGTGCGCGTGCTGCGCAAGGACGACATCCTGGCCGTGGTCAGGACGCTGGTCGAACTGCGTGACGGCAAGGGCGAGATCGACGACATCGACAATCTCGGCAACCGCCGCGTGCGTTCGGTCGGCGAGCTGATGGAGAACCAGTACCGCGTCGGCCTGCTTCGCATGGAGCGCGCGATCAAGGAACGCATGTCCTCGATCGAGATCGACACGGTCATGCCGCAGGACCTGATCAACGCCAAGCCGGCGGCGGCCGCCGTGCGTGAGTTCTTCGGTTCCTCGCAGCTGTCGCAGTTCATGGACCAGACCAATCCGCTGTCGGAGATCACCCACAAGCGTCGCCTGTCGGCGCTTGGACCGGGCGGCCTGACCCGCGAGCGCGCCGGCTTCGAAGTGCGCGACGTGCACCCGACGCATTACGGCCGCATCTGCCCGATCGAGACGCCGGAAGGCCCGAATATCGGTCTGATCAACTCGCTGGCGACCTTCGCGCGCGTCAACAAGTACGGCTTCATCGAAAGCCCGTACCGCAAGATCGTCGACGGCAAGCTGACCAACGACGTCGTCTATCTCTCGGCGATGGAAGAGGCCAAGCACCATGTCGCGCAGGCCAACGCCGAGCTCGACAAGAACGGCGGCTTCGTCGACGAGTTCGTCATTTGCCGCAGCGCCGGCGAAGTGATGATGGCGCCGCGCGAAAACGTCGACCTGATGGACGTGTCGCCCAAGCAGATGGTGTCCGTTGCCGCTGCGCTCATCCCGTTCCTCGAGAACGATGACGCCAACCGCGCTCTGATGGGCTCGAACATGCAGCGTCAGGCCGTGCCGCTGGTGCGCGCCGAGGCGCCGTTCGTAGGCACCGGCATGGAGCCGATCGTCGCCCGTGACTCAGGTGCCGCCATCGGCGCCCGTCGTGGCGGCATCGTCGACCAGGTGGACGCGACGCGTATCGTTATCCGCGCCACCGAGGATCTCGACCCGGGCAAGTCCGGCGTCGACATCTACCGGCTGATGAAGTTCCAGCGTTCGAACCAGAACACCTGCATCAACCAGCGTCCGCTGGTGCGTATGGGCGACCGGGTCAACAAGGGCGACATCATCGCCGACGGTCCATCGACCGAGCTCGGTGATCTGGCGCTCGGCCGCAACGTGCTGGTCGCGTTCATGCCGTGGAACGGCTACAATTACGAGGACTCGATCCTGCTCTCCGAGCGTATCGTGGCCGACGACGTCTTCACCTCGATCCACATCGAGGAATTCGAGGTCATGGCCCGCGACACCAAGCTCGGTCCGGAGGAAATCACGCGCGATATTCCCAACGTCTCGGAAGAAGCGCTGAAGAACCTCGACGAAGCCGGCATCGTCTACATCGGTGCGGAAGTTCAGCCTGGCGATATCCTGGTCGGCAAGATCACGCCGAAGGGTGAAAGCCCGATGACGCCGGAAGAGAAGCTTCTGCGCGCCATCTTCGGTGAAAAGGCTTCCGACGTGCGCGACACTTCGATGCGCATGCCTCCGGGCACTTTCGGCACCGTCGTCGAGGTGCGCGTGTTCAACCGCCACGGTGTGGAGAAGGACGAGCGCGCCATGGCGATCGAGCGCGAGGAGATCGAACGCCTCGCCAAGGACCGTGACGACGAGCAGGCGATCCTGGATCGCAACGTCTATGCGCGTCTTTCCGACGTTCTCGTCGGCAAGGAAGCGATCGCTGGACCGAAGGGGTTCAAGAAGGGCTCTACGCTGTCCAAGGACACGCTCGACGAATATCCGCGTTCGCAGTGGTGGCAGTTCGCGGTGGAGAACGAAAAGCTCCAGAGCGAACTGGAAGCCCTGCGTGGCCAGTACGACGATTCCAAGAAGGCGCTTGAGCAGCGCTTCATGGACAAGGTCGAGAAGGTGCAGCGCGGCGACGAAATGCCTCCGGGCGTCATGAAGATGGTCAAGGTCTTCGTGGCGGTGAAGCGCAAGATGCAGCCCGGCGACAAGATGGCCGGCCGTCACGGCAACAAGGGTGTCGTGTCGCGCATCGTTCCGGTCGAGGACATGCCTTTCCTCGAGGACGGCACGCATGCCGATATCGTGCTCAACCCGCTGGGTGTGCCGAGCCGCATGAATGTCGGCCAGATCCTGGAAACGCATCTGGGCTGGGCTTGTGCCGGAATGGGCAGGAAGATCGGCGAGCTGATCGACACGTATAAGGCTGCCGGCGATATCAAGCCGCTGCGCAAGACGTTGGAAAGCTTCATGCCGGCCAACGACCGCAACGAGCCGGTCCGCGAGTATGACGACGAGAGCATCGTTCGCCTCAGCGAGCAAATGCGCCGCGGCGTCTCCATCGCGACCCCGGTGTTCGACGGCGCGCATGAGGCTGACATCAACATCATGCTGGAGCAGGCGGGCCTGCATACCAGTGGTCAGTCGCAGCTCTATGACGGCCGCACCGGCGAGCCGTTCGATCGCAAGGTGACGATGGGCTATATCTATATGCTCAAGCTTCACCACCTGGTGGACGACAAGATCCACGCGCGTTCGATCGGCCCGTACTCGCTCGTCACCCAGCAGCCGCTGGGCGGCAAGGCGCAGTTCGGTGGTCAGCGCTTCGGCGAAATGGAGGTCTGGGCGCTGGAAGCCTACGGCGCCGCCTACACGCTGCAGGAAATGCTGACGGTGAAGTCGGACGACGTCGCCGGCCGTACCAAGGTCTACGAGGCGATCGTGCGTGGCGACGACACGTTCGAGGCAGGCATTCCCGAGAGCTTCAACGTGCTCGTCAAGGAAATGCGGTCGCTTGGCCTCAATGTCGAGCTGGAGAACACCAAGCTCGACGAAGCTCCGGTTCGACTGCCGGACGCAGCCGAGTAACGGCTATGGCGCGTCGCGGAATGCCGCGGCGCGTCCACGAAATTCGACGGCCGGTGGGCCGACCACTCAGCGGGCATTCGGCCCGCGTTAGATGCAAGGGGTTTTCGAGGACCCCGAAAAGGAGAACGGCATGAACCAAGAGGTCATGAATCTCTTCAATCCGCAGGCGCCTGCGCAGGTGTTCGATTCCATCCGGATTTCGCTTGCCAGCCCTGAGAAGATTCTGTCCTGGTCGTTCGGCGAGATCAAGAAGCCGGAGACCATCAACTACCGCACCTTCAAGCCGGAGCGTGACGGTCTGTTCTGCGCGCGCATTTTTGGCCCGATCAAGGACTACGAATGCCTGTGCGGCAAGTACAAGCGCATGAAGTACAAGGGCGTCATCTGCGAGAAGTGCGGCGTCGAAGTCACGCTGTCGCGCGTTCGCCGCGAGCGCATGGGCCATATCGAGCTGGCGGCACCCGTCGCCCATATCTGGTTCCTGAAGTCGCTGCCCTCGCGCATCGGCACGCTGCTCGACATGACGCTGAAGGACATCGAGCGCGTCCTCTACTTCGAGAACTACATCGTCACCGAGCCTGGCCTCACCGCGCTGAAGGAGCACCAGCTGCTCAGCGAGGAAGAGTACATGATCGCCGTCGACGAGTATGGCGAGGATTCGTTCACCGCCATGATCGGCGCCGAGGCCATTCATGACCTCCTGGCCGGCATGGACCTGGAGAAGATCGCCGGCGACCTGCGTTCGGAATTGGCTTCGACCACGTCCGAGCTGAAGCAGAAGAAGTACCTGAAGCGGCTCAAGGTCGTCGAGAACTTCATGGAATCCGGCAACCGTCCGGAATGGATGATCATGAAGGTCGTTCCGGTGATCCCGCCGGACCTGCGCCCGCTGGTTCCCCTGGATGGTGGACGCTTCGCGACCTCCGACCTGAACGATCTCTATCGCCGCGTCATCAACCGCAACAACCGCCTGAAGCGGCTGATCGAGCTGCGGGCGCCGGGCATCATCGTGCGCAATGAAAAGCGCATGCTGCAGGAAGCCGTCGATGCGCTGTTCGACAACGGCCGTCGCGGCCGCGTCATCACCGGCGCCAACAAGCGTCCGCTGAAGTCGCTGTCCGACATGCTCAAGGGCAAGCAGGGCCGGTTCCGTCAGAACCTGCTCGGCAAGCGCGTCGACTATTCCGGCCGCTCGGTCATCGTCACCGGTCCGGAGCTCAAGCTGCATCAGTGCGGCCTCCCGAAGAAGATGGCGCTCGAACTGTTCAAGCCCTTCATCTACGCCCGTCTCGACGCCAAGGGTTACTCTTCGACCGTCAAGCAGGCGAAGAAGCTGGTCGAGAAGGAGCGTCCGGAAGTCTGGGATATCCTCGACGAGGTCATCCGCGAGCATCCGGTTCTCTTGAACCGCGCGCCGACGCTGCACCGCCTCGGCATCCAGGCGTTCGAGCCGATCCTGATCGAAGGCAAGGCGATCCAGCTTCACCCGCTGGTCTGCACGGCCTTCAACGCCGACTTCGACGGTGACCAGATGGCCGTTCACGTGCCGCTGTCGCTTGAAGCGCAGTTGGAAGCCCGCGTGCTGATGATGTCGACCAACAACATCCTGCACCCGGCCTCCGGCGCGCCGATCATCGTGCCGTCGCAGGACATGGTTCTGGGTCTCTACTACCTCTCGATCGTCAACCAGAACGAGCCGGGCGAGGGCATGGTGTTTGCCGATATGGGCGAACTCCAGCACGCGCTCGAGACCAAGGCCGTGACCTTGCACGCCAAGATCAAGGGCCGCTTCCGCACGGTCGACGCCGAAGGCAAGGTCGTGTCGAAGATCCATGACACCACGCCTGGCCGCATGATCATCGGCGAGCTTTTGCCGAAGAACGTCAATGTGCCTTACGAGACCGCCAACCAGGAGATGACCAAGAAGAACATCTCCAAGATGATCGACACCGTCTACCGCCATTGCGGTCAGAAGGAGACGGTCATTTTCTGCGATCGCATCATGGCGCTCGGCTTTGCTCATGCGTGCCGTGCCGGCATCTCGTTCGGCAAGGACGACATGTTGATCCCGGACACCAAGATCAAGCTGGTGTCGGACACCGAGGCCTTGGCCAAGGAGTACGAGCAGCAGTACAATGACGGCCTGATCACGCAGGGCGAAAAGTACAACAAGGTCGTCGACGCCTGGGCCAAGTGCTCGGAAAAGGTCGCCGACGAAATGATGGCCCGCATCAAGGCGGTCGAGTTCGAAGACAATGGCCGCCAGAAGCCGATGAACTCGATCTACATGATGTCGCACTCCGGTGCGCGTGGCTCGCCCACCCAGATGCGTCAGCTTGCCGGCATGCGCGGCCTGATGGCCAAGCCGTCGGGTGAAATCATCGAGACGCCGATCATCTCGAACTTCAAGGAAGGCCTGACCGTGCTCGAGTACTTCAACTCGACCCACGGTGCCCGCAAGGGTCTGGCCGACACCGCCTTGAAGACGGCGAACTCGGGTTACCTCACCCGTCGTCTGGTCGACGTGGCGCAGGACTGCATCGTCAACTCCGTGGATTGCGGCACCGACAAGGGCCTCACCATGCAGCCGATCGTCGATGCCGGTCAGGTTGTCGCTTCGGTCGGCCAGCGCGTGCTGGGCCGTACATCGCTCGACGACATCACCCATCCGGTGTCGGGCGAGGTTCTGGTCAAGGCCGGAACGCTCATGGACGAGCGTGACGTCGAGCAGATCGAAAAGGCCGGCGTGCAGTCGGTCCGCATCCGCTCGGCCCTGACCTGTGAAGTCAGGATCGGCGTCTGCGCGGTCTGCTACGGACGCGATCTGGCCCGCGGCACCCCGGTCAACCAGGGCGAAGCCGTCGGCGTCATCGCGGCGCAGTCGATCGGCGAGCCGGGTACGCAGCTCACCATGCGCACCTTCCACATGGGCGGTACCGCGCAGGTGGTGGACAGCTCGTTCCTTGAAGCCTCCTATGAGGGCAAGGTCGAGATCCGCAACCGCAACGTGGTGCGCAACTCGGACGGCCAGCAGATGGTCATGGGCCGCAACATGGCGGTGCTGATCCTCGACGAAGCCGGCAAGGAGCGCGCGACGCACCGTGTCACCTATGGTTCACGCATCTTCGTGGACGATGGCGACAAGGTGAAGCGCGGTCAGCGTATTGCCGAGTGGGATCCCTATACCCGTCCTGTCCTCACTGAAATCGAGGGCAAGGTGTCGTATGAGGATCTGGTCGACGGCATTTCCGTTCAGGAAACGGCCGACGAGTCGACCGGCATCACCAAGCGTGAGGTCATCGACTGGCGGTCGACGCCGCGCGGCAACGACCTCAAGCCTGCGATTGCCATCTTAGACTCCAAGGGCAAGGTCGGCAAGCTGTCGAAGGGCGGCGATGCCCGCTTCCTGCTCTCGGTCGAGGCCATTCTCTCGGTCGAACCCGGTTCCCAGGTTCGCCCCGGCGACGTCCTGGCGCGTATCCCGATGGAAAGCGCCAAGACCAAGGACATCACCGGCGGTCTGCCGCGTGTCGCCGAACTGTTCGAGGCACGTCGTCCGAAGGATCACGCCATCATCGCCGAGATCGATGGCACGATCCGCTTCGGTCGCGACTACAAGAACAAGCGCCGCATCATCATCGAGCCGCACGACTCGACGCTTGAGCCGGTCGAGTACCTGATCCCGAAGGGCAAGCCGTTCCATCTCCAGGACGGCGACGTCATCGAGAAGGGCGACTACATCCTCGACGGCAATCCGGCGCCGCACGACATCCTGGCGATCAAGGGCGTGGAGGCACTTGCTTCCTACCTCGTCAACGAGATCCAGGAAGTCTACCGCCTGCAGGGCGTGTCGATCAATGACAAGCACATCGAGGTGATCGTTCGCCAGATGCTGCAGAAGGTCGAGATCACGGTGCAGGGCGACTCGACCTACATCCCGGGCGATCATGTCGACGTGATTGAACTGGAAGAGGTCAACGAGCGTCTGGTCGAGGACGGCAAGAAGCCGGCCGAGGGCCAGCCGGTGCTGCTCGGCATCACCAAGGCATCGCTGCAGACGCCGTCCTTCATCTCGGCCGCCTCCTTCCAGGAGACGACCAGGGTGCTGACGGAAGCCGCGGTTGCCGGCAAGACCGACATGCTGCAGGGGTTGAAGGAAAACGTCATCGTCGGCCGGCTGATCCCGGCCGGTACCGGCGGCACGATGAGCCAGATCCGGCGCATCGCCACCTCGCGCGACGAACTCATCATCGACGAGCGCCGCAAGGCCTCCGGTGTGGAAGTCGCCGAGCCGATGCTGGCGGACATGACAACCGCCGCGCAGTAAGCGAGGCGGCAAAAATCTCGGGCAACAGAAGCCGTCGGGGCAACCCGGCGGCTTTTTCGTTTTTATAATCGGAGGAAAGCAGATGAGCACGAAGACCTGGACGGCAGTCGATAACTACATCGTCTCCTCGCTCTTCGAGGCGGATCCCGTTCTCGACGCGGTTCTGGCGGCCAACCGCGACAATGGGCTGCCGGCGATCGACGTCTCGGCGGCGCAAGGAAAACTGCTCTCGCTGCTGGTGCGCATCAGCGGCGCGAAGAAGGTGCTCGAGATCGGCACGCTGGGCGGCTATTCGACCATCTGGATGGCGCGGGGATTGCCCGCCGACGGCAAGGTCGTCACGCTCGAACTCGATCCGCACCATGCCAGCGTCGCGCGTTCGAATTTCGAGCGGGCAGCGGTTGCGGACCGCGTGGAATTGCGCGTCGGCCCGGCGCTCCAGTCGCTTGCAGCACTGGGTGGCGAGAACGCCGGTCCGTTCGATCTCATCTTCATCGATGCCGACAAGCCGAACAACCCGAACTATCTGTCCTGGGCCTTGCGGCTGTCGCGCTCCGGAACGGTCATCATCTGCGACAACGTCATCCGTGACGGCGCCGTGCTGGATGAGGATGGTCGCGATGCCAATGTCGAAGGCGCACGCGCGGCGTTTTCCTTCATCGGCGGCGACAAACGGCTGGACGGCACCGCCATCCAGACCGTGGGCGCCAAGGGCTATGACGGCTTTGCCATCGCGATCGCCGACTGAACTGACGGCTGAGGCGTCGCCACAACCATACGACGAACTGGCAAGAGGTCCGTCGATTGAAACGGGCCAGATATCGGTGGGGCAGGTGATGGAAATGATCGAAAGGGCCGACACCAGCCCGATCGCCCGGCAAACGTTCGTCGCTTACGTCGCGGGGGTCGGTGAAACCGTTGGCGCGATAGTCGACATGATCGGCGATGACGGCTCGCGCGCCGTCTCCTGCCGGAAATCTTTCACTTTGGACACGGGGTCGCTACGCGCCGCGCTTGAAGCGGGTGCGCCGGCGACGCCACTGATCGTCGCCGATATGATCAAGCGTGCCGGCTGCCGGGCCAAGGACTGATCCACCGGATATTGTCGCGCGGTCATGTGACCGCGCGACGTTCGGGGTGCCACGATCAGCTCAGTCGAAAAACGCTTCCACTACATTGCGCTTGCCCAGCATGAACGCGTCGGCCACGTGCTGGAGCGGCGCCAGGTCCACGTCCGATACGCCGGCGTGCACGATCTCGGCAAAACGCCGGTAGAGCATCGGATATTCCGCTTCCGGCTCCTGGTGTACGACACTGCCGTCGACCGCGAGCTTCGAGCCGCCACCCGAGAGCACCATCTGTCCAGCATCCGTGTCGGCCAGGATGTCCCAGCTCTGCGGTCCGGTCTGCAACCAGTCGAGATCCATTGTCACATCAGATCCGTTCGCCGCGCGGAAGGCGACCTGGGCCGCGATCGGCGCATCACGGTTCTCCGGAAAATCGAGCACGGCCGAAGTGATGTACATGGCCGGCAGGATGTAGGTTGCGATCGACAGCGCGTTGATACCGGGATCGAAGACGCCGAAGCCGCCAGGCTGCCAGATCCAGTCCTGATTCGGATGCCAGCGCCGTACATCTTCCTTCCAGACGATCGCCGCCGATTTGATTTTGGTCGAAGCCAGGAATGTCCGTGCGGCTTCCACCGCCGGCGCGTATCGCGAGTGCCAGCTGGCGAACAAAGAGACGCCTTGTTTCGTCGCGAACGCCTTCAGGTCCTCGACTTCGCTGACCGTGGCACCCGGAGGCTTTTCCAGGAAGACGTGCTTTCCGGCCTCGAGCGCCTTGCGCGCGGCGTCATAGCGGAACTGCGGCGGCATGCACAGCGACACGGCGTCGAGTTCGGGAACCGCGCCAAGCATCGTCTCAATATCGGGGAAATTCGCGATGCCGTCGACCTTGCCGTGCCGGCTGGCCGCCGCGATCAGCTGGTAGTCCCGATCCTTGGCCAGTGCCGGAAGGTGTTGGTCGCGGACGATCTTGCCGACGCCGACAATGCCGATTCTTATGGGCGAGATGGATGAGGACATGAGGCTCCGCCGGGTTTGGACGACTGCGCGTCTCTTAGCAGATCGGACATGACGGGCAAGCACCGGCCATGCCAGTTATCCGAACGAATCGGCACTGCGGCGCAGGGCAGGTGAGGGGCATCACGCTTGCGATCAGATCGGACGTCGAAGGTCACGATCGACACTTCGCCTTCGAGCGCGCCCTGAAAGGCCGAAAGATGCGGCTCATCGTCGGGCTCGCCCTCCATGTCGCCGATCTGGTCGAGTTCGGCTTCGGCATAGCCTTCCGCCGCGAGCGATTCGAGCGCGCGGCGCACCGCCGAATCGTCATCGGGCGCCACCAGCATGACATGCACGCCTTCCGGCTTGCCGCCTTTCTTCTTCCACACCCGGCCGGTGATGATGGTGACCGGGCGTTCTTCATTGTCGTTCACGGGCCGATTCCTCCGCGGCGAGGGATTGTCAGTGTTCATGCGGCCTTTTTCGCATGAAGCAAGGCCCCGCAACAGCCAAAGGCCGGTCACTTTCTTCCTCGCCCTTGCAAAACGGCGAAAGAAAATTACTTGCGGTTTTCGCATGGCTGCCAAGCCCCGCCTTCAATGCAATATTTGCCACTGCGGGCTTGACGGTTCGCGGGCTTACGAGTAGAAGCCGCCCAGTCAGAACCGATGTGAGGCTCTTGCTTCCGAAGCGACACGCTTTGGAGTTTGCCTCAAACAGGGTTCGTTTTACGAGCGAAAAGACATCTCCGGCGTGCACGAAGCGGTTTCCGCTTCCTCTGCGATTTGTTCGGGCAAGACCGCAAGGCGCGGTTTGTGGCCCGAATTTGCGTATGGAAATGACGCTTTGAGCGAGCCTTGACCGGCACGAGACACGGAATTGAGAGACAAGAGGGTTTAATGCCTACCGTCAACCAGCTGATCCGCAAGCCGCGCATTGCGCCGGTGAAGCGCAACAAGGTCCCGGCCATGCAGCAGAACCCGCAGAAGCGGGGCGTCTGCACGCGCGTCTATACGACGACGCCGAAGAAGCCGAACTCGGCGCTGCGCAAGGTGGCCAAGATCCGCCTGACCAATGGTTTTGAAGTGATCGGTTACATCCCCGGCGAAGGTCACAACCTTCAGGAACACTCCGTGGTCATGATCCGCGGCGGCCGCGTCAAGGATCTTCCGGGCGTGCGCTATCACATCATCCGCGGCGTGCTCGACACGCAAGGCGTGAAGAACCGCAAGCAGCGCCGTTCGAAGTACGGCGCCAAGCGTCCGAAGTAAGGGGCGTCCGAAGTAAGATTTTCCGGCCTTGTCGCTTTCCGGCGCAAGGCTACGAGATTGAGAGACAAAAGCCATGTCGCGTCGTCACAGTGCAGAAAAGCGTGAGATCAACCCGGATCCCAAGTTCGGCGATCTGATCGTCACCAAGTTCATGAACGCCGTCATGTATGACGGCAAGAAGTCGGTCGCCGAGACCATCGTCTACGGCGCGCTGGACCAGGTCCAGTCGAAGACCAAGCAGGAGCCGGTCACCGTCTTCCACCAGGCGCTCGACAATGTCGCGCCGCATGTGGAAGTGCGTTCGCGTCGCGTCGGCGGCGCCACCTACCAGGTTCCGGTCGACGTGCGCCCCGAGCGCCGCCAGGCGCTGGCGATCCGCTGGCTGATTGCCGCGGCCCGCAACCGCAACGAGACCACCATGGTCGACCGCCTCTCCGGCGAGCTGATGGACGCGGCCAACAACCGCGGCACTGCCGTGAAGAAGCGTGAAGACACCCACAAGATGGCTGAAGCCAACCGCGCTTTCGCACACTACCGCTGGTAAAGCGCGAACAGGACTGAGAGGCAGCTACGATGGCCCGCGAATACAAAATCGAAGACTACCGCAATTTCGGTATCATGGCGCATATCGACGCCGGCAAGACGACGACCACCGAGCGCGTCCTCTATTACACGGGCAAGTCGCACAAGATCGGCGAAGTGCACGACGGTGCTGCCACCATGGACTGGATGGAGCAGGAGCAGGAGCGCGGCATCACCATCACGTCCGCTGCGACCACGACCTTCTGGAAGGCTCGTGACGGCAAGATGCACCGCTTCAACATCATCGACACCCCTGGACACGTCGACTTCACCATCGAGGTCGAGCGTTCGCTGCGTGTGCTCGACGGCGCCATTGCGTTGCTCGATGCAAACGCCGGTGTCGAGCCGCAGACGGAAACCGTCTGGCGTCAGGCCGATAAGTACCGCGTGCCGCGCATGATCTTCTGCAACAAGATGGACAAGATCGGCGCGGACTTCTACCGCTCGGTCGAGATGATCGGCTCGCGCCTCGGTGCGCAGGCTGTCGTCATGCAGCTGCCGATCGGCGCCGAGACCGAATTCAAGGGCGTCGTCGACCTCGTCGAGATGAACGCGCTCGTCTGGCGCGACGAAACCCTGGGCGCTGCCTGGGACGTTGTCGAGATCCCGGCCGACCTCAAGGCGCGTGCCGAGGAATATCGCGAGAAGATGATCGAAGCCGCCGTCGAAATGGACGAGACGGCGCTCGAGAACTACCTCGAAGGCAAGATGCCGTCGAATGACGAGATCCGTTCGCTGATCCGCAAGGGCACGATCGCGGTCAAGTTCTACCCGATGTTCTGTGGCTCGGCCTTCAAGAACAAGGGCGTGCAGCCGCTGCTCGATGCCGTTGTCGAATACCTGCCGTCGCCGGCCGACGTTCCGGCCATCAAGGGTGTCGATGCCAAGACCGACGCCGAAATCGAGCGCCATGCGGACGACAACGAGCCGCTGTCGATGCTCGCCTTCAAGATCATGAACGACCCGTTCGTCGGTTCGCTGACCTTTGCCCGCATCTATTCGGGCAAGCTCACCAAGGGCGTCTCTGTCGACAACACCGTGAAGGGCAAGAAGGAGCGCATCGGCCGCATGCTGCAGATGCATGCGAATTCGCGCGCCGACGTCGAAGAGGCTTTCGCCGGCGACATCGTCGCCCTGGCCGGCCTCAAGGACACCACCACCGGCGACACGCTGTGCGATCCGCTGCACCCGGTCATCCTCGAGCGCATGGAATTCCCCGACCCGGTTATCCAGATCGCCATCGAGCCGAAGACCAAGAACGATCAGGAAAAGATGGGCCTCGCCCTTCATCGCCTGGCTGCCGAGGACCCGTCCTTCCGCGTCAAGACGGACGAGGAAAGCGGCCAGACCATCATCTCCGGCATGGGCGAACTGCACCTCGACATCATCGTCGACCGCATGCGTCGCGAGTTCAAGGTCGAAGCCAATGTCGGTGCGCCGCAGGTGGCTTATCGCGAGACGATCACCCGCAAGCACGAGCAGGACTACACGCACAAGAAGCAGACCGGCGGTACCGGCCAGTTCGCGCGTGTCAAGGTTGTGTTCGAGCCGAATTCCGAGAGCGAGGACTTCGTATTCGAGTCCAAGATCGTCGGCGGCGCGGTGCCGAAGGAATACATTCCGGGCGTTGAAAAGGGCATCCAGAGCGTCATGGGCGCTGGTCCGTTCGCCGGCTTCCCGATGATCGGCGTCAGGGCAACGCTCATCGACGGCGCCTACCACGATGTCGACTCCTCGGTTCTTGCCTTCGAAATCGCGTCCCGTGCTTGCTTCCGTGAAGCTGCTCCCAAGCTTGGCGTGCAGTTGCTCGAGCCGATCATGAAGGTCGAGGTGGTGACGCCGGAAGATTACGTCGGCAGCGTCATCGGTGACCTGAACGGCCGTCGCGGCCAGATCCAGGGCCAGGAGGCGCGCGGCGTGGCCGTCGTCATCAACGCGATGGTGCCGCTCGCCAACATGTTCAAGTACGTCGACAACCTGCGCTCGATGAGCCAGGGCCGCGCGGCTTACACGATGCAGTTCGATCACTATGAGCCGGTCCCGACCGCGGTCGCTCAGGAAGTCCAGAAGAAATACGCGTAACTCGAAAGAGCTGCCGCGGTAACGCAATTCAAAGCCCGTATGGGCGAGCAGGAAATGGAGACATCACATGGCAAAAGGTAAATTCGAGCGCACTAAGCCTCATGTGAACATCGGCACGATTGGTCACGTCGACCATGGCAAGACGTCGCTGACGGCTGCGAT
>NZ_AZUY01000073.1 GCF_000513935.1 Mesorhizobium sp. WSM3626 | reverse complement strand
GTTGTCCCGTCGCCATCATCCAGGGTGGCGACGAGCGCGCCAAGGGCGAATTGCAGATCAAGGACCTGATCGAAGGCGCTCGCATGTCCGCCGAAATCACCGACAATGCCGAATGGCGCGCCGCGCGCCCGGCACAGGTGACGGTGGCGGAAAGCGAACTGGTTGCCGAGGTGAAGAAGATTTTGACGGCGCAGGCCGAAGAGCGCGCGAAGTGACGAGCGCCGCGCGCCCTTGTCCTTCTCCCCTTGTGGGAGAAGGTGGCCTCGCGAAGCGAGGTCGGATGAGGGGTGTTCCAGGGAACGCAAACGCCTCATTCCGTCACNCACCCCTCATCCGTCTCGGCGCTGCGCGCCGATCCACCTTCTCCCACAAGGGGAGAAGGGAAGGGCACCCCCAATGACCTCCCGCTACCCCGCCATATCAGCCGACATCACCGCCCTCTTCGCTGCGCGCAACACACATGCCGTCGAAGTCGCGGTGCTGCAGCCGGCCGATCCGTTCCTCGACATGGCCGGCGAGGATCTGCGCCGGCGCATTTTCCTCACCGAAAGCGAGACCGGGCAGACGCTCTGCCTGCGCCCCGAATTCACCATTCCCGTCTGCCTCGACCACATAGCCAGCCAGGCCGGCACGCCGCGCCGCTATTCCTATCTCGGCGAAGTGTTTCGCCAGCGCCGCGAGGGCGGCAATGAGTTCTTCCAGGCCGGCATCGAGGATCTCGGCGACCGCGACACCGCCGAAGCCGATGCCCGCTCGGTGGCCGACGCGCATGCGTTGCTGTCGCTGGTGCTGCCCGGCCAGTCGCTGGCGATCACGCTCGGTGACCAGGGCATCTTCGAGGCGGTGCTGGCGGCGCTCGGCCTGCCGCGCGGCTGGCGCATGCGGCTGGCCCGCGCCTTCGGCTCGGCGCCGATGCTGGAGGCCGCACTCGCCGATCTCGCCAACCCGCCGCGCAACGGCCAGCTCTCCGGTCCAGTCGCGGCGCTTGTCCTCGACGGCGATCTGGACGGTCTTTCCCAGCACATTGCCGGCGGCATGGAAGAGGCTGGCCTGTCGGCATCCGCAGGGCGCGCGCCGTCGGATATCGCGCGGCGGCTGATCGAGAAAGCCGAGTTGCGCAGCGTGCGGCTGTCGAACGAGGCCTTCGCTGCCCTGAAGAATTTTCTGGCGATCGACGTGCCGCTCGATGGCGCGGCCCAGGCATTGGAAACCTTCGCCGCCGGCGCCGGACTTTCGCTGGGCGCCGCGCTGGAAAAATTCTCGGCCCGCGCCAAGGCGATCGAGGCGCATGGCTTGCCCTCGGGAAAAATCCGCTACGACGCCGCTTTCGGCCGTCCGCTCGATTATTACACGGGTGTGGTCTTCGAAATCGCGGCGGCCAATGGCGAGCGTCCCCTCGCCGGTGGCGGGCGCTATGACAGGTTGCTGACGCTGCTCGGCGCCAAGACCGCGATCCCTGGTGTCGGCTTTTCGGTGTGGCTCGACCGCATCGAGGCGTTGCGGGGGGCGGCATCATGATCACACTGGCGATCCCGTCGAAGGGCAGGCTCAAGGAGCAGGCCCTGGAGGTGCTGGCCAAGGCTGGCCTCGCCGTCAGCCTGCCCGGCGACGAGCGCAAATATCACGCCCGCGTCGAGGGCCTGGACAATGTCGAAGTGGTTTTCCTGTCGGCCTCCGAAATATCGGGCGAAATAGGCCAGGGCGTGGTCGATCTCGGTATCACCGGTGAGGACCTTGTGCGGGAAAATCTCGCCGACTGGGAAGCGCGGGCAGAGATCGTCGCCCGCCTCGGCTTCGGCCATGCCGATGTCGTGGTCGCGGTGCCCGAGATCTGGCTCGATGTCGATACCATGGCCGATCTCGACGACGTTGCAGCCGATTTCCGCCAGCGCCATGGCCGGCGGCTCAGGATCGCCACCAAATACTGGCGGCTGACGCAGCAGTTCTTTTCGCTCAAACACGGTATCCAGGTCTATCGCATCGTCGAGAGCCTCGGCGCCACCGAGGGCGCGCCGGCGGCCGGCCTTGCCGACGTCATCGTCGACATCACCAGCACCGGCTCGACACTGCGCGCCAACCATCTCAAGGTGCTGGGCGATGGCGTGGTTTTGAAATCGCAGGCCTGCCTTGTGGCCTCGAGGAAGACACGTGCCGCTGCCGACGAAACCGTCTTGCGCGACATCGTCGCGAAAATGGCGGCAGCGATCGCATAGCGATCCTTCAGGGAGGGGACTCCAGTACCATCGACGGGATTTCCAGCATCCCGGCAGGCTGATAGGTTCGGCCAGTCTTGGAGGAGACAGCGATGCCGGTCAATCTCGACGAGCTGAAGAACGCCACCAATCTGCGCGGCCGTGGCGCGCGTGCTGGCGGCGTCTTTATCGCGCCCGTGGATGGCAGGGCGCATGTGTCCGGCGATCGCGGCGTGCCGCTGCTCGACAAGACCATTCCAGCCCTTTTCTCTGACACCGTCAGCAAATACGGCACGCTCGATGCCGCCGTCTTTGTCGGCCAGGACAAGCGCTTCACCTGGAGCGAACTGTCGGACACGGTGGATGCGCTGGCCGCCGGCTTCCTGGCACTCGGTCTCCAGAAGGGCGACCGGGTCGGCATCTGGTCACCCAACCGGTGGGAATGGCTGGTGACGCAGTTCGCCACCGCCCGCATCGGCCTGATCTTGGTCAACATCAATCCCGCCTACCGGCTGACCGAACTGGAATATGCCCTGAACAAGGTCGGCTGCAAGGCCTTGGTGACGGCGGCCAGCTTCAAGACGTCGGACTATCTCGGCATGATCGAGACGCTGGCGCCGGAGATCGCCTCGGCAACACCGGGCAAGCTGAAGGCCAGCAAGTTGCCGGCGCTCAGGATCGTCATCCGCATGGGCGAGGAGAACTCGCCAGGCATGTTCAATTTCGGCGATGTGCTGGCCATGGCCGGGCGCGACGAGCATGACAGCCTTGACCGCATTTCCGAGGGATTGAAGCCGGGCGATGCGATCAACATCCAGTTCACCTCGGGCACGACAGGCGCACCCAAGGGCGCGACGCTCACCCATCTGAACATCGTCAACAACGGCAATTTCGTCACCTCGGCCATCAAGCTCACCGTCGAAGACCGGCTCTGCATCCCTGTGCCGCTCTATCATTGCTTCGGCATGTCGATGGGCACGATGGGTTGCGTGTCGAAGGGCGCGACCATGGTTTTCCCCTGCGAAGGTTTTGATCCGGGCCTAACGTTGAAAGCCGTGTCGCAGGAGCGCTGCACCGGCCTCTATGGCGTACCGACCATGTTCGTCGGCATGCTCGACCATCCGGACTTTTCATCCTTCGATCTGTCCAGCCTGCGCACCGGCATCATGGCCGGTTCGCCATGCCCGATCGAGGTGATGAAGAAGGTGGTGTCGCTGATGCATATGGCGCAAGTGACCATCGCCTACGGCATGACCGAGACCAGTCCGGTCTCGTTCCAGAGCAGCGTTGACGATCCCCTGGAAAAGCGCGTCTCGACGGTCGGGCGCATCCATCCGCATGTCGAGGTCAAGGCGATCGACGCCGATGGCGCCACCGTTGCGGTCGGCGCGCCGGGCGAGCTTTGCACGCGCGGCTATTCTGTGATGAAGGGCTATTGGGACGACGACGAAAAGACCCGCGAGGCGATCGATAGCGATGGCTGGATGCACACCGGCGACCTCGCCACCATCGACGCCGAGGGCTATTGCAACATTGTCGGCCGCGTCAAGGACATGGTCATCCGCGGCGGCGAGAACGTCTATCCCAGAGAGGTCGAGGAATTCCTCTACCGGCATCCCAAGGTGCGGGAAGTCCAGGTCTTCGGCATCCCCGACGCCAAATATGGCGAGGAGTTGTGCGCCTGGATCGTGCTCAAGCCGGGCCAGGTCGCCACCGAACAGGAGATCAAGGCCTTCTGCGCAGGCCAGATCGCCCACTACAAGGTGCCGCGCCACATCCGCTTCCGCACCGAATTGCCGATGACGGTGACCGGCAAGCCGCAGAAATTCCTGATGCGTCAGGCGATGGTGGAAGAGCTTGGACTGGTGACGCAGAAGACGGCGTGAGGCCGGATCAGCCGCGTCGTACCAGCGCGCTGATGCTGTTGAGCAGCATCTGCTGGTCGCCGACCCAGAACCAGTGGTCGTCGCCGTCGATCTCGATGAACCGCGCGCCGGGAATCCTGGACGCGAGAAACCGCCCGGCCTCGATGCGCACGGCGCGGTCGCCGGAACGGTGGAGGACCATCGTCGGGGCGGAGACTTTTGCCAGGAGGTGACGGACATCGGCGTCCCGCAATGCCTCGAGCAGGCCCGCGACCGCGCCCGGGCTGGAGGCTGCCCTGAGCAATCCGGCCCACCAAGTCCTCGCCTGACGGTCGCCAGTGAGGCTTGGGGCGAAGGTTTCGATTTCCGCCGGGCCACCCCAGCCCGCGAGCAGGCGTTGCTTCCAAAGATCATACTGCGCGACGGTTAAGGCGTAGGGATAGTCAGGCGTGCGGCTGCCTTTCGCGAGCGAGCCCCACAGGACAAGGCCTGTCAGCCGATCGGGATGCTCGACCGCAAAACCGATACAGCCCGGCCCACCCTCCGACGCGCCGACGAGCAAGGCCCGGCGGCTGCCGGCCGCATTCATGACCGCCAGAATATCCTGCGCCGTCGCCTCGACTGTGGGACGGGCACCGACGCGGTCGGAAAGCCCCATGCCGCGCCGGTCGAAGAGGATCAGGCGACCCAGGCGCGAAATCGCGGTCAGCCAGGCGCGGCAGCCCGGGTCTTCCCAGATACGCTCGACATGCGAAATAAAGCCGGGAACGAGCACGATGTCCGTCGGGCCGCTACCGACGATCTGGTACGCGATGTGGATGCCGTCGACCGCGACATAGCGCGTTCTGGGCACGTCCAAGGTGGTGTCCTGGGTTGGCTCGCGCAGCATGGCCAGCGTGGCGGGGTTCGGCGCTACGCCGAGTTCGTCCCGCAACAGCCGGATGCACGTCTCGATCTGACGCTCCGCCGCCGCCCTGTCGCCTGCCGCCAGGTGGGCACGGATCAAGTGGCGGTGCGCGCTTTCGCTCAGGGGGTCGAGTGCCGCCAGCCGCGTCGCATGAACGATCGCGCCGCGCGGCTCGCCGCTGGCGATCTTGGCTTCGACGAGCCGCTCCAGCGCTTGCACCAAGCGGCCGCGCAAGGTCTCCCGCCGGAAGAAGACCCATTCTTCGAATTCCGGACAGTCCGGCAGCGACAAGCCGGCGAGATAGTCGACTTTGTAGATATCGGCTGCGGCGTCGAGAGAGCCGGAATTGCAGGCATGCTCGAAAACCCTGGTGTCGATCCCGGCGGACAATGCTGGGTGCAGGCTGAGGGAGCCGCCTGTGGCGGCGATGATCTCACTGCCGAACGCGATGCGGATTTTATACAGTGTCCGCCGAAGGCGGGCGCGTGCGGCCTGATCGTCGGTCTCGGGCCACAAAAGCGTGGCGGCGACCTCGCGCGCCACCGGCCCGCTGGCCTCGGCGATATAGATGAGGAGGGCTGCCGCCTTGCGCAGGGCGAGTTCCACCCGCCGGCCGTTCAAGCGGAACTCCGGAAAACCCAGAAATCGGAATTCCAATCGCTCCATCGATCCGACCACCGCCATCCAGGGACGTTGAGGGGACGCCGGCCTTCTATCCATCCCACGACGTCGGGCCGATCGGGCCCGATCATGAGACTCCCTTGGAGCGAGAAATGTCACTGGTCAATACTCCCATCCACCATTGCACATCAGGGCCCGTTGCCGGCGGAGGCATCCCTTCCGGTGCCGCCAGCACCCGGCTAGGAGGCTGAAGCATGTGCCAATCCCGTCTCTCCTGGTACGCGCGCTGCATTGCTCCCTACCTCGTCCACGCCGGCTGTTCGGCCAGCGCCTTCGCGCATATGCGAAGGCGCTTGATCCCGCGGGCGGGGGGCGTTGTGGTCGAGGTCGGTTTCGGGTCCGGCCTGAACCTTCCCTATTACGACGCCGGCAGGGTGAAACGGGTGATCGGCGTCGATCCCGACGGCACGGTGCTGGGTCTGGCCGAATCGAAGACCCGTTCCTTGCCATTCGATGTCGACTGTATCCGGGCCAGCGGTGAAAGACTGCCCTTGACCGACAGCTTCGCCGACACGGTCGTCGTCACCTATGCCTTCTGCACCATTCCGGACCCTGAGGTCGCGCTGACCGAGATCCGGCGCATCCTGAAGCCCACGGGCCGGTTGATCTTCATCGAGCACGGCCAGGCCGAAGGGCCGCGTTGCCGCCGGTGGCAGGAGCATCTGAACCGGCTGTGGGGCCGGCTCGCCGGCGGCTGCCATCTCAATCGCGACCCATTGCAGCTGATCCGGGCGGCGGGCTTCCATATCGTCGAAGCGGAGCGTGATCGGTTTCGGCTACCCTTCTGGCACTTGGGAAGTCACCATGCCGGCATCGCGATACCCTGACAGGCTGACGTCGTCGGTTCCGCATCTCCGATGGCCCTGCGCCGAGCCCGGCTCTCGCACGCGCGAACGGTCCGGCGCGGGGTTGTTCGCTTCTCACGCCACCAGCATCACCGCACCGAGGCCCCGGATGATCTTCGCCAGTTCGACGCATTCGCCGTGCCGCGCATTGTTGCGCCGCCAGGCTAGGCAGATCATGCGCTGCGGCATCGGCTCCTGGAACGGCACGATCTTGAGATCGGGGATAGTGCCGGCAGGGCCCGCCGCCATTTCGGGGATGAGAGTGACACCGAGCCCGTGCGCCACCATCTGCAAAAGCGTGGTCAGGCTGGTCGCGCCATAGCTTGCCATCGCCACCGGCCGCACATTGCCGCAGACGGCCAGCGCCTGTTCGCGCAGGCAATGGCCTTCTTCCAGCAGCATCAGTCTTTCCAGCGCCGGGCTCTGGGGCGGAACCGGCGGCGAGGCAAAGGCCGGATCGCCTGATGGCACGGCCAGGAAGAACCGGTCGGGAAACAGCGCTTCGGTGATCAGCCCGGGATGGTCGAGCGGAAGCGCGGCGATGAAGGCATCGAGTTTTCGCGATGCGGTGTCCTCGACCAGGGAGGTGGTGACCGCCTCGCGCAGTTCGAGCAGCAGGGCCGGGAAATGCTTCTTCAGTTCGGGCAAGGCCCGCGGCAGAAGATAGGGCGCGACGGTCGGGATGATGCCCAACCGGAAGCGTCCCTCCATGGCGGTGCGGCCGCGCCGGGCCGTCGTTTCCACGTCACGTATGTCAGCCAGGATGCGCTCGATGCGTGGCAACAGGGCGACCGCTTCGTCCGTCATGCGCACCGACTTGCCACCGCGTTCGAACAGCCGGCAGTTCAGCCGTTGCTCCATTTCTGCGATCTGGGAGGACAGCGCCGGCTGGCTGACACCGGCAAGTTTCGCCGCACGCCCGAAATGCAGCGTCTGCGCCAGCGCGTCGAAATAATGCATCTGGCGAACGGTCAATCCGATCATGCAGTCAAGCCTATCATAAGAAAATCCTATCGAAATAAACAGGAAAGGCAATTTGTTTTTATCGTCAGTGTGGCCTAGTCTGGGGTGGTTCCAGATTGGCGCGGGCCGCTGGCCGCCCCCAGAATCTCGGCAAAAATCAACCTCGGCAAAATCAAACCTCGGCAAAATTGGAGTGAGAGATGGACGCGAAAACCGACGACAACAGCGCGGGCAAATGCCCTGTTGCGCATGGATCCGCCAGCCGGACCAACCGTGACTGGTGGCCGAACCAGCTTGACCTCGGCGTTCTCCACCAGCAGTCGAACCTGTCGGACCCGATGGGCGAGGACTTCGACTATGCCAAGGAATTCGCGAGTCTCGACCTCGATGCGGTGGTCAAGGACCTGCATAAGGTCATGACGGATTCGCAGGACTGGTGGCCGGCCGACTTCGGCCATTATGGGCCGCTGTTCATCCGCATGGCCTGGCACAGCGCCGGCACCTATCGCATCGGCGACGGTCGCGGCGGGGCCGGAGCGGGCCAGCAGCGTTTCGCGCCGCTGAACAGCTGGCCTGATAACGCCAATCTTGACAAGGCGCGCCGGCTGCTGTGGCCGGTCAAGCAGAAATACGGCCGCAAGATTTCCTGGGCCGACCTGTTGATCCTCACCGGCAACGTCGCGCTGGAATCGATGGGCTTCAAGACCTTCGGCTTCGCCGGCGGCCGCGCCGACGTTTGGGAGCCGGAGCAGGACGTCGACTGGGGCTCCGAGACCAAGTGGCTTGGCGACGAGCGCTATTCGGGCGACCGTGAGCTTCGTGGCCATCTCGGCGCCGTGCAGATGGGCTTGATCTACGTCAACCCGGAAGGCCCGAACGGCAAGCCGGACCCGATCGCCGCCGCGCGCGACATCCGCGAAACCTTCGCTCGCATGGCGATGAACGATGAGGAAACCGTGGCGCTGATCGCCGGCGGCCACACCTTTGGCAAGACCCATGGCGCCGGTGATGCCTCGCTGGTAGGGGCCGAGCCGGAAGGCGCCGGCATAGAGGCGCAGGGCCTCGGCTGGTCGAGCAAGTATGCGTCGGGCATTGCCGGCGATGCCATCACCTCGGGCCTCGAAGTCACCTGGACAACGACGCCTACCAAGTGGAGCAACAACTTCTTCGACAACCTGTTCAACTACGAATGGGAACTGACGAAGAGCCCGGCAGGCGCCCATCAGTGGACGCCGAAGGGTGGCGCCGGTGCCGGCTCGGTGCCCGATGCGCACGACCCTTCGAAGCGTCGCGCGCCGGCCATGCTGACCACCGACCTCGCGCTGCGGGCCGATCCGGCCTACGAGAAGATCTCACGGCGTTTCCACGAACATCCGGATCAGTTCGCCGATGCCTTTGCCCGCGCCTGGTTCAAGCTGACCCACCGCGACATGGGCCCGGTCGTCCGCTATCTCGGCCCGTTGGTGCCGAAGGAAGAGTTGATCTGGCAGGATCCGATCCCGGCGGTCGACCATGAACTGGTCAGCGACCAGGACATCGCATCGCTGAAGGCCAAGATCCTGGCCTCCGGCCTGTCGGTTTCCGAACTGGTCTCGACGGCCTGGGCCTCGGCTTCGACCTTCCGCAACTCCGACAAGCGCGGCGGCGCCAACGGTGCCCGCATCCGGCTGGCACCGCAGAAGGACTGGGACGTCAACCAGCCGGCCGAGCTAGCGAAGGTGCTTGCCAAGCTCGAAGGCATTCAGAAGGAGTTCAACGCTGGCGGCAAGAAGGTCTCGCTTGCCGACCTGATCGTGCTCGGTGGTGTCGCGGCCGTCGAGAAGGCTGCGAAGGATGGCGGCAACGACGTGAAGGTGCCGTTCACGCCCGGCCGCATGGATGCCTCGCAGGAGCAGACGGACGTCCACTCTTTTGCCGCTCTCGAGCCGAAAGTCGACGGCTTCCGCAATTACGTCAGAGGCAAGCAGCCCATGTCGGTCGAAGCCATGCTGGTCGACCGGGCGCAGTTGCTGGGCCTGTCGGCGCCGGAGCTGACGGTGCTTGTTGGCGGCCTGCGGGTGCTCGGCGCCAACACCGGCCAGTCAAAGCATGGCGTGTTCACCGACAGGCCGGGTAAGCTGACCAACGACTTCTTCGTCAACCTGCTCAGCATGAGCACGGTGTGGGATCCGGCTGCCGGCTCCGAGCCGGGCTCGGAAGAGGTCTACGAGGCGCGCGACCGCAGGACCAAGGCCGTCAAGTGGACCGGCACCCGCGCCGATCTGATCTTCGGCTCGCATGCGCAGCTGCGTGCCTTGGCCGAAGTCTACGGATCGGCGGACGCCGGGCAGAAATTCGCCCGGGATTTCGTTGCGGCATGGACCAAGGTGATGAACGCCGACCGGTTTGATATCGCTGCCTGATCCGAACTCAAAGTCGCAAAAAAAGGCGCGGGCCGTAGCTCGCGCCTTTTTGCATTCAAGCTCCGGCAATCAATCCTTCTCGAAAATACGCGCCTTGGCGACGACTCCGGCAATGGCGCCGCCGATCAACGGCGCGACGATGAACAGCCAGAGCTGGCTGAGTGCGGCACCGCCGGTAAACAGCGCCGGACCGATGGAGCGCGCCGGATTGACCGAGGTGCCGGTGACCGGGATCATGGCGAAGTGAATGCCGGCCAGCGTCAAGCCGATGACCAGACCGGCAAAAGCCGTCGAGTGCTTTTCAGCGGTAACGCCGAGGATCACCGTGACGAAGGTGAAGGTGCCGATCAGTTCCCACAGGAACGCCGAGCTCATGCCCCATTTCGTCTCGTCCCAGCCATTGGCGCCGAAGCCGCCTGTGTGGCCGCCGGTCTGGCCGGAAACGATGATCCACAGCGCAAGCGAGGCGATGATGGCGCCGATGATCTGCGCGATCCAATAGGGGATGACGTCCTTGGCAGGCAGCCGGCCGGCAAGGAAGACGCCGAGTGTCACCGCCGGATTGAGATGCGCGCCCGAAATCGGGCCGATCGCATAGGCCGCCGCGATGAGGCCGATGCCGAATGCCAGGCCGATGCCTTCCTGGCCAAGCGGCAGCGCGCCGCCGAAGCCGCCCGTCACCACGGACGCCGTACCGATGAACACCAACAGAAATGTGCCTAGAACTTCCGCCAGATAAGTCTTCATTGCCCTCTCCTCGTGACGATCCGCCGGTCCACGGTTTCCGCGCCGCGAATCATGCCGGCAAGAGTATTCCCAACCGAAAAACTTGGAAAGCAGAGCTGTTGCGCCACAAGTCGTCCTTGTAGCCGCCAGTAAGAAACATTAGAAATCTTGCATCTACTGGTCTGCCTACTGCTAACCGCCGTGAAGATTTACTGATCGGACAGGTTTGCCGACCATGGCCAGCTTGCGCTCGCGGCGAGACCGAGCGGGGTTCAATCCGGACGTGAAAGGCTCTAAGAGCAGACCAGATAATGTGCTCGATTTGATGGAATGACGAATGCGACTGGGCGGACGGCTGGCTGCGGCTATCGAAGTGCTGGAGGACATTGGCCGGCGTCACCGGCCGGTGGCCGACGCGCTGAAGGATTGGGGCCTGTCGCATCGCTTCGCCGGCGGTGGTGATCGCGCCGCGATCGGCAACATCGTTTACGACGCGCTGCGTCACAAGCGCTCTGCCGGCTGGTTGCTGGGCGAAGACACGCCGCGCGCCATCGGCTTCGGGGCGCTGTTGCTCGAATGGAACCAGACGGGGCAGTCGCTCAATGCTGCGCTCGAAGGCGACAAGTTCGCGCCGCCGCTGCTCAGCGCCACGGAACTCAGGGCAATCGCGGAACGCCGGCTTGCCGACGCGCCGCCCGCGGTTCGCGCCGACATACCCGATTGGTGCGAACCGCTTTTCGAGCGGGCCTTTGGCGAGACATGGGTCGAGGAGGGCGCGGCGCTGGCCACGCGTCCGCCGCTCGACATCCGGGTCAACACGCTTCAAGCCGATCGCGTCAAGGTCTTGGCCGAACTGGAGCAGACCGGTGCCAGTGTCGCACGGATCGCACCCTACGGTATCCGCATCCCGCCGATCGACGGTGATGGCCGACACCCGAACGTGCAGGCCGAGCCGGCCTTCCAGAAAGGCTGGTTCGAAGTCCAGGACGAGGGGTCGCAAATTGCGGCAGCGCTTGCCGGTGCGACGGCCGGCATGCAGGTGCTCGACTTCTGCGCCGGCGCTGGCGGCAAGACGCTGGCGCTGTCGGCGGCGATGGACAATCACGGCCAGATCTTTGCCCATGATGCCGAAAAGGCGCGGCTGGCGCCAATCTTCGACCGCATCCGCCGCTCGGAAAATCGCAATGTGCAGGTCGCCACCAAGCCGGCCGAGCTTGCCCCACTGGTCGGTCACATGGACATCGTGCTGGTCGACGCGCCCTGCACCGGCAGCGGCACCTGGCGGCGTCGTCCCGATGCCAAATGGCGGCTGACACAGAGACAGCTCGACGCCCGCAAGGGCGAGCAGGCGACGATCCTCGATGCCGCCAGGATGTATGTCAAACCCGGCGGCCTGCTGGTCTATATCACCTGCTCGGTGTTCGACGAGGAGAATGGCGAACAGGTCACGGCGTTTCGTGAGCGCAGCAGCGGCTTTGCCCCGGTCGATCACCGCGCTCTCTGGGACGGCCGTTTTCCGGGCCACCAAGCAGCGGCGCGGATCGGCGCTGGCGGCGATATTTCCCTGTCGCCGGCGCTGAGCGGCACTGATGGGTTCTATTTCTGCGCGCTGCGCCGGACCAACTGAGCCCTGCCGCATCCGCCGGCAGTTCGCGGCCACTCGGCCGGTGACGGCCTACGAGACCAATTGTTGCAGTGCAGCAATTGAGATTGCCTGCCGCCGATCCCTCTGCAATAAGCTTTGCCAGACAAACGAAGGCAACGGCGATGGCAGCGAAGATCGTACCGGCTCCAGACTACGAGGATCGCGTCAGGGCGTCCTTCGCACGCCAGCAGGCGATGGCGACGATCGGCGCCGAATTGACTTTGGTGACACCCGGCATAATCGAGATCGAGATGCCCTATTCGGCGGCGCTGACCCAGCAGCATGGCTTCCTGCATGCAGGCGTCATTTCGACGGCGCTGGACTCGGCTTGCGGCTATGCGGCATTCTCGCTCATGCCTGAGAATTCCGGCGTGCTGACCATCGAATTCAAAGTCAACCTTCTGGCGCCGGGCCGGGGCGAACGCTTTCTGTTCCGCGGTTCGGTGACCAAACCCGGCCGCACCATCATCGTTGCCGACGGCCAGGCCTATGCCTTCGCCGCCGACGGCGAGGCCAAGCTGATCGCGACCATGACCGGCACGATGATGACGATGGTTGGTCGCGACGGTATAGCGGGATGATCCGATGAGCAATGTCGTGCGCATTGGCGGCAAGAATGTGCTCTTCGTCATGGCGGCGCAGGCCGAATATGGCCCGCATCTGCAGCGGCTGTTCAACCCGCTGATGGCGGGGGTCGGCCCGGTCGAAGCCGGCGTACGGCTGGGCGCCGAGCTCTCCTGGTTGAAATCCACAAAAGCATTGCCGGACCTCGTCGTTTCGCTGGGCTCGGCCGGCAGCCGCAAGCTGGAACAGGCTGAAATCTACCAGGCCGCTTCGGTGAGCTATCGCGACATGGACGCTTCGCCGCTCGGCTTCGAGAAGGGCGTGACGCCTTTCCTCGACCTGCCGGTGACGGTGCCGCTGCCTCTCGTTATTCCAGGCATTAGAAGCGCCACGCTCTCGACCGGCGGCGCGATCGTCACCGGTGCCGCTTACGACGCGATCGACGCCGATATGGTCGACATGGAGACCTTCGCCTGCCTGCGCGCCTGCCAATTGTTCGGCGTGCCGCTGATCGGCCTGCGCGGCATTTCCGACGGCGCGGCCGATCTGCGCCATGTCAACGACTGGACGGAATATCTGCACGTCATCGACGAGAAACTGGCCGTGGCGATCGGGTCGCTCGAACGGGCGATCGGTGGCGGCCTGCTCGAGGGCTGACTGTTCTTCGGATCAAGCGGCTAGGCACTGCGGATCGCCGAAATCGATGCGTGAGACGCGTCCGCGCACGGCGCCTGTTGCGTCGATATAATCGATCGCTCCCGGTGTATGATCGAGTTTCCACGCGCCGGCGGGGCCGTCTTTCCATTCGACCTTGTAGCCGTCGTCCAGCAGCGCCCAAAGTCCGTGGAAGCGTGTGCCGTCCGGTAGGAGCATGTGCGCCCGATCTTCAGTTTCATAGTGGACGAAGGCGTGCTTGCCGCCCATGTCGATGACATGCGTGGTTCCGACCATGATAATGGCCAGCGTGTCCCTGTACAGTAATGTCATTATACCTGTCCATGGGTTCGCGTTTCGAAAGAGGCTCGACGGGATGAATATCGTCAAGTATCTTGACTATACGGAGTCTGGAATAAATGGTCAAGCTGCTTGACGAAAAAACCGAAGCGTCGCCGGATCATGTCGGCTGGCGGCTATGGCAGGCGAGCCGTGCCTGGCAGGTGGAATTTGCTGCCGCCATGCGGTCCGCCGGCCACGCCTGGTTCAGCGAGGCGCGCGCCGGGCTGCTCGGGCACATCCCGCGCAACGGCACGCGCCAGTCGGCATTGATCGAGCGCGCCGCCACCTCCAAGCAAGCGGTTCAGCAATTGCTCGACGGTCTGGAGGCGGAAGGCGTGCTGGAGCGGTTGCCCGATCCACGAGACGGCCGCGGCAAGCTTGTGTGCTATACCCGCAAGGGTCTGGATGCCTTGCGCGACGGCGACCGCATCAAGCTTCAGATCGAGCGCGGCTATATCGATCGCATCGGCGAGCAGCGGTTCGCAGCGCTTATGGATGCCTTGCGCACACTTGACGCGGGGCGGGGCGACGCATCGGCAGGAGCATCGGGGCCGAAGTGAGCGGCGCGACCGCGCAACCCATTGCGCCGACTCGTTTCTTTCTCTAAAGGCTCGCCATGACGACAGCCAATCACACCGACACCGTCCTGATTGTCGATTTCGGCAGCCAGTTTACCCAACTCATCGCCCGCCGCATCCGCGAGGCCGGCGTGTTTTCCGAGATCGTGCCGTTCCAGTCGGCCGAAGCCGCGTTCAAGCGCATCAATCCGAAAGCTGTGATCCTGTCCGGCGGCCCCGCCTCGACATCGGACATCGGCAGCCCGCGCGCGCCGCAGATCGTCTTCGACGCCGGGGTGCCGGTGCTTGGCATCTGCTACGGCCAGATGGCCATGTGCGTGCAGATGGGCGGCGTCGCCGAAAGCTCCAACCATCGCGAATTCGGCCGCGCCTTCGTCGAGATCGAGAAGGACAGTCCGCTGTTCGAGGGGCTTTGGGCGACCGGCCAGCGCCATCAGGTGTGGATGAGCCATGGCGATCGCGTCATCGCCCTGCCGCCGGGCTTCGGGGTGTTCGGCAAATCGGAAAGCTCGCCTTTCGCCATCTTCGGCAATGTCGAGCGCAGGATGTACGGCATCATGTTCCACCCGGAGGTGGTGCACACACCCGACGGCGCCCGGCTGCTCAGGAATTTCGTTCACAACATCGCCGGCATCGAAGGCGACTGGACGATGCGCGCCTATCGCGAACACGCGGTCGAGGCGATCCGCAAGCAGGTCGGCAAGGGCAAGGTCATCTGCGCGCTGTCGGGCGGCGTGGATTCCTCGGTCGCCGCCCTTCTGATTCATGAGGCGGTCGGCGACCAGCTGACCTGCATTCTCGTCGACCACGGCCTGATGCGCAAGGACGAGGCCGCCGGTGTGGTGGCGATGTTCCGCCAGCATTACAATCTGCCGCTGATCCTGGTCGATGCCTCCGACAAATTCATCTCGGCGCTGGAGGGCGAGTCGGACCCGGAAAAGAAGCGCAAGACTATCGGCCGGCTGTTCATCGAGGTGTTCGAGGACGAGGCGAAGAAGCTCGGCGGCGCCGATTTCCTGGCACAAGGCACGCTCTATCCCGACGTCATCGAAAGCGTCTCCTTCACTGGCGGCCCGTCGGTGACGATCAAGTCGCACCACAATGTCGGCGGCCTGCCCGAGCGCATGAACATGCAACTGGTCGAGCCGTTACGCGAACTGTTCAAGGACGAGGTGAGGGCGCTAGGCAAGGAGCTCGGTCTGCCCGAAAGCTTCATCGGCCGCCATCCGTTCCCAGGGCCCGGTCTTGCCATCCGCTGCCCTGGCGGCATCACCCGGGAGAAGCTGGAGATCCTGCGCGAGGCCGACGCCATCTATCTCGACGAGATCCGCAAGGCTGGCCTCTATGACGCGATCTGGCAGGCCTTCGCCGTGTTGTTGCCGGTGCAGACCGTCGGCGTGATGGGCGACGGCCGCACCTACGAATTCGTCTGTGCGCTGCGTGCAGTCACTTCGGTCGACGGCATGACGGCTGATTTCTATCACTACGACATGGCCTTCCTGGGTGCCGCCGCCACCCGCATCATCAACGAAGTGCGCGGCATCAACCGTGTGGTGTACGACGTGACCTCGAAGCCGCCTGGCACAATAGAGTGGGAATAGGGGAAGCGGCGGCGATCGGCGGCTCTGGCGAACAAACCTATCAAGTCATTGAAATCGTCAAGTTTATCGGAGCGCCTGGCGCGGCTCGCAGCTTGTAGGAAATCACTCTGACGGTACTTTTGACGGTGTTTTTCGTATCCGACATAGAATTCTAAAAAGTCCCGTCATTCGTTCTTAGAATTTGACGGTACTTTTCTGCGGATCAACGCTTTGAAATGTATACCGAAAATGTCTTGTAGCATGACATTTCTGCGCTGACGGTACTTTAGTTGTCGACATACATAGTTTCAGCTCTGGGCTGCGGTACCGATCGAAGTTTCGGACCCGATCGCATATCGTCGGATGACACCGTCGCATCACCTATCGAATGTTGTCCCGACTGCTGCCGGATCTGCGATGGAGAGGAGGCGTTGACCGTATCCAGGCGGGAGCTTGGACTGCGGTAAATGCGCGCGTCTTTTTATCGTTGGGAGAAAGATGAGGTGCCGCGATCTGTGCAAGCTCGGCGGCGCGCGCCGGCCCAATATGACGAAGCGCCTTGACTACGGTCCCGGCCAAGTTGCCAGGAGCAATCAAATGCCTATCCGCCCGCGTGGTCGTTGCCGCCGTGCGCGGCGATGAACATGGTGACGGCCGACCGGCAATAGGATTCGATCTCGTTTTCGTCCTCGGCTCTCGCCCCATCGAAGCGTGCGATCATCACGAGATCGGATCCTTTGAAAAGTGCGGCAAACAAGCGGGCGGATTGGAGAGGATCGGGCACGTTCAGCATCGCCTTCGCGTGCAACTGACGCAACAGGGCCTCGATCTGGGCGATGATATGGGCGGGGCGAGCTTCGTAATGGAGCTTGCTTAACGACTTCTGATTGGTCGTGTCGGCCATGATCATGGCTTCGACATTGCGGACGTCCGGCCTCAACAGGGTGCGAAGCAGGGATGATCCCACCGCCATGAGCTGATCTTCGGCCGAACCGTCGACACCTTCAAAAAGGGCCTGTGCAAACCCATGGCAGCCGGCCGCCATGGCCGCGCTGAACAGCGCTTCCTTGTTCTCGAAGTGCCTGTAGATGCTGAGCTTGGATATCTTCGCCCGCTGGGCGACCTTGTCCAACGTCGTCGCCTGAAAACCCAATTCCACAAAGAGTTCGCTCGCGGCGTCGAGGATCGTTTGGCCAAGCGCCTCGTTGGTGGGCCGGCCGCGCCGGCGGTGGCTATTTTCGGTCACGATAATTCCAGTCCTTGACAGTATCCTAATTCTTGAATTACGATACCATGCAGTGTCCGAAATATGCAAGCCATTGGATGGGTTCAACCTGTCCTGCAACGGAGCCCATCACCATGGATGACGTCATCATCATCGGCGGCAGCTTTGCCGGTCTCGCCGGCGCCCTGCAGCTCGGCCGTGCCCGCCGCAAGGTCACCGTTCTCGATACCGGCCTGCCGCGCAACCGCTTCGCCGGCCACTCGCATGGTCTGCTCGGCCACGATCACAAGCCACCGTTGGCAATCCTGGCCGAGGCGCGGCAGCAGCTGGCCCGCTATCCCACGATCAGGCTGGTCAATGCCCGGGCCGAAAGCATCTCCGGCGCCATCGACGATTTCTCAGTCCTCACTTCCGATGGCGAAACCCTTAGGGCGCGCCGCCTGATCCTGAGCTATGGCGTCATCGACCAGATGCCTGATGTTCCAGGCTTTGCCGAAGGCTGGGGCAAGTCCGTCGTGCCCTGCCCCTATTGCGACGGCTTTGAAGTCGCCGGCCAGCATTGGGGCCTCGTCTGGTCCGGCCGGCAGTCGCACAATCAGGTCAAGCTGTTCCACGATTGGACCGACAGGTTGACGGTCTTCGCCGATGGTCATGACATTCCGTCCGATATCCGGGCCGATCTGACGCGCCGCAACACGCCTGTCGTCGATGGCCGGATCATCGAGATCGCCCATCACGAGGGCCATAACGCCACCGTCAAGCTCGATACCGGCCCAAATGTCGCGGTCGACATCCTGTTCGCGCATCCGCGCAACAAGCCGTCCGCAAACCTGCATGAATCACTAGGCCTCGCCACGGTCGATACGCCCCTCGGCATCATCCTCAAGGTCGACGAGCGCCGCGAAACCAGCATGCCCGGCATCTACGCCGCCGGCGACCTCGCCAACCCCCTTACGCCGCCATCGGTCACCCTGGCATCATCGCACGGCGCGATGGCGGGTATCTTCGCCCAGCAGTCGATGCTGGTTTGACATCAGAGATTCTCGTCTCCGGTTGCCGCGCATAGATAGCACTGATTGGAGGATGAACATGGCCGTCGAACCGGACAGCGCGGGTGTGCGCTTCCCTCCGCCCTTCGTCTATCTGGGAGCGCTGCTGTTAGGGCTGGCGGTGGAGCGGTTCGTCACCCTGCGCTCTTTCGGCATCTGGCGGTTGCTGGCGGCGACGGGCGCTCTGCTGTTCGCTGCCGGCGCGGCGATAATGCTTGTAGCGGCGGGGCTGTTCCGGCAGCTGGGCACCAACGTTCCGCCGTCGCAGCCAACGACCGAGATTCGCCGCTGGCTCTGACTATTCCGCAGCTACTGCCTGCGGGGCCTCCTCTCCCTGAGGGGCGTCTTTGGCCGATCAGCCGTTTCGAAGAGGCAGTTGAGCAAAATGATTCCTAGGCTCAGGCCGGTCCGCAAACGGTCCCAAAAAACCCACAGGCTATTCAACCTCCCCCGGCCCAGTTGGTGGCGGTACTTTCTTCGTTCGCTGTGAAACCCACCTGAGTTGCCCAAAGTGGGCCGGAAAGGCGATCGACTTCGATAGATGCCGAAACCGCACAAAAACTTTCGTGCTATCTTTCCCTTTGAATCAAAACTGTAACGTTTTGACGGCCCATGGGTCGGCCGCGGCAATGAATAAAAGACCTAGAGATGTCAATGGCTTAACTAGATTTAGAGCAATCGAGTGGGAGTAGGGAAACCGCGGCAATAGCAGAGATTCAGCTGCCCTCTTCCGGACCGTTGGTTGATCTGACACGTCGTTGCTTCGGAAGTAAATCCCGTTCAGCCCGACAGAGGGTTTTGGCCTACAACGGCGTGCAAATAGGCTTGTCTAACAGGCCCTAACCAAGGGCTGTGGTTTGCTGCGTTCGAGGTCGGCGGCAGTTTTTGCGGCTTAAGCTGCATCTCTAGTCCTACATCCCGCGCAATCGCCCAAACGGGAAATACTTCAGCTCGGCCGCATAAGTGGACCCGTCGAATTTGTTGGCTCTGGTATCCGGGAGACGCAGAAGATGCCGACCCCTCGACAGATCGCGCGAAGCCGTTTTGTCGAGAGCAGGTTTGTCTCGCCAAAGGTAATCGCTGGTTAGATTCACTTCCTCTCATCTAACCAGCGACAGGCTGGACAGTAGGCGCTCAAGAACGGTTGCTCCGGACGACTAGGTTAAGCGCCAATACCCGGATCGAGAGGTTTTCCTGGTGCGATCGCGGAGGCGGCAATGGTGAAGATTCACGACGCGTGCGAAGCGGTTGCGGCTATTCGGAACAGAACCTGCTCTGCCGGACCTAGTCGAGCAAGCCCAAACCTCCAAACTCACCGCCGCTGCAGGCCGGAGCCGCCACACAGTTCAGGCTGCCATTCGCGAGTTTTGCGGCCGCGCTGGGCTCGGCACGCCATCCTTAGCCGAAACATTGGTAGTCAACCCGTAGGTCTCCTGGCAGGCAAGCTGCCTTGCGGCAATTGATGTGAAAAGAGCTTGTTAGAGGCGTAATGCGCCTTGGTTCACGTTTCCGTGATTGCATCGGACAAAGTTACGCGTCGGAAGGCCCAGGCGCCTCAATCGCAGTGAAGGTCTGTCCTATCCCGCTGTTTTTAATGAAGAATTCACAGAAGGTATATTCGAATTATCTAAAGTAAAGTTTTGGTTGTATGGCGCGGCTGTGTTTGGTACGACTAAGTATAGACGCGATTTCAGAAAGAAGTACATAAGTGGAGGATTCATTGGCTTCGTTCTTGAGATACTGCTTGTAGATCGATACATCGATCATGGGTGGAGGGAGGAAAATCCACCATTGAGACCTTACCACGCCGGTTCGGACAGTACCGCGGGCTGCGTCGGCATGAATTCGCGCTCCTGTGTTATTTGCCGGCAGCGACGAATTAGTTAGCCGGCATCGACGAAATGATGGTGCAGCAGCCGGTTCCGGTTGCGGCAGATGCGATAGCGCGTACCTGAGCACGAGTTTGCCAAACTGCGGGGGCCTGAATTTGAAATCCTACCAAGCCGCGGTTGAGGAAAGCGCCGAACTTTTAGAGGGTCTGGCCGAACCTTTAGAGGGTCTGGAAGACGCAACACCGGCACCCGACGCACAAAAGCAGCCGTCCAGGCCCGACCGCCGCCACATCCCGAAGGCAGACGGCTGTCTGCGGTGGGATCGGCCAGCGGCGGATTTGTCAGCGCTGGTGTCGTCACTGGAGTTTGACCCACATCGCGCCAACCCACCGGGGGTGGCCACGGTTCGGCTTCCCGATCGGGTGGTGCGAGTGGGGCGGCTGGAGGTGCTGCCTGCACGGTCGGGAATGGCAGCGGGAACGTTGCTGGAGATTGGTGCGGACTATTGGTGCGTGGCGACTGGTAGCACTGATGTGGTTGTCGCTGAGTTGTCGCGACCAACCGGCGAGCCGGTGGTCGCCGCCGAGCTGGCCCGGGAGCTACGGCTATCCGCGAAGGATGTGTTGCCGGTGCTCTCGGAGCAGGATGCGCGGTTTATCGAGGCGGCCTATGAGGCGGCCGCGGAGCATGAAGAGCTTTGGCTCCACCAGTTGGAGCAATACCGCCCGCTTCCGCTGCCGTTCGCTGGGCTTGCACCCAGCGAGCCCCGGTGGCGGGTCACTCCGTGGCGAAAGATTGAGGCGCTGGCGGGGCTTGGTCCAAACCAGCGCGTTGAGCATCTCCTGGCGGTGTGGGCGTTATACTTGGCGCGGATCACCGGGGAGACGAAGATACAGTTCGGGTGGGGGGCGGAGGCGCTGCGCTCGCAACTGCTGGCGGGATTGTTGGCGCCAGTCGTGCCGCTCGATGTGGAGATCGATCTCGATCGCACCTTTGCTGAGGTGAAACCCAGCATAGTCGAAGCCTGTGTGCGAGCGACGGCCGCCGGAAGCTACACGCAGGACTTGCTGATACGGGCGCCGAAATTGCTGCGGATCGAGGAATTGCGGCGACCCTTCCCCTGGGACATAGCGGTAGGCGTGATTGAGGGTAACGGGCGTTGGCCGGAGAATGTCGATAGCGGAGCGCTCGGCGGGGCGGTGACGTTGCAGATCCGGGCGCTGGATGGCGCGGTGCGGTTGATTCACGATCTGGCAAGGGTAGCCTCCGGGCAAGTCGAACGGATGACTGGGCACTTGGCTACGCTGGCGTGGGAGGCGTTAAATCCCGCCTCGCGTGAGGTTTCGGTCCGGCGGCTCAATCTGCTGTCGGCGTCCGAGCGCGAGCTTGTTCTCGAGACGTGGAACCGGACGGAAGCGGCCCACCCGTCGGATCGCGGCATCCATGAACTGTTCGAAGAACAGGTCCGTCTGAATCCCGATGCGATCGCGCTGATCCAGGGCGATCTGGAGCTCAGCTATGGCGCGTTGAACGCTGAGGCCAATCGNCTNGCGCATCGTTTGATCGGGCTTGGCGTCAAGCCCGACGACCGGGTCGGGCTGTGCGTCGAGCGGTCGCCCGCAATGNTGATCGGGCTGCTCGGCGTGCTGAAGGCNGGCGGCGCCTATGTGCCGTTGGATCCTGGCTACCCACGCGAGCGGCTTGGC
>NZ_AZUY01000072.1 GCF_000513935.1 Mesorhizobium sp. WSM3626 | reverse complement strand
GTGATCGTCAGCGGATAGCAATAGCGCCGATCGGCGAGCATGAACTCGCCCTTGTAGTCGGCACACCAAAGATCATTGGGCCGATAGCCGTTTGAAAGCGGTGTCCCCGTCGCCCTGTTGCGCCTTCGCTTGCGGCGCTCGACCATGCCATGCCGGTCGAGAACCGCATGCACCGTCGAGATCGCAGGCCTGTGCACATCCGGNTANAGCCGGGCCAACCGCTCGCGTATCTTCGGCGCACCCCATGTCGGCTTGTCCTGCTTGAGGCGCACAATCAGCTCGAGTTGAAACGGAAGCTGATTGGCGTGGCGGTAAGGCCGACGCGACCGATCCGTCAGCCCCTCCAGGCCGCAGTCGTTGTAGCGCGTGAGGATCTTGTAGCCGGTCTTGCGCGAGATATCGAACTCTCGGCAAAGCACGGCCATCTTCTCGCCGTCCAGCAGACGGGCGATGAACTTCAGCCGCTCATCCATGACGTTACACTCCTTCCAAGGCACCTTGCTCTCCTTGCAAAGGGCCGAAAGTGTAACCCATCTATCCGGAATGAACTGTCACCCATCTCTCGGGAAGGGCACAGGTTACTTAGTGTCGACTGCGTGCGTAACCCGGGATGCTCGCCTCCCTCGTGCGAGACCAGCCAACCCGGCGAATCGAGAATCCCTGAATCCTTGGTGAATGCTTGCGGCCCAGCCCCAGCCCGCCGACCTGCCACCTCTCCTTTCGCTTCGGTCACGGTCATCAGCGCGCTGATTGGCGTGCTATCGCAACAGAAATCCTCCCTCAATGTTGCCGTACCGCGGTGTGATCCGCCAGCGTCGGCGACCATCGCTATCCTGAGTTCGAAGGCCGCTCACTCCGGCAGGAGATCGCTGTCGAGATGCCACACGCTGCCTCGTATTCGCAACCGCGCTCGCTGGCGGCGTTTTCGAGCCGAGGGTGTCCCGACCCCAGATCCCGCGTCGACAAACGCGCGCCGGCGTTCGCGCCTGACTAGGAAATCCGGGATGTGCGCGCCTTCTCCGGAGCGGAGGTTGCGGGAAAGCTCGACCACGCGTCGACTTCGTCAAAAGTCGGGAAGGCAGCTAAGGTCTCATGCCAGCGGTGTCCCAAAGGGGACCTCTGGCCGCGGGAGACCGCCTCCTTGATGCCCCTGTCCGATATCCGACAATGTCGGCTGTCAGACACCGCCTCTGACGGTCATCCCTTTGTTTTCAAAGGGAGCTTAGTTGGCACGATCTATGATGGGTGGGGCCTGCGGGAAGGGAGAGCATCAACAGGTCAGGCGCACTGAAGCATAGCGTTGCCCCGAGCAGGATGCCGATCGCTGCATTCCCCTGTGGCAACGGAAGCAAGCTTTTGTGACCTTGTCGCGAGGGGCACGGCTCTGCTCACAGCGTCCAATCGGATTCATTTTAGCAACGAGGAAGCCCAGTGACACCCCACAACTGCGATGCCAACGAGAAAATACGGATAACGCAAAAAGCCGTGCTTGCCTTTACGATCTCTTACACCGCTTCCCGGTCCCTGCTCGTCGCAGTTGGCCGCCGCTTCTATCGCACATGCACTGCACAGCTCGCAGAAAACAGCCGCGCAATCTTGATCGGTCTTGTTGCTTTCTGCACGTCCTCGACAAGTGCCATGGCTGCTGATCAGACAATTTACGCTGCGCCTGACGACGGCCTCATATTTCTCGGTGGTGTCGGGTATACTTGGCTCAAAGCCAACGAGCTCATCTTGGACGAGGCAGGCCATCATATCAGCCAACTGATCTGGGAAACGCAGGCGCCGGTTCTGACCACCGGCTTCAAGGCTGAGATGGATAACCGTTGGACGATCTCGGCTAGCGCTATGACTGCTTTGTCGGGCAACAGCTACATGGAGGATTACGATTGGGTTGATTTGAAGTTTAAGAAGCCTCCGGACAACGTGAACTTTAATTGGGACCGTTGGTGGGATCTGTCGGTGCATCCCGACACCAGGCTCAACCGCTACATCAATATCGACATCGCAGTCGGCCACGACTTCCCGATCGGCAATGCCACGACCCTCAATCTGCATGGCGGCTTTAAATACACCAACATCAAGTGGACTGCTTACGGAGGTTTGGGAGTCTACAGCTATGATGGCTTCCGTAACCGGCACAGGTCGTTCCCGCCCGGCGAACCCGGCATCACCTACGAGCAGCGTTTTCCGGGCGTATTCCTTGGCGCGGAGATAACGACGAAGCTCGGTGACTGGACCTTGTCGGGGTTGCTTCGTGGCGGCCGGATGGTCAATCCCGAGGCTGACGACTACCATTGGTTGAGGGGACTTCTATTCGAAGATCGCTTCAGCTCGATCGACTTCATCTCGCTCGGCGCCAAGGCCAATTATCAAGTGACTGAGAGCGTCAGCATCTTTCTCGCGGCCGACATGGACAGCTACCTCCGAGAGAGAGGCGACGTGACGGTGTCCGGTGCCAAAGGCGCTCGGCTCCACAAGGGCGCAGCTGGCATGGACTTCCACGCCGTCACCACATCGGTCGGCTTCAAGTTCAAGTTTTGAATCCTTCGGAAGCTGATATCGCAACTTCGGGCGGTCAGCGAGAGTGCGTCTTGCAGTCGATGGACATCGCATTGGAGCGCGAAGGCAAGAAGGAGCTGCCATATCTTGCATTCAGGTTAGATGTCCATGGGTATGGCCATGCCGGTGGGGCACGGGCGGGGGACGGAAACCTTGGCAGGGTTCCTGTTGAGGTTCTCTCAAAGCCCCCTGGCATGGTTCACGGGATACCTCGACGCTCCTGAGAAAGCGCAGAAAAATTCGCCGAGATGGACGCTGGTACCTAACCGGCCATGTTGGTTGGAAGGACGACGATGGCCATTTTCCCCTTTCATCGCGGGATGACGAAGTCGTCATCCTTGCCGGGCGACCGAATTGGTCCGTATCGAGTCTAATGGCTCTCGCGCCCGCCCGCGGTGAGAATGGGCCATGATTGGAATTCCCGACGACGTTCAGGCGGCGAAGCTCGTCTTGGCTGCAGCAGCCGCATAGCGGAACGGCTCCCTCGTCTTGGAGGATGACGGCGAGCTTGTGCGCCACCGCAACCTTTGCCTTCTTGAAGCCGGCGCCCTTGGCGATCCGCGGGCCCAGGCCTTCAGAGAAGAGAAGCTAACCTGTCGCGTGAGGATCACATTGGCGACTTCATATAGGTGGGTTCGCGTGAGCTAGTCACCGCGCTGGGAGAGACGCCGGATTCGATTGACCCTCCGGATTCATAGCGCCTGGGCGCCGGCCTTGGAGGATCGACGGAAGCGGGAGGCATCGTCATAAGTCGAGGCAACCGACAGCGCGATGACGGCGCCGACGCCGGGAGCCGTCATGAACAGGCGGGCCATGGCATTCTGTTTCGCGGCAGCGCGAACGCGGGCGTCAAAAACCTGATCCGTTCGGATATGAGGCAAGCCTTTGAACCGCATTTTAGCTATCCATTATGTGGATGCCTCAAATCGAAACAAACGATTTGATCGGTTTTGCAGAACGCCGCATAGGGACAATTCAAGAAAGCCCCTTAAAGGAAGTTGTCGATGTTTGCGTTAGCTCCTAGGAGCATTTTTGGCCCGCGTAGCATTTTCTGGTGCACGCCTTCTGGTGTTCGCCGAACCTCCCAAGCCGCGTGCCCATTGTGGCTGGGTTCTTCGGTCCGCGCAAGCCACGTCGTCGGCTCGCGGCAACAGGCTCTTTCCTGCACAGGTGCTTACCTCAAGAAACAGCAATAAAGACGAGGTCTTCCATGCGTTCTGACGTGCGGTGGCGGTTGTGCTGGGAAAATGAATTGCAACTGGCCGACCATGCCGAACTGTCCGACTTCTTCCGAACGAACTATGGACGGACTGGGGCCTTCCACGCAAAGCCATTCCAAGGCGGCCGCAGTTGGGGCGGTGCGAGGCCGGAATTCCGCGCAATCGGCTACGATGCGCACGGCTTAGCGGCTCACATTGGCATACTGCGCCGGTTCATCAAAGTTGGCGAGGTCGATCTATTGGTGGCCGAACTGGGATTGTATGGGATCCGTCCGGATCTTGAAGGACTCGGAATAAGCTTTTCACTGGGCGTTGTGTTTCCAGTGCTGCAGCAGCTTCGGGTTCCATTCGCTTTCGGCACGGTTCGGCACGCGATGCGCAACCATGTTGAGAGGTTCTGTCGAGGCGGTCTGGCGACCGTTATTTCGGGCGTTCGCGTACGGTCGACGCTCCCAGATGTGCATCCCGACCTGCCGCCCACGCGCCTTGAAGACGTGCTCCTCTTGGTCTCGCCAATTGGACGCTCGATGGACGAGTGGCCGTCCGGTAGCCTGATCGACCGAAACGGTCCGGAGTTATGATGCGGGCTACATACCAAGAGGTACTGACGCTGACCTTTCACGAGCAATTCATTCTTGCCGGCGACCCTCTTCGTCATCGGCACGCCTGCCGCAGAACGCCGGAACTCATCCGGCTCTAATGAGCATTGGGCTTCGTCGGCTGGCAAGCTTAATGGCTATTTTTGCCACGCCGCCGGTCTCAGGACGAGCCGCATCCACGTCAAAATAAGCTGAAATGGGAAAGGAACACAATGGCTGATCAACTTACAACGGAAATCATTGCCATAATCAAGAAACGGGTCGAAGCGGAGAGCGGCGAGGAAACGACTGCTTCCATCGTCGGCGAAATAACGGCTGAGACGGAAATGACCGAGCTTGGCATCGATTCACTGGGATTAGCTGACGTGCTCTGGGATTTGGAGCAAGCCTACGGCATCAAAATCGAAATGAACACGGCCGAGGCGTGGACGGGTGTTCAGAATGTCGGCGGCATGGTTGAAGCCATGCGCGGCTTGCTTGCTAAGGTGGCTTGAATGGACAGGCGCGTCGTCATCACCGGAATAGGCGGGTTGTGCGGACTGGGCACCGACGTCGCCTCCATTTGGACAGGGATGCGCGAAGGCCTCTCCGCCATCGGCCCGATTGTCAATGCAGACCTTCATGAGCTGAAGGGCATGATCGGCGCCGAGATCAAGGCGCTGCCTGAGCACGACCTTGACCGCAGGCAGCTCGTCTCCATGGCCCGCTTCAGCCTTCTTTCTGTTCTTGCGGCGCACGAAGCGATGCGAGAGGCCGGACTTTCCTGCGATGAAGGAAACGCCCATCGCTTCGGCGCGACGGTCGGCGTCGGCTTCGGCGGCTGGGACGCGGCCGAAAAAGCATATCGCGCCCTGCTTTTAGGCGGCGCGACCCGCATTGATCTCATGACTGGAGTAAAGGCGATGCCGAGCGCAGCTGCCTGCCACGTCAGCATGAGCCTCGGCCTGCGCGGGCCGGTCTTCGGCGCCACGTCCGCCTGTGCCTCGGCCAACCATGCGATCGCCTCGGCCGTCGACCAGATCAGGTACGGCCGGGCCGACGTGATGCTTGCCGGAGGCAGCGACGCGCCATTTGTGTTTATTGTGATGAAATCGTGGGAGGCGATGCGCGTACTCGCTCCGGATACTTGCCGGCCCTTCTCCGCCGACAGGAGGGGCTTGGTGCTGGGCGAGGGTGCGGGTATGGCCGTGCTGGAAAGCTATGAGCATGCCAAGGCACGCGGCGCCACGATCCTTGCCGAGATCGCTGGCATCGGGCTTTCCGCCGATGCCTTCCACATCGCTGCGCCGACTGTCGAGGGGCCGGAAGCGGCGATGCGCGCCTGCCTTGCGGATGCCGGGTTGAATGCCGAGGATGTGCAGTACTTAAACGCGCATGGCACCGGCACGAAGGCCAACGATGAAATCGAAACAGCGGCGATCAGGCGCGTCTTCGGTAATCATGCCAATTCGATGTCCGTCTCTTCCACCAAGTCCACCCACGGGCATTGCCTCGGTGCAGCGAGTGCGCTTGAAATGATCGCCTGTGTGATGGCGATCAAAGACGGTGTTGTGCCGCCGACCGCCAATTATCGCCAGCCAGACCCCAATTGCGATCTCGACGTCACGCCCAATGTTGCGCGCGAGCGCAAGGTGCGCGTGGCCATGAGCAACGCCTTCGCCATGGGCGGACTGAACGCAGTTTTAGCATTCAAACAGGTGTAGAAGCCCAGCGAGATGCCTCCCGCAAAGGTCACCGACCCGTATCGTCACTCCGTCGGTCCGGCTGAATGTTGCATGCAGTATTTGGCGTAACCCCCAGCACGAAGCCTCAGATGAGGTGATCACGTTGTCGAGCGGCGCCGCGCATCCCGTGGCCGAGACCGACCGCAGCAAAGGCCTGTAAATTGCACAATTCATCACCGGCCTGCACGATTGAGAAGAGGATAAGAAATGTTCGAATTGAATGGCCGCAAGGCGCTCGTCACCGGCGCAACGGGAGGCATCGGTGAGGCGATCGCCAGGGTGCTGCATGCTCAGGGCGCGATCGTCGGACTCCATGGCACGCGCATCGAGAAACTGGAAACGCTGGCGGGTGAGCTCGGCGACCGGGTCAAGCTGTTTCCGGCCAATCTGTCGAACCGCGATGAAGTCAAGGCGCTCGGCCAGAAGGCGGAGGCAGATCTCGAGGGCGTCGACATTCTGGTCAACAATGCCGGCATCACGAAGGACGGGCTGTTCGTGCGCATGTCCGACGCCGACTGGGACAGCGTGCTCGAGGTCAACCTGACAGCCGTGTTCCGGCTGACCCGCGAACTCACCCATCCGATGATGCGGCGCCGGCACGGCCGCATCATCAACATCACTTCGGTCTCCGGCGTCACCGGCAATGCCGGCCAGACCAATTACTCAGCCTCCAAGGCTGGCATGATCGGGTTTTCCAAGTCGCTGGCGCAGGAGATCGCCGCCCGAAGCATCACGGTCAACTGCGTCGCCCCGGGCTTCATCGAATCGGCGATGACCGACAAGCTCAACGACAAGCAGAAAGAAGCGATCATGGCGGCGATCCCCACGAAGCGCATGGGCACCAGCGACGAAGTCGCTTCCGCAGTCGCCTACCTCGCTTCCAATGGAGCTGCCTACGTCACCGGTCAGACAATTCACGTGAATGGCGGCATGGCGATGCTTTGAGCAGGGGCAGACCGGAGTCTCCAAAATGGCCTTGGGTGACCGCGGTCCGTGACCTCCGCAACCACACTGTCTGGCACGTGAACGTCCGCGACCTGTGTCCGGCCTGGCTGTGACCAGAAGCTTATGGCTGTAGATTTCCAGCTCGTCATTGCCTGCGTCCGGTGGATAAATGGATCACCAGCCTGGACAAGCTTATTGCGCTCAATGCTGAGTTCGTCGTGCCTGGCCGCCATATTTCAACTGCGTGCCGGCGTTGATGAATTGATCGTAGGGCAGAGCGGTACCGAACGCATCGCAACCGTCAAATCGCCCCGGTGTGATCGGGATGATTGTGGTTATAGAGGATCGCACGGCATCAACCGGGCTGGCCGAGGTGTGGAGAATGATCGGGCTGCCTTCGGCCTGGCTCACGGTGACGTTGCTGGCGGAATACCCGATGGCCGTGTAGACGCCCCCTTTTTCGACGCGTTTGCGGAATCCTGAACGCGCTTTCAGAAATCGTCGGCAGCGAAAGCCGGAGACGCCGAGCGTTGTTACGATACCTATGACGAGACCTTCGTTGCGTTTCAAAATGAGCCTGACATCTTACCTTTATCTGCTCAAGACCATGCCTCTGGGGATGGCGCGCGGCACATGCCGACAATGTGGCTCTGTAAGATAACCTCCTATCTTCTCGAGCCGTTTACAGGTCGCACAGGGCGGGTATTCGTGTCAGCCCCGGGGTGAGGGTCCACGTGCGTCCATCTTTGTGGCCTTGCGGCTAGAGCCTAGATGCAAGGCCGCGAGTGCCATTAGAGCCTGGCAAAAAGGCTGACTCACGCCCGTCCTGGAGAATTCCAAGAGTTCGTTCAGTCCAGTCGCACTGGAGAGGCGCAAGGCTTCGTAGCGGCAGACGGGAATCTGCCGATTGTTTTTGAATCGCCTGTCCGGCCCACCGCTTTTGTTAGGGTGGGCCCAAGTATGTGCAACCACTTCAGCGTCGGACGGAACTCTCCCCGTCTCGATGAAATTGCTCGGAGCAAACTGTGTATGGAGATCGGCGTATCCAACCGCGCCGAAGCGGTTGCCGTCCTTCACGAGGACGAGATCTGGCATGAAATAGAGAACCTGCCGTCCTACGTGCATCGAAGGCGGTGTAACGTTGCTGCGAACGACGTGCGGTAAGGTGTTTGCAAGTGTTGTGGGCTTTTTGTCGACCAGCATGCTGGCCCCGGCATTGCGCTTCCAAGTTGTCAGATCCTGGATCTTGCCGCCGGCAGCGACATGCCACCTTCCTGCGCATCGAGTGAGCGTTTCGAAGGCGGCAACCAGCCCGCCATAGGCAGCTTCGGCGTCTTGCTCCAGATCATAATAGAGCACGATTACCCTGAGGTAGCCATCAAACCATTTGCCAATGAGCATGCCCGGCAGAAAAGCAGCGGTCCCCAGCACAGGCCCGGAACCTCCGAGCGCTTTCCCAACAAGGAACCCGGCTATTCCGAATAGAACTGCTAGCGCCACGGAGAGCCGCTTCTGCGATTGCCTGGCGTTGATTTCATCGAGCACATTTGCAAACGTCTCATCCCGCATGTCCATAACGTCGCCGGACTCGATCTCTCTCATCACGACGTCATCAGTGATGTATTGTGGGGCCGACGGTTGCGGTTGAGCTTGCGACGTGTGACGGGTTGGCTGTTGGACACTCTTTTTCGCGCCGGCTTTTCCGAGCGTGCCGCGATAGTAGAGACCGCCTAGGCCTGCGTGGATATAGTGGCCGCGCGGCCCCGTTCCGATCCGAAGACCTTTTACACCAACCGAGACGCCGACCCCGCCTGACGAAAAGTTGAAGCGGAACGGACCTGCACCGATCGATTTTCGAACGTAAAACCCCATTCCCAGAGCCCCCAACCCAAATGCTAAGCCACTAGCATTCTTTCCCACTCACGACTTCGATCCCCCAGCCGGCGCGAGGTCGGTTTCGCGGGAGCGCTGCCTCACCCTGATTTCAATTCGTCGTCTCGCCTTCACGTCGCCGGCCTGCGCTCCGTCGGTCAGATGGTCGCCAGGCAATATCAGCTGGCCACCCGACATCGGCAGGATGGTGAACCGTTTCAGCTCGGGCATATCGCGAAGGATGCTCGTGACCGAGATTGCACGTGCCAGCCCAAGGCCGGCGTTGTCGGCCGGATGAAGCGTACCGACTTCTACCTTGCGGGCCAGGACCGGTTGGAGACCTTTATCCATGTTCGATAACTGACCGGACATGGCCTGCTCGTCCGTATGTCCAATCACCTCGATGACGTCGACGCCGTATGATGTTGCAATGCCCGCAATCGTCTTCGACAGGTCGCGCAACCGCAGCCTGAAGCTATCGGAAAGCTCCGCACTTCCGGTATCGAAATTATAGCCGTCGAGTTCGCTGAGACTGATGATCGGCGGCCAATCGTGCGGCTTGGCGGCCATCGCAGGCGCGTCTGCCTTCTTCAAGGCGTCTGAAAGGTCCTTCGAGGTCTTGGCCGTACCAACGTAGCCAAACTCGTTCAGCACCTTCGTGCGCTCGATCATCGTTTTGGCTTGATCAGCGTCGACATCGTTGTCGGAAAGGACCCTCGTGACCGGGGCCAGTTTCACCGCTTCTTGAACCGAAAGCCCTGCCTTTTTGATGCTTTCAATGTTCTCTTTGGCCAGGACCAGCTCACGCCATTGCTGGTCGGGCACGTTGCGCCCTGTCGCGGGTTTGACCATTTCATTCAGCTGAGCAAGGAGCCGCTTGTTTTCCTCGTCGAGCTTACGCGATTCCTGCTTGAGGGACTGGGCAATCTTCTGTGCCTCTGCAGCCTCTTTCTGCTTCTTGGCGATAATTGCGCCGGCTGCAAGCAGCAGGCAGAACACCAAAAGCAGCATCGTCTCGGCCATCGTCAGCCCCAGGATCAGGCCGCGGCCGTAGCCCTTACGCTCAAAAGCGACCGCCGTTCCGCCGACCTCGCTCACCGGCCCCACCAGCCGCTTTTTCGCGGCGGTTCAGCCTTCTCTGGCGCGCCGCCTAAGGATTGGAAGGAATCGCTTTGCGCACCTTCGGAGATGGTGACTATTGCCTCTTCACCAACACTGGCGGCAGGTGTCCCTGCGCGTGCTGGATCGATTGCTATGGCGTCGTTGGCAGCATGGCTGGCGCGAGCCGCCTGCAGACTCTTTTCTGCAATTATTGCAACGAGTTCGCTCGTATCCTTACTCTGCTTTTGCATCACTGCCGCAAGCGCTTCGGTTAGGCGCTGCTGCGCTTGAACATTCTCCGCTGTCCTCTCTGCCGCGGCTGCCGCCCGCTCTACACCACTCGCCACCTTCGCCACTGCGTCAGCGAGACCGGCCATACGAGCTTGTTGCTCCTGCGAGGCCGTCTCGGTCTTGACCGCATACTGGGCGACAGCGCTGCCCAGGAGCTTTACCATGGGCGCCAGATCGTTCTTTAGCACCTCGTCAGGCACGACAACTCTTTCCAGCTTCGTGGCCACCGTGTCAGCTTGTTCGCCGAGCTTACCGACCGACGAAGACATCGAGCTGTTGGCTTTGTCGAGCAAATCAGCAGCAGCTTCGACCCGCTGCGCAATCGAAGAGAACTGACTTTCGACCTGCCCGAAATTGTCTTTAAGCGCATCACTGAGCTTGCCAGATGCCTCCTGGACCGGCTTGATCGATTCCATGGCGATCTTGTCCAATGCGGATCTTATGTGCTCGCCGTTCCGCTCTGCTTGCACGGCAATCTCTGCGAAGCCCTCTTCGAGCATTTGATGGCTGACGCGGCGAAAGTCAGCAAACTCCCTGGTGACGCTCTCCATCTCGGCTCTTACTCGCCGAGTCATATCGGCGAGTTCGTGCCTGGCCGTCCGCTCGATGTCGGCCGGATCCCGGCGCATCTGATTGTAGAAAATTCTGAGCGCGATGCCGGTGATGGTCGACGTAATAGCGATACCGAAGTTGCGAACGATTGCATCAGTGGAGCCTTCCGACCCGAACTGGAACAACGACACGCCAAGGCTCGTGAGCGTGAACAGAAAGCCCATATAGTAAAGATTGTCGCCGGTCTGCTCATCGTGAAGGCGCAGCTTTCCAGTGAAGATCGAAACGCCGAGATAAAAGAGCATCAGGCATACAGGTGCACCCGCGGCCGCGATCGGGTTTACACCTGAGAGCTTCGCAATGGCGATGAAAACGCAGCCTCCGAGCGTCAAAGCCGCGAAGACAACAAGCGGGAAGCCTCGATGCCCCAATAGGGAATTGTCGTGCTTTCTCGACATCAATTTAACCCCTCCAAGCCAACCAGCTTTTGGAACTCGCCGTGGTGGCTTTGGACCCATTGCGTCCAGAACTCGGCATGGTCGAGCGACTGAAACGGCTTCTTTGCCCGGTCGATGTAGAGAATTGTGACGTCCACTCCATCAAGGGAGGTGCCGTAAGTCCGATCGGCAGCGCTATTGACGTATTTCTGGTAGTCGAGCCCGGATCGGTACTGCGAATAAAGCGGCGTATGTTCGATCATGTCCGAGGCGACCACCAATCGCTTTGCGCGACCCTGTTTCGCCAAGCTGCTGTCGAAGAACGACAATTTGATCTGCTGAATGCCGGCCATGATCGGAGACTGGCTGGCGGAGGCAGCATTCCGAATTTGATCAGGAAGCTTGTTCAAAGGATCGCCAAAGGCGCCTTCCCACTTCTTTTGACGACGCACAGGGTTGTTGGTCCAACTATCCACCGTCGACCCATCGCCAGGATTGCACCCATCGAACATCACGGTCAGGTCGCCCGGCTCAGAGTTCAGCGTGTAAATTCTCACATATCCGCCTGGCTCAACCCGCCCGATTGTCTTGCGGAACTCGTTCTTCAGATCGGCCATCGTCGTTGTCGAAATCGGATCCGTGGCATCGACGAGAACAGCCGTGAGACTGGTTGGCCCGTCCAACGGACAATTCGTGCTGGCGTCGATCTGACCCTTGCCAGATCGTGACCACATCCAGCCAAAGCCGGCCAGCATCGCAACGGAAAGCAGCCCAAGGGCGACAGCCGCGACGGTCGTGCCCGCATGGCCGTTCTTGCGCCTGCGAGCTCGCCTAGCCATTCACGCTATCCGGATGAAGTTTGTCGAGCTCGCGGTACTTCTCAATCCCCCGCTCGCACTCCTGGCCGATAAGGCGGACTTGACTATTGAGCTCTTCTTGCGCCTCGCGGATGGATGCGCCAACGTCCCCCTCGCTCCACTCCCCGTCACCGGAAATTTGAGGTTTGATGCGATCGAGCTTGTAAGGCGCCCCGAAATGTTTGGGGGCAGGCTCTTTCCTCGCCTGTATGTTCGCTTCCCTGTATTTCGACAGAAGCTGGTTGCAGGCTCGCTCCAACTGGTCCTGATGCTGTGCAAAAAGCGCCAGAAGTCTGGACCGATGATCGACGATCGCACGATGCTCCCTGCGACGGCTGCCGAGTTCCTTGACGATGTCCTCAACCTTTTCATTGTGGTCGTCGCGAACATCTTGCAGTTCTTCAATCAACTCCCTCTTCCGGTCGATATAATCCTGCCGCTTACGGACCAGCCGATTTTCGACGCCAGCGTAACCCGGATACGGGTCAAGTACGAACCAGCCGTCAATAAATGCGAAAATCGAAAACATGAGGCCAATCGCAAACAGCAGCCACGACTTCACGTCCATAAGGCCCGCCGGATTGGCAAGCATGTTTCGGATGACCTCTGTGCCGGCGCCATCCGCGAGCGAGCCACTCACCTCGCGATAGTGCGCCAGCGCCAGATTTATGGTCACGGCCAGAGCGACATAGACAACGATCGAGAAAATCCCGACCAGCTTCCCAAAGACCGACCGGTGGGTGACCAGGCGGGCGCAGAAAACCGCGAGAAGCAATGCGGCGCCGATGTTGATGAACGAGAATGCTGCTGCCTCCAGGATGCCGCCAAAGAACCCCTGCTCATTCCCTTTGGCAAGGAAACTCCCGTTCATCCCTGTTTCGACAAGAAAAAGGAGCAGCAGCAGCGAGAGCCGCAAAAGATGAGCCGCGCCGTGCTGGACGCGCGCCGCGCGAACCAATCCGTGCTTCTCTTTGAACCAGGCGTGCTCTTTCTCAGCGTCGTCGAGAGCCCTTCTTAATCCATGGAGTTCATCCAGCCCGACCGTAACCGAAGCTTTGAAGTCTGATACGCTGGCCGCGTTCGCCTGACGGATGAGACCGAACTGTTCTTCGAAATCGAGGCCGGCGAGACGTCCGCCGAGAAGCTGCAGGTTGTCCTCTAGAGTATGATAGGAAGCCTTTTTCTCGTCCTCGACCCGTTCAATGATCGCATGTTCGAGATCGTCGAGATTCTTGGCGGTCTTCGGGGGCTGGTTGCCCTCGCCACGCTCTTTCCCGCGACCAGCGAGATCCATATCGCGATCAATCTTGGCGACATCCAAGCTGCTGAAAAGCTGGGTGCTCGCTCGGAAATCATGATTGGAATCGCGCAGAGACTCGCGCAGCCGATTCAGTTTTTCGAATTTAGAACCCACGCCCTTCATAATCCTAATTCTTTTCGCCCCCAAGCAGAATGCTTTCTATGCACAGTAGCGCTAAAGGGCAACCATAGGCGTTCGACCATCGTCGGTTCGGCACCGGTGAAATTCGGCAATGGTCGGCCACACGATCGGGCCACCGCATTCGCCCCAACGGGATCAATGCGTCTGAGAGCTGTTTGGACGATGCGAAGGAGTGAGTTCGAGACGCGGTGAATCTGGTAGGATTGCCTGAGCGAAATTGCGTTCCTGCGCATTCGGGCTCGACCCGCACTGCAACCCCGGATCCTCCGGGGTGTGCCACCAGATGCGAGGGGCTGACGCCGCCAACTGTTGGAAGCGACGCAAAGCCCATGCTTAGCCGACCACATAACGGCATCTTCCGCCTGCTTCGAGCAGGGGTTGAAAACCGTGCCATCTTCCACATGCCATTACAGATCGGCCGAGCGGTGGTAATGGACGCTGTTCCAGAAGTCCACAACCTGTCGCGAAGCACGGCAACCACAGGGAGACGCTGGAAGGCGAGGCAAAAGCGCTCGGCAGCACATAGCTGCCGACACCATTGTTGTCGCATCGGCACCGACATGGCACAATGTGCGGATGCCCGCAGATACTCGCCCCTCGAATGTTTTGACGGTGGCCGAATTGGCCGATCCTAAGCGTGCCGTAAGTGCCGCGATCGAGCTTTACGGGCGCGACGCTGCGACTGCGGTAGCTTGGTCCGCGCTAGAGGCGAATTTTGCTGGTCGAAACGCCGACTACCGCTTTTGGTGCCTGGTTTTTCGAGAACTGGCCGACGGAAGCATGAAGCAATAACAAGGCCTCCGTCGGCTTTGACCGGCGGGCAGTTCTTACGGGGAAAGGCCGCGGGGTGGGACGTGCGGTCGGCGTCACGACCCTGATGTTTCGGAGTTGTTCCCACCGCACGAAAAAAGCTCAGGCGCGGACGGTCAGACTGAGACTCCGCAAACCATCTTGAGCACGGCAAGCCTAATTTTCGCCAGTTTTCGTACTGACGCGAGAAAATTGTGATCGGCAGACTCCGCGACGAAGACCAAGGTCATCAGATCCAGCAAGAATTGGTGGATTGCGTCAGCCGTCATTGCCGACTCGAATTGATGCAGCATCGCCCGCGCATCGTTGACTGTTTCACCTTTGGGCGCATCGATCAACGCTTCAAGTCTTTCGAAAATTTCCAATTCGGCAATCCCCTCAGTGGGCGCTGAAATTTCCACAATCACAGTTGCGGCGTACTGCGATCGCCTTACAGACACCTGACGTAACGCGCCCAAGTCTCGGCTGCGCCTTACATCGGCGCCGCCGCCGAAAGGCGACTACCCCTTCGCTGCGGCCCGAGCCAAGCCGAGATCACTGTATATTGGGCCGAGCTCTTGGTCAGTAAGCGGGCCATTCTCAGGCGCACCGCGAGGCGCAACTTTGATGGCCCAATAGACCAAAAGTATAGCGGGCTGACGGAATAACAGGTCTGTTGGGGCGCGTTCTCTAATACGGTCCGCCAGAAAGGCTTTGTCATGAAGAAACTGCTTTAGGTTTTCCTCGAAGCCCTCCTTCGCCCACTGGCCAAAGTGATCAATCAGCAACGTATCCAGCGGCGACGGCTGAGGCTCCAACCCCGTAAATGAGGGGTACAAGCGGTCGACAGCTGCTGATACCAGGCGACTTGGAGCCAGTGCCGCATCCAACCATTCCCTTACCCTCATGAAGTAGTCGTCCGTGGCCTCCATCAGGGCCATGCTCTTAGCGGCCGAACGCTTCACTTCAGGCGAGGCTTGGACGCTAGGCTTGTATATCGTGTCGTGCGTTAATTCGCTGTAGGCGTGCTGGAGTAACGTGCGGACCTGAATCTCGCAGGGTTTACCGGCCTCGACGATCACATCATCAAATGTCAACTCCTCCTTTGACCGAACTATGTAGTGAACTGACTGATAGTCGAATTCGTACGGCCGCTGCCTTCGCTCCTCTTCGTAGTCCCGCGCGAGGACAGCTGTCCAATTCGGGCATCTCTTGATTACCCTCTCTACAACCTTGATGTCGGACGAGACCAAGACGACGACACGCAAACCGACCTTGTCTTCGATATCGTTGTAGGGATCCGCATAGGGTTTTCCCCGCCTGAAAGCTTTGGTCAAGAGCGACGACTCGTCTTTTGTCCGTGGCCTGATCGGGATACGGAGGAAAAGCTCGACAGCCGTTGGTTTAATTTCCTCGGCGATGGCATCAGTCAATGTCGCAGAGACAAAATTTCCCCAAGCAGCATACATCGGGCGCTCGGCGCGCCACCGCTCGAGTAGCTTGGTTTCGCGGTCCGTCATTGCTCGCCCGTTAAGCGCTCACGGATGATAACCCGCGTCCAGCTATTGCTATCGCCGAGGATCCCGTCAGCTGGAATTGGCTCCATATGCACCTTGGTCTTCAGTGCCTCGGGTGAAGCGGAGAGCTCAATGTCTCCGCCAAACTTTAGCCGACGCCTGCGAAGTCGACTGCCCATCTGCGACGTGTCTCTCACGACTGCATTCGGCGTGAACTTCCTGTTGGTCATGAAATCGGCATATGGATCTTGGAGTTCTGCCGGAAAAAATCTACTGCCAAACTGGTCAGCGGTGAACGTCGGATCTTGTTCGTCCCGAACGAACACATAGAGGCTATCGACCATATCACGCTTCTTCTCGGGCTGCAGGTCTGAGCCACGAATGAACTCCTTTGTCAGATCGAAGAACCGCATGGTCTCGTAGGGACCGTCGCTGGGCAACGCGCAGCCAAGAAAGCCATCGTAGAAATACGTTGCTGCGGCCTCTCGATTGCCGGCGGAGATGTTGCTATCGAAAATGAAGGCGCGCCGGCCCTCGGGCTTCGGTTTTGTCGTGTCATCAAACGCCATCACGCCAATCTTATAAAGACGTGTTGCAGGTGTGAGAAAGATATTGTTCAGGAACTCGATTATGGCAATTGCGCCCGCAAGAGAACGCCGGAAGCCTTGTTGGATTTCCGCCTTGATTACGCCGATAAACGGAACCGACACTGCGCCCACCGTCCCGTTGAACACAATGACCATGCCGCCCGGTATACGCCGGGCCAGCTGTGACTCAGCAAGCTTGGTGGCCAATTCCTTGGAGCCTAGTAGGAACGCTGCGTCGTCGGAACCGATGAGTCCTTCTGCACATTCCAAGAAGCTGCCGGCACCGACCTTCACAATCCGCATCTGCAGGCTTTGGGTCTGACCCGACAATGCATCGGTCATCCGAAGTCGAAAGGCGCCCATAGCCTCAGCGCTCAGGGATTCCAGATTATTGGAATACGCCGGTGGCTGAATAGATCTGTCGTCGTTGCGGCGAAAAACCTCGTGAACCGCAAGGCGGTGAACCTTTAGATTTTCAAATAACATAGCTGTCCCGTCTGTCCTATAGTGCAACTACGTGGACGTATGCTGGCTGGGTAAAGAATTCTCTCACGTCAAAGCGGTGGAAGGAATGTCCGCCGAAAGTCGCGCCAAGGAGAGCTTTCCGATCTCTGCCCACACAGGCGATGGGTCCGGCGGAACAAGTCGTCCTCCCGAGGTCGGATTGCACGTTCAAGGTGGCGAGCCTGCTTGGCTCCGCGACGATCCCCAATTCGCGCCCCGACGCCACACACAAGAATTCCACGGAGAAAAGAACTGCCGTAGCATCCTCTCGGTGACGAACTCGCGTGAATATCCTTCACTCTCGTGACCAGGCCAGGGGGGCTGCAAACGCTGGCGCGGTATTGTCGGCCTCTCCTGTGTTTCTTCCACGAATGGTTCGCGCTGTCCCGTCATAGCCTCTCCAGTTCTATTACGAGGCTCCGGCATAGCCTTTCGTAAGCTGCGGCCCCCCGGGGCAAGGGTGTGATCCCGCGGCGATGCCGAGAGCCTGGCTCCGATGCTTAGGATCGATTCGAACTGTGGATCACGATAAGAGAGAGAGTCATTGCGCCATTCGATGCGATCTCACTGTCGTCGGCGACGTGTTGCGGATGACACTGCATCAGTCGTGCCAAGGGAGAACCCTCCTTAATTACAACGAGGTCCGCCGAAACCGCTCTGTCGGGTGTCCAACATTTCGTTGCACTTCGCACAATGCTGCTCAGCGTGCTTTCATGCTCATGCTGTACTGTGTATGCGAGCTAAACCTGCAGGCGCGCCGACGCCAAATTGCTTTGTGGGCGCGCGTTCGGGTTCGACCTGCAGGAGAGGAAGCGTTCCCAACCTTGGGCGCGCAGTTCGCATGCTGGACAGGCCCCGCATCCGAAGCCCCAGGCGTGAGCGTGCTCGCGGTCGCCATTGTAGCAGGTGTGGGTTTCCTCACGGATGAGCTTGACCAGCGTCTCGTTTCCTAGCCGCTCCGCCAGCGCCCAGGTCTGCGCCTTGTCGATCCACATCAACGGAGTATGGATGACAAAGCGCTTCTCCATCCCAAGATTCAGAGCGACTTGCATCGCTTTGATCGTGTCGTCTCGGCAATCGGGGTAGCCCGAGTAATCCGTCTCGCAGACGCCAGCTACCAAATGCCTTACGCCTCGGCGATAAGCGACGGCGGCCGCGAACGTCAAGAAGAGAAGGTTGCGCCCAGGCACGAAGGTGTTCGGGAGCCCATTCTCCTGCATCGCGATTTCGACACTGTGGGTGAGCGCCGTTTCGCTCAAATTTGCGAGCACCGCTATATCGACGAGGTGATCCTCGCCCAGTCGAGCACTCCAACCCGCAAAGTCCCTCCGCAATTGCTCGAGCACGCGCCGGCGGACGTCTAATTCGACCCGATGACGCTGCCTGTAATCAAAGCCGATCGTCTCGACGCGCGCGAATGTCTCAAGCGCCCAGGCCAAACAGGTGGTTGAATCCTGGCCGCCGGAGAAGAGAACGAGCGCAGACTCGGAATCTTGTTGCATCGTCTCACCCTTCATATTCAGCCCAGCATTGCGGCGTCTCCCAAACTATTACCGACGCAATTTGCGGCAGGACGGGTTTTAATCGGTCCCAGATCCAGATCGCGATATTTTCGGCGGTCGGATTTGTTAGACCCTCGATCTCATTGAGGCAGTGATGGTCAAGGCGCTGCAAAAGCGGCGCGAAAGCAGCCTCGATGTCGAAGAAATCCACGACAAAACCCGTGTCCGGATCAACTGTGCCTGCGAGACGGAGGTCCACCCGGTATGAGTGGCCATGCATTCGATGGCAGCGATGGGATTCGGGTACCCGGGGAAGGCGGTGAGCTGCCTCAAAGGTGAAAGCTTGCGTGATTTTCATGGAATTCCCAAGAGCTTGTGGGTTTGAAGGGTGAGCTGCCAGCGTGGATTAGCAAGGCAATAGGCGACCGCGGCCGCGGTGTTCGCGTCGCGTTCAGGTCCATCCATCGGTTGGAGCAGCAGGTGGTCGAATGCCAGGCCTTCGAAGCACTCTGGCTCGGCATTCAGCTGAGGATAAACAAGCTTAAGTTCGTCCCCGGCCCTAACCGCGAGTGGAGCACCGGCCTTAGGACTGACACACAGCCAGTCGATCCCAGCCGGCGGATGGATGGTGCCGTTGGTCTCTACAGCAATTTCAAAACCTGCGGCGTGCAGTGCCTGGATCAGCTCTTCATCAACCTGCAGAAGGGGTTCCCCTCCGGTAAGGACGACAAGGCCCTCCCTTCCCACCGACCCGCGCCAGGCCCGTTCAACGGCGGATGCAAGCCCCTGTGCGGTCGCAAAGCGTCCGCCCGCAGAGCCCTTCGTACCAACGAAATCGGTATCGCAGAATCTGCAGATTGCCGTAGCGCGGTCGGCTTCCCGGCCAGACCATAGGTTACATCCCGCGAAGCGACAAAATACGGCGGCCCGCCCCGTATTACGTCCCTCACCTTGCAGCGTATAGAAGATCTCCTTGACGGCGTATGACATCGCTAAGCTACCTTCGATTGAGCGGGTGACGTACCTGCCACGCCTGGGGCGAGAATGCCGTCGGAACGCGCGTTCTGGACAGCGCTCTCGCTTCCATCCCCGAAGACTCGCTCACCCCGAGCAGGGAGCTAACGTCAGAGGGCGGCAGCCGAGCGGAGGCTTCTCGCTCTTGGTAGAATGTCATCGTATGAATCACCTGAACCGCATGTCCTTATCTGAATGGTTTCGGGATGATGCTCCAGCTCGAAATGTCGGCCTGCTTCATCCCGGATCTTCTGCAGGCCGGGCCTGTATGGTGTCCATGGCCTTCGTAGTCCAGCGAGATGTGCACGATACATCCCAGCGGCACCCTTTCGGCCTTGGCGAGGCAATCCTTTGGGAAGCGTTGATGGTCGCGAGCGTTGGCAAGACAATGGTCGGTCAGTCCGTGTCGGTGATGCCGCTGTCCTTCTGTAGAATAATCTTTTCGCCCTCCGCGAGGCCAGCAACGATCTCTGCGTGGGTTTGGTTCACCAGACCCACACGCACGCGGCGTGACTCGGTCGCGCCGTCTCCTTTCTCGACCTTCGCGTAGTACAAACCTTGCGGATCTGGGCCGACGAGCGCACCCCTCGGGGCAAGCAACACATTATCAACCGCGCTCACCGTAATCGTCACCTCGGCGGTCATCATCGGCAGAAGCTTCCCGTCCGTGTTTGGTGCCTCGAAAACCACATTGTAACAGACAGCCTGCGGCTCCCCCGAGCAGCCGCTGCCACGAGGTGCCCGGCTCGTCAGGAGAGTTGATGGCGCTGGCTCTACTTCCATCACCACGCTAGCTCGGTTCGTCTTTCTGTCTCCGGCGGTGGTGAAATGCACCGGCTGCCCCACCTTGACGCGCGCGACATCTGCTTCGGAAACTTGCACTCGCGCCCTCATCACATCGGTCTGCCCGATGACAGCAATCACCCGCGAGGTCTGCGGCTGTTCCCCTTTGGGCTCGAGAGCGATCACCCGTCCGTCTATCGGGGCTGTGATCTGTGTAGAGTCGAGATCCTTTTGGGCCTTTGCGACCCCGGCAGCCGCTTCTTCGACCTTTGCTGTCGATTCCTCGAGCTTGGCGCTGGCAATCCCGGCGGCGACTTCGGCATCCTGAAGAGCCGCGCTCGAAACGACTTGGCTCGCAGAGAGTTGGCGCTGACGCCCGAGGGCTCGCTCGGCCCGATCGAGCTCGAACTGCGCCAAGCGTTGGGCCGCCTGCTTCTGGGAAAGCAAAGCCCTCGCCACGCGCATTCGGTTCTGCTGCTCGAAAGAATCCATTTCCGCAATAAGATCACCTGCGTGAACGCTGTCCCGCAAGCTGACGTGAAACTTCATCAATTGGGCCGAGACGCGCGTATCGATTTGAACAAGCGATGAGGGTTCCAGAATGCCGATTGCAGATACGGTGTCCGCCAGCGAGCCCCGCTTTACAACAGCGGCCGGTGCCAAACTGGACGATTGCCTGCTTGGCGCTGAAGCGACCCAAACAGCTGCGCCAACAGCACAAGCGCAAAGCCCAAGGAGGAAAACACATCGTCTCATGATCTCATACCAGTCGCTGATTTTGGCTGCTAGAATTCCGAGGAAAGCTTGGGAGCCGGACCGGGCCGGCAGTCGGTCGGTTGCTTCCTTATTTCCTCGTACTCCCACCCCTTTTGGATCGTAGTCATTTCGTCGCTCTCTTTTGGCGGCAGCGACGAATCTCTATTATCCTTCTGATCCGACCCTTCGGCTTCTGATGCCGAGGTGTGCCTACGCGTCTGCGTCTGCAGAACAGTCCGACGATCAAGCGACTGCAGCAGCACGGCGACGCTCGCCGCCAGCAGGGCGAGCACTGCCCCGACCAGCGGCAAATTGGCGTAGGAAACGCCCCAGGAGAGCGCCACGCCGCCGATCCACGCGCCGCCGGCATTGCCGAGGTTGAAGGCGCCCTGGTTCAGCGTGGCGGCGAGGTTCGGTCCTTCGGAAGCCGCATCGACGACACGGATCTGCAGCGGCGGCACGACGACGAAGATGAGCAGGCCCCACAGGAAAACGATGCCGGCGGCAACGCTGGCGATCGCGCCGAACTGCATGAAGGCGACCAACAGCAGGGCCATCAACAGCAAGGTGGCGATCACCGTCGGCATCGGTTTCCACTCGGCCAGCCTGCCGCCGATGATGTTGCCGATAGTCATGCCGGCGCCGAACAGCAAAAGCACCCAGGTGACCGCCGCGGTCGACAGGCCCGATACTTCGGTGAGGTAGGGTTTGATGTAGGTGAAGACGGCGAGTAGGCTGGCTGAGGTCAGCGCCGCGATCAGCATCGCCAGCCAGACCTGCAGCTTGCCGAGCACGCGGACTTCGGCGCGTAGGCCGCCGCCGCTCGGTTCCGTGACGTCGGACGGCACCAGCCAGGCGATGGCCGCGACCGAGATCAGGCCGATGCCG